>NZ_JAPKIC010000006.1:0-295623 GCF_036759945.1 Kluyvera sp. CHPC 1.251 | reverse complement strand
GAGCGCACCCTTGGTAAGGGTGAGGTCCCCAGTTCGACTCTGGGTATCAGCACCAGTTTTTCGGGTTAAAGTTTGGCACTTAGTAAAGAATTTGCCTGGCGGCTGTAGCGCGGTGGTCCCACCTGACCCCATGCCGAACTCAGAAGTGAAACGCCGTAGCGCCGATGGTAGTGTGGGGTCTCCCCATGCGAGAGTAGGGAACTGCCAGGCATCAATTAAAGTAAAAAAGCCCATCCGTCAGGATGGGCTTTTTTACGTCTGTAGGAAAGTAAAACTACGGTGAAAATTCCGGGGTCGCTACGCTCGCCCGGGCTACAAACGGCGCTGGTAGCCCGGACAAGGTGTGTTACGCCGACTTCGGGATGGCGCACACTGCCGGATGGCGGCGTAAACGCCTTATCCGGCCTACAATAAAAAGTATTCCTGCCTCATTGAAATATCCCTTTCGAAACAAACACAGTATTGAAAATAAGACATTACTCGCTATCTCTTTATTATGATTGGTAATTTAGATTGCTGGCTGGAATTAAAAGGTGGGGGCTGATTTGGTTAGAAATAAAAGCTACGCCTATGCCATCTGACGCTGCCAATAAGTAAGAGAAAGGGCCAGAAAGCGGGCGCCTTCTGGCCATTGTGTTATTTGGTCAGTGCAACGATACCCAGCGTCAGGCCTGCGATAGCAGCGGCGCCACCGGCGATAGCACCCGCGGTTTCCCAGTTGTCCTGTGTTGTCCCTTTCATGCAGGTGTTGGTGTGAACCAGACGGCCCTGATCGTCATAAACGGGTACACAAGGGGAATCATGCGCACAGCCAGCAAGCAGCGTTGCCAGCAGTGTCACCAGAATAAATTTTTTCATGATGTTGCCTCTAAATAATCCGTTTCATTACGCCAGAAATATGCCGTATTACGGAATGGCTTATTTTATCACCTGCGCTATAGCCTATAGATAGGGGGATTTATCTCAATTTATGTGGTTCGTAAATATCGTGGAGAAGAGAGGCTGAAAACGGTGGAATTATGCAGAAATGATGCAGAGGAAAATAACGAAATGACGAGTCGCGTAGCGTAACTGATGGTCAGGTGGCCTAACGCATTGAGCCCGCTGAACTAATCTTACTGACTAACAGACAAAAAGAAAGGCGCCGACAGGCGCCTTTTATCATGAGTGAGCGTGTTACTCAGAGTGTTTGGTAAAGCGGCGTCTAACCACCACAAAGAACACCGGCACGAAGAAGATTGCCAGCAGCGTTGCGGTCAGCATCCCGCCCATCACGCCGGTACCGACGGCATTCTGCGCACCGCTGCCCGCACCGTGGCTGATAACCAGCGGCATAACGCCGAGGATAAAGGCCAGAGACGTCATCAGAATCGGACGCAGACGCATACGTGATGCCTCAAGCGTGGCTTCGATGATGCCTTTTCCTTCTTTTTCCATCAGATCTTTGGCAAATTCAACGATCAAAATGGCGTTCTTCGCCGATAGGCCGATGGTCGTCAACAGACCCACCTGGAAGTAAACGTCGTTATTCAGTCCGCGCAGTGAGGCTGCCAGCAGCGCGCCGACAACGCCCAGTGGTACAACCAGCATAACGGAGAATGGAATCGACCAACTCTCATAGAGCGCAGCCAGGCACAGGAAGACGACGATCAGCGAGATGGCATACAGCGCAGGGGCCTGGTTGCCGGACAAACGTTCTTGATAGGACATTCCCGTCCAGTCAAAGCCGATACCTGAAGGCAGCTTGCTGGCCAGTTGTTCCATCAGCGTCATCGCCTCACCGGTACTCTTACCCGGCGCCGCTTCACCGAGGATCTCCATGGATGGCAGGCCGTTATAGCGTTCCAGACGTGGAGAACCATACACCCAGCGCGAAGTGACAAAAGCAGAGAATGGCACCATCTCACCGTTTGAGCTACGGACGTACATGTTGTTGACGTCGCCTGGCAGCATACGGAACTTTGCATCTGCCTGAACGTAGACTTTCTTCACACGACCGTGGTCGATAAAGTCGTTTACGTAGTAGCCACCCAGTGCAGCTGAGATAGTCTCGTTGATATCAGATAGCGAAACGCCCAGCGCCTGTGCTTTTTCCTGATCGACATCGAGTTTGAACTGCGCGGTATCTTCGAGGCCGTTTGGACGCACACGAACCAGCTGATCCGGATGCTGCTGTACCATGCCAAGAAGCTGGTTGCGTGCCTGAGTCAGCGCGGTATGGCCAAGGTTACCCTGGTCAATCAGCTCAAAGTCGAAGCCGGTCGCTGTACCCAGCTCGATAATCGCCGGCATGTTGAACGGGAAGACCATCGCATCTTTAATCTGACTGAAGGCCATCGTGGCACGCTTGATGACCGACTCTGCGCTGTTTTCATTGCCGCTACGCTCATCCCACGGTTTCAGGCTTACGAACGCCATACCGGAGTTCTGTCCCTGGCCGCTAAAGCTGAAACCGTTAACCGTAAAGACGCTCTCAACGTTCGACTTTTCGTTATTGAGGTAGTAGTGGGTTACCGTATCCAGCACCTTCTGAGTACGTTCCTGCGTCGCACCAGCCGGTAGCTGTACCATGGTCAGGAACACGCCCTGGTCTTCATCCGGCAGGAAGGAGGTTGGCAGGCGCATAAACAGTACCGCCATCCCCACCACGATCAGCAGGTAGATAAGCAGATAGCGACCGGTGGCGCGCAGAATGCCGCTGACGCTATTGGTATAGTGGTTAACGCTCTGATCAAACTTATTGTTAAACCAGCCGAAGAACCCTTTCTTCTCGTAGTGATCCGCCGAAGCAGGTTTTAGCAGCGTGGCGCACAGCGCTGGGGTGAGAATCAGGGCCACCAGTACCGACAGCGCCATGGCGGAAACGATGGTTATCGAGAACTGGCGATAAATAGCCCCGGTTGAGCCGCCGAAGAAGGCCATCGGTACGAATACCGCCGACAGCACCATCGCGATCCCAACCAGCGCTCCCTGGATCTGCTCCATCGACTTCTCGGTGGCCTCTACGGGTGATAGCCTCTCCTCGACCATCACACGCTCGACGTTTTCCACCACCACGATGGCATCATCGACGAGCAGGCCTATTGCGAGCACCATCCCGAACATGGTCAGGGTGTTTATCGAGTAGCCGAACATCGACAGCACGGCAAAGGTTCCGAGAAGCACCACTGGTACCGCAATCGTCGGGATTAGGGTTGCGCGAATGTTCTGCAGGAATAGATACATGACGAGGAAGACGAGAATAATCGCCTCAAACAGCGTCTTAATCACTTCATGGATCGAGATGGTGACGAATGGCGTGGTGTCGTACGGATAGACTACCTTCATCCCTTGCGGGAAGAACGGCTGCAGCTCCGCGAGCTTGGCCTTGATCGCATTGGCGGTATCCAGCGCGTTCGCCCCGGTCGCCAGCTTGATCCCGAGACCTGATGCAGGCTTACCGTTAATACGTGCGACCACGTTGTAGTTTTCGCCGCCGAGTTCAATACGCGCGACGTCGCTCAGATGCACTACCGAGCCATCGGCGTTCACGCGCAGGGTGACTTTACCAAACTCAACCGGGTCTTTGAGACGGGTCTGCGCAATAATCGAAGCGTTCAACTGCTGGCCTTTCACCGCTGGCGTACCGCCCAACTGGCCTGCTGCGATCTGGTCGTTCTGCACCTTCAACTGGTTGATAACATCAACCGGTGTCAGGCTGTATTTGTTCAGCAGGTTGCCGTCGAGCCAGATACGCATCGCATATTGCGCACCAAAGAGCTGCACGTCGCCCACACCGTTCAGGCGACTAATAGGGTCTTTAACGTTAGACGCGATATAGTCAGAAATATCGTCCTGTACGGTCGTTGGGTTATCAGAGATAAACCCAGCCACCATCAGGAAGCTGCTGCTCGACTTCTCGACGCTGATACCCTGCTGCTGTACTTCCTGCGGCAGTAGCGGCGTTGCCAGCGAGAGCTTGTTCTGTACCTGCACCTGGGCAATATCCGGATCGGTTCCTGATTTAAAGGTCAGGGTGATGGTCACGGAACCCGCCGAGTCACTGGTGGAGGACATGTACATCAGGTTATCGATACCATTCATGTTCTGTTCGATAACCTGGGTGACGGTATCCTGTACGGTTTGCGCATCAGCGCCTGGATAGGTCGCGGAGATAGCCACCGCAGGCGGGGCGATCGTCGGATACTGGGCGATAGGCAGCTGCAGTATTGCCAGGCCGCCAGCAATCATCATGATGATGGCCAGAACCCAGGCAAACACCGGTCGATGGATAAAAAACTTAGACATTTAATCGGTACCTTATTGCGCAGCCGGAGCCGCGGTATCCTCTTCAGCCTTCACGGTGGCGCCAGGGCGAACCTTCTGCAGGCCGCTGACGATAACTTTGTCGCCGGCTTTCAGACCGCTGGTAATCAGCCACTGGTCGCCAACGGCCTGGGCCGCCACCACGCTGCGCGTTTCCACCTGGTTCTTATCGTTTACCAGCAGAACCGTTGCGTCACCGCGCGGTGTACGGGTCACACCCTGCTGCGGAACCAGCATAGCGTTTGGATTTACGCCTTCATCAATACGAGCGCGAACAAACATCCCCGGCAGCAGTACGTGCTGTGGGTTCGGGAAAATGGCGCGCAGGGTAATGGAACCGGTGCTCTCATCGACGGTGACGTCAGAGAACTGCAGGGAACCTTTCAGCGCGTAAGGCTGGCCGTTTTCCATCAGTAGCTGCACGCTTTTTGCGTCGCCGCCCTGCTGCAGGCTCTCCTGCTTCAGACGCATAAAGTCGCTGCTGGACTGGGTGACATCGACGTAGATAGGGTCAAGTTGCTGCACCGTGGCCATGGCATCAGACTGGCCGTTGGTCACCAGGGCACCTTCGGTGACGCTGGATTTACCGATACGACCGGTAATCGGCGAGGTGACTTTGGTGTAGGCCAGATTAATGCGTGCGCTCTCTACGGCCGCCTTTGCCGCCATCACATCAGCATCGGCCTGACGTGCGGTAGCGACCGCCTGGTCATAATCCTGCTGACTGATGTACTGGGTGCCCAGCAGAGGGACATAGCGTTTCACCGTCAGGTGAGCGATTACCGCAGCGGCTTCTGCTTTAGTCTGATCGCCCTTAGCGCTGTCATAGGCTGCCTGGTAGGTTGCTGGATCAATTTGATAGAGAGATTGTCCGGCCTCGACATCGCTACCTTCGACAAAGTTGCGTTTGAGAATAATCCCGCTGACCTGTGGGCGAACTTCAGCAACGCGAAACGCGGAGGTCCGGCCCGGTAATTCTGTGGTGATGGACAATGGCGCGTTGTTCACGGTGTGAACGGTAACCTGAGGTGTTGGCGCATGCGCTTGTTGGCTTCCAGAATTATCGCAGCCGCTAAGTAATGCCGCAGAGATAATTAAGCTGGATAAAAGTGTAACCCTGGCGTGACTCGTCATTGCTGTTCCTTATAGATTGATAGCCAGATTTGACTAAAAATCTGTGAAAGAAAGGGTGAATAAAAAAAGCAGTTCGTTATCCTACAAATAAACATCGGTGGATGTAAGAGATAGTTATTTTTGGACAATCATCAAAGGCACGGAAACACAAAAATAGCAGGATTGGAGAATTTACGCAGAGGGAAAAGAAAAGGACGCATTCATGATGTGAATATTAATTAATGATTTATACGTTTAATTTATTTATTGATTTTTAGCATTTATAAAACTTTTTGGTAAATATTACGGTTAGTCTCAATGGTAAATTGAATTAATTGATTTTCCATCCACCGTGAATTTTGCGGTAAGTGACGCAGGCTATGGCCAGAAAAACGAAAGAAGAGGCGCTCAAGACGCGCCAGCTACTGCTCGATTCGGCAATTGAGCAGTTTGCGCAGCGGGGGGTGAGCAACACCACGCTGACCGACATTGCTGATGCCGCTGGGGTAACGCGCGGCGCGGTGTATTGGCATTTTGCCAGTAAAAGCGAATTATTTAATGCTATGTGGGAAGAGCAGCTGCCGCTGCGTGAATTAATTCATCATAAATTGATACAAACAAATAATGTCAATCCGTTATTAAACTTAAGAAATAAGTTTGTCGTCGGTTTGCAATATATTGCTGAAACGCCACGTCAGCACGCACTGATGCAGATTCTGTATCATAAGTGTGAATTCAGCAGCGATATGATACCGGAGCATGAAATCCGAGGGAAGATAGGTTTTAGCTACGATGCGATAAGAAGTATATTGCAGTCCTGCGTGCGTAACAGGATATTACCTGCTGATACAAATATTGAGATTGTGTTGATCGTATTACATAGCGCATTTAGCGGTATTATCAAAAACTGGCTGATGAGCCCGCAGCAGTTCGATCTCTATCAGCAGGCACCGCTGCTGGTTGACAATATTATGGCGACCATCTGCGCCCAAAGTCTGTGGGCTACCCGGCCTGCGCTGGTCGTTAACCAGTAACCGCTCGTCCTCTCAGGCAGGGAAGCCTGAAGATAATTCATCTGGCTCTGCTTCCGCTGTCCTCTGCTTTCAGCTTCTGTCATCTTATTCTTCTACTCATCATCCCCGTAACGAGGTGTTTATGAACGTGATTTCCCGTCAGATTGGCGACTTTCTGGTGACGCCGCTCAGCGACGGTAATATGGCCGCGAGTCTCGAACTCTTGTCTGGCATTAGTACCACAGAGGCTGGCGAGATCCAGCGGCAGGCGGGGATTGCTGAGCCCGGAAATCTGCATATCTACGGTTATCTTATCCGCGGACGCGGACGAACGATTCTGGTGGATTCAGGAACCGGTGGCGTGAATAACGTGGGAGGGCAGTTGAAAGCCAATTTACAGGGCGCAGGCGTCCTGCCAGAAACGGTGGATACGGTGCTGCTGACCCACGCCCATCCTGACCATCTGGGGGGCTTGCTGAATGAGGATGGCCTGACGGTATACCCCAATGCTGAACTCTATCTGCATCCGCTTGAGAAGGCATTCTGGCTGGACGATACGCGGTTGGCGCAGGCTAACGAACGTCAGCAGCGTAATTTTATTCGCGCGCGTCAGACGCTGGCTGCCTACGGTGAGCGTGTGCGCCTGCTGAGCGATGCGCCGATTGCCGAGGGGATTCATCCCGTCCCTTTGCCTGGGCACACACCGGGGCATACCGGGTTCAGAATTGATACTCCAGAGGCCAGCCTGATTATCTGGGGTGATATCGTTCACTTCCCCTATATTCAGACCGCACTTCCGGGCGTGAGCATCGCTTTTGATATCGATAGAGAACAGGCGGAAGCGTCGCGTAAAGACATTCTGGCACAGGCGGCGGCGGAAAAGTGGCTGGTGGCGGGGATGCACTTCGGTGGATCGGGCTTTGCGCGGGTGATTCCTGAAGCTAAAGGTTACCGCATCCTCTACGCTGAGGCGTAAAACAGGCAATAAAAAAGGCGCTTCCCCATGCCGAGTAGCGCCTTCAAAATCAAGCAATTAACTGATTAGTATCAGTTCATGCCGTATGAACCAACTATTAATCCTATCTATAATTAGATTGTCTTGCTTTTTATATAAATTGCATTAAATATCATTAAGTTAATTTTGAGTTCTTTATTATTCTGTAGCGTTAGATTTTGCCTTGTGCTAATAATTTCCGGGTTCATTACAGGAGTTTTATTGCTATGGCGCTTACTGACGCGGCATTACGTCGCATGCTGAAAGGGCATGATGAAAAGAAGCCGATCAAGATGGCAGACGGCAAAGGGCTTACCGCACTTTGTCGCCCGTCAGGGTCGGTCATGTTCATCTATCGATACGAAACTAAGATCGACGGGAAGTTTAAAGAGCGCGTAGTAACGCTGGGTGAGTACACAGGAAAACCAGGCGGCCTAACATTGGCTCAGGCCAGAGAACGGGCTGGAGAGTGCAAGGGCTGGCGGCGCGACGGATTTGACCCAGCAATCAAAATGAGGTCATGGCGCGAGGCCAACACAAATCAGATAACCGTTCGGGGCATGCTTGAGTTCTGGCTTGAGGATTATGCAAAAAACAACCGCACCAACCACGAGAAGCACAGGCAGCAACTGTCAAAATGGATATATCCCGCAATAGGTGACTTACCACTAATGGACTGCAAGCGCGAGCACTGGCTGACAGCGTTTGCCGAATACAAACGCTCTGCGCCGGTTGCGTGCGGAGGTTGCCTCCAGATGTGCAAACAGGCCGTGCGGCATTATCGAATTATGAAGAACATCCAATATCACGAACTGGATGATCTTACCGCCTCTGTTGTGGGAGAGAAACAGCAAGCGAGAAAGCGGGTGCTGTGCAGGGAGGAACTGGCGGACGTTTATCGATGGTCAGGACTGGAGTCAACCAATGATTACTACGCAAACCTTGTAAGCCTGCTTTTGATGTTTCCGGCGAGGACTCAGGAGGTCAGAAAATCTCATGTATCGGAATGGAATCTAAGTCAACGGATTTGGAAAGTTCCGCCTGGACATTCGAAGAACGGTAACGAGATCGAAAGGGCGATACCTGAATACGCGGTTCCGTTTGTTGAGCGACTGATTAACAGCGCGAAAGGCAATGGTAGTGATTACCTACTGGGTGAACTTAAGCGCCCGGAGGCGGTTAGCCAGTATGGACGCGGCATATGCGACAGGCTGGGTCACACGGAGAAATGGACTATTCATGACCTGCGCCGTTCCATTGCAACAACCATGACCCGATTGGGCGTTCAGCCGCACATTATTGAGATACTACTGGGCCATGCGCTGGATGATACCCGCAAGGCTTACATTCATGATCCGCGACTTAAAGAACAGGAAGAGGCGCTTAATTTGTGGTGGAGAGCGCTGGATAAAACCGCTTAAAGGATGCGTTCATATTTAATTACCCTTTTTGGTAGGTGTAATCCTCTACCGGATTAAAGGCCCACGCAAAACCATCCCCCCGTCATATTGGGTGTGGCCGAAGGGATTGTGTCAACCACAACTACATGTTTTTGCTTGATTTATTGTGGTTGACATAATTATTGGCATTTGCTATGTGCCGGACTACCTGCGACAATACAGTCTCAAACAACATAGGGTGATAAACATGAATAAAAAGCTACCGGTCGCGCCGCTGCTGAAAATCGATGAAGTATGCGAAATCATCAATCGTCATCGCTCACGCCTTCATGTCTGGGTGCGAGAGGGGTCTTTCCCGCAACCAGTGCGACGCAATGGCCGGGCGATCGGATTCAGAAGGGGGGATGTCGAAGAGTGGTTGAGCCGTAAGTAAAGGGGGGGGCTATGTCGATAATCGCTGAGATTCAAACGGCAGCATCGGGTAAGTGGCCTGCCGTGTTACGTGCTTTAGGCGTCGACGTGCCGGAAAAGCAGGCGCACATCCCTTGTCCCGTATGTGGCGGTAAAGACCGATTTCACTTTAAACACGACGATGTAGGTTCGAGTTACTGCCGGGGTTGTAATAAGTGGCGCGACGGATTACAGCTTGCGCGGGACTGCGGCCACGACATTCGGGATATTGCTCACTGTGCTGGGGTGGAGCTAAAGCGGCAACAACACAGGAACGCAGCAAGGCTGCCAGCGGCAACGCAGACGCTGTTAAGGGCAAAGGAAATGGTATCACGCAGGCAAGAAACTATACGGCAGCGAGAGCGTGAAACAGCCGAGATAAGAGCAGAGCGCGAAACGTGGATTTACTTAGTCATGAATGCCAGTGATAAGGAGCTGTGCGAATTGCTACTACTGTCTTTAACTGAAGCAGACGCAAAAAAAATGATGACTACCGGTAGAGCAGCCATCATTAGATTTCTACTTGCTTAAAAGCATTTATTCATTCACTAGCCGGAACTCGCAATTCCGGCTAGCTTAACAGACGGAGATATTTATGCCTGACACAAAAAGTCTATCAGCGCCTGACGTGAAGTCAACCAGTGCTGGTGCGCCTGTATCGTATTTTCATTCTAACACGCCATCGGCTAATGGTTTACCACTGAGCAAAATTCAACCCGGCGAACGCATCGCCGCGTTTGTTGCAAAGACTGGCCGTTATTCACTTCATCGGGCAAGTGATACCTTGTACCGTTTTGATGGTGCTATCTGGCTGGCGGTCAGTGATTCCGCAGTTAAAAGCGATCTGGCTGATTTTTATGGGGGCGGAGGATTCCAACCAGGTGCCAGCGTATTTGAGAGCGACGCGCGAGCGCTGAAGATATATTCATCGACCAAACAATCTCCAGAGATGGCGGAACCAAAAGCCGGGGTAATCGCCTTTGCCAACGGCGTTTACTCAATCATAGACGGTTCATTTTCCAGCCATTGTGCGGAAAACTGGCTACGGTCACACAACGGCATAGACTATGCAGCAGCACTCCCCGGAGAGACACTGAGCGGCAGCGCCCCACATTTTAGCAAGTGGCTAGCGCACAATGCCGGTAATGATGAAGCGAAGGCCAAGCGGATACTGGCGGCTCTGTATATGGTTCTGACTCATCGCTACGAATGGCAGCTATACGTTGAGGTAACTGGCAAAGGTGGTAGCGGTAAGAGCGTGTTTATGTCTCTGTGCAGATTGCTATCAGGGGAAGACGGCTCAAAGGCTACAACCTTACACGCGCTGCGCGACTCAATGGCTCTAGAAACATTGATTGATGCCAGGCTCATTACCATGAGCGACCAACCAGCCTATAGCGGCGATTGTGCGAATTTAAAAGCCATTACCGGCGGTGACTCCATTTTCATCAATCCCAAGTACAAGAAGGGGTTTGACGCGAAAATCAACGCTGTTGTCATTGTGGCGAATAACGAACCGGCTGTTTTTACTGAGCATAACGGGGGCATATCCCGCCGCCGCGTATTGTTTAAGTTTGGCAATCCCGTTGCGAATCCTGACCCGAATTTCATGAACAAGGTGAAAGGCGAATTGCCGGTAATCGTGCGTCACTTGCTCAAGGAATTGGATGATACTACCGCAAAAAGTCTGCTCATCCAGCAACGAGACTCAGAGGAATCGTTTGACGCTAAAGCGGAGGCCAGTAGCATTTACTCCTTCGTTAAACACCTGGACCCACTGCCAGCGCCTACAGGTATGCGCATGGGTGGCAAGGCATCATCCTCAAACGCGGAGCGGCCCAGAGAGTTCCTTTACCATGCGTATTTGGCATTTATGCAATACAACGGGTTCCAGAATCCACTTTCGGTACTGAAGTTCAGGCAGGCGGTTATTGCGATAATGAAAGAGCGTGGACATGAATTTGCTGAGAAAAAGGGAGCTGTAGGAGTTCGCTATAATGTATATCTGGCAGAATCGGCCGACGAATGGCTGCCTTAACCCGCATGTAACATACAAGACAAAGGGCGCTAATAAGCGCCTTTTTTATTTTCAGCGACAATCTCAAATATTTGTTTTTTTTACAAAAGTCCATCACCTCCATCACCAATCAATATTATTAAATATATATCAACAACTTAGCATATGATGGACTTCATAAAAATCCGTCACAAGTCCGTCATAAGTCCATCACTCAGAGACCCGATATTGACGCAGTTTTGATGAGCTTGCATAAGTCCGTCACAAGTCCGTCATTATTTATCTTATTGATTTGAATGTTTTTTTAATAAATAAATGACGGAGTGACGGACATGAGGGACTTTTCAGGAAAAACTTCTTTTGAGATTTGGCAGGGTGAAAGACAAACAACACGGCTACGCCGTCGCTAGGCAGGGAAAGGGGTTTTCATAACATGTATTTAACAATCGCATTCCCATTCGGAACCAGCGGGCCGGAATGATCCTGATACAGGCGTTCAGCATGGAGTGAGAATCAACGTTTTTTGATGCCCTACTGACGTCAGATTAATCGTCGCTCGATAGAGAAAGCCTTCGTTCTGGTCAGGGTAATGTCAGGGTGATGCTTACATTTTATGACTATTTTAGTTAGCAATAGTTAGCAGTCTACTCAAATCAAAACTTCTCAAAGTTAATTCCTAAAACGAAAAAGCCCCCACATTTCTGTAGGGGCCGTTTCGTCATTCTGCGCTTGATGGTCGGAAGGATGGCCGACAAATATATACTATCTCTTTATGTACTCATGAACCAGTACGATAGTACAATAAGCCGTCAATTCTTCAAAATGATGGTGATAGCGATGAACGAAGTAGATTCAATTCTGGCCGAGCAGAAAAGAGCCGCAGAACAACGCCGCTTGGCTAATGAGAAGAAGCGCCATCCATCCGGCCTGTACTATGCGGGTGATGGGTGGTATGTGGAGCGAATCGAAGAGCTTCACTCCCCGCTGGGTCTCAGTAAGGTGGTTCTGGTAAGCCCTGATGATGTTTGTGTGAGATATCAGCGCCAATATGGCAAAGCACTCACCACTGACAAATTGAAGGAATGGAGCAGGGACGGGAACTTCCCGTTGCCGCGCTCTATTAATGGGGTTATCGGTTGGGAATCGAATGTTGTGACCAATGGCCTGAATGAACTGAGCAAAGCAGCCGGTCGAGGTTACACCAGTATTACACGAGGGTTCGCACGATGAGCAAAGAATCTGTAATGGCGGCATTGAGAAAGGCGCGTGAAGCGCGTGAAGGCAATATCTTTGGCGGTACTGGTCAGGCCGAATTTAACAAAAATTTTTACGCTGGCCGCGTCACCAAAACAGATGGGGTCAGCAAAACCGACAGTAACGAGCCGATGAACCAAAAGGCATTTAATGCCCGGTTCTATGCGGGGAAATCATGACTGAGGCATATGCGCTCTGTGTGATGCTGTACTGCTACCTGATGCTTATCTGCCCGTAACCTTCCCTCACTGCCAAGCGCCGCCGAAAGGCGGTTTCTTTTGACCTGATGGAGCCTGTCATGCTGAATGTGAACCGCTTGCCCAACAGCACCCGCCTACAGATTGCCGCCGCTATTGCTGAAGAGGTGTACGGACTGGAACTTGATGAAGAGGCGCTAATACATGAGCTACGACGGTATGGCTTTACCCAGGCATGGGCTGAGGCGGCGACTTATCGCTTTATGACGACAGCATTTGAAATCGCAGATCCACGGCGCGAACGTAAAACAAAAATGCCAGCGCCCACCTCTCACCCTGAGTGGATTTTTGTCGATAACATGCTGGTAAGGGCCGAGTAATGATGTGTGTCTTTTGATGTGGTCAAAAAATAGGCAATAAATAAACCCGGGTTTTATTCCGGGTTTATATCTTACAAATATGATTTAACTCATTGATATATAAGAATCAATCAGTTCATGCCGTATTTTTTCAGTTTCTTACGCAGAGTACCGCGGTTGATGCCCATCATCAGGGCTGCGCGGGTCTGGTTACCACGGGTGTATTGCATCACCATGTCCAACAGGGGCTGTTCTACTTCAGCCAGTACCAGCTCATACAGGTCATTAACGTCCTGACCGTTCAGTTGAGCAAAATAGTTCTTCAGTGCCTGTTTAACCGAGTCACGCAGGGGTTTTTGGGTTACCTGATCCTGAGAGTTAACGGTAGAAACGGTCAGTACGTCAGAATTTACGCGTTGTTCGAACATAGTTCTGTCAGCTCTTTATTTCATTACGCAAGATTTTCGAAGTATGCCTCCAACGCCTCCAGCTGTACGCTGGCATCCTCTATGGCGTTGAATGTGCGCCGAAACTGGTCATTTGGAGCGTGCTCCTGGAGATACCAGGATACGTGTTTACGCGCAATTCGGTACCCTTTTGCCTGACCATAAAAGTCATGCAGTTCCCGAACATGCGAACAAAGCAAGCGCTTAACCTCTGCCAATGGCAGCGGGGCAAGCAGCTCCCCAGTGTCCAGATAATGCTGGATTTCCCGAAAGATCCAGGGTCTTCCCTGAGCGGCACGTCCTATCATCAGGGCATCAGCCCCCGTATAGTCGAGTACAGCTCTGGCTTTAAGCGGGTCAGTAATGTCACCATTCGCGATAACCGGAATGGAAACTTTCTGCTTAACTGCCCGAATGCTGTCGTATTCAGCTTCACCATTGAACAAACAGGCGCGGGTGCGTCCATGAATGGTCAGGGCCTGAATGCCACAGTCTTCGGCCAGTTGGGCAATCTCTACACAGTTACGGTGTTCCGGCGACCAACCCGTGCGAATCTTTAACGTAACAGGAACGTCCACTGCGCTGACAACCGCCGTCAGGATTGACTTCACCTGATCGGGGTATTGCAGAAGGGCTGAACCTGCAAGCTTGCGATTCACTTTTTTGGCCGGGCAACCCATATTGATATCAATAATCTGGGCGCCACTTTCCACGTTGATACGCGCGGCATCCGCCATCTCTTCAGGCACGCTTCCGGCAATTTGCACGGTGCGAATACCTGGCTCATCAATGTGCACCATCCGAAGGCGGGACTTGTCGCTTTCCCAGACCTGCGGGTTAGACGACATCATCTCGGAAACGGTTAAACCTGCTCCCATCTCGTAGCACAACGTCCTGAACGGCCGGTCGGTAATACCTGCCATAGGCGCTGCGATCAGTCGATTTCTGAGCTGGTGTTGTCCGATACGCATGAGTTAAGAAATGACCATACTGTGACTGCAAGGCGGCGTATATTACGCATTTTTTGCACGAGATGAAAGGCCAAACTTTAACCAATCCCCTGAGGTGGATCAAAGAATCGTAGTAAGCGTAAACGGTAATTGGGAATTAGTCATATAAATCATTATATTAGAAATATATGATTATTTTATCTACGCGCATATTTTTGCGTAACTTCTCATTTTTTCTTCATCCGCAGGAGATTTGGCAAGATAATCTGCTGATTAAATCAGCAGATTGTTGTGACATAGTGTGACTATGCTCCCATATTCAGAATATGATCGTGATGCTTTTTCAGGCTACTCAACGACGACGCGGCCGTTAAGCGGCTGGGTCGGCCGGTTGTTGTCATGATGCATCGTCTGGGCGAATTTTTTCAGCTGCGCGTCGGAAAGGGTCATCGACTGCTTGAGGACAATCCAGGTCACGCCTTCAGAGCATGGTGGCGTGGTCAGGGAACCGCTGAATCGCCAGTAGTGCTTATCGGTAGGCAAGAGCGTATTGAGGTCTAACTGCGCAGGGATACTGACTTCCTGCTCTGTTTTCTCCGGCACAGCGGCCCACAACGCCTTCAGCGCTGTATTTTCTGCTCCTACGTCAAACATCACCGCCACGACCGCGGTATTGCCCTTCGCATCTTTGTGCACCAGATGAGCCTCCATGGCGAAGTGTTTGCCGTGAACGGTGTTTTCGCTTGGCGCATGGAAGTGGACCTGCTGGAGGATAAACGGCGTGCCGTCAATCGTGATGGTATCGCTAGTGGTGCTCTTCAGGCCAGCCTGGACGGTATGTCCGTTATTGATGAGCGTGACAGGGCCGTCGGTATAGCGGACGTCCAGCGGCGAGATATGCGCCGCCAGCGCGGTGTCGATGTTAATAGGGGATTGGGTCATGCCGGTCTGGCAGGTTTTGTACTCTTCGCTGAGGGCACCCCAGTGCTCGGGGGAGCCTTCTCCTTCGTAGCTCCAGTGGGAAGCAAAGACCGTGATGGGCATGATGCTGAGGGCCAGGATCGCCGCCTTGCCAAACGTTGTTTTCATACAATTCGTCCAATGAATAGTTAATATATTTTTATTGTTTAGCTTCAATAAGTTAAGTCTTTATTTTAACGCGAGGCATGGGACGGTAGTGTACAAAAAGAGGGAAAAATGTGGCCTGCAAAGAGGCCACAAGGAGGGGATTAGTGCTTACGGCCGGTAATACGGCACCACTCTTCTTTCTCCACGACGGCGTCGAGGTCAAAGAGATCGGTATAGGCTTCGCAGACGCTCTCTGCCTGGCTTGCCAGGATACCGGAAAGTCCCAGCAGACCGCCTGTAACCGGCAGCACGCTGATTAACGGTGCCAGCTCGCGTAATGGGCCAGCCAGGATGTTAGCGACCACCACGTCGGCTTTCATGGCTTCTGGCTGGTCCTGCGGCAGATACAGCTCCAGACGTTCGGAAACGCCGTTGCGCTGGGCGTTGTCGCGGCTGGCCTGAATGGCCTGCGGATCGATATCGATCCCGATCGCTTTGGCGGCGCCCAGCTTCAGCGCGGCGATCGCGAGGATCCCGGAGCCACAGCCGAAGTCGATCACCGTCTTACCGGTTAAATCCAGCCCGTCCAGCCACTGCAGGCACAGAGAGGTGGTTGGGTGAGTCCCGGTACCGAAGGCCAGGCCTGGATCGAGCATCACGTTAACCGCATTTGGATCCGGTACATCGCGCCAGCTTGGGCAGATCCACAGACGCTCGCCAAAACGCATCGGGTGGAAGTTATCCATCCACTCGCGCTCCCAGTCTTTATCTTCCAGCTGCTCAATCTTGTGGGCAAAACCTTCGCCCAGCAGCGGATGCTGTTCCAGGATGGCAACCACCTCTTTCATGTCGGTTTCTGCGTCGAACAGGCCGATAACGTCGGTATCACCCCACAGACGCGTTTCACCCGGCAGCGGCTCAAAGACCGGCGTGTCATGCGTATCCTGGAAGGTAATGGAGACCGAACCGGCTTCCATCAGCGCATCACTAAGATCTTCGGCATTGGCGCCGGTTGTGTTCAGTTTCAGTTGGATCCACGGCATGGCAAAACTCTTTATTTATCAGAAGAAATGACGGCAGCCTGTATGACGGGTTGACCAAAACGGTTCCCGACGACAAACGCCAGCAAACTTAGCAGTAACGAGGGCACAATTGGATGGAAGCCCAGGTACTGAACGTTAAATGTGGCCAGCACGGCGTACAGCACACCGCCGACAATCATCGCACTCAGCGCCCCGGCAGCGTTTGCACGCTCCCAGTACAGACCGAGCACTAATGGCCACAGGAATACCGCTTCCAGCCCGCCAAAGGCGAGCAGGTTCAGCCAGATAATCATCTCTGGCGGACGCCAGGCGGCAAGCATCATCAGAATACCGAGCACCAGCGTTGTCCAGGTGGAGATGCGCTTAATGCGGTGTTCATTACGAATTTTAGTCGGGCTTGCGCTAAGCCACAGATCTTTAATGATGGTCGCCGACGCTTGCAGTAAGTGGGCGTTTACGTTCGACATAATAGCGGCCATCGGCGCGGCAAGGAACAGACCGGCGGCCCACGGCGGTAATACTTGCACCATCAGCGTTGGGATCACCAGATCTGGCACGGTCAGGTGCGGCAGCACGGCACGGCCTAGCGCCCCCGCCAGATGCATCCCCAGCATCAGCACCGCCACAACGACAGTGCCGATGATAATCCCACGATGCACCGCCTTGCTGTCTTTATAGGAGATACAGCGGACGGCGGTATGCGGTAGGCCAATCACCCCGAAGCAGACCAGCACCCAGAAGGAGGTCATAAAGGTCGGCGTCAGGATGTCATCTGCGCCGTGTGGCGAGACCAGCTGCGGGTTAATCTGCTCCAGCGTATCCACCGCGTTATGCAGCCCGCCTGCGGCGTGCACCACGCCAACCAGCAGCACGATGGTGCCAATCAGCATCACCATGCCCTGCATCGTGTCGTTGAGCACGCTGGCGCGGAAGCCGCCGAATGCGGTGTACAGGGCAATGGTAATGCCGAAGATCAGTAGACCGTTCTCATACTTAATGCCCGCAGCCGTCTCCAGCAGACGCGCACCGCCGATAAACTGCACCGCAATCGCCCCGACGAAAGCCACCAACAGACTGATGCTGGCAATCCACACCACCGCGCGGTTTTGGTAGCGCGCCTGCAGCATGTCATTGAGGGTAATGGCGTTATAGCGTCGCGCCAGAATAGCGAACTTCTTACCGAGTACCCCCAGCGACAGCCAAATCGTCGGCACCTGGATCAGCGCCAGCAGCACCCAACCCAGCCCGTATTTATAGGCGGCTCCCGGCCCACCGATAAACGAACTGGCGCTGATGTAGGTCGTGGTCAACGTCATGGCCAGCACAAAGCCACCCATCGAGCGGCTGCCGAGGAAATATTCGCTGAGGAAGGAACCGGTGCTGCGTTTACGCATGGCGTACAGCGACAGGCCGAACACCACGAACAGGTAAAGCACGAGAACCACGATAATCTCAGTTTGCATCTTTATCCTCCAGAGGGATGTCGCGGAAGACAAAGCGGACCATCAGCCAGCACAGCAAAATAAAAACCAACGGCATCAGCAGGCAGGCCATTTCAAACCAGTGCGGCAGGCCGGTGATACCCTGCGTGGAGTCAGGTAAGTAAGCACACGCTAACCACGCAGCAAGATAGAGAAGGGTTAGCCACAGCGCCCATCGCGCCTCTTTATGGGCCTGAACAAAACGCTTGTCCATTTTTTGTCCCTTGTGGATGAAGAAAGCGGGGATTGTACCGCAAGGAAAAGATGAGGGGAGAGAAAAAGAAAAAAGGCCGGAAAATCCGGCCTTTTGCTGCGATAACAGGATTATTTTTCCTGTAATCCGAGTTTTTTCTCCAGGTAGTGGATGTTGGTACCACCATGCTGGAAGTTCTCGTCGGCCATGATACGCATCTGCAGATCAACGTTGGTTTTGATACCGTCGATGATCAGTTCCTGCAGCGCGTTCTTCATGCGAGCAATTGCCACGTCACGGGTCTCACCGTAGCAGATGAGTTTGCCGATCATTGAGTCATAGTACGGTGGTACGGTGTAGCCAGCGTAGATATGAGATTCCCAACGAACGCCAAAGCCGCCCGGCGCGTGGAAACGGGTAATTTTACCCGGGCTTGGCAGGAAGGTGTCTGGGTCTTCGGCGTTGATACGGCATTCTACCGCATGGCCACGGACATGGACTTCTTCTTGCTTGATGGACAGCGGCTGACCGGCAGCGATACGCAGCTGCTCTTTGATAAGGTCAACGCCGGTGATCATCTCGGTAACCGGGTGCTCTACCTGGATACGGGTGTTCATTTCAATGAAGTAGAACTCGCCGTTTTCGAACAAGAACTCGAAAGTCCCTGCGCCGCGGTAGCCGATATCCACACACGCTTTCGCGCAGCGTTCGCCGATGTAGCGACGCAGTTCCGGGGTAATGCCCGGTGCAGGTGCTTCTTCGACAACTTTCTGGTGACGACGCTGCATGGAGCAGTCACGTTCAGCCAGATAGATAGCGTTGCCCTGACCGTCAGCCAGTACCTGAATCTCGACGTGACGAGGATTTTCCAGGTATTTTTCCATGTAAACCATGTCGTTGCTGAAAGCCGCTTTGGCTTCCGCTTTGGTCATGGCAATGGACTGCGCCAGGTCTGCGTCGCTGCGCACGACGCGCATGCCGCGACCGCCGCCGCCGCCAGAGGCTTTGATGATAACCGGGTAGCCGATGCGTTTAGCATGAGCGCGGTTAACATCCATATCTTCGCCCAGCGGGCCGTCAGAACCCGGAACGGTTGGTACGCCCGCTTTCTTCATCGCGGTGATCGCGGACACTTTGTCGCCCATCAGGCGGATAGTGTCGGCTTTCGGGCCGATGAAGATAAAGCCGGAACGTTCAACCTGCTCGGCAAAGTTGGCGTTCTCGGAGAGGAAGCCATAGCCTGGGTGAATCGCAACAGCCCCGGTGATCTCAGCAGCGCTGATGATAGCCGGGATATTCAGATAGCTTTTTACGGACTGAGCCGGGCCAATACAGACCGTTTCATCCGCCAGCAGTACGTGTTTTAAATCGCGGTCCGCAGTGGAGTGCACAGCCACGGTCTTGATGCCCAGTTCTTTACAGGCACGAAGAATACGCAGTGCAATCTCGCCGCGGTTGGCGATGACAATTTTATCCAGCATCTTCGCCTCGTTACTCGATGACGACCAGAGGCTCGTCAAATTCAACTGGCTGACCGCTTTCTACCAGGATTGCTTTCACAGTCCCTGCTTTGTCAGCTTCGATCTGGTTCATCATTTTCATCGCTTCAACGATGCACAGGGTGTCGCCCACGTTAACTTTCTGACCAACTTCCACGAATGCTTTAGCATCCGGGCCTGGTGTGCGATAGAAAGTACCAACCATCGGGGAACGTACGATGTGACCACTGATTTCAGCTTTAGCCGGAGCTTCAGCTGCAGCTGGTGCTGCTGCAACAGGTGCTTGCGCTTGCATTACAGGCGCTGCGTAGGCCTGCTGCATCACTGGAATACCGGTGTTTGGAGCAGAGCGGCTGATGCGCACTGACTCTTCACCTTCAGAAATTTCCAGTTCGTTGATGCCAGACTCTTCGACCAGCTCGATCAGTTTTTTAATCTTACGAATATCCATGAGTGGGTTCCGTACTCTTTGTTTAGTTTGATTGTGACAGGCGTTTTACCGCCGTCTGTAAAGCGTATGAATAGCCGTCAGCGCCGAGTCCGCAGATAACGCCAGAGGCGATATCAGACAGATACGAATGATGGCGGAATGGTTCGCGCGCATGAACGTTGCTCAGGTGGATCTCGATAAACGGGATACTCACCGCCAGCAACGCATCGCGAAGGGCAACGCTCGTGTGCGTGAACGCGGCCGGATTAATCAGGATATAGTCAATATTGTCTTTAGCCTGATGAATACGGTCGATGAGGACGTACTCGGCGTTGGATTGCAGGCTGTCGAGCGTGACGTTCAGGGTTTCAGCTTCCGCGGTTAAGCGGCTTACGATCTGGGAAAGCGTCAGCGTGCCGTACTTCTCTGGCTCACGGGTGCCTAACATATTCAGGTTCGGACCGTTCAAAAGCAAAATGCGAAACTTGTCAGTCATTGTGCTGCTATCTCCTGCAATTCTCGGGTAAAAAACAAAATATACCTTCGATGCGCGATTGTCACCTTTTCAGGGGGGTAAAAACCCTGTCAGGAAAACCAAGGTCGCACATTATAACTATTTCGTAGCATTTGGCAGCTAAATACTGGTCTTATCAGGGAAGATTATCAACTGCTATCGTGTAAAGAACGTCTGACTATAAGAGAATTGCGGTAAACCGCACATATCACGAAACTAGCGCCACCACTGGCGAAACTTCTTATAACGGCAGGCTAAAAGCACGATCGCGATGGCCGCGTAGATAACCGGTTGTGGTGAAATAATCTTTACCGACCAGAGGAAATGTATCGGCGCGAGGATCGCCACAAGATAGACGAAGTTATGCAAAAGCTGCCAGCGTCGGCCTAATTTTCGCTGCATAGCCTGGGTAGATGTCACCGCCAGGGCCAATAAAATCAGCCAGCAGGCAAATCCCAGCAGAAGATAGGGGCGAGTAACAATTTCCTGACCTAATAGCGACAGATTGTGAATACCCAGTTCCAGAACGCTATAGCTGGTGAGGTGAATGCTCGCCCAGGCAAAGCACCACAGTCCCAGTAATCGACGGGTGCGAATCAACAACGGTTGTTTAGCGTAGCGCGCCAGCGGGGAGACCAACAAGGTTGCCAGCAACAATTTCAGAGCCATCCTACCGGTAAAATGTTGAATGTCCTTCACTGGATCGGCGCTTAACTGTCCCTGAGAGACGGCCCAGAACAACCAGACAAATGGTAAAAATGCCGCAAGATGCAGGAAAACCTTCAGCCAGGTGACCTGTGTTGCCGTTAAACGCATTAAAAATTCTCCCGCAAATTCATCCCACGATAGAGCGAAGCCACTTCATCGGCATAGCCGTTAAACAGCAGCGTCGGTTGACGCTGTACGTCGAGAATACCGCCAGAACCGATAAAACGCTCCGTCGCCTGAGACCAGCGCGGGTGATCGACGTGTGGATTCACGTTGGCAAAGAAGCCGTATTCATCCGGCGCGGCCAGATTCCAGGTGGAGTCCGGGCGCTCGCGGGTCAGCATAATACTGACAATCGACTTGATTCCCTTAAACCCGTATTTCCACGGCACGGTTAGACGAATCGGCGCACCGTTTTGCGGCGGCAGCGCTTTGCCGTAAACGCCGACGGTCAGGAGCGTAAGTGGGTTCATGGCTTCGTCCAGACGCAACCCTTCTATATAAGGATAGGCAAGGCCGCCGCCGATAAACCGGTCCTTCTGTCCAGGCATGTTCTCTGGGGAGTAGAGCGTTTTAAAGGCCACGTACTTCGCGTTGCTGGTGGGCTCGACGGCGGCGAGCAGTTTATGCAGTGGGAAACCAATCCACGGTACCACCATGGACCAGGCCTCCACGCAGCGCATGCGGTAAATACGCTGTTCCAGCGGGAAGCGTTTGGTTAAATCGTCATGATCGAGCGTCAGCGGCTTCGCCACCTCGCCGCCGATGGTCAGCTTCCATGGATTAATGGGCAGGCTTCCGGCGTTCGCGGCAGGGTCGGCTTTATCAAGGCCAAACTCATAGAAGTTGTTGTATCCGGTGACTTTGTTTTCTGGCGTCAGCGTCAGCTTGTTCTGCCATTCATCGGGCTTATTGAAGGTCAGCGGTTGCCCGGAAGGGGCTGGTGGGCGATCGTTTCCTTTAAACCAGTCCGTCAGGCTGGAGGCGTGCAGTGGAAGTGAGGCGGCAGCGGTGCTGATACCAAGCATCTTCAGCACCTGGCGGCGCTGGAGCATAAAAACAGACTCGGCGGTGACGTCTGCTTCAGTTAATTTACGGGCTTTCATGACTACCTCCGGCAGGCTTTTGATAAGCATGGCGGAGGAGTCAAATTAACGCGAGTGCGCCTTGAAAAATAAGTGCTTAGTCAATTTTGACCAGGGTACGGCCCTGGATCTGATTGCTGATGATTTTATCCGCAAATTCAGGAGCTTGAGAAAGACTGATCTCGGTTGCGCTCTGTGCGAAGAAGGACTCAGGCAAATCGGTAACCAGACGTTTCCAGGCCTCGGCGCGACGTGCTGCCGGGGTCATGACCGAATCCACACCCTGCAAGCGAACGTTACGCAGGATGAACGGCATCACGGTGGTCGGCAACGCAAAACCGCCGGCCAGACCGCAGGCTGCCACGCAGCCGCCGTAGTTCATCTGCGCCAGCACTTTGGCCAGCACTTTATCACCCACGGTATCGACCGCACCTGCCCAAATCTGTTTTTCCAGCGGGCGGGTTTCCGCGAACTCATCACGGCCCAGAATACGGCTCGCGCCCAGCGCGCGCAGATAGCTATGGGTGCTTTCACGGCCTGACACTGCTGCCACCTGGTAACCGAGCTTGTGCAGCAGGGCAATAGCGGTACTGCCCACGCCGCCACTGGCGCCGGTTACCACGATTTCACCCTCTTCAGGACGTATGCCTGCGTCTTCCAGCGCCATCACGCACAGCATAGCGGTGAAGCCTGCGGTACCGATGATCATGGCTTTACGGCCATCAAGGCCTGCCGGCAGCGGAACCAGCCAGTCACCGTTGACGCGTGCGCGCTCGGACAAACCGCCCCAATGATTTTCGCCCACGCCCCAGCCGGTCAGCAGCACCTGCTGGCCTGGGGTAAAGCGCGCGTCATCGCTGGTATGAACCGTACCGGCGAAGTCGATGCCCGGCACCATTGGGAAGTTACGGATAATTTTCCCTTTCCCGGTGATAGCGAGCGCGTCTTTATAGTTCAGGCTGGACCACTGGATATCGACGGTGACGTTACCCTGCGGCAGCAGGCTGTCGTCGACGGCCTTCACTGCGGCGATAGTTTTGCCATCCTGCTGTTCTAAGATGAGTGCCTGCATAACCCTTCCTTACATGGACTGATAGTGAAAAAAGTTACCGGGGACTATACTCGTTTATCATTATTTGTTGGCGATTTGGCGCAATAAATTGCCAGATCCTCCAGGTTTGGTAGTATGCCGCCCTGGTTTGATATGTTAGTGCTTACTTCTAATAGTAATGTACGGACGCAGGCGCCCGACACTCATCGGGGACGATTAACCTACGGAGTTAACACAGGGATGCGATTAACGACGAAGTTCTCAGCCTTTTTTACGCTCTTAACCGGGCTTACCATCTTTGTGACGTTAATCGGCTCCTCGCTGAGTTTTTATAACGGCATACAGTACAAGATAGCCAATCGTGTGCAGGCCGTCGCGACCGTGCTGGATAACCGCCTGGTTAATACGCCGTTCGACAAGCTCGACTATCAGCTTGATGAGATCATGGTGCCGCTCGATATTGTTCGCGTCGATTTCACGCTCAACGGAAAAGCGCTGTTCCACCATAGCCGCGGCAGCAGCTATCAGCCAGCTGGCAGCCACTATCAATTCCGCGAAATGGAAGTCCCGTCGCTTAAACACCCCGGCATGATGATTCACCTGGTCTATCAGGACCCGATGGCCAACTACTTTCGCTCACTCATGACTACCGCGCCGCTGACTATCACCATTGCCTTTATGGTGCTGGTGGTATTTATCGCCGTACGCTGGCTACGGCGACAGCTGGCCGGTGAAGAGCTGCTGGAGCTGCGCTCAATTCGCATTCTTAACGGTGAGCGCGGGCCGAAAGCCAAAGGTAATATTCATGAATGGCCCGCCCGTACCAGTTCGGCGCTGGATATGCTGCTTTCGGAAATCCAGTTTGCCGGCGAGCAGCGCAGCCGCCTGGATACGCTGATCCGCTCCTATGCGGCCCAGGATTCTAAAACCGGCCTCAGCAACCGTTTGTTCTTTGATAATCAGCTGGCGACGCTGCTTGATGACCAGGAAAACGTCGGCTCCCACGGTATCGTGATGATGATCCGTCTGCCGGACTTTGACTTCCTGCGCGACAACTGGGGCCGCGCCGCAGCGGAAGAGCATGTCTTTACCCTTATCAATCTGCTCTCTACCTTTATTATGCGCTACCCCGGCGCGCTGCTGGCACGCTATCGCCGCAGCGACTTTACCGTTCTGCTGCCGCACCGCACGTTAAAAGAAGCTGACAGCATCGCCGGGCAGTTACTCAAAGCCATTGATGGGCTGCCGCTAGCGAAAATCCTCGATCGTGATGACATGATGCACATCGGCATTTGCGCCTGGCGCAGTGGGCAGACGACCGAACAGGTGATGGAACACGCGGAGGCCGCCGTACGCAATGCCGTGCTGCAGGGCAGCAACAGCTGGGCGATTTACGATGATTCATTACCGGAGAAAGGGCGCGGCAACGTCCGCTGGCGCACCCTGATTGAGCAGATGCTCAGCCGTGGCGGCCCACGCCTGTATCAAAAACCGGCGGTCAACCTCGACGGCAGCGTTCACCACCGTGAACTGATGTGCCGTATCTTTGACGGTAAAGAAGAGGTGATTGCCGCAGAATACCTGCCGATGGTGCTGGAGTTTGGCCTCGGCGAAGAGTACGACCGCCAGCAGATCACCCGCCTGATTCCATTTCTTGGCTTCTGGCCGGAGGAAAACCTGGCCATTCAGGTGACGGTCGAGTCGCTGATCCGCCCGCGTTTCCAGCGCTGGCTGCGCGATACCTTGATGCAGTGTGAAAAATCGCATCGCCGACGGATTATTTTTGAACTTGCAGAGGTAGATGTCTGTCAACATATGACGCGTTTACAGCCAGTCGTCCGTTTAATCCATGCATTAGGCGTTCGGGTCGCGGTAACGCAGGCCGGTTTAGCTTTAGTCAGTACCACCTGGATTAAGCAGCTCGACGTTGAGCTGATTAAGATAGATCCGGTGCTGGTGCGAAATATTGAAAAACGCAGTCAAAACCAGCTGTTGGTACAAAGTCTGGTAGAGGCCTGTAAAGGAACATCGATACAGGTTTTCGCGGCGGGCGTGCGCAGTCGGGGCGAATGGCAGGAGCTGACCAAATGCGGAGTTTTCGGCGGTCAGGGCGATTTTTTTGCTGCTTCCCAGCCACTTGACTCAAATGTGAAAAAATATTCGCAAAGATATTCGGTTTGACCTGCTGTTTAACGTGTTTATCACGTAGAATAACGCGCGCGGTTTTTTCCGGGAGTGTGCATGTCTGCTCGCCGGGAAAAAAGACGCACCATGCATGTGGCGACCTTTGACAGGTACAAATCCAGGATGGAGCGGCAGTGAGTCTTCCTGCACTGAAGGACTCAGGTTGGATTTGTAACAGAGGTAACGAACTGCACTAATTTTCACCGTTGCAGATGATTTTTGCGCCTTGTCGCTGCTGCGTGTGGTTGGTAAAGTAAGCGGATTTTATTTTTCCGCCCCAGCTTTCAGGATTATCCCTTAGTATGTTGAAAAAATTTCGTGGCATGTTTTCCAATGACCTGTCCATTGACCTGGGTACCGCGAATACCCTGATTTATGTAAAAGGACAAGGCATCGTATTGAATGAGCCTTCCGTGGTCGCCATTCGTCAGGATCGTGCCGGTTCGCCGAAAAGCGTAGCCGCCGTGGGACATGACGCAAAACAGATGCTGGGCCGTACGCCAGGTAACATCGCGGCTATTCGCCCGATGAAAGACGGCGTTATCGCTGACTTTTTCGTGACCGAAAAAATGCTCCAGCACTTCATCAAACAGGTTCACAGCAACAGCTTTATGCGCCCAAGCCCGCGCGTACTGGTCTGTGTACCGGTTGGCGCAACGCAGGTTGAACGTCGTGCGATCCGTGAATCTGCTCAGGGCGCTGGCGCTCGTGAAGTGTTCCTGATTGAAGAACCGATGGCTGCCGCAATTGGTGCAGGCCTGCCGGTTTCTGAAGCAACCGGCTCCATGGTTGTGGATATCGGTGGTGGTACCACTGAAGTGGCCGTTATCTCCCTGAACGGCGTGGTTTACTCCTCCTCCGTACGTATCGGTGGCGACCGCTTCGACGAAGCGATCATCAACTACGTTCGTCGTAACTACGGCTCTCTGATCGGTGAAGCAACCGCAGAACGTATCAAGCACGAAATCGGTTCCGCTTATCCGGGCGACGAAGTGCGTGAAATCGAAGTTCGTGGCCGTAACCTGGCAGAAGGCGTTCCGCGTGGCTTCACGCTGAACTCCAACGAAATTCTCGAAGCGCTGCAGGAGCCGCTGACCGGCATCGTGAGCGCAGTGATGGTTGCACTGGAACAGTGCCCACCAGAGCTGGCTTCCGACATCTCCGAGCGCGGTATGGTTCTGACCGGTGGTGGCGCACTGCTGCGCAACCTCGACCGTCTGTTAATGGAAGAAACCGGTATTCCAGTTGTCGTTGCTGAAGATCCGCTGACCTGCGTAGCGCGTGGCGGCGGCAAGGCGCTGGAAATGATCGACATGCACGGCGGCGACTTGTTCAGCGAAGAGTAGTCAGCATGAGGTTCAGGGTAGCCAGAAGGCTACCCTCAATTTCACTGACACGAGAATACGCATAGCCTATGAAGCCCATTTTTAGCCGTGGCCCGTCGCTGCAGATTCGCCTTATTCTGGCGGTGCTGGTGGCGCTGGGTATCATTATTGCCGACAGCCGTCTCGGTATGTTCAGTCAAATCCGAACGTACATGGATACTGCCGTCAGTCCTTTCTACTTTGTTTCCAATGGTCCTCGTGAACTGCTCGATAGCGTCTCGCAAACGCTGGCTTCACGCGATCAGCTCGAACTCGAAAACCGTGCGCTGCGCCAGGAACTGCTGCTGAAAAACAGCGACCTGCTGATGCTCGGTCAGTACAAGCAAGAAAATGCCCGTTTACGTGAACTGTTGGGTTCACCGCTGCGCCAGGACGAACAGAAAATGGTGACGCAGGTGATCTCAACGGTTAACGATCCCTACAGCGACCAGGTGGTTATCGACAAAGGCAGCGTGAACGGTGTTTACGAAGGCCAGCCGGTGATCAGCGATAAAGGCGTTGTGGGTCAGGTTGTGGCCGTCGCTAAGCTCACCAGCCGCGTGCTGCTGATTTGCGATGCCACCCATGCGCTGCCGATCCAGGTTCTGCGTAACGATATTCGTGTGATCGCCGCCGGTAACGGCTGCACGGACGATCTGCAGCTGGAGCATCTGCCGGCCAACACCGACATTCGTGTGGGTGATGTACTGGTAACATCCGGCCTGGGCGGACGTTTCCCGGAAGGCTATCCGGTTGGCGTTGTCTCGTCTGTTAAGCTGGATACGCAGCGCGCGTACACGGTGATTCAGGCTCGTCCAACGGCAGGCCTGCAGCGTTTACGCTATCTGCTGCTGCTGTGGGGCGCGGATCGAAACGGGACCAACCCGATGACGCCGGAAGAGGTGCATCGCGTCGCCAACGAACGTCTGATGCAGATGATGCCTCAGGTGCTGCCGTCTCCTGAAACCATGGGGCCGCAGCTTCCCGCGCCAGCAACCGGGTTAACCACGCCGCCTGCGGGTACGCCGCCACCGCAACCCTCCGCAGGGGGGCAATAGTGGCAAGTTACCGTAGCCAGGGACGCTGGGTAATCTGGCTCTCGTTTCTTATCGCACTGTTGCTACAGGTTATGCCCTGGCCGGACGACCTTATCGTTTTCCGGCCAAACTGGGTGCTGCTTATCCTGCTTTACTGGTCACTGGCGCTGCCGCACCGCGTGAATGTTGGCACGGGCCTCGTGATGGGTGCCATACTGGATCTCATCAGTGGTTCAACGCTTGGCGTGCGTGCGCTGTCGTTGAGCATTGTGGCGTATCTGGTGGCGCTGAAGTATCAGCTGTTCCGTAACCTGGCGCTCTGGCAACAGGCGCTGGTGGTTATGCTGCTCTCGCTCGCGACGGATATTATTGTTTTCTGGGCAGAGTTTTTAGTGATCAACGTCTCTTTCCGACCTGAAGTGTTCTGGAGTAGTGTAGTAAACGGCGTGCTCTGGCCGTGGATATTTCTTCTGATGCGGAAAGTTCGCCAGCAATTTGCCGTTCAATAAGGTCGTTATGGTATCTCTCTATCTTGCTTCAGGTTCCCCGCGTCGTCAGGAACTTCTCACTCAGCTAGGCATGACGTTTGAGAAAGTGGTTCCCGGCATTGAAGAGCAGCGTCGTCCACAAGAGCCGGCGCAGCAGTACGTGGCGCGCCTGGCGCGAGAGAAAGCGCAGGCAGGCGTTGCGTTAACTCGCCACGACCTTCCTGTTCTCGGGGCTGATACGATTGTTGTCCTCAACGGTGAAGTGCTGGAGAAACCGCGCGATACGGCTCATGCGGCAGCGATGCTGCGTAAGCTATCAGGGAAAACCCATCAGGTGATGACCGCCGTTGCGCTGGCTGATAGCCAGCACACGCTCGACTGTCTGGTGATGACTGAAGTGACCTTCCGGACGCTTTCCGAAGAAGACATTGCAGACTATGTTGCGAGCGGCGAACCTTTAGATAAAGCAGGTGCATACGGTATTCAAGGGCTGGGTGGCTGTTTCGTCAGGAAGATAAATGGCAGCTATCACGCCGTAGTCGGCTTACCGCTGGTGGAAACGTATGAGTTGCTGAGTAACTTTAACTCGCTACGTGAAAAAAGGGATACACATGACGGCTGAACTATTAGTGAACGTGACGCCATCGGAGACGCGAGTGGCGTATATCGATGGCGGCATTTTGCAGGAAATTCATATTGAGCGTGAAGCGCGACGCGGAATAGTAGGCAATATCTACAAAGGTCGTGTTAGTCGTGTCTTACCGGGTATGCAGGCGGCTTTTGTAGATATTGGTCTCGATAAGGCGGCGTTCCTTCACGCCTCCGATATCATGCCGCATACCGAATGCGTGGCGGGTGAAGAGCAAAAGCAGTTCACCGTCCGCGATATTTCTGAACTGGTGCGTCAGGGCCAGGACCTGATGGTTCAGGTGGTGAAAGATCCGCTGGGAACCAAAGGCGCGCGTCTGACCACCGACATCACCTTACCTTCCCGCTATCTGGTCTTTATGCCCGGCGCCTCGCACGTCGGCGTGTCGCAGCGTATCGAAAGTGAAGCCGAGCGTGAACGCTTAAAGAAAGTGGTCGCGGATTATTGCGATGAGCAGGGCGGCTTTATCATTCGTACCGCAGCAGAAGGGGTGTGTGAAGAGGATTTAGCCTCTGACGCCGCTTACCTTAAACGCGTCTGGACCAAGGTCATGGAGCGTAAGAAGCGCCCGCAAACCCGCTACCAGATGTACGGTGAACTGGCGCTGGCACAGCGTGTGCTCCGTGACTTTGCTGACGCCCAGCTGGATAAAATTCGCGTTGACTCCCGTTTGACCTACGAAGCGTTAATGGAATTCACGGCTGAATATATGCCTGAAATGACCAGTAAGCTTGAGCACTATAGCGGTCGTCAGCCTATCTTTGATCTCTTCGACGTTGAGAATGAAATCCAGCGTGCGCTGGAGCGTAAAGTTGAACTCAAGTCTGGTGGCTATCTGGTGATTGACCAGACCGAAGCAATGACCACCGTTGACATCAATACCGGGGCCTTTGTCGGCCACCGCAACCTTGATGATACGATTTTCAATACCAACATCGAAGCCACTCAGGCGATTGCGCGTCAGCTGCGCCTGCGTAACCTTGGCGGCATTATCATCATCGACTTTATCGATATGAACAATGAAGACCATCGCCGCCGTGTGCTGCACTCGCTGGAACAGGCGCTAAGCAAAGACCGCGTCAAAACCAGCGTGAACGGCTTCTCACCGCTGGGGCTGGTGGAGATGACGCGTAAGCGCACGCGTGAAAGCGTCGAGCACGTACTGTGCACCGAATGTCCGACCTGTAGCGGTCGCGGTACGGTGAAAACCGTTGAGACGGTATGCTATGAAATTATGCGCGAAATCGTCCGCGTGCATCACGCTTATGATTCCGATCGCTTCCTGGTGTACGCTTCTCCTTCCGTGGCCGAAACGCTGAAGGGCGAAGAGTCCCATGCGCTGGCAGAAGTGGAAATTTTTGTCGGTAAGCAGGTTAAAGTCCAGATTGAACCGCTCTATAACCCGGAGCAGTTTGATGTGGTTATGATGTAATTACGCAGCCTGCTGCGACCCAAGGAGAGATGCGTGAGGCGATTGCCGGGGATTTTACTGCTCACCGTAGCCACACTGATTGTCGTTGTCGCGCTGCTGGTGAGCGGCCTGCGTCTCGCCTTGCCGCATCTGGATAAATGGCGCCCTGAACTGCTGACCAAAATTGAAGCGGTGACCGGGCTGCCGGTGTCCGCTTCACAGCTACACGCCAGCTGGCAAAACTTTGGCCCGACGCTGGACGTGCGCGATATTCATGTCGCCATGCACGATGGCGGCACGCTGGATATCAAACGCGCTTCCATGGCGCTGGATGTCTGGCAAAGCCTGCTGCACATGCGCTGGCAGTTTCGTGAGCTGACCTTCTGGCAGCTGCAAATCCATACCAATACCCCGCTGCAAAATAACGACGGTGGCGATAGCCTTAAGAGCGATCGCCTCGGCGATCTGTTCCTGCGCCAGTTTGACCACTTCATCCTTCGCGACAGCCACTTAAGCTTCCTGACCCTCTCCGGGCAACGCGCCGAGTTGGCCATTCCCCAACTGACCTGGGTGAACGATGATAACCGCCACCGTGCCGAAGGTGAGCTGAGCCTCTCCAGCCTTACCGGGCAGCACGGGGTGATGAAGGTTCGAATGGACCTGCGTGATGAAAACGGCCTGCTGAACAAAGGGCGCTTATGGCTTCAGGCCGACGATATCGACGTGAAGCCGTGGCTCGGGCAGTGGATGCAGGACAACATTGCGCTGACCAGCGCCCGCTTCAGCCTTGAAGGCTGGGCTTCGCTGGATAAAGGCGAAATCGCCAGCGGCGACGTTCTGCTTAAGCAGGGCGGTGCCAGCTGGCAGGGCGACCAGCAGGAACATCGTCTGGCGGTAGATAACCTCACCGCGCACTTGTCGCGTGAAAAAGAGGGCTGGGAGTTCCGTATCCCTGATACCCGCATCACTATCGACGATACGCCGTGGCCACGCGGCGCGCTGGCGCTGGCGTGGATCCCGGCGCAAGAGGTGGGTGGCCCGAATCATCAGCGTAGTGACGAATTGCGCATTCGCGCCAGCCATCTTTCACCCGCCGGGCTGAACGGCCTGCTGCCGATTGCTGAAAAACTCTCGCCTGAGGTTGCCGATATCTGGCGCACAGCCCAGCCTGCGGGCATGGTCGATACGCTGGCAATTGATATTCCGCTGCAGGACACCGGTAAAACGCGTTTTAACGCGAGCTGGAATAACCTCGGCTGGAAGCAGTGGAAGCTGCTGCCCGGCGCCGAGAATGTCTCCGGGTACATTACCGGCGGCGTAGAGAATGGTTCGCTGCATGTGGCGATGAAAGACGCGAAGATGCCGTACGAACACGTCTTCCGCGCGCCGCTGGAGATTGCCAAAGGTGCCGCGACCCTCAACTGGGTCAATGACGATAGAGGTTTCATGCTCGATGGGCGTGACATTGACGTGACGGCGACGGGCGTTCGCGCCGCCGGTGGTTTCCGCTATCTGCAGCCGAAGGACGATCAGCCGTGGCTGGGCATTCTGGCCGGTATCAGCACCGACGACGGCGGGCAGGCCTGGCGCTACTTCCCGGAAAACCTGATGGGGACGAAGCTGGTCGACTACCTCAGCGGTGCCATCAAAGCCGGTAAGGCAGAGAACGCTACCCTGGTCTACGGCGGCAACCCACATCTGTTCCCGTACGAGCATAACGAAGGCCAGTTCCAGGTCTATGTGCCGCTGCACGATGCGACCTTCGCCTTCCAGCCGGACTGGCCAGCGCTGACCAACCTGAATATCGAGCTGAACTTTATCAATGCCGGCCTGTGGATGAAGGCGGATAAAGCGACGCTTGGCGGCGTAACCGCCAGCAATCTGGACGCGGCGATTCCGGACTATGCCAAAGAGAAGCTGCTGATTGATGCTGATATCAATGGCCCAGGCAACGCCGTCGGCCCGTATTTCCAGCAGACGCCGCTCGACAAATCTCTTGGTGCCACCCTTGAAGAACTCCAGCTTGATGGCGATGTGAGCGCCCGCTTACATCTTGATATTCCGCTGGACGGCGAGCTGGTAAAAGCGACCGGTAACGTCGCGCTGAACAACAACAGCCTGTTTATCAAACCGCTCGACAGCACGCTGCATAACCTTAAAGGCCGCTTTAGCTTTGATAACGGCAACCTGACGAGCGAACCGCTAACCGCCACCTGGTTCAATCAGCCACTGAACGTCGATTTCACCACCAAAGAGGGTGAGAAATCTTATCAGGTGGGCGTCAACATGCAGGCGGACTGGCAGCCAGCGAAAACGGGCGTGTTGCCAAAACAGCTTAACGACGCGCTTAAAGGCAGCGTGCCGTGGAAAGGTAACGTCGCGATTGAACTACCGTATCACGGCAGTGCGAGCTACAAGGTGGGCATCACCAGCGATCTGCAAAATGTGAGCAGTAGCTTACCGTCCCCGGCAGATAAAGTGGCGGGTAAATCGTTGCCCGTGAAGCTTAGCGTCGACGGGAACCTGCACAGCTTTGATCTGACGGGTAACGTCGGGCCAGAAAACCATCTCAATAGCCGCTGGCTGCTGGGGAAAAAGCTGACGCTGGAGAGCGCTATCTGGGCTTCGGATAGCCGGACGATTCCGCCGCTACCGCAAACGCCGGGCGTGGAATTGAATATGCCGCCAATGGACGGTGCGCAGTGGCTGGCGCTGTTCCAGCGCGGCGCGGCCGATGGCGTGAGCTCTGCGGCCGCGTTCCCGGAGAACGTCACGCTGCGCACCCCGTCACTGACCTTTGCGGGTCAGCAGTGGAATAACCTGAGCGTGGTGTCTCAGCCGACAGTAGATGGCACCCGTGTGGAAGCGCAGGGGCGTGAAATTAACGCCAGCCTGACGATGAAAAATCACGCGCCGTGGCAGGCCGCCGTGCGCTATCTCTACTACAACCCATCAGCGAACCCGCTGGCGCAGGCAACCTCAAGCGAGATGCTCAGCAGCACTGCGACCAGCAGCGCCATCGATTTCCGCGGCTGGCCTGATCTACAGCTGCGCTGCGCCGAATGCTGGCTGTGGGGACAGAAATATGGGCGTATCGACGGTGATTTCAACGTGAAGGGCGACACCTTAACGTTGGCCAACGGGTTGGTGGATACCGGCTTTGGCCGCTTAACCGCCGATGGCGTCTGGGTAAACTCACCGTCCGGGCAGCGTACCTCGCTGAAAGGCAAAATTCATGGCAATAAGATTGATGATGCTACGGCTTTCTTCGGGGTTTCGACGCCGATTCGCGATTCTTCCGTTGATGTAGACTACGATTTACATTGGCGCGATAAACCGTGGCAGCCGGACGTTGCTTCGCTTAACGGCATCCTGAAATCGCACGTTGGCAAAGGGCAGTTCACCGATCTCTCGACCGGACATGCCGGGCAGCTGCTGCGCCTGCTGAGCGTTGATGCTCTGCTGCGTAAGCTGCGTTTTGACTTTAGCGACACCTTCAGCGAAGGATTCTACTTTGATTCCATCCGCAGCACCGCGTGGATCAAAGACGGCGTACTGAACACGGATGATACGCTGGTGGACGGCCTGGAGGCGGACATCGCCATGAAAGGGTCGGTTAACCTGGTGCGCCGCGAGCTGGACATGGAAGCCATCGTTGCGCCGGAAATTTCGGCGACGGTCAGCGTGGCAACGGCTTTCGCAGTGAACCCGATTATCGGCGCAGCGGTGTTTGCCGCGACCAAAGTGCTGGGGCCGCTGTGGAACAAAGTATCGATACTGCGCTATCGCATCACCGGCCCGATTGATAAGCCACAAATTAACGAAGTGCTGCGCCAGGCGCGCAGCGACAAAAAGCCATGATTTGACGCAAGTCTTGAATTGCCTCAATCTCATAAGACAAACACCCGGAATACCGGCTCGAAATGCGTGAGGCGCGCGGGCCATTAACGAGTAGCGAAATAATGAGTCTAAACCTGGTAAGTGAACAATTGCTGGCAGCGAACGGCCTGAACCATCAGGATCTGTTCGCCATTCTTGGTCAACTCACGGAGCGTCGTCTGGACTATGGCGATCTCTATTTTCAGTCCAGCTACCACGAATCCTGGGTTTTAGAAGATCGCATCATTAAAGATGGTTCTTACAATATCGACCAGGGCGTTGGGGTACGTGCGGTGAGCGGTGAGAAAACCGGCTTCGCCTACGCCGACCAGATTAGCCTGCTGGCGCTGGAGCAGAGTGCGCAGGCAGCGCGTACCATCGTGCGCGATGCGGGCAACGGTAAAGTGCAGACGTTGGGTGCGGTAGAACACCCTGCGCTCTATACCTCGCTGGATCCGCTGCAAAGCATGACCCGCGAAGAGAAGCTGGATATCCTGCGCCGCGTTGACAGCGTCGCGCGCGCGGCGGACAACCGCGTGCAGGAAGTGACGGCGAGCCTGACCGGCGTCTATGAACTGATTCTGGTTGCCGCGACCGACGGCACACTGGCCGCCGATGTACGTCCGCTGGTACGCCTGTCAGTTAGCGTGCAGGTGGAAGATGACGGTAAACGCGAGCGCGGCGCCAGCGGTGGTGGCGGTCGTTTTGGCTATGACTACTTCCTTGCTGACCTCGACGGCGAAGTGCGCGCTGACGCCTGGGCGAAAGAAGCGGTGCGCATGGCGCTGGTGAATCTCTCTGCGGTGGCTGCACCTGCCGGCACGCTGCCGGTTGTGCTGGGCGCGGGCTGGCCGGGCGTACTGCTGCACGAAGCGGTCGGTCACGGTCTGGAAGGCGACTTCAACCGTCGCGGCACCTCGGTCTTCAGCGGCCAGATGGGCCAGCTGGTAGCTTCTGAACTCTGCACTATCGTGGATGATGGCACGATGTCCGATCGTCGCGGCTCCGTAGCGATCGACGATGAAGGGACGCCGGGCCAGTACAACGTGCTGATCGAAAACGGGATCCTCAAAGGCTATATGCAGGACAAGCTTAACGCGCGTCTGATGGGCGTTGCGCCTACCGGTAACGGCCGCCGCGAATCCTACGCACATCTGCCGATGCCGCGTATGACCAACACCTACATGCTGGCCGGGAAATCCACGCCGCAGGAAATCATTGAATCCGTCGAGTACGGCCTCTACGCGCCAAACTTTGGCGGCGGCCAGGTGGATATCACCTCCGGTAAGTTCGTCTTCTCCACCTCGGAAGCCTACCTGATTGAAAACGGTAAGGTGACCAAGCCGGTGAAAGGGGCGACGCTTATCGGTTCCGGTATCGAAACCATGCAGCAGGTTTCCATGGTCGGTAACGATCTGAAGCTGGATAACGGCGTGGGCGTCTGTGGCAAAGAAGGTCAGAGCCTGCCAGTCGGCGTTGGCCAGCCAACCCTGAAAGTGGATAATCTGACGGTGGGCGGTACCGCCTGATCTGAAAAAATGCACCTCATCGAGAGGTGCATTGATGTCCGTTTGTAGGCCGGATGGCGCTTTGCTTATCCGGCCTACGATTATTCCTTCCTTCTTCCCCGCATTCCCTGAAATAGCCTCGCCACTTCGACAAAATAGTCGGTCAGATAGTTAATACAGACCTGCACCTTCAGCGGCAGCTTGTCCTTTTCGGTATACAGCGCGTAGACCGGGCGAGGATCGGACTGATAGCGTGGGAATAAGATCTCCAGCTCACCGCTGTTGATCTCATTGATCACCCACATCAGCGGTACGTAGGCAATGCCCGCACCGGCCACCAGCCAGCGAGAGATGGTCATCGGATCGTTAGTAACGAATCGGCCCTCCGGCAGCAGCCTGGTCGACAACCCTTCGGGGGCAATCAGCTCAAATTCGTTATCGGGACGCACGCTATATTCCAGCCACGAATGGTTGCTCAGGTCCGCCGGCTTTTCGGGCACGCCATACTGCGCGAGGTATTTCTTCGACGCGCAGACGACCATCGGCATGCTGCCTAGGCGTCGGGAGAAGAGGCTTGAATCCTGCAGCGCGCCCACGCGGATCACCACATCCAGGCCGTCGGCAATCAGATCCGGCGCCGGAATGCCCGTCACCAGATTGACGGTTAATCCGGGATACTCTTTCAGCATCTCCGCCGTCATGGCAGCGAGGACATTTTGTGCCATAGTTGAAGAACAACCAATGCGCAGCGTACCAATTGGCGTGTTGTTAAAGGCGTAAAGCTGCTCGTGAACATCCTGAACTTCGAACAGCATGCGGCGGCAACCTTGGTAGTAAATTTTACCGGCTTCGGTTAAGCCAATGCTGCGAGTACTGCGGTTAAGCAGTTTGACCTGTAGCTCATCTTCCAGTTTAGAGACAGTCTGGCTGATGGACGAAACGCTCATTTGTAGCTGGCGCGCCGCGGCGGTAAAGGAGCCTTGCTCGACCACTTTGGCAAACACCGACATCCGTTTTAGTCGTTCCATTGTTCACTCTGGCTTAAAAGTGATTTGCATCACACTATGTAGATAAGGCTATAACAGTTACGTTAAAATACTGTTAGCTGAATAATTAAAGTTCCAATCTCACCTGCACGCTAGTCTAGTAAGGTCAACATGAGCCTGTTTCCTGTCATCGTGATTTTCGGTCTCTCATTCCCGCCGATTTTCTTTGAGCTGCTCTTATCGCTCGCCATTTTTTGGTTGGTGCGTCGCGTGCTGACGCCGACCGGGATCTACGACTTTGTCTGGCATCCTGCGTTGTTCAACACCGCACTGTACTGCTGCCTGTTTTATCTAATATCACGTTTGTTCGTCTGAGGTAGATGTGAAAACACTAACAAGAAAAATCTCCCGCACCGCTATTACGGTGATACTGGTTATCCTGGCGTTCATCGCTATTTTCCGCGCCTGGGTCTATTACACCGAATCTCCGTGGACGCGCGATGCGCGTTTCAGCGCGGACGTTGTCGCCATTGCCCCTGACGTTTCCGGCCTGATTACCGACGTACAGGTCAAGGATAACCAACTGGTTAGCAAAAATCAGGTGCTGTTTATCATTGACCAGCCGCGCTACAAGAAGGCGCTGGAAGAGGCCGACGCTGACGTGGCCTATTACAAAGCGCTGGCCGATGAAAAAAGTCGTGAAGCCGGGCGCCGTAATAAGCTGGGCGTCATCGCGATGTCGCGCGAAGAGATTGACCAATCCAATAACGTTCTGCAAACCGTGCTGCACCAGCTTGCTAAAGCGCAGGCGACCCGCGACCTGGCGCGCCTCGACCTTGATCGAACGGTGATTCGCGCTCCAGCAGATGGTTGGGTGACTAACCTTAACGTCTATGCCGGTGAGTTTATCACCCGCGGTTCGACGGCGGTGGCGCTGGTCAAACAGCACTCCTTCTACGTGATGGCCTACCTTGAAGAGACCAAGCTCTCAAGCGTCCGTCCGGGCTACCGTGCCGAAATTACCCCGCTGGGCAGCAACCACGTAATTAAAGGCACCGTTGATAGCGTCGCGGCGGGCGTGACTAACGCCAGCAGCAGTGTTGATAGCAAGGGGATGGCGACCATCGACTCCAACCTCGAATGGGTTCGTCTGGCCCAGCGTGTGCCGGTGCGTATTCGTCTGGATGAAGAGACGGGGAACCTGTGGCCTGCGGGTACTACCGCCACGGTGGTCATTACCGGTGAGAAAGATCGCGATGCCAGCCGCATGGGCTTCTTCCAGAAGTTAGCGCTGCGCCTGCGTGAGTTCGGTTAATCGCCATGGGCATTTTTAGTATTGCCAACCAGCACATCCGCTTTGCCGTCAAACTGGCATGCGCGGTGGTGCTGGCGCTGTTTGTCGGCTTTCACTTTCAGCTTGAAACGCCCCGCTGGGCGGTACTGACCGCCGCCATCGTGGCGGCTGGTCCGGCCTTTGCTGCAGGTGGGGAACCCTATGCAGGGGCGATTCGCTATCGTGGGATGCTGCGTATTGTCGGCACCTTTATCGGTTGTATTGCGGCGCTGGTGATTATCATCACCATGATTCGCGCGCCGCTGCTGATGCTGTTGGTTTGCAGTATCTGGGCCGGCTTTTGTACCTGGGTTTCGTCGCTGGTGCGCGTGGAGAACTCCTATGCCTGGGGGCTCTCCGGCTACACGGCGCTGATTATCGTCATCACCATTCAGGCCGAACCGCTGCTGACGCCGCAGTTTGCCGTTGAGCGCTGCAGCGAGATTGTGCTGGGGATTATCTGTGCGATCGTCGCCGATCTCCTGTTTTCGCCGCGATCGATCAAAAAAGAGATCGATAACGAACTCGACGGCATTCTCATCGATCAATATCGCCTGATGCAGCTGTGTATTAAGCACGGCGACAGCGATGAAATGGACAAGGCCTGGCTGGCGCTGCTGCGTCGCACGGCGGCGCTGGAAGGGATGCGCGGCAACCTGAATATGGAGTCCTCACGCTGGGCGTGGGCCAACCGCCGCCTGAAGGCGCTGAACACCGTTTCGCTGACTATGGTGACTCAGGCCTGTGAAACCTTCATCATGCAAAACTCGCGGCCTGAGCTGGTCACTGACGCCTATCGCGAGCTGTTCGAAGAGCCGGTTGAGACGGTGCAGGATGTTCATCGTCAGCTTAAACGGATGCGCCGCGTGCTGGCGTGGACGGGCGAGCACGATACGCCGGTCACAATTTACAGCTGGGTAGGGGCCGCGACGCGTTATCTGCTGCTCAAACGCGGGGTGATTGGCAATGCCAAAATCAGCGCCCGCGAAGAAGAGATCCTGCAAAGTGAAGTAGTGGTGCGTCCGGAATCCGCCGAGCGTCACCACGCGATGATTAACTTCTGGCGCACCACGCTCTCCTGTGCGCTGGGCATTCTGTTCTGGCTGTGGACCGGCTGGACATCCGGTAGCGGGGCGATGGTAATGATCGCCGTGGTCACCTCACTGGCGATGCGCCTGCCGAACCCGCGCATGGTGGCGATAGACTTTATTTACGGCACCATTGCGGCGCTACCGCTGGGGGCGCTCTATTTCCTGATCATCATTCCCGCGACCCAGCAAAGCATGCTGCTGCTGTGTATCAGCCTGGCGGTGATGTGCTTCTTTATCGGTATTGAAGTGCAAAAACGGCGGCTGGGCTCGATGGGGGCGCTGGCCAGTACCATCAACATTCTGGTACTGGATAACCCGATGACCTTCCACTTCAGCCAGTTCCTTGATAGCGCGTTAGGGCAGATTGTCGGCTGCTTCATGGCGTTTATTGTCATTCTGCTGATCCGCGATAATTCCCGCCTGCGTACCGGACGCGTGCTGCTGAACCAGTTTGTGTTTGCGGCGGTATCGGCGATGACCACCAATATGGCGCGGCGGAAAGAGAACCATCTACCGGGGCTCTACCAGCAGCTGTTCTTACTGCTGAACAAGTTCCCTGGTGATATCGCCAAGTTCCGTCTGGCGCTGACGCTGATTATTGCGCACCAGCGTCTGCGCGATGCGCCTATTCCGGTGAATGACGATCTGTCGGCGTTTCACCGGCAGCTGCGCCGCACGGCTGACAAGGTGATCTCGGCCAGCAGCGATGACAAACGCCGATACTACTTCACGCGCTTGCTGGAAGAATTGGGGGTTTATCAGGAAAAACTGCGGGTCTGGGAAGCGCCTGAACAGGTCACCCAGCCGGTCGAACGGCTGGTGTCGATGCTGCATAAATATCAGGGTGCACTGACGAGCAGTTAAGCGTTTTCCCCGGAGTCGCTGCGACTCCGGGGAAGCCTATCACCACGTCGGGGGATGTGCACCTAGCGGCATGGCCGGTAGCGCAAATGCCATCGGCGTTTCTCCCAGTTCCAGCGCGCTGTTGAAGTAACGTAACTCGCCGAATGGTCCCTGCTCGGTCACCATACAACGGGTAATCGCCGCTTCGCCTGGTGGCGCAATCGTCTGATAATCCGCCTGCTTGCCCAACTGTTGCAGCCACGTCGCCGTCCGGCACAATGACACATCTACCCGCCATGCACCGCCTTCATTACGCTGACGTTCCAGCGCCATCAACACGCCAAGCGTGGCGAGATAGCCGCTCAGATAATCATTCGGATAGGTTGGCCCCAGCACCGGCTGGCCCGCGCCGCCCTGTGCTACTGCCATACCGGTCACGGTCTGAGCAAGCTGCTCGAAGCCCGGCCGTGTTTTCCACGGCCCACGATGGCCGTAGCAGTTCAGGTTAACCGTAATGATTTGGGGATTGATCTGCGCCATCTCTTCATCACTCAGGCCATAGCGGGCGAGCGCGCCGGGACGGTAGCTTTGCACAAACACATCACCTTCGCGGACCCGTTTCGCCGCCGTCTCGCGACCTTCGGCAGTGGAGAGTTCAAGATACGCGTTCCGCTTACCGTGGTTGGTATCAACGTCGAACGGCAAAATTCGTGGGCGATAAGGGGACGAAAGGTGCAGTACATCGGCACCCATCTGCGCCAGGCCGCGAGTCGCCGTTGGCCCAGCGATCACGTGGGTAACGTCCAGTACGCGCAGTGACTTCAGCACCCGTGGCGTGCCGTAACGGCGGGCTTTCGGTGCGCTATCGGTCATCCGCGTCAGGCGAATCAGCGGCTCCTGGCTTACCGCCAGCCCCTGCGGATGCGCCAGCCACTCTTCACGACTGCGGGCAATGGCGGCGCACAGCCCAGCGTCGGCAATGGTCTGCTCCAGCTTTTGCGCTTCCCACTTCGCCACGGCCTGCGCCACGCGGCTACGGTTATTAGGCACGTCGAGAATATCCAGAATGCCATCGCGCAAACGCGGATAGCCGCCGTGCAGGAAAATCCAGCGGTTGTCGGCGGTGAGGTAGAAATCGGTGGTGGGGTAGTCCGGGTCGTTGTACTGCCAGTTATAGCCGTTCTGCTGCTGGAAGGTGACCGCGTGGGTTGAAGCCGCAGCGCTATGGTAATCGACGGTAATTTTCTGCTGCTTACCTCGCAGCACATCGAGCATCAGCCCTTGTAGCGCTAGCGTGGAAGCGGCCGCTTCTCCGATGGCAAACGGCGTCGGATAGACCGGTTCTGTACCGGTGAACGTCACGCGATCGCTCGCCAGATGTGCCAGCCCAAGCTCGTGGCACAGCTTATCAAAAACAGGATATTCACGTTTCACCGCAGGCTCCTTTCCGTTAATAAGACTATCGTTATTCTGACAACTATTACGCCGAAAGCGATAGCTATACTTAAACGGAAACACTTTTCAGGAGGGTGTAATGACCACGCAAGCATGGCAGGACAACGATCTCTTTCAGACAGGCTATCTGGTGAACGGTGAATGGCATCAGCTCGACACCACCTTTGATGTGCTTAATCCTGCGACGGGTGAAGTCGTCGCTAAAGTCGCGAAGGCCGGGAAACAGGAGACGGAGCAGGCGATTGCCGCCGCCGCCCGTGCGTTCCCACTCTGGCGGGCGAAAACGGCGAAGGCGCGATCGGAGCTGCTGTATCGCTGGTACCAGCTCATCATCGAACATAAAAGCTGGCTGGCGAAGCTGATGACCATCGAACAGGGCAAACCGCTGAGAGAGGCGGAGGGCGAGGTGGACTACGCGGCGAGCTTTATCCAGTGGTTTGCCGAACAGGGGAAACGGGCTAACGGCGAGATCATTCCGCCGGCGAAACCCGGTTCTCGCATTCTGGCAACCCGTGAGCCTATCGGGGTGGTGGCGGCGATTACGCCGTGGAACTTCCCGATGGCGATGCTCACCCGTAAGCTTGGTCCAGCGCTGGCGGCTGGCTGTACCGGGGTGATTAAACCCGCCAATAACACCCCACTGTGCGCGTTCGCGCTGCTGGCGCTGGCGAAGAAGGCGGGGATTCCGGACGGGGTGCTGAACGCCGTGGCGGGGAATACGCTGGAAATTAGCGACGCGATTATGGCAAGCCATGATGTGCGCAAAATCTCCTTTACCGGCTCAACCTCAGTAGGCAAAACGCTGGTGCGTAACGCTGCGGAAACCATGAAGAAAGTCTCTATGGAGCTCGGCGGCAACGCGCCGTATATCGTCTTTGAAGATGCGGATATTGATGCCGCCGTACAGGGGGCAATCGCCAATAAGTTCCGCAACGCCGGGCAGGTGTGCGTGAGCGTAAACCGTTTTTATATTCACGACAGCGTATATGAGCGCTTCGTCAGCCAGCTTGCCACTGCCGTGAAGGCGCTGAAGATAGGGAACGGGCTGGATGACGGCGTGATCGTGGGGCCATTGATTGAGGCCGCGGCGGTTAAAAAAGTGCGTGAACACGTTGAGGATGCCGTAGCGAAAGGAGCCAAAGTGCTGGCTGGTGGGCAGCCGCATGCGCTGGGCGGTAACTTCTGGCAGCCGACGGTGCTGGGCGACTGTCAGGAAAAAATGCTGCTGGCGCAGGAGGAGACGTTTGGTCCGCTGGCAGCCTGCTTCCGTTTTAGCGATGAAGATGAAGTTATTCAGCGCGCGAATAATACGCCTTACGGCCTGGCGGCCTATTTCTACACCCAGAACCTGTCTCGCGTCTTCCGCGTCTCGCAGGCGCTGGAGAGCGGTATGATTGGCATTAACGAATGTGCCGTTTCAACCGAGCTGGGGCCGTTTGGCGGTGTGAAGGAGTCGGGGCTTGGGCGCGAAGGTTCAGTGCTGGGGCTGGAAGAGTACCTCGAGGTGAAAACGCTGCACATTGGGGGACTTTAGTCTGTTGAATAGGGGAGAGGGCGTAAGATGAAAATCTATACTTTTGATTTTGACGAGATAGAGGATCAGGGCGATTTTTATCGGGAGTTCGCCCGTCTTTTTGCCCTCGATCGTGAGTCGATTCGCGATCTGGATGCGCTCTGGAACGTGGTGACCGGCAATGTAATACCGCTACCGCTGGAGATTGAATTCCTGCACATGGACGATAAGCAGCGACGACGCTACGGCGCGCTGATTCTGCTGTTTGATGAAGCGGAAGAGGAGCTGGAAGGCATGCTGCGCTTTAACGTTCAGCGCGGATAAAAAAGCCCTCGCCGAAAGGCGAGGGCAAGTCGTCGGACAAGACGACGAGGGTTTATTTGTAAAGCTCAGCCGTAGCGTGCGAGCTGTCGCCGGTACGGGCTTCGATAATGCGGTAGCTGCTAGCGCCTTCTTTCTCTGCTTTTGCGGCTAACTGGCTACGCATATCCATTGGGTCGCTACCGATCTGTGAAACGGAAACGGTGCCGATGGACTGAAGGTTCTGTGCCTGATCTGCGCTCACCTGATGTACTGCGGCGCTTGCGCCGAAAGAGAGTACGGATGCCAGACCAAGGGATGCGATGATAATTGCGCGTTTCATATACTTTACTCCTCACCTTATTTTGCAGCGGTGAGAGGATGCTGATGCTTATTCCTGGGACCGCTGGGGATATTTTTTACTCAATACCGACGTACTATGTCTTATTTATACAGTTCAGCCGTTGCATGCCAGCGATCGCCGGTACGCGCTTCAATGATGCGGTAAGACGATGCACCTTGTTCTTCCGCTTTCTTGTTCAGCATCTCATGCATATCCATCGGGGTTGAACCGACGGAACCAATGGAAACGGTGCCGATTGACTGGCGGGTTTGTGCCTGGTCGCTGTTGATAGAATCAGCGGCGAAAGCGCCAAACGAGATAACGGATAGGATGCTCAGAGCGGCAACGGTAGTTTTGATTTTCATGATACTCACCTCGTCGAATTTTTTTGGAAGGCCTTTGTTTTGTGACCCTCATCACGAAATTAAGTATACACTAATCACATGAAATATTAATACCCCGCTAATTGTTTCTCGTGTAATTACTTGTCAGGAATCGTCATTTTTAGAACATATACGTATAAAAAAACGCATATTTCGGCAAAGCTGTCGGCCAATAATGCGTAAAATCAAAAAGATAGGATAATTTGATGTTTTGTGCGCTTAAGTCGGGATATATTCACTGTATCTATGTAATGACGTGAAGAATCGCACTAAATGTTAACGAAACGGCAGTGAAAACGGCGGAGCGTTGGCGGGAAAACAGACTCCTCCGGAGGAACCAGAGGAGTATTGCGAGGGATTACAGTTCCTGTTCGAACAGAACCTGAATGGCCTCGTAGAGATCTTTAACAGTGAAACCCCGGGCAGGCGTGGTGAAGATCGTGTCATCACCGGCAATGCTGCCGAGAATACCTTCTGCTTTGCCGAGCGAATCCAGCAGACGCGCGATTAGCTGCGCCGCACCAGGGCTGGTATGAATGACGACGACGGCGTCGTTGTAGTCAATATCCAGAACCAGGTTCTTCAGCGGGCTGGAGGTGGTCGGCACGCCCAGCTCAGCAGGCAGGCAGTAAACCATCTCCATTTTGGCGTTGCGGGTACGCACTGCGCCAAACTTCGTCAGCATACGGGAGACTTTGGACTGGTTGATATTATCGAAGCCTTCTTCCTGTAAGGCCTGAACAATTTCGCCCTGAGAGCTAAATTTTTCTTCCTTCAGTAAGGCTTTAAAGGCTTTAACTAATTCTTCTTGTTTAGTGGAACTTCGCATAAGTCACCTGACTATGGTGGTGAAATTAACATTATTATGCATATAGGTGAATTTTTATGCAAAACAATTTATCCCAAGAGGCTAGGCCAAATAGAGAAAGGCGGGATTTTAGCAAAAATTAGACCTAAGAAACATGCCTATATCACGGGATCCAAATAAGTTAAAAGTAAATGAATTGTTATTAAATTGCTGTTGTTTTACGCAACGTGCTGAGTATATTGTAATCGATAGTTGATGAAAGTTTGGTTTCGTAGATAGACCTTTTTCTGGGAGTAGTGCGGTAACGCCAGCAATGCTGCTGGAGGCGCCGCATTCTGTAAGCAATTATATTGTAATTATTTACCTTGTGAATTAAGGTCGCCGCAACGGAGTAACAACAGGTATCTCTTGCGTCGGTTATGCGGTCCACGACAGGTTATTACCTGAATGTCATTAACCATAATAAGGAGTTTAGGATGAAAGTCGCAGTCCTTGGTGCCGCCGGCGGTATTGGCCAGGCGCTTGCCCTACTACTAAAGACCCAACTGCCTTCAGGTTCAGAACTCTCCCTCTATGATATTGCCCCCGTCACGCCTGGCGTGGCTGTCGATCTCAGCCATATTCCTACTGATGTGAACATCAAAGGTTTCTCCGGTGAAGATGCGACGCCTGCGCTGGTAGGGGCGGATGTTGTCCTGATCTCTGCTGGGGTGGCCCGTAAGCCCGGTATGGATCGCTCCGATCTGTTCAACGTTAACGCCGGGATTGTCAAAAACCTGGTGCAACAAATCGCAAAAACCGCGCCTAAGGCCTGCATTGGTATCATTACCAACCCGGTTAACACCACCGTGGCGATCGCCGCTGAGGTGCTGAAAAAGGCGGGCGTGTACGACAAAAATAAACTGTTCGGCGTGACCACGCTGGATATCATCCGCTCCAATACCTTCGTCGCTGAACTGAAAGGTAAAAAATGCGGCGACGTTGAAGTTCCGGTTATCGGCGGCCACTCTGGCGTCACGATTCTTCCTTTATTGTCGCAAATCCCAGGGGTCAGTTTCTCCGAGCAGGAAGTGAATGACCTGACCAAACGTATCCAGAATGCGGGTACCGAAGTGGTGGAAGCAAAAGCCGGTGGCGGGTCAGCTACGCTGTCCATGGGCCAGGCTGCAGCGCGCTTTGGGCTGTCTCTGGTTCGCGCTTTGCAGGGCGAGAAAGGGGTGGTTGAGTGCGCCTATGTTGAAGGCGATGGCGAATACGCTCGTTTCTTCTCGCAGCCGCTGCTGCTGGGTAAAAACGGGATTGAAGAACGTCAGTCTATTGGCAAACTGAGCGCTTACGAGCAGCAAGCGCTGGAAGGGATGCTGGATACGCTGAGAAAAGATATTCAGCTTGGTGAAGATTTTATTAATAAATAAAACCTGAGCGTGGAATAGAACAAAGGGGCCGATGGCCCCTTTGCTTTTGGTGATTTAGTTCGACGCCGGATATTCCTGAATCGTCACCTGCATCGTTAACTTCTTATCTTCACGCATTACCACCACTGGGATCACTGAACCTGGGCGGATCTCCGCAACCTGGTCCATGGTCTCCAGCGCGGAAACCGCCGGTTTACCGTTCACTGAGATAATCACGTCGTTGTTCTGAATGCCAGCCTGCGCGGCCGGGCCATCCGGGGCGATTTCGTTAACCACAATCCCCTGAATCTGATCGATAGCGCCACCCTGCGCGCGCAGCGGCGCAATTTCACGACCGCTAATGCCGATAAAGCCACGGATTACGCGACCGTCACGGATGAGCTTATCCATAATTTTGGTCGCCAGCTGGAATGGGATCGCAAAGCTCAGCCCCTCTGGCGTCTCGCCGTCGTTGCTCTTATCAAAAGAGAGGGTGTTGATACCCATCAGTTCGCCCAGCGAGTTCACCAGCGCGCCGCCGGAGTTACCGTGGTTGATGGAGGCATCGGTTTGCAGGAAGTTCTGTCGGCCACTTGGGTTCAGGCCAATACGACCGGTGGCGCTGATAATCCCCTGGGTGATGGTCTGACCGAGGTTATACGGGTTGCCGATAGCCAGCACCACATCGCCGATGTGCGGTATGCGCGTGGGGTTAATCGGGATCACCGGCAGACCACCGGTGGCGTTAATTTTCAGTACCGCGAGGTCGGTCAAGCTATCGGAGCCAACCAGCAGCGCTTCAAACACCCGGCCGTCCTGCAGCGCGACGATAATCTGGTCCGCATCGTTGATCACATGCTTGTTGGTAATGATGTACCCGCGCTGATCCATAATCACGCCGGAGCCGAGCGTTTTAATCTCCAGCTGGCTATGGGTGCTGCTGTTCAGGCTGCGGTTATAGACGTTAACTACCGCAGGCGCGGCGCGGCGCACCGCCTGATTATAGCTGGCAGGCGTTTCGTCCGTGCTGCTAAAGCGCTGAGTGGCTAATGGATTCCACTGGCGCAAAGAGGGAACGGTCACAATCAATATGCCGCCAACCAGTAAACCTAGTGCGACGGAACGTAAGAGCTTTAGAAGCATGATACAAGCATCATCGTTGATGAGAAAACTGGGCGAAGCATACCACGAGTTTACCGGACATACATTGCATGCTATGTCCGGTTTCCGAGTATTAGCGCATAAGCAGGTAGATGCTCTCGTTACCGCGCATAACGTTGAGTGCAATCACCGCCGGTTTGGTTTCCAGCACCTTACGCAGCTCGGCAATCGATTCGGTCTGCTGGCGGTTGATGCCGATAATGACATCATCTTTATGCAGACCTACCTGAGCGGCCGGACTGCCTTTCTCAACGTTGGAAATCACCACCCCTTTGGTGCCGCTTTTCGCCTGACCATCGCTCAGGGTTGCCCCTTCCAGCGCCGGGATAATCAGCTGTGCGCTGGCAGTGGATGAGGTGCTCTTATCCAGCGTGACCTCAACTTCAAGCGGTTTGCCGTCGCGCAACAGGCCCAGCTTCACCTTCGAACCTGGTTCGGTCGTGGCAATGCGGGAACGCAGTTCGGCGAAGCTGTTCAGCGGTTTACCGTTCAGGCTGGTGATTACGTCACCGGACTTAATACCGGCTTTGGCTGAGCCTGAGTTTGGCAGCACTTCGCTGACGAAGGCGCCGCGCTGTACGTCAAGATTAAACGCTTTCGCGATATCGGCGGTCATTTCCATACCGCGGATGCCGAGCAGGCCACGTTTGATTTCACCAAACTGAATCAGCTGCTGCGCCAGGGTTTGCGCCATATTGCTCGGGATGGCAAAGCCGATGCCGATGCTGCCGCCGCCGGGCGCCAGAATGGCGGTGTTGATGCCAATCAGCTCGCCGTTGAGGTTAAGCAGCGCGCCGCCGGAGTTACCGCGGTTAATGGCGGCATCGGTCTGAATAAAGTTTTCCAGCCCTTCAAGATTCAGGCCACTGCGGCCCAGCGCCGAGACAATCCCGGAGGTCACGGTCTGACCGAGACCAAACGGGTTACCGACCGCGACGGCGAAATCGCCCACGCGCAGCTTGTCGGAGTCGGCGATGGCGATTTGCGTCAGGTGGCTGGCTTTCTGGATTTGCAGCAGGGCGATGTCGCTCTGGTCATCGCTGCCGATAAGCTTGGCTTCAAATTCGCGACCATCGTTGAGCTGGACGCTAATCTTCTGCGCGTCGCTCACCACATGGTTGTTGGTCAGCACATAGCCTTTGATGGCATCAATGATGACCCCGGAGCCCAGCCCTTCAAACTGCTGTGTGGGTTCATTTGCCGGGTTACTGCCGTCATCGCCAAAGAATTTCTTCAGCTCATCCGGAACCTGTTGATTCACCGGTGCGGTGCCCTCCACCTTTACGCTCACCACGGCGGGCAGCACTTTCTCCAGCATCGGCGCGAGGCTCGGCAGAGCACCCTGGCCCGGAACCTGCGTAGGCAGCGAGGCCAGTACCGGAGCCGGTACGGCGAGTGATAACCCGATGCTTAACGCCAGTGCACTTAACAGTAAAGTCGATTTCTTCATTGATGCTGGCCCTCATGACCCTGTATGCAAGGACAATACTTCCCGAAAAGACTGATGTTATTGAAGTAAATATAGTCGGCGTGAGCAGAAGAGGACGGGCGCAAATGATGCGCCCGTGAAATATTTATGGAATGCAGATTAATCGCGTTTTGCGCTCCCGCGCAGCAGGCCGGATGCGCCATCAGAATAGTCGCGCGGCATCTGAACCGGCGCCTGGTCGTTACCCGCTTCGGATTCGGCCAGACGGTTACGGAACGGGTTGGCGTCTGGAGACATGCCCGGCAGCAGGTTGCTGGAGCTTTTCGCCATGTGCTGATAAATCTGGCGGTAATCGTCTGCCATGTTATCAAGCAGTTCCGCACTGCGGGCGAAATGGCTGACCAGCTCTTCGCGATACTCTTCCAGCTCGGCTTTGTTTTTCTCCAGCTCGTACTGCAGCGCCTGCTGCTGACGTAATTTGCTATTACCAAAACGCATGGCCACGGCACCGATGATGATACCGACAACTAACCCAATTAGCGCGTATTCCCAGGTCATGAACATCTCCCGTTGTTTTATAGTTCCATAGGGTATTGGCAGCTTCGGCAGCTCCATGCCAGCGCCCGATAGTGCCACTATAACCGCTAATCCCGTAGAAGTGGAATCCTGACGCATCATCGCGTAGTGTAGAACGGACTTTTTTTAGTCAATCGTGAAGTAAGACATACCGGTTTTCAAAGGAATAACAATTAGATCATGCAAAGCCAGTCCCCCACATCGCGCTATCTTCAGGCTCTTGAAGAGGGCAGTCATCAACCCGATGACGTTCAGCGTGAGGCGGTCAACCGCCTCGACACCATTTACCAGGAACTGCAAAACAAAACGCCCGCACCTGCGCCTGCCTCTGGCGGTGGCCTGCGCGCGCGTTTTGGCAAGCTGCTGGGTAAGAAAGAGGCTGACACCCCGCCTGCGGTGCGCGGCCTTTATATGTGGGGCGGCGTAGGGCGCGGCAAGACCTGGCTGATGGATATGTTCTATCAGAGTCTGCCGGGCACGCGTAAACAGCGTCTGCACTTCCACCGCTTTATGCTGCGGGTACATGAAGAGCTGGGCGAGTTACAGGGGCATAGCGATCCGCTGGAAATCGTCGCCGAACGGTTTAAAGCGGAAACTGACGTGCTGTGCTTCGATGAGTTTTTTGTTTCCGATATCACCGATGCCATGCTGCTTGGCGGCTTGATGAAGGCGCTGTTTGCCCGCGGTATTACGCTGGTGGCAACCTCCAACATTCCGCCGGATGAGCTCTACCGCAACGGCCTGCAGCGTGCGCGCTTCCTCCCGGCAATTGAGGCGATTAAAGAACATTGCGACATCATGAACGTTGACGCGGGCATCGACTATCGTCTGCGTACGTTAACCCAGGCGCACCTGTGGCTATCACCGCTGAATGCCGATACGCGTCAGCAGATGAACAAGTTGTGGCTTGCGTTGGCGGGTACCGCACAGCAGAACCAGACGACGCTGGAGATTAACCACCGTCAGTTGCCGACGCTGGGCGTTGAGAACCAGACGCTGGCGGTGTCGTTCACCACGTTGTGCGTCGATGCGCGCAGCCAGCACGACTACATTGCGCTCTCGCGCCTGTTCCACACCGTGATGCTCTACGACGTACCGGTGATGACGCCGCTGCTGGAGAGCGAGGCCCGCCGCTTTATCGCGCTGGTGGATGAGTTCTATGAACGCCACGTGAAACTGGTGGTCAGCGCCGAGGTGGAGCTTTACAACATCTATCAGGGCGAGCGCCTGAAGTTTGAGTTCCAGCGCTGCCTGTCGCGTTTACAGGAGATGCAGAGCGAAGAGTACCTGAAGCGCCCGCACATGCCATAAATGCCACCCTCTCGCCGTGGGAGAGGGGCTGGGGGTGAGGGCCTCAGGCCGCATATCCCCAAACCCCGAAAAACCCGCGGCAAATCTCATAAAGGGGTCGATCTTTGACCCCGACTTCTCTATAATCTTGCGACCCCACGTTACAAGAGAGTTTTTTTCCCAAAACTTTCTCTGCGCCGGCATAGGCTATTCGAAGGGGTAGGTTTGCTGGACAATGTCGTGTGAACCTCAACTGACAAAACGTTTGGGTGTTCACCAACGTGTAACTAATTTATTTGGGTAAGCTTTTAATGAAAACTTTTACAGCTAAACCAGAAACCGTAAAACGCGACTGGTATGTTGTTGACGCGACCGGTAAAACTCTGGGCCGTCTGGCTTCCGAACTGGCTCTGCGCCTGCGCGGTAAGCACAAAGCGGAATACACTCCGCACGTAGATACTGGTGATTACATCATCGTTCTGAACGCTGATAAAGTTGCTGTAACCGGCAACAAGCGTACTGACAAAGTGTACTATCGTCACACTGGCTACGTCGGTGGTCTTAAAGAAGCGACCTTTGAAGAGATGATTGCTCGCCATCCTGAGCGTGTGATTGAAATCGCGGTTAAAGGCATGCTGCCAAAAGGCCCGCTGGGTCGTGCAATGTTCCGTAAACTGAAAGTTTACGCGGGTAACGAGCACAACCACGCGGCACAGCAACCGCAAGTTCTTGACATCTAATCGGGATTATAGGCAATGGCTGAAAATCAATACTACGGCACTGGTCGCCGCAAAAGTTCCGCAGCTCGCGTTTTCATCAAACCGGGCAACGGCAAAATCGTTATCAACCAACGTTCTCTGGAACAGTACTTCGGTCGTGAAACTGCCCGCATGGTAGTTCGTCAGCCGCTGGAACTGGTCGACATGGTTGAGAAACTGGATCTGTACATCACTGTTAAAGGTGGTGGTATCTCTGGTCAGGCTGGTGCGATCCGTCACGGTATCACCCGCGCTCTGATGGAGTACGATGAGTCCCTGCGTTCCGAACTGCGTAAAGCTGGCTTCGTTACTCGTGATGCTCGTCAGGTTGAACGTAAGAAAGTCGGCCTGCGTAAAGCACGTCGTCGTCCTCAGTTCTCCAAGCGTTAATTTGTTTCTGCTTCGGCAGACAACAATTGGCGAAAAAAACCCGCTCCGGCGGGTTTTTTTATATCCGCAATTCGATGACCGCTGGGCTCTTTTTCCGCTTTTCCGGAATCCCCTCACCACAAGCCGTTCAAAATCTGGTAGACTATCATCCAATTTTCTGCCCAAACGCGCGCGATTGTTCATTTTTTGTTTGATTCGTGAACGAGAATGTTGTTCAGCGTGCAGATAGGGCTAATCATCTGGCTAGCCGCCGTTGTGGCTGGTAGCAGTAAAAATTCTGAATATACCTGGAGGTTTTCATGGCTGTCGCTGCCAACAAACGTTCGGTAATGACGCTGTTTTCTGGTCCTACTGACATCTATAGCCATCAGGTCCGCATCGTGCTGGCTGAGAAAGGCGTCAGCTTTGAGATAGAGCACGTGGAAAAGGACAATCCACCGCAGGATCTGATTGACCTCAACCCGAATCAAAGCGTACCGACACTGGTGGATCGTGAACTGACTCTGTGGGAGTCACGCATCATTATGGAATATCTGGATGAGCGTTTCCCTCATCCGCCGCTGATGCCTGTTTACCCGGTCGCACGTGGTGAAAGCCGCCTGTACATGCACCGCATCGAAAAAGACTGGTACTCACTGATGAACACGGTGATGAACGGCTCCGCAGCTCAGGCTGACGCTGCGCGTAAACAGCTGCGTGAAGAGCTGCTGGCCATTGCGCCGGTCTTCACCCAGAAGCCGTTCTTCCTGAGCGATGAGTTCAGCATCGTCGATTGCTACCTGGCTCCACTGCTGTGGCGTTTGCCGGTAATGGGTATCGAGCTTGTTGGCGCAGGTGCGAAAGAGCTGAAAGGCTATATGACTCGTGTCTTCGAACGTGACTCTTTCCTCGCGTCCTTAACGGAAGCCGAGCGCGAAATGCGCCTTGGCCGGGGTTAATTGAATGGAAGTATCACAGCTTTCTCCACGCCGTCCGTACCTGCTGCGTGCGTTCTACGAGTGGCTGCTGGATAACCAGCTGACGCCGCATTTGGTCGTCGATATCATGATGCCAGGCGTGAACGTGCCAATGGAATACGCGCGTGACGGGCAGATCGTGTTGAACATCGCGCCGCGCGCGGTGGGCAACCTTGAGCTGGCCAACGATGAAGTGCGCTTTAACGCGCGCTTTGGCGGCGTACCGCGTCAGGTTTCCGTCCCGCTGGCCGCCGTGCTGGCTATCTACGCCCGTGAGAACGGCGCCGGAACCATGTTTGAACCTGAAACTGCATACGATGAAAATGTGGACAGTTTCAACGACGACCAGGACGTGGATAACGGTGGAAGCGAAACGGTGATGTCAGTGATTGATGGCGATAAGCCGGATATCAGCGATGACAACGACCCGGATGATACTCCACCACCACCTCGCGGTGGGCGCCCGGCGCTACGTGTAGTGAAGTAAGATAAAAAAAGGCCCTTGATAAGGGCCTTTTTTCTTTTCTGATCTGCGGTTATTCGACGAGTAGATATTATCGTTTACGACTAAAAAGATATGAAAACGGACCGTAATAATGAATTCTAAATAGTTATAATATTATGTTTACTTCGTGTTTTTGGATTTGCGATTAAAGTCAGATATGAAAAAAATCAAATAATATATTTCTGCGGTGATTTATTTCCTCTGGATTTTACTTTTCGTTATGTGAAAAAAATTAAATTTTTCATGACGTTACTATCTTTTTTACGTGATGTTTTTAGTTAATTAATTGATGCTCTATTAATTTTCTTTATTTATTTTGTGTATGATTAAATAATTTTTTATATTGATAAGTTAAGTCTGTTTTTTACAGGTATTTAGTTTTGCTAATTTGAATGCGTTGTTATTTTAATCCGATAATTGGCAAACATTTTATTTGGAGACGATATAACTAATTCCTGATTAAATGTATTACGTTTCATTTCATGTTTAAGGATTAACATATGAAAAAGCTCCTTATTGCAACCTCACTAAGTGCCGCTCTTTTTACCTCATTTAATGCGACCGCTGGCAGTGACGTCACGCTGAAAGTTATCGGCAATATTGTGCCTGGTGCCTGTGTCCCAACGTTACCAGATGGCGGTACTATCGATTACGGTACTCTTCGTAATGAAGCAATTGCCCCAACGGGGGTTACGAATAAACAGGTTCAGTTAGGTAAGAAAAGCATGACCCTAACGGTGACCTGTGATAAAGAGATCGCCGTTGCGGTGACTTCCAGCGATAACCGTAGCGGCTCGAATGTCGTTCTTAATGGCTCCTCTTATATTGACGGTGGATATGATAATGGGGCCACAGATGTTCATGCGACTTCAAATGGCTTTGGGTTAGGTACTACGGCAAACTCGGTTAAAATAGGCGCGTATTCTATTGCTTTTGAAACGACAGCTGCCACTGCTGATAGTACGGCAGTAGACGTCATTACTACCGACGATGTGAATGCGACTACTGTTACCTGGGCGGCTTCTAATGGCGCATTCTGTTCTCTGACGAGCAACTGTAGCGTAGCAGCACGTGCTCTTACGGTTGCAGAAAAAGGATCTCTGACGCCAAAAGCGTTTAAAGTGCTGACTGCACCGATGGTGATTGCCGCGGCAGTGCAGGATAACAGCGTACTGGGTACCGACGACACTATTACTCTGGATGGTAATGCGACCATCAGCCTGGTTTACCTCTGATAATAGTTTTGTTCACCTGGTCGTAGTCAGGGCATCAGCCAATTTCGAATGGTTTATCACGGCATTGGCTGACTGTGAAAATCCGGCAATTTCAAAATAGATCTCTTTGGTGAATTTCGGGTTAAGTCATTTTTTATGACGAATTTATTTTTACTAAATTGATTATTTTATTATTTTGATTCAATAATGCATGGGGTCATTATTTCAGAGAATAATAATGACATGTATTATGCTTCATACGTTAAGGATTAACACATGAAAAAACTTCTTATTGCCACCTCATTAAGCGCCGCGCTGTTTGCTTCATTTAATGCTTCCGCGGGGAGTGACGTCACGCTGAAAGTCATCGGTAGTATTGTTCCGGGGGCCTGTGTTCCTACATTGCCGAATGGCGGTACTATTGATTACGGTACTCTTCGTAATGAAGCAATTGCTCCAACGGGGGTCACGAATAAACTGGTTCAGTTAGGTCAGAAAAGCATGACCTTAACGGTGACCTGCGATAATGAGATCGCCGTTGCGGTGACTTCCAGCGATAACCGTAGCAGCTCGAATGTCGGCCTTAATAGCACCAACTCTTATATTGAAGATGGATATGATAATGGGGCCACAGATGTTCATGCGACTTCAAATGGCTTTGGGTTAGGCACCACGACAAACTCGGTTAATATTGGCGCGTATTCTATTGCCTTTGATACGACAGCTGCCACGGCTGATAGTACGGCAGTTGACGTCATTACCACCGACGATGTGAATGCAACTACTGTTACCTGGGCGGCCTCTAATGGCGCATTCTGTTCTCTGACAAGCGGCTGTGGTGCGGCAGCACGTGCCCTTACGGTTGCTGAAAAAGGTTCTCTGACACCAAAAGCGTTTAAAGTGCTGACTGCACCGATGGTGATTTCCGCGGCAGTGCAGGATAACAGCGTACTGGGTACCGACGACACCATTACCCTGGATGGTAATGCGACCATCAGCCTGGTTTATCTCTGATAATAGTCTTGTTCATTCGATCGTCGTCAGGGCATCAGCCTATTCCTAATGTTTTATCTTGGCGTTGGCTGACGGTGACAACCCGGCAATTTCAAAATAGATCTCTTTGGCGAATTTCGGGTTAAGTCATTTTTTATGACGAATTTATTTTTACTAAATTGATTATATCATTATTTTGATTCGATAATGCATGGGGCATTATTTCAGGGAATAATAATGACATGTATTATGCTTCATACGTTAAGGATTAACACATGAAAAAACTTCTTATTGCCACCTCATTAAGTGCCGCGCTGTTTGCTTCATTTAATGCTACCGCTGGCAGTGATGTTACGCTGAAAGTTATCGGCAGTATTGTGCCAGGTGCCTGTGTTCCGACATTGCCGAATGGTGGCACTATTGATTACGGTACTATCCGTAATGAGGTCATTGCCCCAACGGGTGTCACAAATAAACTGGTTCAGTTAGGCCAGAAAAGTATTACGTTAACGGTAACCTGTGATAATGAAATCGCCGTTGGCATCACGTCTACCGATAATCGTAGCGACTCGAATGTTGGCCTCAACGGTACAACTTCCTTCATTGACGGCGCATGGACAGATGGCACTGATGCAGCGAATACGTCGAATGGCTTTGGGTTAGGCAAGGCAGGTTCGATTAACATTGGTGCGTATGCTATTACCATTGATGTGGCTACAGTGACCGCTGATAGCACTGCTGTTGACGTTCTGCGTACCGAAGACGTTAATGCATCAACTGTTACCTGGGAGACTTATGATGGTGCATTCTGCTCTCTGACGAGTGGCTGTAGCGATGCCGCACGTGCCCTTACGGTCGCCACAAAAGGTTCTCTGGTGCCGAAAGCGTTCAAAGTGCTGACTGCACCTTTGTTGATTACTGCTGCGGTACAGGATAACAGCGTACTGGGTACCGACGACACCATTACCCTGGATGGTAATGCGACCATCAGCTTGGTTTATCTCTGATAACAAATAGTTGAGGGAATGGGTTCGGTGGTAGGGAAATATTTCTGCTGAACCCATGATTAAATACCGATCTAAAGGAATGGATGCTTTGAATATTGCAAATGGAACCAGAGGGTTAACTCTCCTCGTAGCGATGTTTTATTCAATCAATAGTTTTGCCACCGGTATGGTGCCAGAAACTTCGGTATTACTGGTTGATGCTGGAAAAGGCGAAGCCAGTATGAACGTGACTAACACCGATTCTTCACCCTCATTGTTATACACCAATATTGTTGCGCTTCCCGACAGCGATAAATCCGTACGCTTAATTGTTTCTCAGCCAGTGGTGCGCGTAGAGGCGGGCCAGATTCAACGCATTCGCTTTATGTTGCAAACAACCGCGCCGCTGAAATACGAAGCATTCGCTCGCGTCACTTTTGAAGGTATTCCACCAAAAGAGAAAGGCAAAGATCGCGTTGCCGTGACGGTACGCCAGGACCTTCCGGTCATTATTCATCCCGCAGGGCTGGCAGAGGAAACGCAACCCTGGAAATACCTTGAGTGGAAAAAAGAGGGCAATACCCTAAAAGTCAGCAACCCCAGTGATTATGTGGTGCGTATGACTCAGGCGTTCAAAACGTTGCCGTCAAATAAAGCCGGCTCACTCAATAAGACGTACATGCTGCCGCATACCAGTACTACGGTGCAGCTACCCGCAGCGGCAGATACCCAGGTTGAATTCTATCCTGCCAGTCGTTATGGCTATCAAGGCCAGAGTCAAATTACGGAATTAAAATAATCTCATCATAAGGACGAGCGGTAATGCATAGAAAAACGCTTCTGGCCTGTCTGGTGAGTCTGCTGGTTGCCCATAATGCCAGGGCCGATGGAATTGACCTGGCGGCGGTTGATTTTGATCAGGAGACGTTGAAGTCTCTTGGTTTAAACCCAAATGTTGCTCACTATTTTTCGCATAAATCTCGATATTTGCCGGGAAGTTCGCCCGTATCACTCAATGTTAATGGCGTAGATAAAGGTGGCGTTATCGCTCGTTTTAATGACGATGGTGAACTTTGCTTTGATAAAGAATTTCTACAGCAGGCAGGGCTTAAAATACCGTCCGATTATCGGAGCGGTTGTTACCCTTATTCAGACGCTTATCCGGGCACGACCGTTGATTCATCGCCAGCCCAGGAGATGTTAACCGTTGTGGTTCCCCCTGAAGCCGTCGTTCGCAATGATACGGATATATCAGGCTATAACTCCGGTGGTTCAGCAGCGTTGCTCAACTATTCGTTAATGTCATCTCGTAATGAGTTTTCTGGCGGGAATTCTGATTATTCTCAGGCACTGCTGGATGCTGGCATGAATTTTAATGACTGGCTGTTGCGTAGCCATCAACTATTAAGCCGCTCCGAGGGCAGATTTAACAGTGAAAACTCATCAACGTATTTGCAGCGTACCTTTACCGGTATAAAAAGTACCGCTCGCTTCGGTGAGGTAGGGTTGAATAACCCCCTGCTTCAGGGAACGGGAATTTACGGTGCTGAGTTTGCTCCAGAAAATGCGCTGATGGGCGGGGGCGGCAATGTCCTGGTTCAGGGGATTGCCAATACTCCTCAGGCGCGTGTCGAAGTGCGCCAGCAAAATGTGCTGATCTACTCGACGCTGGTTCCGGCAGGTGCATTTACCCTGAACGATATTCCAATGCGCAACCTGAACAGTGATTTGGCTGTGACGGTGGTGGAGACGGACGGCAGTCAGCATAGCTATATTGTCCCAGCCAGCCTGTATAATCAGACCGTTGGCAATGCCGGAGGGGTCTATGTCTCTCTTGGACGAGTCAATGATGACTATGACCATAAACCATGGGTCATCAGTGCCGCGGGCGGCTGGCAGCTTAACAGCCGTATGAATACCCGTGCAGGGGTGTTGGCGGCAGAAAAATACCATGCGATTGCTGGTAGCATTGATACGCTTCCTTTGGCTGACCTTACCGTGAGTACGCAGGTCAATCAGTCCAATGACTTACGGCAGTCTTTGCAGGGGCAAAAATATACGCTGGCATCGAGTTATACGGCTCCATTCGGGCTCGGCTTAACAACATCCTATTCCTACCTCTCCCAGGATTATCGTGAATTTAGCGATTCTCTTGACGATGACTTTGATGAACCCATGAAAAATGAATACTCGATTGGGGTTAACTGGTCTCATCCGATTATTGGTGGGTTGAATACGAGCTATTACGCCACGAGAGGCTATGACCGTCTCAATGACTCGCGTTATATTTCAGCCGGGTGGAGCAAGTCATTTCGATATTTCTCCACGTCGGTGAACTGGCAGCATCAGTTGTCGAGCGGGGATGATAATAACGAAGACGATGGCGATCTGTTTTATGTGAATATCAGTATCCCATTTGGTAACCATAGCGTGAATGCCTATAACCGCCGGGACAACCATAAAACGCGTTATGGCTCCACGGCGATGGGAATGGTCAGCGAAAATACCTCTTATACCGTTGGCGCTGAACGTGATGAAGCGCAGAACGAGAACAACTTTAACGCCGGGATCAACAGCAATCTTCACTATACCCAACTGGGTCTCAATACCAGCGTTGGTAGCGAACACAACCGTAGTTATTCCGGAACGTTGCAGGGCGGTATTGCTGCCCACAGCCAGGGTGTGACCTTCTCACCGTGGGCGATACGCGACACCTTCGCCATTGCTTCTCTGGATAATCCGGTGCCTGGTGTAAAAATTGATACGCCACAGGGGCCGGTATGGACCGACTATCGAGGGATGGCAGTCATTCCTGCCGTGGGTGCCTGGCGAACGTCGCGGGTGGAAGTTGACACTGAAACACTGCCTAAAAATATGGATATTGGCAATGGAACTCGCATGCTGAAGCAGGGGCGTGGTGCGGTCGGCCGGGTTGGCTTTAGTACCGTTACTGAGCGACGGGCGCTGTTGAACGTCGTGTTAGCCGATGGACGGAAGTTGCCAAAAGGGGTCGCCGTTTCTGATGATAATGGCAATTATCTGACAACCTCAGTTGATGATGGTGTCGTTTTCCTCAACAGCGTGAAAGCACAACAAACGCTGACGGCGCAACTGGATAACGGTACCTGCCAGATTATGTTGACGCTACCTGAAGAAGCCAGTCCGGAAATCTTTTATGAAACTGCCGACGGGGTGTGTAAATGAAGCGATTTTTATTAGCGATTACGCTCATGCTGTGTACTGCCCAGGCACTGGCGGAATGCCAGTTGTTGCAGAATAAGCAAAATTTAAGCTATGGCCGTATCAGCGCCGCGGAGCGTCAGGCGCAGGGCGAGAACATGAGTCTCCCAGAGAAAGTCGTGGTATTGAACATCACCTGTGATGAGCCCCAGCAGATTCGCCTGTTTACCGGAACGGCATCACCAAAAGGAGGGGCGTTTGGCTTCGGCGACCAAGGCGCTATGTTAGTCACCGCTTCGCAAGCCGTCGTTGATGATAACCCCGTTCGTTTGGCGGCAGTCCATGCTGGAGATGCTCCGCTACAAACCAATGGCGCAGAACAAATTACCGCTCGGGTCAATCAGGGGATCGCTTTTGTTAACGGTCAGGAGCTGAAGGGAAAAACCGCGTCGGTTACTTTAACGATTAAACCTGAATTCAAAAGCGGCGCTATCACAGATAGAACCACCTGGCGTGGAAACCTTCGGGTAAGGATGGTGACACAATGAAAAAATCCTTTCTGTTCATCATGCTGCTCGCCCCCGCGCTTGTCAGCGCCAACGACGTTGTCGATATCAACGTTGAGGTGACCGCCGACGCTGCGGCATGCACTCCCGTCCTGAGTAACAATGGTATTGCTGACTTCGGTACCCGCTATGCAGGCAGCTTATCGAAAAAAGCGTTCACTCAACTGGGTACCCGCGATCTGACGATGACTATCACTTGTGAGTCATCAACCGGGGTGGCAATTACGGCCCGGGATGCGCGTGCAGATTCGATGGCTACCGGGAAAGATGAAGGCGGAACGGCAGGGGCTAAATTCCAGGTTAATGGCGGCGGGTACGTCAGTGATACCTCTAACCTGTTCGGCCTTGGCGTCACTTCAGAAGGGAAAAAGATTGGCAGCTATGCGGTGCAAATCAATACTGGTGCCGTTGTGGCGGCGGATGCTGATGCCGAAGTGAAGGTTGATATGGCTGGGGCTGCGGATAAGAGTGGACCGTGGTCAACAAGTACCCTGCTGCCTTTGCCGACAAATGAAGATTATTTTTATACTTTTGTTCAAAAAGGAACCACTACGCCGCAGCCGATTATGACGGCTAGCGTGCCGTTGCAGGTCAGTGTTACTGTCGCGCCGGATATCAATAGTAATCAAACTATTACGTTGGATGGTGAAGCGGTCATTACGATTGCCTATCTTTAAGACCGTTAAAATGCCGGAAGGGGATATTCCTTCCGGCATTCCGCATTACACTTCCAGGTAGTTCATAATCCCGTCAGCCGCTTTACGACCTTCGGCAATCGCCGTAACCACCAGGTCCGAACCACGCACGATGTCACCACCGGCGAAGATTTTCGGGTTGCTGGTCTGGAAGGCGTTATCAATACCTTCAGGCGCAATGACGCGGCCCTGCGAGTCCAGCTCGACGCTGTGCTTCGCCAGCCATTCCATGCTGTGTGGACGGAAGCCAAATGCCATCACCACGGCATCGGCTGGAACCACGTGCTCGGAACCAGCGACGATCTCTGCGCGACGGCGGCCTTTCGCATCCGGCTGGCCCATCTCGGTACGCGCCATTTTCACGCCGCAGACCTTGCCATTGGCATTCACTTCCACGCCCAGCGGCTGGACGTTGAACTGGAATTCCACGCCCTCTTCACGCGCATTTTTCACTTCGCGTTTGGAGCCCGGCATGTTTTCTTCATCGCGACGGTAGGCACAGGTCACGTGCGTTGCGCCCTGGCGAATGGAGGTGCGTACGCAGTCCATCGCGGTATCACCGCCGCCAAGTACCACTACGCGCTTGCCTTCCATGCTGACGTACGGCTCTTCGGCGGTTTCGCCGAAGCCCATAATCTGCTTGGTGTTGGCAATCAGGAACGGCAGAGCGTCGAATACGCCGGAAGCGTCTTCGTTCTCCAGGCCGCCGCGCATGGACTGATAGGTGCCCACGCCGAGGAAGACGGCATCGTAATCCTTCAGCAGGTCATCCAGCTGAACGTCGCGGCCTACTTCAACGTTGAGTTTGAACTCAATACCCATGCCGGTGAAGATTTCACGGCGGCGGGTCATCACCTCTTTTTCCAGCTTGAAAGCAGGGATACCGAAGGTCAGCAGACCGCCGATTTCAGGGTGACGGTCAAAGACCACGGCCTTCACACCGTTACGGGTCAGCACGTCAGCGCAAGCCAGGCCTGCCGGGCCTGCGCCGATGATGGCGACTTTCTTGTCGGTCTGCTTCACACCGGTCATATCTGGACGCCAGCCCATCTCGAACGCTTTATCGTTGATATAGCGTTCGATGTTGCCGATGGTGACCGCGCCGAACTCGTCGTTCAGCGTACAGGAACCTTCGCACAAGCGGTCCTGTGGACAAACACGCCCGCAGACTTCCGGCAGGGTGTTGGTCTGGTGTGACAGCTCGGCGGCTTCAAAAATACGCCCCTCGTTGGCCAGCTTCAGCCAGTTCGGGATGTAGTTATGTACCGGACATTTCCACTCGCAGTAAGGGTTACCGCAGGACAGGCAGCGGTCTGCCTGTGCTTTGGCCTGGCCTTCGGAAAACGGCTCGTAGATCTCAATAAACTCGATCTTACGGATCTTCAGCGGTTTCTTTGGCGGATCAACGCGCTGCAGGTCGATAAATTGATAAACGTTCTGACTCATGATGACCTCTTACTGCGCCTGCACACGCAGCTCAGCTGCGCTACGACTACGGTGACCCAACAGGGCTTTCACATCACTGGACTTCGGCTTAACCAGCGCGAACTTCGCGGAGTAAGTCTCCCAGTGCGCCAGGATCTCTTCGCCGCGGGAAGAACCGGTCAGCTGCACGTGCTCGGTAATCAGGCCGCGCAGATGCTCTTCGTGAATGGCCAGTGTGTCGACATCCAGCACTTCCACCAGTTCCGGGTTCACGCGCTTGCGGAAATCGCCGTCTTCGTCCAGTACGTAGGCGAAGCCGCCCGTCATACCGGCACCGAAGTTGACGCCCGTTTTGCCCAGCACGCAGACAATACCGCCGGTCATGTATTCACAACCGTTGTCGCCGATGCCTTCTACGACGGTAATCGCCCCGGAGTTACGCACGCCGAAACGTTCACCCGCACGGCCTGCGGCGTACAGACGACCACCGGTCGCGCCGTACAGACAGGTGTTGCCGATGATGCTCGCCTCAAAGCTACGGAAGGAAGAGCCTACCGGAGGACGAATCGCCAGCAGACCGCCCGCCATGCCTTTACCAACGTAGTCGTTGGCATCGCCAGTCAGGTACAGCTCTACGCCGCCTGCGTTCCACACGCCGAAGCTCTGGCCCGCGGTACCGCTGAAGTGCGCTTTAATCGGATCTGCCGCCAGACCCTGGTCGCCGTGGGTCTGGGCAATATAGCCAGACAGCGATGCGCCGACGGAACGGTCGGTGTTGCGGATATCAAACCAGAAGGTTTTGCTCTGGCGCTCATCCACAAACGGTTTCGCCTGTTGCAGCAGCTGTGCATTCAGCACGCCGTTATCAAACGGCGGGTTGTTCTCGGTGCAGTACAGCGCTTTGCCAGGATGTGGCTCGGCGGTTTCCAGCAGACGAGACAGCTTCAGCTTCTGCTGCTTGGCGGTGAAGCCATCCAGCTCTTTAAGCAGGTCGGTACGGCCAATCAGGTCAACGAGACGGGTTACGCCCAGTTCAGCCATCAGCTCACGCACTTCACGGGCGATGAATTCAAAGTAGTTGGTCACTTTGAACGGCAGGCCGTGGTAGTGGTTCTTACGCAGTTTCTCATCCTGAGTTGCTACGCCGGTTGCGCAGTTGTTCAGGTGACAAATACGCAGGTATTTACAGCCCAGCGCGACCATTGGTCCGGTACCGAAGCCGAAACTTTCTGCGCCGAGGATCGCCGCTTTAATGATGTCGACGCCCGTTTTCAGGCCGCCGTCCACCTGCAGACGAATCTTGTGACGCAGGCCGTTAGCGACCAGCGCCTGCTGCGTTTCAACCAGACCCAATTCCCACGGACAGCCCGCGTACTTCACGGAGGAGAGCGGACTCGCACCGGTGCCGCCATCGTAGCCGGCGATGGTGATAAGGTCGGCATAGGCTTTTGCCACACCGGTCGCGATGGTGCCCACGCCCGGTTCGGAAACCAGCTTCACGGAGATCATCGCTTTCGGGTTGACCTGTTTCAGGTCGAAAATCAGCTGCGCCAGATCCTCGATAGAGTAAATATCGTGGTGTGGCGGTGGCGAAATCAGCGTCACGCCTGGCACGGAGTAGCGCAGTTTGGCGATGTACGGGGTGACTTTATCACCCGGCAGCTGGCCGCCTTCACCTGGCTTCGCGCCCTGAGCAACTTTAATCTGAATCACGTCGGCGTTAACCAGATACGCTGGCGTTACGCCAAAGCGACCGGAAGCCACCTGCTTGATGCGTGACACTTTGTTGGTGCCGTAGCGCGCCGGATCTTCGCCGCCTTCGCCGGAGTTCGAGTTGCCGCCGATGCTGTTCATTGCTTCCGCCAGCGCTTCGTGTGCTTCCGGGCTCAGTGCGCCGATAGACATCGCAGCGGTATCGAAACGCTTGAACAGGTCGCTTGCTGGCTCAACGTCGGCCAGGTTGACGGTTTCGCCGTTCGGGCTAATTGCCAGCAGATCGCGCAGCGTCGCCGCAGGGCGGTTGTTGACCAGCTCTGCATATTCTTTGTAATCGCTGTATTCGCCGCTCTGTACCGCCTGTTGCAGGGTGCGCACCACGTCCGGGTTGTAGGCGTGGTATTCGCCACCGTGAACGTATTTCAGCAGGCCGCCCTGCTCTAGCGGTTTACGCGCCAGCCAGGCACGTTTCGACAGGTTCAGCAGGTCCTGCTGGAAGTCGTCGAACGACGCGCCGCCGATGCGGCTAACCACGCCCTGGAAGCAGTTATCGACCACATCATCGTGCAGGCCAACCGCTTCAAACAGCTTGGAGCAACGGTAAGATGCGATGGTCGAGATGCCCATTTTGGACATGATCTTGTACAGGCCTTTGTTGATGCCGTTACGGTAGTTCAGCATCACCGTGCGGTAGTCTTTCTCGATAGCATGTGTATCGATGAGACGGCCCAGGGTTTCATACGCCAGGTACGGGTAGATAGCCGTCGCGCCAAAGCCGAGCAGCACCGCAAAGTGGTGCGGGTCACGGGCGCTGGCGGTTTCGACGATGATGTTGGCATCGCAGCGCAGGCTCTTATCAACCAGACGGGTCTGGATAGCGCCTACCGCCATCGGTGCCGGTACCGGCAGACGATTTTTAGCGATGTTACGGTCAGAGAGCACCAGCAGTACGGTACCGTTACGGACCATCTGCTCGGCTTTATCGCACAGCGCTTTCACCGTCTCTTCGAGGTTGGTTTCCGTCACATCGAAGGTGATATCCAGCGTGTCGGCGCGGTAGTGCTCCTCTTTCATCGTGGTGAGCTGATTGAAATCGGAGTACAGCAGAATCGGTGACTTGAAGCTCAGGCGGTGCGCCTGGCCTTCCGCTTCGCAGAAGACGTTCATCTCGCGGCCGATGCTGGTCGCCAGCGACATCACGTGTGCTTCACGCAGCGGGTCGATTGGCGGGTTGGTCACCTGCGCAAACTGCTGACGGAAGTAGTCGTAAATGATACGCGGCTGGCTGGAGAGCACGGCGAACGGGGTATCGTCACCCATTGAACCGACCGCTTCCTGGCCGTTTTCACCGAGTACGCGGATAACGGAATCCAGCTCTTCGGCGCTGTAGTTAAACTGCTTCTGGTAGCTGGCGAGGGTATCGTCGTCCAGCTCGCGGCTGCCAACGCGGTCGTCAGCCAGATCTTCGAACGGCACCAGGCGGCGAACGTTCTTCTCCATCCACTCTTTGTACGGGTGGCGGCTTTTCAGATCGTTGTCGGTTTCAGCCGAGTGCAGAATGCGGCCGCTGCGGGTGTCGATAACCATCAGCTCGCCCGGGCCTACGCGGCCTTTTTCAACCACTTCGTCAGGCTGGTAATCCCAGATACCGACTTCAGAAGCGCAGGTGATGAGCTTGTCTTTGGTGATGACGTAGCGCGCGGGACGCAGACCGTTACGGTCGAGGTTACAGGCGGCGTAGCGACCATCAGACATGACGATACCTGCCGGGCCGTCCCACGGCTCCATGTGCATGGAGTTAAAGTCGAAGAACGAACGCAGGTCCGGATCCATATCCGGGTTGTTCTGCCAGGCTGGTGGAACCAGCAGACGCATGGCGCGGATGATGTCCATCCCGCCAGCCAGCAGCAGCTCAAGCATGTTATCCATGGAGCTGGAGTCGGAGCCGGTTTCGTTAACGAACGGCGCAGCGTCGTGCAGATCCGGGATCAGCGGGGTCTGGAACTTATAGGTACGCGCGCGCGCCCACTGGCGGTTACCGGTGATGGTGTTGATTTCGCCGTTGTGCGCCAGATAGCGGAACGGCTGAGCCAGCGGCCAGCGTGGCACGGTGTTAGTGGAGAAGCGCTGGTGGAACAGGCAGATGGCCGACTCCAGACGCAGGTCCGCAAGGTCCAGGTAAAAGCGCGGCAAATCCGCCGGCATACACAGACCTTTATAGATGTTGACCAGGTTCGACAGGCTACAAACGTAGAAGTCTTTATCTTCCTGGAGGCGTTTTTCGATACGGCGACGCGCGATAAACAGGCGGCGCTCCATATCGCGTGGACGCCAGCCCGCAGGGGCGTTAACAAAAATTTGTTCGATGCGAGGCAGAGAGGAGAGGGCGATCTCACCCAATACGCCTTCATTGGTTGGCACATCGCGCCAGCCGACGATAGACAGGGTTTCACGCTGCAGTTCTTCTTCTACAACACGGCGAGATGCCGCAGCCAGTTCAGGATCCTTATTCAGGAACAGCATCCCAACGGCATAGTTTTTCGCTAAACGCCAGCCGCGCTCTTCGGCGACGATGCGAAAGAAACGGTCAGGTTTTTGCAACAGCAGGCCACAACCGTCACCGGTTTTCCCGTCGGCGAGGATCGCGCCGCGGTGCTGCATACGGGCCAGTGCGTGTATCGCGGTACGCACTACCTTGTGGCTAGGTTCGCCTTCTATGTGGGCGATCAGGCCGAAACCACAGTTATCCCTCTCAAGGGATTTATCGTACAACATATCAGTGAACCTCCCCAGGCTCTACGGGACGCCCCCTTAATCGATTGCGCGCAAGGCACAGCAAGAGCATGGCGACGGGGTATGGCATTCATCTGCCTAACCTCGCATTCGCCCTCTTTTATCCTTTTCGCGTAGGTCGCACAAGTTTGAGGACTTGCTTAAGAGGGAATCTCAATTACTGCATAAATATGATGAGCAGACTGCTCATCCAGAAAGCTTCCAGCGGATTCCCAACTTATCGGGAATCGATACATAGGTCAAATGGCAATCTTATTTATACAGAAATGTGCTATGGAGTAATTAAAGTAATGATATATAAGAAAAATATGTCATTTTTGGCTGACGTTAAGCGTGCTGAATGGGATTAGCGAGTGTGATCTGTCTCACTATCTGAAAGCGCTGTTTTAATCGTCATGCACTGTTTATATCACGATAAGTAGCATTTAATGCTGGCATGGAGTGTGGGGGTATAGGATCACTCTGTTTTTCAACGACAGATAGATTATTGCAAATTAGCCGCTGAACATAAGTAAATATAATCTATATGGCCGTGAATGAAATTGCAGTTATTTTGATTGATTATGCAATGAGGTAAAGGGTCTACATGGCGATTGATCCAGGTCATCGCCGATCGAGACTAAAAGTGGCAGGCTTGGCCCCTTTCTTCAGGCCGGTCTATCAGATTATGCAGTTACAAAAATTAGTCAATATGTTTGGTGGGGATCTTACGCGTCGTTATGGCGAAAAGGTTCATAAACTGACGCTGCATGGTGGATTTAGCTGTCCAAACCGCGATGGCACCATCGGCCGCGGCGGCTGCACGTTCTGTAACGTGGCTTCGTTCGCCGATGAAGAGCAGCAGCATAAGTCGATTTCCGAGCAGTTGGCGCATCAGGCGAATCTGGTGAATCGCGCAAAACGCTACCTGGCTTACTTTCAGGCCTATACCAGCACCTTTGCCGAAGTACAGGTGCTGCGTTCGATGTACCAGCAGGCCATCAGCCAGGCAAATATCGTCGGGCTGTGCGTCGGTACGCGCCCGGACTGCGTACCGGAGGCGGTGCTTGACCTGTTGAGTGAATATCACGAGCAGGGTTATGAAGTGTGGCTGGAGCTCGGCCTGCAAACGGCACACGATAAAACGCTGCACCGTATTAACCGCGGCCATGATTTTGCCTGCTATCAGAATACCACCCGTCTGGCGCGCGAACGCGGCCTGAAGGTGTGCAGCCACCTCATTGTCGGTCTGCCGGGCGAAGGGCAGCGCGAATGTCTGGAGACGCTTCAGCAGGTCGTCGAGACGGGCGTTGATGGCATTAAGCTGCATCCGCTACATATTGTCACCGGCAGCATCATGGCGAAAGCCTGGGAAGCCGGGCGTCTGAACGGTATTGAGCTGGATGACTATACGGTCACCGCAGGCGAGATGATTCGCCATACGCCGCCGGAGGTGATTTATCACCGCATTTCCGCCAGCGCACGTCGCCCGACGCTGCTGGCCCCGCTATGGTGTGAGAACCGCTGGACCGGGATGGTGGAACTGGATAAATACCTGAACGAGCACGGCGTACAGGGCTCGGCGTTGGGCCAGCCGTGGGTGCAGCCATAGCGCCATCTGGCACTTTTGCGCGCATTGCCGGATGGCGGCGCGCAATGTAGCCCGGCCAGGCGAGGCGCCGCCGGGAATGGCTCCGTGGCCCAATTAGCAGATAATCCCCGCATTTTTCGCACAACCTACCGCGCTACGCTCAGAATTGGGTATGATTGAACGACGTTGTCGTGAAGGAATCCCTTATGAAGCAAATCCGTATGCTGGCGCAGTATTACGTCGACCTGATGATGAAGCTGGGTCTGGTACGTTTCTCATTACTGTTGGCGCTGGCGCTGGTGGTACTGGCCATTGTGGTACAGATGGCGGTGACCATGGTGCTGCACGGCCAGGTTGAAAGCATTGATGTTATTCGTTCTATCTTCTTCGGTTTGTTGATTACCCCCTGGGCGGTCTACTTCCTGTCGGTGGTGGTGGAACAGCTGGAAGAGTCACGACAGCGTCTCTCCCGACTGGTGGAGAAGCTTGAAGAAATGCGCGAACGCGACCTCAAGCTTAACGTCCAGCTCAAGGACAATATTTCCCAGCTGAATCAGGAAATTAGCGACCGTGAAAAGGCCGAAGCTGAACGCCTTGCGACGCTCGAACAGCTGCGCGTTGAGGTACAGGAACGTGAAGAGACGCAGATCCGCCTCGAACAGCAATCCTCTTTCCTGCGCTCATTCCTGGATGCATCTCCTGATTTAGTCTTCTATCGTAATGAAGATAAAGAGTTTTCCGGCTGTAACCGAGCGATGGAGTTGTTGACTGGCAAAAGCGAAAAACAGCTGATTCACCTGCACCCGGAAGAGGTCTATACCCCGGAAGCGGCGGCGAAGGTTATTGAAACCGATGAGAAAGTATTCCGTCATAACGTTTCACTGACCTACGAACAGTGGCTCGATTACCCTGATGGGCGTAAAGCCTGCTTTGAGATTCGTAAAGTGCCGTACTACGACCGCGTCGGTAAACGTCATGGCCTGATGGGCTTTGGTCGCGATATTACCGAGCGTAAGCGCTATCAGGACGCGCTTGAGCGCGCCAGCCGCGACAAAACCACCTTTATCTCCACCATCAGCCACGAGCTGCGTACGCCGCTAAATGGCATCGTCGGCTTAAGCCGTATCCTGCTTGACACCAACCTGACTACCGAGCAGGAAAAATACCTGAAAACCATTCATGTCTCGGCCGTTACGCTGGGCAATATCTTCAACGATATTATCGACATGGACAAAATGGAACGCCGGAAAGTTCAGTTGGATAATCAACCGGTCGATTTCACCGGTTTCCTGGCTGATCTGGAAAACCTCTCCGGTCTGCAGGCTCAGCAAAAAGGGCTACGCTTCGTGATGGAGCCAACGCTGCCGCTGCCGCATAAGGTGATTACCGACGGTACCCGACTGCGCCAGATTCTGTGGAACCTTATCAGCAACGCCGTGAAGTTTACCCAGCAGGGGAGCGTGACGGTGCGCGTGCGCTATGACGCAGGCGATATGCTCCACTTTGAAGTTGAAGACTCCGGTATCGGGATCCCGCAGGAAGAGCAGGATAAAATCTTCGCCATGTATTATCAGGTGAAAGACAGCCAGGGGGGCAAACCAGCTACCGGCACCGGTATCGGTCTGGCGGTCTCCCGCCGTCTGGCGAAAAGCATGGGCGGCGATATTGAAGTCTCAAGCCTGGCGGGGCATGGCGCCACCTTCACCCTGACGGTACATGCACCGGCGGTGGCGGAAGAGGTTGAAGACGCGTTTGAGGGCGATGAAATGCCGCTGCCGGCGCTGCATGTCCTGCTGGTGGAAGACATTGAGCTGAACGTCATTGTTGCCCGCTCGGTACTTGAGAAGTTGGGTAACAGCGTCGACGTGGCGATGACCGGTAAAGATGCGCTGGAAATGTTTACCCCCGGTGAATATGACCTGGTGCTGCTGGATATCCAGCTGCCGGATATGACCGGGCTGGATATTTCCCGCGAGCTGACGCGCAAATACCACGCCGACGATCTGCCGCCGCTGGTCGCGCTGACGGCAAACGTGCTGAAAGATAAGAAAGAGTATCTGGAAGCCGGGATGGACGATGTGCTGAGTAAACCGCTCTCGGTACCGGCCCTGACGGCGATGATCAAGAAGTTCTGGGACACCGTTGAAGACGAAGAGGAGAGTGCCGTGACGCCTGTAGAAAGCAGTAAATCGCAGCAGCTACTGGATATTCCAATGCTGGAGCAGTACATCGATCTGGTCGGGCCGAAGCTGATCACCGACGGTCTGGCGGTCTTCGAGAAGATGATGCCGGGCTATCTGGCGGTGCTGGAGTCGAACCTGACCGCGCGTGACCAGAAAGGCATCGTCGAGGAAGGTCATAAGATTAAAGGTGCAGCTGGCTCCGTCGGTCTGCGCCACCTGCAGCAACTGGGGCAGCAGATCCAGTCACCGGATTTACCTGCCTGGTGGGATAACGTGGGTGAATGGGTTGAAGAGATGAAGTCTGAGTGGCAGCAGGACGTCGCGGTGCTGAAAGCGTGGGTAGCGAACGCCGGTAAAAAATGACCCCGGCTTGACCGGGGTGCGCGAATACTGCGCCAACACCAGGGAACTGGTGGCTGCGTCAGCTGATTAGCTCTATTTTTTGTTTTTGACACAACCTAAAATACGATTGCACGCTCAATAAGATAGCAAAACTTAAAATGTTTGTTACGTGAATCAGTAAAATGTGTGAAGCATAACGACTTAATCAGAAATATTAATCGGCGTCAGAGAGTTAGCGTGAAGAAGATGGCTTTGAGAAAGGTAGCGGGGCTAAAACAACTGTTCTGGCGACTACTGCTGCTGCTGGCGCTTTTCTGGGGCGGCGGCATTGCCGCGTTCAGTTTTCTGCCGGTTCCATTCTCTGCAGTGATGATTGAGCGTCAAATTGGCGCCTGGATGACGGGCGACTTTGGCTACGTGGCGCACTCTGATTGGGTTAGCATGGATGCTATCTCGCCGTATATGGGGCTGGCGGTGATCGCCGCTGAGGATCAGAAATTCCCGGATCATTGGGGTTTTGACGTCTCGGCGATTGAGAAAGCGCTGGCGCATAACGAGCGTAATGAAAACCGGATTCGCGGCGCCTCTACGCTGTCGCAGCAGACGGCGAAGAACCTGTTCCTGTGGGATGGGCGCAGCTGGGTACGTAAAGGGCTGGAAGCCGGTCTGACGCTGGGCATGGAGACGGTCTGGAGTAAGAAGCGTATTCTGACCGTCTATCTGAATATTGCCGAATTCGGCGACGGTATTTTTGGCGTGGAAGCCGCGTCTCAGCGCTATTTCCATAAGCCTGCGAGCAAGCTGACGATGGCGGAAGCCGCGCTGTTGGCCGCGGTGCTGCCTAACCCGATTCGTTTTAAAGCTAATGCGCCGTCAGGGTATGTGCGCAGCCGTCAGGCGTGGATTTTACGTCAGATGCGCCAATTGGGCGGGGAAGGGTTTATGCGGGAGAATAAGCTGTATTAACCGCAGGCTGCGGTGAATGTTGTAGGCCTGAGAAGCGTAGCGCCATCAGGCATTGTACGGCACCGCGATATTGCCGGATGGCGGCGTAAACGCTTATCCGGCCTACGGGACTAGTCTTCATCGAACCCGGCGTTAAACAGCGCAATCACCGCGGCCAGCGCCTCTTCTTCCTGCGGCCCGGTGGCCTCGACCTCAATCTGACGGCCTTTGGCCGAGTCGAGCATCAGCAGCGCAATCACGCTATTCGCCTCCGCTTCGGTACCTTCATCGTTACGCAGCAGAACCTCTGCGTCGAAATTTTGCATTAGCTCAAACAGCTTCATCGCCGGGCGGGCGTGCATGCCCAGCTTGTTGGTTATCTCAACGGTCTGCTTTACGGTCATGATTTGCGTTTTTCCAGCGTCCGATGACGAGACTGCACGTTCTTGCCGCGCGAGCGGAAGTAGTCAGCCAGCTGTTCGGCAACGTAGACCGAACGGTGTTTACCGCCGGTACAACCAATCGCCACGGTCAGATAGCTACGGTTATTGGTTTCCAGCATAGGTAACCATAGCTCAAGATAGCTGCGCGTTTGATAGATAAAGTTGTGAACTTCCGTGTGCCTGTCGAGGAACGCGGCCACCGGTTTGTCCAGGCCGGTCATCGGACGCAGCTTAGGATCCCAGTGCGGGTTCGGCAGGAAACGGACGTCGAAGACGTAGTCGGCATCAATCGGAATACCGTGCTTGAAGCCGAAAGATTCGAACACCATCGTCAGCTCGCGCTCGCGTTTGCCCAGCAGGCGAGTACGCAGCATCTCAGCCAGTTCGTGAACCGACATCTCGGAGGTATCGACGATCAGGTCAGCACGGGAGCGCAGCGGTTCCAGCAGGTTGCTCTCTTCATCAATGGCGCTTTCCAGCGACAGATTCTTACTGGAGAGAGGGTGCAGGCGGCGAGTGTCGCTGTAGCGGCGAATCAGGGTGTTGCGATCGGCATCAAGGAACAGCAGCTGCGGAGAGAAGTTATCCGGCAGGTTTTCCATGGCCCGCTCAAAGATTTCTGGTGATTCGGGCATGTTACGCACGTCGATGCTGACGGCGGCCGATATTTCCCGGTCAGCGAGCGTTTTTGCCAGTTCTGGCAGCAGCACGACCGGCAGGTTATCGACGCAGTAGAAGCCCATGTCTTCCAGCGCGCGTAAGGCGACCGATTTTCCCGAGCCAGAGCGGCCGCTGACGATCATCAGTACCATGTACCGTTTCTCCTCAGTACGATGTGATGTCCATTATGCATCATCGTGAGTTTCCGTATCGGTGATGATTTGATACAGCTCTTCATCGCTCTGCGCGGCGCGCAGACGACGGCAAATAGTTTTATCCGCCAGACGTTTTGCCACCAGGGACAGCGTGTGCAGGTGGGTTTTGGTCTGGTCTGCCGGCACCAGGAGCGCAAAGAGTAAATCGACGGGCTGATTGTCGATAGCATCAAAGGCGATCGGGGTTTCCAGCTGCACAAACACGCCAACTGCGCGCAGCGTATCCTCTTCCAGCTTGCCGTGAGGAATAGCGATACCGTTACCAATACCGGTACTGCCCATCTTCTCGCGGGTCAAAATCGCCTCAAAGACGACTTGCGGAGGCAGGCTCAGCTGTTTTGCCGCCAGCTCGCTGATGATTTCCAGCGCGCGTTTCTTACTCTGACAGTGCACAGCACTGCGGGTACATTCCTGGTTAAGGACATTGCTCAGTTGAAGAGCCGAATCGTTATTTGTCATAATTTCACCTAAGCATCGCCCGGTATGCGGGCATATCGGGCGACTGCTCGGACAATCAATGTTGTTTTAGTTTGTCTTTATGCTTGTTTAACTGTCTCGCCAGTTTGTCGATCAAACCGTCGATGGCGGCGTACATATCCTTGCCTTCCGCGCTAGCATGAAGTTCGCCCCCGTTAACATGCAACGTTGCATCCGAGATGTGCGTCAATTTCTCCACCTTCAACACAATGTAGACCTGATTGATCCTCTCGAAATACTGTTCGAGCTTAACGAATTTCGTATTCACAAATTCGCGCATCGCATCGGTAATTTCGACGTTGTGTCCAGTGATGTTGAGTTGCATAGTGTCTTCCTTATCAGTTGTGTCAAACCAGTTGTTTACGCTGGTTAGACGGCGGAATGGATAAAGACTCTCGGTACTTTGCAACGGTACGCCGTGCCACCATGATACCCTGTTCAGAGAGCATGGTGGTCAGTTTACTGTCGCTCAGTGGTTTTGCGGGGTTCTCCGCGGCAATTAATTTCTTAACCAGCGCGCGAATCGCCGTGGAAGAGGCTTCGCCGCCGCCCTCGGTACTCACGTGACTGGAGAAGAAATACTTAAGCTCGAAAATGCCTCGTGGGCTATGCAAATACTTTTGCGTGGTAACACGCGAAATTGTGGACTCGTGCATCTCGACGGTCTGGGCGATATCCGCCAGCACCATCGGTTTCATATACTCTTCGCCGAGATCGAAAAAGGCCTGCTGCTGTTCAACGATGCAGCGGCTTACCCGCAGCAGCGTGTCGTTACGGCTCTCAAGGCTCTTAATCAGCCATTTTGCGTCCTGCAGATTGCTACGGATAAACTGGCTGTCGGCATCGTTACGGGCGTTGTTGCACATTCCCGCGTAGTGTTGGTTGATCTGCAGACGCGGAATGCTGTCGGCGTTCAGCTCAACGACCCAGCGATCGTTCACCTTGCGCACCAGTACGTCTGGGATCACATACTCCGGTTCACCGGTCTGGATCGACTGGCCCGGGCGCGGATCCAGCGACTGGATCAGATCCACCGCCTCTTTCAACACGTCCTCTTTCAATCGCGTGACGCGCATCAGCGAACGGAAATCGTGGTTGGCGAGCAGATCGAGATGATCGCTGATAATCAGACGGGCTTCAGCGATACGCGGCGTAGTGGGGGAGAACTGGGAAAGTTGGATCAGCAGGCAATCGCGAAGATCTTTGGCGGCGACGCCGACCGGATCGAAGCGTTGGATCCGCTTGAGCACGGCTTCCACTTCATCGAGGCCAACCTCTTCGTCGCCAATCCCTTCCAGAATATCTTCCACCGTGACGGTGAGATAGCCGGTATCATCCACCGCGTCGACGATCGAGGTGGCAATCGCCCGGTCGGTATCGGTAAACGGTGTCAGCTCAACCTGCCACATCAGATAATCCTGAAGCGACTGGGTGGTTTCACCCTGATAAACCGGTAATTCATCGTCCTGATAATCAGCACCGGTCCCGGAAGGGGTTCCGGCGGTATAGATTTCGTCCCAACTGGCGTCGAGCGGCAGCTCTTCGGGCATATCGGGCTTTTCCAGCGCATCGACGCTGTCCAGCGTTTCGTTATCGACGGTTTCCTGAGTCTCTACTTCTTCGTGAAGATCGGTTTGCTCAAGCAGGGGGTTGCTCTCCAGCGCCTGCTGGAGTTCCTGCTGAAGTTCCAGCGTAGACAGTTGCAGCAGACGGATTGCCTGCTGCAGCTGTGGCGTCATGGCAAGCTGTTGGCTGAGCCTTAATTGCAAACCTTGCTTCATGTTCAGAACGAATATCTCCCGCTAACGTCGTAAACCACTACCCTATCAGAGTCTGAAGTCTTCCCCAAGATACACGCGTTTAACATGTTCGTCTTGTAGGATCTCCTGAGGGGTACCGTGGGCAATCAGGTGCCCCTGGCTGACGATATAGGCGCGTTCACACACGGCCAGCGTTTCACGTACGTTGTGGTCGGTGATCAGCACGCCAAGGCCGCTATCGCGGAGGTGTTCAATGATGCGTTTGATATCGATAACCGAGATCGGGTCAACGCCGGCAAACGGTTCATCCAGCAGGATAAATTTCGGGTTTGCCGCCAGCGCACGGGCAATTTCAACGCGGCGACGTTCACCGCCGGAAAGCGCCTGGCCAAGGCTGTCGCGCAGATGCTCGATGTGGAACTCTTCCATCAGCTCTTTGGCGCGGTCTTCACGCTGTTCATTGCTCAGATCGTCACGGATCTGCAGCACCGCCATCAGGTTGTCGTAGACGCTCAGACGACGGAAAATGGAGGCTTCCTGCGGCAGATAGCCGATACCGCGGCGCGCGCGGGCGTGCAGCGGCAGCAGGCTGATGTCTTCATCATCGATGATGATATTGCCGGCATCACGCGGAACGATCCCGACCACCATGTAGAAGGTGGTGGTTTTGCCCGCGCCGTTTGGCCCAAGCAGACCCACAATCTCACCGGAATTCACGGTCAGACTGACATCTTCCACCACGCGGCGGCCTTTGTAGGCCTTCGCCAGATTTTTTGCAGTTAATGTCGCCATAACGAATTAGTTACTCTTCTTCTGTGCCGGGGCCTGGTCTTTGGACTTGTCCTGCAGCTGCGATGGAACCAGCACGGTGGTTACGCGTTTACCTTTGTCGCTAAACGCCTGCATTTTCTGCTCTTTGACCAGATAAGTGATCTTGTCGCCTTTGATGTTGCTATCCAGCTGTTCAAGGTAAGCGTTGCCGGTCAGCACCACGAAGTCGTTTGCCAGCTCATAATGCATTTTCGAGGCGCGGCCTTTTACCGGCTTGCCGTTGTCCTGCATCTGGTAGAAGGTTGCCGGGTTACCGTAACCGTCGATGACTTCTTTGCCTTTCTGGTCCGCCGGGCGGGTCACGACGACCTTATCGGCGTTGATTTTGATACTGCCCTGGGTCACCACGACGTTACCGGTGAAGGTCACGATGTTGCCTTGCATATCCAGCGACTGCTGATCGGATTCGATATGAATCGGCTGATTGGTATCGCCGGTAAGCGCCATTGCCGGCAGGCTGGCGGCCAGCAAGGAACCGGCAAGTGCCAGCTTAAGGCTGAGTTTGTTTGTTCTGAATTTCATAAGAGGTTCTAACCTTTTCAATCAGCTCGGCGTTTTTGCTGCGTAAATTGCCGCGCATTTTCAGGCCGCTGGAATTAAATGTTGTTCCGTATAACGTTACCAGATCGTCAGAGGAAACGTCCTGAGTCGTCAGGTTCACCTGGGCATTATCCGTCGTAATCTTACGCAGTTGTGCGTCTTCTGTCAGCGCGTTGATTTCAACGTGCCCATAGAGATACAGCATGCGGTCATTAGTGAGTTTGGCTTTATCTGCTTTGATCGACCAGGTCGGCACCTTGTTGGCGTCATAGGTTGTCAAAAACGGGTGGGTAAACCATGACAACGCCTGATCGGAAAAATACTCCACGTGCTCGGCGATTAACCGGTAGCTGAGCGCGCCCTCGGGGCTGTACACCACGGTATCGGTATGTTCACTTTGGTAGGTTGGATCGTTTGCGTTAATGACGGCCTGGCTCGTGTCGTCTTTATCGGCCAGGTTCAGGCCGATCAGGACAAGCGCAACCAGCGATAGCACAATGATAACCCAACGTCTGGTTTTACTCATATCGATTGCCCTTTGGCTTCTTCCAGCTTCCCTTGCGCCATTAGCAGCAGGTCGCAGACTTCACGAACCGCACCACGACCGCCCGCAATACGTGTTACGTAATCGGCTTTCGGCAGCAGCAGAGGATGTGCATCTGCGACGGCGACGCTAAGGCCAATTTCTGCCATCACTGGCCAGTCGATCAGGTCATCGCCAACGTAGGCAACTTCATCCGGTTGGAGATTCAGTTTTGCTATCAGCTCGCGGTAGGCGATCAGTTTATCCGACTGCCCCTGGTAAAGATGGGTGATGCCAAGCGTGGCGCAGCGGTCTTCTAACAGTTTAGCCTTTCGCCCGGTAATAATCGCCACGTCGATATCAGAGGTGAGGGCGCAACGCACGCCGTAGCCGTCGCGGACGTTAAAAGCTTTCAGCTCTTCGCCGCTATTGCCCATATAGATAAGCCCGTCAGAAAGCACCCCGTCAACGTCGAGGATCAGCAGGCGGATTTTTTCCGCCTTTGCCATAAATTGTGGACTCACCGGGCCATAACAGGTGGCGACCGATGCGACAGCATTACTCATTCTTTATATCCTTGATTACACTACGCCTGCGCGCAGTAGGTCGTGCATATGTATCACACCTAGCAGATGGTCGCCATCGGCAACCAGCACGCAGGTGATATGACGGGATTGCATCAGGTTCAGCGCATCGACGGCCAGCATGCCTGGACGAATGCGAATACCTCCCGGGGTCATCACGTCAGCGATGCCGAGACTGCGCACATCGGCGCCGGTATCGAAAATGCGTCGCAGGTCACCGTCGGTGAAAATACCTTTGATCTGCATATTGTCATCGCAGATGGCAGTCATGCCCAGATTTTTACGGGTGATCTCCAGCAGCGCATCGCGCAGCGACGCGTCAACGCTAACGTGCGGAATCTCATCGCCGGTATGCATAATATCGTTAACGCGCAGCAGAAGCTTACGACCCAGTGCGCCGCCGGGGTGCGACAGGGCAAAATCTTCAGCGGTAAAGCCGCGTGCTTTCAGTAACGCTACCGCCAGCGCATCGCCCATCACCAGTGCTGCCGTGGTGCTGGAGGTTGGGGCCAGCCCGAGCGGACAGGCTTCTCGCGGAACCTTGACGCATAAATGAATATCCGCCGCGCGGCCCATGCTGCTGTCTGGACGACTGGTCATGCAGATAAGCGGCACGCGAAGACGTTTTAATACTGGAATTAGCGCCAGAATTTCATTGGACTCGCCGGAGTTGGATAAGGCGATAACGACGTCCTGCGGCGTGACCATGCCTAAATCGCCGTGCGCCGCTTCGCCTGGGTGAACGAAGAAGGCGGAGGTACCGGTGCTGGCGAAGGTGGCTGCCATCTTGCGGCCAATGTGCCCGGACTTGCCCATCCCCATGACCACCACTTTGCCGGTGCAGTAGAAGATCTTCTCGCAGGCGGCGCTGAAATCCTGGTTAATGTATTGATCTAGCTGTTCCAGCCCTTCCCGTTCAATCGCCAGAACGTCTCTTCCTGCCTGCTGGAAGTTGAAATCTGACGGCAAATCTATTTGCGACATAGTGTTATCCCAGTTCATTCGATGAAAAGCGGCGTGCCCCAGTAGAGCAGCGCCAGCCATACCACAAACCCGCCGATCAACAACACGCCCGCGACGCGGCCTACCTGACGGCGGCGCCAGCACAGCAGGGCGAAGACCACGCTGACCAGCATCATCACGCCGTAGTCCCGGGTATACGCGAGAGGGTTAAATGCCCCTGGCGCGATAAGGGCGGGGAGCCCCAGCACGATAGCAATATTAAAGAAATTCGAGCCGATGATATTGCCGACCGCAATATCGTTTTCACCTTTACGTACGCCAGCAATGGCGGTCGCCAGCTCCGGCAGGCTGGTACCCAGCGCGATAATCGTCAGGCCAATGGTCAGTTCGCTCATTGCGAAGTAATTGGCCAGCACGGTGGCATTATCAATCACCATCTGGGTTGCCATTGGCATGATAATCAGCGCCACGCCGAGCCAGAGGCAGGCTACGGGCAGCGACCCATCACGCGGCAGTTCGGCCAACTGCTCCTGGGTAAATTTGTCGTTACCCTCGCGCTCGGCGAGACGGGCTATTTTAATGATAAACAACAGCCAGAGCCCGGCCAGAATAAATAAAAAGACGCCGTCAAACCATGACAGTTCGCCATCATACAACACATAGCCTGCTACCAGGCTCACTACCAACATTAGCGGTAATTCGCGCCGCAGAATATCAGAATGCACGGTAAATGGGTGGAACAGGGCGGTCAGCCCGAGGATCAGCAAAATGTTGACGATGTTGGAGCCGACGGCGGTGCCGATGGCCAGATCGACCTGTCCGTGCAGCGAGGCGGCGGCAGAGACGATGATTTCCGGCAGTGAGGTGCCGATGCTGACAACGGTTATACCTATAATCAGAGGAGGAACACCTAAAGCACGGCACAGAATCGAGGCGGAGTACACAAGGCGGTCGGCGCTGTAGACCACCAGAAGTAAACCAATTATTAACAGAGCCGTAGCTAAAAGCATCTAAAGTCCTTTATTCGGGTATAATCGTCGGTCCGCACGTCTGGACGTAACGAATTCCTAATTTTGACTTTATGCGCTGGAAAAGTAAAACAAATGCCAGATTTCGTTAACCAGAGCGGTTAGGATTCTGTAAGAATGCGGGGGCAAGCAGGAGTTTGCTCTACTTAAGGACCTGGAAAGGTAAGCCTATGAGCCAAAATATCGAGAATCTGGTCGAGGTGCGAGACGTCACGTTTTCACGTGGCAGTCGGGTCATTTTCGACAATATCTCGCTCTCGGTGCCGCGCGGAAAAATCACCGCGATTATGGGCCCGTCGGGGATTGGCAAGACCACGCTGCTGCGCCTGATTGGCGGGCAGATCCCCCCAGATAGCGGAGAGATCCTCTTTGATGGTGAGAACGTGCCGAAGATGTCGCGCTCCCGCCTCTATACCGTACGTAAGCGTATGAGCATGCTGTTTCAGTCCGGTGCGCTGTTTACCGACATGAACGTGTTCGACAATGTGGCGTATCCGATTCGCGAGCATACCCGTCTACCGGCGCCGCTGCTGAAAAGCACGGTGATGATGAAGCTGGAGGCCGTTGGTCTGCGCGGTGCTGCAAAGCTGATGCCATCGGAATTGTCCGGCGGTATGGCCCGTCGTGCTGCGTTGGCGCGCGCCATTGCGCTGGAACCCGATCTCATCATGTTCGACGAGCCTTTCGTCGGCCAGGACCCTATCACTATGGGCGTGCTGGTGAAGCTGATTTCTGAACTCAACAGTGCGCTGGGTGTCACCTGTATTGTGGTTTCTCACGATGTGCCGGAAGTGCTGAGCATTGCGGATTACGCTTATATCGTGGCGGACCAGAAAATTGTCGCGCACGGCAGCGCCTCTTCATTGCAGGAAAATAGCGATCCTCGAGTGCGTCAGTTCCTCGACGGTATTGCCGACGGCCCGGTGCCGTTCCGTTATCCTGCGGGCGACTATCGCCGCGATCTCATCGGCACAGGGAGCTAATCTACTCATGCTGTTAAATGCACTGGCAGCGCTTGGACACCGCGGGATTAAGACCGTCGCGACGTTCGGGCGCGCTGGGTTAATGTTATTCAATGCCGTTGTCGGCAAGCCGGAGTTCCGCAAACACGCGCCGCTGCTGGTTCGCCAACTGTATAACGTCGGCGTGCTCTCTCTGGTCATCATCATCGTGTCGGGCGTGTTTATCGGCATGGTGCTGGGGCTGCAGGGCTACCTGGTGCTGACCACCTACAGCGCTGAGACCAGTCTTGGCATGCTGGTGGCGCTATCGCTGTTGCGTGAACTGGGGCCGGTGGTTGCCGCGCTGCTGTTTGCCGGGCGTGCGGGTTCTGCGCTGACCGCGGAAATTGGCCTGATGCGCGCTACCGAACAGCTTTCCAGCATGGAGATGATGGCGGTGGATCCGCTGCGTCGCGTTATCTCCCCTCGCTTGTGGGCGGGCGTTATCTCCCTGCCTCTGCTGACTATTATCTTCGTGGCGGTCGGCATCTGGGGCGGTTCGCTGGTCGGCGTAAGCTGGAAAGGCATTGATGCCGGGTTCTTCTGGTCGGCAATGCAAAATGCGGTGGACTGGCGTCTGGATCTGGTGAACTGCCTGATCAAGAGCGTTGTTTTCGCCATTACGGTGACATGGATTGCGTTATTTAACGGTTACGATGCGATCCCCACTTCTGCCGGAATTAGCCGGGCGACGACGCGCACCGTGGTGCACTCCTCGCTGGCGGTTCTTGGGCTGGACTTTGTGCTGACGGCACTGATGTTTGGGAATTGAGTGAATGCAAACGAAAAAGAGTGAAATCTGGGTCGGTATTTTTTTGTTGGTTGCCCTGCTGGCGGCGCTGTTTATCTGCCTGAAGGCGGCGGACGTATCGTCAATGAAATCCGAACCAACCTACCGCATTTACGCCACCTTCGATAACATCGGCGGCCTGAAAAACCGTTCACCGGTGCGAATTGGCGGCGTAGTGATTGGTCGCGTTGCGGATATTGAACTGGATCCGAAAACCTACTTACCGCGCGTCGCTATCGACATTGAAGATCGCTATAACCATATCCCTGATACCAGTTCGCTGGCCATTCGTACTTCTGGCCTGCTTGGGGAACAGTATCTGGCGCTGAACGTCGGCTTTGAAGACCCTGAACTGGGAACGTCTATCCTTAAAGATGGCGGTATCATCCAGGACACGAAATCAGCGATGGTACTGGAAGACCTGATTGGCCAATTCCTTTACAACAGCAAAGGCAGCGACAATCAGAATTCAGGCGATGCGCAGGGTTCTGCAGATGGACATACTGGTACGGCGACGCCTGCGACTGGCGCGACGAATTAATCTCAGGAGATACTCGACATGTTTAAACGTTTACTGATGGTTGCCATGCTGGTGATTGCGCCGTTGACGGCGGCCACTGCGGCAGACCAAACCAACCCTTATAAGCTGATGAATGAAGCGGCACAGAAGACGTTCGATCGCCTGAAGAATGAACAACCGAAGATTCGTTCTAATCCGAACTACCTGCGCGATGTGGTCGATCAGGAACTGCTGCCGTACGTACAGGTGAAATACGCCGGTGCGCTGGTGCTGGGCCGTTACTACAAAGACGCGACCCCTGCGCAGCGTGACGCCTACTTCACCGCGTTCCGTGAATACCTGAAGCAGGCATACGGTCAGGCGCTGGCGATGTACCACGGCCAGACCTACCAGATTGCGCCAGAGCAGCCGCTGGGTGATGCGACCATCGTACCTATCCGCGTCACCATCATCGACCCTAACGGCCGCCCTCCGGTGCGCCTGGACTTCCAGTGGCGTAAAAATACTCAGACGGGTAACTGGCAGGCGTATGACATGATTGCGGAAGGGGTGAGCATGATCACCACCAAGCAGAACGAATGGAGCGACCTGCTGCGCACTAAGGGCATTGATGGCCTGACCGCACAGCTGAAATCCATTTCTGCACAGCCAATCACCCTGGATCAGAAAAAATAATGGCCGAACCGCTAAGCTGGAAGCGCGACGGTGAACGCCTGGCGCTGCACGGTGAACTGGATCAGGATTTTCTGGTGTCCCTGTGGGATGCCAGAAGTGAAGCCACACAGGGCGTGTCGGTTCTCGACCTCAGTGGCCTGAGCCGTGTCGATACGGCTGGCCTGGCGCTGCTGGTGCATCTGGTTGAGCTTATCCGCGCACAGGGTCGTACCCCGAGCCTGGAAGGGGTAAGCGAAAAACTGGTGACCCTGAAAAGCTTGTACAACCTGCCGGAAGGCATGATCCCCTAACAGTTTCAGCACGTTACTGTTGTGGTTTCTGACAAAGCCCCATCAATCTCAACGATGGGGCTTTTTGCTTGTTTAAGACCGCGCCACTTTCCTCTAAGATGTGGGGCTTGTTTTCACTCTCAAATGAAATGCGAACCTATGGAAAATAATGAAATTCAGACCGTGCTGATGAACGCACTCTCCCTTCAGGAAGTTCTCGTTTCTGGCGATGGCAGCCACTTCCAGGTTATTGCCGTGGGTGAGATGTTTGATGGCATGAGCCGGGTTAAGAAGCAGCAGACGATCTATGGCCCGCTGATGGAGTACCTTGCGGACAACCGCATTCATGCCCTGTCGATCAAGGCGTACACCCCACAAGAGTGGGCACGCGATCGCAAACTCAACGGTTTTTGAGCCAGGGGAAAAGTGTGCGCACTTTTCCGGTGGCGAACGTGAATACTTAACAGAGATTAGATTTGATGGATAAATTTCGTGTGCAGGGGCCAACCCGCCTTCAGGGCGAGGTCACCATTAGCGGTGCTAAAAATGCTGCCCTGCCGATTCTTTTTGCCGCTTTGCTGGCAGAAGACCCGGTAGAAATCCAGAACGTACCAAAGCTGAAAGACGTTGATACGTCCATGAAGCTGCTGACTCAGCTGGGTGCAAAAGTTGAGCGTAACGGCTCGGTGTGGATTGACGCGGGATCGGTAAACGTCTTCTGTGCGCCATACGACCTGGTGAAAACCATGCGTGCTTCTATCTGGGCGCTGGGGCCGCTGGTGGCGCGTTTTGGCCAGGGTCAGGTTTCTCTGCCGGGTGGTTGCACCATCGGTGCGCGCCCGGTCGACCTGCATATTTCTGGTCTCGAGCAGTTGGGCGCAGAAATTAAGCTGGAAGAAGGCTACGTCAAAGCAAGCGTTAACGGCCGTCTGAAAGGCGCGAATATCGTGATGGACATGGTCAGCGTTGGCGCGACCGTTACCATCATGTCCGCCGCGACGCTGGCAGAAGGTACCACCATCATTGAAAACGCCGCACGCGAGCCGGAAATCGTCGATACGGCGAACTTCCTCAACGCCATGGGCGCTAAGGTAACGGGTCAGGGTACCGACCGCATCACCATCGAAGGTGTTAAGCGTCTGGGTGGCGGTGTCTACCGCGTTCTGCCTGACCGTATTGAAACCGGCACCTTCCTGGTGGCGGCTGCTATTTCCGGTGGGAAAATTGTCTGCCGCAACGCGCAGCCGGATACTCTGGATGCCGTTCTGGCGAAGCTGCGTGAAGCCGGTGCCGACGTCGAAGTCGGTGAAGATTGGATCAGCCTGGACATGCACGGCAAGCGCCCGAAAGCGGTGAACGTGCGTACCGCGCCACACCCGGCATTCCCGACTGACATGCAGGCCCAGTTCACCTTGCTGAACATGGTTGCGGAAGGCACTGGCGTGATCACTGAAACGGTCTTCGAAAACCGCTTCATGCACATTCCAGAACTTATCCGTATGGGCGCACGTGCAGAAATCGAAAGCAACACCGCGATTTGCCACGGCGTTGAGCAGCTCTCCGGGGCTCAGGTGATGGCAACTGACCTGCGCGCCTCTGCAAGCCTCGTGCTGGCGGGCTGTATCGCCCAGGGCACCACAATCGTTGACCGCATCTATCACATCGATCGCGGCTACGAGCGTATTGAAGATAAACTGCGCGGCTTAGGCGCGAATATCGAACGTATCAAAGGCGAGTAATCGCAACGGTTATTCAAGCGCCCACAGATCCTGGTGGGCGCTTCTCTCTTAATATCTCACTTATTTTCCTGCTTACTGTGCCGAATAGACAGTGTTCTGTCGATAAACACATGGGTGACCGGATCGTGGTAGCGCGATGGCCAAATAATCCATGGGTCCGTTTCCAGCACTTTGGCAATGATCATCTCGCCTTTCGGCCACGGGCGCGAAAGCACGTTGGCTAAGGTGGATGAACTTAGCCCGTTCTTACGTGATTCTGCTGCCATTGATGTGCCTTTTTTACGTAACCCCGCGATAATGTCGGCGGGATGCCAGTCACTAAACTGCTCCATACTTCCTCCCTGAAAACGGTCATTAACTCATTACGTTGAGTGAAGAATATACTGTAGCGTTCTTTTCGGTAAGTTCATAAAGAGTTCTAGTAAGTTTAATTAAATTAGGAAAACATCAAATTTATGGCAAAAAAAAGCGCCTTTCGGCGCTTTCGGGAACTTTTTGGTGTTATCGCAGGAACGCGAACCGGGGATTAACGATCGCGCTGAACGGCGATATGGGCCAGCCCGATAAGCCCATCGCGCCACGGCGTATCCGGCAGAGACGCCAGGGAAGCAATCGCTTTGTCAGCTTCTTCCTCGGCGCGCTGACGCGTCCACTCCAGTGAACCGCAGGCGGCCATCGCTTCCAGCACTGGTTCAAGCAGATGGCGGCCGTTGCCTTGTTCGATAGCACCGCGAATCAACTGCGCCTGCTCCGGGGTGCCGTTACGCATAGCGTGCAGTAGCGGCAGCGTCGGTTTGCCCTCGTTGAGGTCGTCACCCACGTTTTTACCCAGCGTTTCACCGTCGGCGCTGTAGTCGAGCAGATCGTCAATCAACTGGAAAGCCGTGCCGAGATAGCGGCCATAGTCCTGCAGCCCTTTCTCTTGCTCCGGTGTGCAGTCGGCAAGCAGACCTGAACACTGCGCTGCCGCTTCGAACAGACGCGCGGTTTTGCTGTAGATAACGCGCATGTAGTTCTCTTCGGTGATGTCCGGGTCGTTAACGTTCATCAGCTGAAGGACTTCGCCTTCGGCAATGACGTTAACCGCTTCAGACATCACTTCCAGCACCTTTAGTGAACCAAGGCTGGTCATCATCTGGAAGGCGCGCGTATAGATAAAGTCGCCAACCAGCACGCTGGCTGCGTTGCCAAAGGCCGCATTTGCCGTCGCTTTGCCGCGACGCATATCGGACTCATCGACAACGTCGTCGTGCAGCAGCGTTGCGGTATGAATAAATTCGATCAGCGCAGCGATAGTGACGTGGGCATTTCCCTGATAGCCAACGGCACGGGCGGCCAGTACAGCGATCATCGGACGAATCCGTTTCCCGCCGCCGCTGACGATGTAATAGCCAAGCTGATTGATCAATTGGACGTCCGAGTTGAGCTGCTCAAGAATCGTCGCATTGACACCCGCCATATCCTGCGCGGTTAACTCATTGATTTGTTGTAGATTCATCGCAAAAGCCGGGCTTAATGTCCTGTTTACCACTTATCCATATGGGATAACGAAGGTTTTACGTTAGCGTTGTAGATACGATTGTACTGAAAAAACGCCCCAGATAAACGTTGCTGTGCAGGTTGTATTTTTTTTCTGCATGTATTGACGGTAGCACTTGTCAAAGACTCGCGTTTTGCGTAATATTCGCGCCCTATTGTGAATATTTATAGCGCACTCTGAATCACATAAAGTTGTGCGCGGAAGCGGAGTTTATATGTACGCGGTTTTCCAAAGTGGTGGTAAACAACACCGAGTTAGCGAAGGTCAGACCGTTCGCCTGGAAAAGCTGGACATCGCAACTGGCGAATCTGTTGAATTCGCTGAAGTTCTGATGATCGCAAACGGTGAAGAAGTCAAAATCGGCGTTCCTTTCGTTGATGGCGGCGTTATCAAAGCTGAAGTTGTTGCTCACGGTCGTGGCGAGAAAGTTAAAATCGTTAAGTTTCGTCGTCGTAAACACTACCGTAAGCAGCAGGGCCATCGTCAGTGGTTCACTGATGTGAAAATTACTGGCATCAGCGCTTAAGTTAAGGGGAGCAGATTAAATGGCACATAAAAAGGCTGGTGGCTCGACTCGTAACGGTCGCGACTCAGAAGCTAAACGTCTTGGCGTAAAACGCTTTGGCGGCGAATCCGTTCTGGCTGGTAGCATCATCGTTCGTCAACGTGGTACTCAGTTCCACGCTGGCTCTAACGTAGGCTGCGGCAAAGACCACACTCTGTTTGCTAAAGCAGACGGTAAAGTGAAATTCGAAGTGAAAGGCCCGAAAAACCGTCGTTATATCAGCATCGTTGCTGAATAAGTTTTTCGCGTCCCGGTAACGGATGAAAGCCCCGCAACGTGTTGCGGGGCTTTTTACATTCGACGCCAGAAAAATGATGGGTTGTACCACCGTTTCAGGGCAGGGAATCCGGTATGAAGCAGCAGGCGGGCATTGGCATTCTATTGGCGCTCACCACAGCAGTATGCTGGGGCGCACTTCCGATTGCCATGAAGCAGGTTCTGGAGGTCATGGAGCCGCCCACAATCGTCTTCTACCGCTTTCTGATGGCAAGCTGTGGCCTGGGCCTCATTTTGTCCTGGAAGCGCAAGCTGCCCTCTTTGCGGTTGTTTCGCGACCCACGCTGGCTTGTACTGCTGCTTATCGCTACCGGCGGGCTGTTCGGTAACTTTGTCCTGTTTAGCTCGTCGCTGCAGTACGTGAGTCCGACGGCATCTCAGGTTATCGGTCAACTCTCGCCCGTCGGGATGATGATCGCCAGCGTCTTTATCCTCAAAGAGAAGATGCGCGGTACGCAGATAGTCGGCGCAATCATGCTTATCTGCGGGCTGGTGATGTTCTTTAACACCAGCCTGATTGAAATTTTTACCCGTCTGACTGATTACACCTGGGGTGTGATTTTTGGGGTCAGTGCGGCGATGGTTTGGGTGAGCTACGGCGTCGCGCAAAAGGTGTTATTGCGGTGTCTGGCATCACAACAGATCCTCTTTTTATTGTACACTTTATGTACTATTGCATTGCTGCCATTAGCGAAGCCTGAGGTTATCGGGCAGTTGAGCGACTGGCAGCTAGCCTGTCTGATCTTCTGTGGTCTGAACACACTGGTCGGTTATGGTGCGCTGGCGGAAGCCATGGCGCGCTGGCAGGCGGCACAGGTGAGCGCGTTAATCACGCTGACTCCCCTGTTTACACTGTTATTTTCAGATTTATTATCAATGGCCTGGCCCGATTTCTTCGCCAGACCGATGTTGAACCTTATTGGTTACCTCGGTGCGTTTGTCGTGGTTGCGGGCGCGATGTATTCCGCCATTGGTCATCGTCTTTGGGGGCGGTGGCGTAAGCGTGAAGCGGTTGTTCCGTTACCCCGCGCAGGCGAATGATTTACGGAGAGTAAAATGAAGTTTGTTGATGAAGCAACGATCCTGGTCGTAGCAGGTGATGGCGGTAATGGTTGCGTAAGCTTCCGCCGTGAAAAATATATTCCACGTGGCGGCCCTGACGGCGGCGACGGCGGTGACGGCGGCGACGTCTGGATGGAAGCCGATGAGAACCTGAACACCCTGATCGACTACCGTTTCGAAAAATCCTTCCGCGCTGAACGCGGTCAGAACGGTGCAAGCCGTGACTGTACCGGTAAACGCGGTAAAGACGTCACCATCAAGGTGCCGGTCGGTACGCGTGTTATCGATCAGGGCACTGGTGAAACCATGGGCGACATGACCAAACACGGTCAGCGTCTGATGGTCGCTAAAGGTGGCTGGCACGGCCTGGGTAACACCCGATTCAAATCGTCCGTTAACCGTACGCCGCGTCAAAAGACCATGGGTACACCGGGCGATAAGCGCGACCTGCAGCTCGAACTGATGCTGCTGGCTGACGTGGGTATGCTGGGTATGCCAAATGCCGGTAAATCGACCTTTATCCGTGCGGTTTCCGCAGCGAAGCCTAAAGTGGCTGACTATCCGTTTACTACCCTGGTACCAAGCCTTGGCGTGGTACGTGTAGACAACGAGAAGAGCTTTGTGATCGCCGATATTCCAGGGCTGATTGAAGGCGCATCCGAAGGCGCTGGCCTCGGTATCCGCTTCCTGAAGCACCTTGAGCGCTGCCGCGTACTGCTGCACATCATCGATATCGATCCGATCGACGGTTCCGATCCGGCTGAAAACGCAAAAATCATCATTGGTGAGCTTGAGAAATACAGCGAGAAGCTGGCGAGTAAGCCACGCTGGCTGCTTTTCAACAAGATCGACACCATGGATAAAGCGGAAGCTGAAGCTAAAGCCAAAGCGATTGCCGAAGCAATGGGTTGGGAAGATAAGTACTACCTGATCTCCGCGGCAAGCCAGGTCGGCGTGAAAGACCTGTGCTGGGACGTGATGAACTTCATCATCGAGAACCCAATTGCTCAGGCCGAAGAAGCGAAACAGCCAGAGAAAGTCGAGTTCATGTGGGATGACTACCATCGTCAGCAGCTGGACGAAGTCGCCGCAGAAGCTGAAGACGAAGAGTGGGATGACGATTGGGATGAAGACGACGAAGAAGGCGTTGAGTTCATCTACAAACGTTAATTCAACGTCCTCTGTAGCCCGGCCGAACGAAGTGACGCCGGGAGCTCCCTGAGCGGGTGTTATCACACCTTGTTCGGGCTACAAATATCAAATAAAAAGGGCCGCGTCTGCGGCCCTTTTTTTATCAGTTATTCTGATAGATATCTTTGTACAGCCGGCTCTCAAAGCGTACCAGCGGAATGCGTCGATTACGCTGATCCGCCGGCGGTACCGCGTATCCCGACAGATACTGCACAAACGCCATGCGCTGCCCGCTAGCGGTAGTGATAAAGCCCGCCAGGTTGTATACGCCCTGCAGTGAACCGGTTTTTGCCGAAACCTTCCCATCTACGCCAGCCTGATGCAGACCTGCGCGGTACTGTAGCGAACCGTCGTGTCCGGCAAGCGGCAGCATTGAGATGAAGTCCAGCTCGTTATCATGCTGTGCGATGTACTGCAGCGCCTGCATCATGGTAGCTGGCGCCAGCAGGTTATGGCGCGACAGGCCGGAGCCGTCAGCGATAATCGTGTTGCCTAAATCCACGCCGGCCTGCTGACGCAGAATCTGGCGAACCGCGTCGGAACCCGCGCGCCAGGTGCCCGGTACGCCAAAGCGTGAATGACCAATCATGCGAAATACGGTGTCAGCAATCATGTTGTCTGACTTTTTCAGCATGATTTTCAGCAGGTCGTGCAGCGGCGCCGACTGCTTGCTGGCAATGACCGTCCCCGGCTCGTTTACCAGCGTCTGGCGCAGCAGGGTACCGGTATAGGTGATCCCGGCCTGCTTCAACTCGTCTTTGATAATCGCCCCGGCGTAGCTGGCGCCATCCTGAATGGCGAATGCCAGCGGCAGCGGGTCAGCGCGCTGTGGCAGGCAGCCGGTGAGCGTATAGCGGTTCAGGTCGCCAGGTACGACGTCCAGCTCGCAGTATTGTGCTTCCGGCGAGCCTTTGGCCAGCGTACGTACCTGGCTGAACATGGTCACCGGGTAGTAAGAGGCAATGCGAATAAACGCCAGATCGTTAGCTTTCTGGGCGCTATAAAGTGAAATCGAGAAGCAGTTGCGGTCGATAATAGCGGCCGCTGGGGGGGCGCTAAAGCACTGGGTCATATCGTTCCACGGCCAGCCTGGGGCTTTATCGTGGCTGGCGAAGATGGAGGTATCGATCAGCACGTTACCGTCAATATTCTGTACGCCTGACTTTTTCAAGGTGGCGACCATATTGCGAATATCCTGGCGTTTTAACGTCGGATCGCCGCCGAATCGCGCAATTAAGTCGCCCTTCAGGGTGCCGTTGTCCACGCTGCCTTTGCTCTCAAGCGTGGTGGTAAAGCGGAAATCCGGGCCAAGCTGGAGCAGGGCGGCCAGCGCGGTGAGCACCTTTTGGGTACTGGCCGGCAGCGCCATCTGCTGACCGTGATAATCAATCAGCGGCGCGGGTGCGCCCACTTTCTGTACCAGAAGCGCGAGGTTGGCCCCGTCGGGAAGCTGATTGATATATTCATCAACATTCGCGGCCTGAACGCTAAACGCTATACTGGTAGTCAATCCGATGATAAATCTAGGAAATCGCATATTCTCGCGCTAACAACCTGGAAACAAGCCGTCATACTACGGCGCAACGCCCTGTAAAGTAAACGATGACCCGTAGTGAACTTCGGGGTAAAATACGTATCAAATTAAAAATTGCTGCTGACCTGGGACTTCGTACCCGGGTCGGTTTTCTTTTGCTTCTGGCCTGGTGTTGATAGCGACCCAGGCGGGCTTAGCAGCCGGAGCGGGGCGAACCGCTCCCTACAGGAATGTTTAAGAGGTATAACAATGCAAGCTATTCCGATGACCCTTCGTGGTGCAGAAAAACTGCGTGAAGAGCTGGACTTTCTGAAGTCAGTTCGCCGTCCAGAAATCATTGCGTCTATCGCTGAAGCGCGCGAGCACGGCGACCTGAAAGAGAACGCAGAGTATCACGCTGCCCGCGAGCAGCAGGGCTTCTGCGAAGGTCGTATCAAAGATATCGAAGCGAAGCTGTCTAATGCGCAGGTTATCGATATCACCAAGATCCCGAACAACGGTCGCGTGATCTTCGGTGCCACCGTGAAGGTGCTGAACCTGGATAACGACGAAGAGCAGACTTATCGCATCGTGGGTGATGACGAAGCCGACTTCAAACAGAACCTGATTTCCGTCAACTCGCCGATTGCGCGTGGGCTGATCGGCAAAGAGCAGGATGATGTGGTAACTATCCGTACCCCGGGTGGTGAAGTTGAATTCGAAATCATCAACGTGGATTATCTGTAAAATTTGTTCAACACTGAAATTATTGAGCAAGTGTAAAGATAAGAAAAAGGCCGCATAGCGGCCTTTTATCAAGCATAAGAGCGTGGCATGTTGCTAGCCCTCGTAGAGAAAATCCCTCATTTAACACAATGTTGTGTCAGAAATTAGGATATTCTTAACGTGGCAACGAGATTTTGCGTTCTTTACCAGGGCGATAAAGCACCAGTATCTTACCGATGACCTGTACATTACAGGCGCCGGTTTCGCGAACGATAGCGTCCACAATCAAAGTTTTGGTCTCTCTGTCTTCCGAGGCGACTTTCACCTTGATAAGTTCATGGTGCTCTAACGCTAGTTCAATCTCGGCCAGTACCCCTTCGGTCAAACCATTGTTGCCAAGCATAACGACAGGCTTGAGCGAATGTGCGAGACCTTTCAGGTGCTGTTTTTGTTTAGTACTCAGATTCATCGTATATTTTTGCTTACGTTGGGATTGAAAACGGGTCATTCTACCGCCATCTCCCATATATCGCCAAACGATGCGTAGAAATTTACGCCGAAAGGCTACGATGAACTGCCCCGATGGGAATGTTAAATGACAGGTAAAAAGCGTTCTGCCAGTTCAAGCCGCTGGCTTCAGGAACACTTTAGCGATAAATATGTTCAAGAGGCACAGAAAAAGGGGTTACGTTCCCGTGCCTGGTTTAAACTTGATGAAATACAGCAAAGTGACAAACTTTTTAAACCGGGGATGACGGTTGTCGACCTCGGTGCCGCACCGGGAGGCTGGTCACAGTATGTGGTCACGCAGATTGGTGGCAAAGGCCGCATTATCGCTTGCGATCTTCTACCTATGGATCCAATCGTTGGTGTGGACTTCCTTCAGGGCGATTTTCGTGATGAACTCGTGATGAAGGCATTACTGGAACGCGTTGGTGACAGTAAAGTACAAGTTGTCATGTCAGATATGGCACCAAACATGAGCGGAACGCCGGCGGTTGACATCCCCCGGGCCATGTATCTGGTGGAACTGGCGCTTGAAATGGCTCGTGATGTGTTAGCGCCGGGCGGAAATTTTGTTGTGAAAGTGTTCCAGGGCGAAGGCTTCGATGAGTATCTAAGGGAAATTCGCTCCCTGTTTACGAAGGTTAAAGTTCGTAAGCCGGACTCTTCTCGTGCGCGTTCACGTGAAGTGTACATTGTAGCGACCGGGCGAAAGTGATAGACGGTGGTTTTTCAAACGAAAGTTTGAAAGAAACTGGATATAGAGTATCCTGACGCTGTTTTTAACACAGTTGTAATATGAGGTTAATCCCTTGAGTGACATGGCGAAAAACCTAATACTCTGGCTGGTCATTGCCGTTGTGCTGATGTCAGTATTCCAGAGCTTTGGGCCCAGCGAATCGAACGGCCATAAGGTGGATTATTCTACCTTCCTGCAAGAGGTCAATAACGACCAGGTTCGCGAAGCGCGTATCAACGGACGTGAGATCAACGTTACCAAGAAAGATAGTAACCGTTACACGACTTACATCCCGGTTAACGATCCGAAGCTGCTTGACAACCTGCTGACGAAAAACGTCAAAGTGGTTGGTGAGCCGCCTGAAGAACCAAGCCTGCTGGCTTCTATCTTCATTTCCTGGTTCCCGATGCTGCTGCTGATCGGCGTCTGGATCTTCTTCATGCGCCAAATGCAGGGCGGCGGTGGCAAAGGTGCCATGTCGTTCGGTAAGAGCAAGGCGCGCATGCTGACGGAAGACCAGATTAAAACCACCTTTGCCGATGTTGCAGGCTGCGACGAAGCGAAAGAAGAGGTGGGTGAGCTGGTTGAGTACCTGCGTGAACCGAGCCGTTTCCAGAAGCTGGGCGGTAAAATCCCGAAAGGCGTGCTGATGGTTGGCCCTCCGGGTACCGGTAAAACGTTGCTGGCAAAAGCGATTGCTGGCGAAGCGAAAGTACCGTTCTTCACCATTTCCGGTTCTGACTTCGTAGAAATGTTCGTGGGTGTCGGTGCATCTCGTGTGCGTGACATGTTCGAGCAGGCTAAGAAAGCGGCACCGTGCATCATCTTCATCGATGAAATCGACGCCGTAGGCCGCCAGCGTGGCGCAGGTCTGGGTGGCGGTCACGATGAACGTGAGCAGACGCTGAACCAGATGCTGGTTGAGATGGATGGCTTCGAAGGTAACGAAGGTATCATCGTTATCGCAGCGACTAACCGTCCAGACGTACTTGACCCAGCCCTGCTGCGTCCAGGTCGTTTCGACCGTCAGGTTGTGGTCGGTCTGCCGGACGTTCGTGGTCGTGAACAGATTCTGAAAGTGCATATGCGTCGCGTACCGCTGGCACCTGATATTGATGCAGCAATCATTGCTCGTGGTACCCCTGGTTTCTCCGGTGCAGATCTGGCGAACCTGGTGAACGAAGCGGCACTGTTTGCAGCGCGCGGCAACAAGCGCGTGGTATCGATGGTTGAGTTCGAAAAAGCGAAAGACAAAATCATGATGGGTGCGGAACGTCGCTCTATGGTGATGACGGAAGCGCAGAAAGAATCTACCGCTTACCACGAAGCAGGCCACGCCATTATCGGTCGCCTGGTACCGGAACACGATCCGGTGCATAAAGTGACGATTATCCCACGCGGTCGTGCGCTGGGTGTGACCTTCTTCCTGCCTGAAGGCGACGCTATCAGCGCTAGTCGTCAGAAACTGGAAAGTCAGATCTCCACCCTGTACGGCGGTCGTCTGGCAGAAGAAATTATTTACGGCGTAGAACATGTTTCTACCGGTGCGTCGAACGACATTAAAGTTGCGACTAACCTGGCGCGTAACATGGTGACCCAATGGGGCTTCTCCGACAAACTCGGTCCGCTGCTGTACGCGGAAGAAGAGGGCGAAGTATTCCTGGGCCGCTCCGTCGCGAAAGCGAAACACATGTCCGATGAAACCGCGCGTATCATCGACCAGGAAGTTAAAGCGCTTATCGAACGTAACTACGCTCGTGCTCGCCAGCTTCTGAACGACAACATGGATATTCTGCATGCAATGAAAGATGCGCTCATGAAATATGAGACCATCGATGCACCGCAGATTGACGACCTGATGGCTCGCCGCGACGTGCGTCCGCCAGCAGGCTGGGAAGAACCAGGTTCATCCAATAACTCTGGCAACACGGGTAAACCAAGTGCGCCACGTCCGGTTGATGAACCGCGTGCTCCGGACTCTGGCACCATGTCAGAGCAGCTGGGCGACAAATAAGTTATCCCATCGTTGATGACTGTGCTTCACCTGAAACCCTGGGGCTTGCTCCAGGGTTTTTTTATGCCACCAATAAGAACTCAGAAGGATTCGCTATGAAACTCACCGCCCAGGGCTCCATCCTGGATCTTTCCCATCCACACGTGATGGGGATCCTCAACGTTACGCCGGATTCGTTCTCCGACGGCGGCACGCACAATACGCTGGTTGAGGCGGTGAAACATGCGAACCTGATGATTAACGCCGGCGCGACGATCATCGATGTCGGCGGCGAATCGACGCGCCCTGGGGCGCTGGACGTCAGCGTTGAAGAAGAACTGGCGCGAGTGATCCCGGTGGTTGAAGAGATTGCCCAGCGCTTCGAAGTGTGGATTTCTGTGGATACCTCCAAACCTGAGGTGATCCGTGAATCAGCCCGCGTCGGCGCACATATCATCAACGATATCCGCTCGCTCAGCGAACCGGGCGCCCTGGAAGCCGCAGCGGAAACCGGGCTGCCGGTGTCGCTGATGCACATGCAGGGCAATCCAAAAACCATGCAGGAAGCGCCGAAATACGACGATGTCTTTGCCGAGGTGAATCAGTACTTTGTGGAGCAGATCGCGCGTTGTGAAAAGGCGGGTATCGGAAAAGATAAATTGTTGCTCGACCCGGGGTTCGGTTTCGGTAAAAATCTCTCCCACAATTACGCATTACTCGCTCGCCTGTCAGAATTTCATCATTTCGGTCTGCCGCTGTTCGTCGGCATGTCGCGGAAATCGATGATTGGCCAACTGCTGAATGTGGGGCCATCAGAACGCCTTAGCGGCAGCCTGGCGTGTGCGGTGATTGCAGCTATGCAGGGCGCGCATATCGTTCGCGTCCACGATGTCAAAGAAACTGTTGAGGCGATGCGTGTGGTCGAAGCCACGCTGTCTGCGAAGGGAAAAAAACGTTATGAGTAATCGCAAGTATTTTGGTACCGATGGGATCCGTGGCCGCGTAGGCGATGCGCCAATCACTCCTGATTTTGTCCTGAAACTCGGTTGGGCGGCGGGTAAAGTGCTGGCAAGCCACGGCTCGCGTAAAATCATTATCGGTAAAGATACCCGCATCTCTGGCTATATGCTGGAGTCTGCGCTGGAAGCGGGTCTGGCGGCAGCGGGCTTATCTGCCTCCTTCACCGGCCCGATGCCAACGCCTGCGGTTGCTTATCTGACCCGCACCTTCCGCGCGGAAGCTGGCATCGTTATCTCTGCCTCGCATAACCCGTTCTATGACAACGGCATCAAGTTCTTCTCCATCGACGGCACCAAACTGCCGGACGAAGTGGAAGAAGCGATTGAAGCCGAAATGGAAAAAGAGATCACCTGTGTGGACTCAGCCGAGCTGGGTAAAGCCAGCCGCATCGTCGATGCTGCGGGCCGCTACATCGAGTTCTGCAAAGGGACCTTCCCGAACGAACTGAGCCTCAACCACCTGAAAATCGTCGTTGACTGCGCGAACGGCGCCACCTACCACATTGCGCCGAACGTACTGCGCGAGCTGGGGGCGAACGTGATTGCTATTGGCTGTGAGCCAAACGGTGTGAACATCAACGAAGAAGTGGGTGCCACCGACGTGCGTGCGCTGCAGGCGCGCGTGCTGGCGGAAAAAGCCGATCTGGGGATCGCGCTGGACGGCGACGGCGACCGCGTCATCATGGTTGACCATGAAGGCAACAAAGTCGATGGCGATCAGATCATGTACATCATCGCACGCGAAGCGCTGCGACAGGGCCAGCTGCGCGGTGGTGCGGTAGGTACGCTGATGAGCAACATGGGTCTGGAAGTGGCGCTGAAGCAGCTGGGTATTCCATTCACCCGCGCGAAAGTGGGCGACCGCTACGTGCTGGAAAAAATGCAGGAGAAAGGCTGGCGTATCGGGGCGGAAAACTCCGGTCACGTTATCCTGCTGGATAAAACCACTACCGGTGACGGCATCGTGGCTGGCCTGCAGGTCGTTGCGGCGATGGTGCGCAACCACATGAGCCTGCACGATCTGTGCAGCGGCATGAAGATGTTCCCGCAGGTGTTGGTTAACGTACGCTACACCGACGGTAAATCCAACCCGCTGGAAAATGAGGTCGTGAAAGCGACGGCAGCGGAAGTGGAAGCGGCGCTGGGTAACCGTGGTCGCGTGCTGCTGCGTAAATCCGGCACCGAGCCGCTGATTCGCGTCATGGTGGAAGGTGAAGAAGAAGCGCAGGTCACCGCGTTCGCACACCGCATTGCCGATGCGGTAAAAGCGGTATAACCGAGATGTAAGTGATTAAAAAGGTGGCGCTTGCCGCCTTTTTATTGCTGATTATGCGTTGTTTTGCTGTTTTTTTCCGCAGTTGATACAATGTGTCGAAATTGCCCTTGCGAAGGTCATTCGCTTTGGTTAGTATTCACACCCGCTTCAGTGGGAAACATAAACATCCCGCTTTATTGGTAGAAGCACTTGGTACGCGGTGTCCCCGCAAGGAACAGGTTGATTATGTACGAAGCTCTTTTAGTTGTTTTCCTTATTGTAGCGATTGGCCTTGTGGTCCTCGTTATGCTGCAGCAAGGTAAAGGCGCTGATATGGGAGCCTCCTTTGGAGCAGGCGCTTCCGCTACGCTGTTTGGTTCTAGTGGTTCTGGTAATTTCATGACCCGCATGACCGCTGTGTTTGCGACGCTGTTCTTCATTATCAGTCTGGTACTGGGCAACATCAACAGTAACAAGACCAATAAAGGAAGCGAGTGGGAAAATCTGACTGCGCCTAAGACTGAGCAAACTACTCAGCCAGCGGCACCGGCACAGCCGACCAGCGATATCCCGCATTAATAGTAGTATCCGTGCTGAGGTGGTGGAATTGGTAGACACGCTACCTTGAGGTGGTAGTGCCCTAACGGGCTTGTGGGTTCGAGTCCCATCCTCAGTACCAATATTCCGAAAGAAAGACGCTGAAAAGCGTCTTTTTTTTCGTCTGTAGAAAACCACCGTGATTTTATAGGCCGGATAAGGCAACGCCGTTATCCGGCACGCTTCGGCTTAGTCAGCCTTTGGGAAGTCAACCACGGTGTCGTTCACTCGGTTCACCATATTGGTAAACAGAATAGCGCTGATGGCGCTGATGGCTTCGATCACCTGACGGTCGCTGAACCCGGCGTTACGCAGAGCGACAACATCGGCTTCCGGCAGCGTACCCGTGGTGGTCACCAGCGTTTGCGAGAATTTAGCCAGCGCGTCGAGATGGACATCTTCGGCATACTCTGCACGGCGCAGTTCGCGAATCTGTTCACTGCTGAAGCCGGCTTTTTTCGCCATCATGCTGTGGGCTGCCAGGCAGTAATCGCAGCCGGTGGCTTCGCTCACCGCCAGGTTGATGGTTTCCAGCTCCTTCGCGTTCAGACTCCCCTTATGCAGCATGGCGTTGTGCGCCAGCGCCTGTTGCAGCGACTCCGGTGAATGCCCACCGATGGTCAGGTAGGCATTTGGCACTTTCCCCATCGCTTTTTTAATCCCGCCAAAAATCTCTGCGGCTTTACCTGTTGCATCTTGTTCACGAATTTCTGCTAAACGGCTCATGACATACTCCTGTTACTAGAGGGTTTGTAGTGGCAATGACGTCATCTTAGAGGAGTTGATCGTGCTAGACTGGCGCTCTTCGTCTCATCTTTTTGTCTTATCGTCTCAGGAGTATTATGGATAGCCTTAGCCATCTCTTGACGCTGCTGGCTCCGCGCTGCGAAGTGAACCTTCACTGCCGCTTCGGTGGGCGCTGGCAGGCGGGGCATGATCAGATGCGTGCCGGCATCGTGCCCTGGCATTTTGTGCTGCGGGGGGAAGGGCGTCTTACCGTGGGGAATCAAACCCGGCACATGCGTGCGGGAGATGTCATCCTGTTGCCCCACGGCTCGCCGCATCTGATGGAAAGCCTGGTGGAGTGGGGGCAGGTTCTGCCGGTGGCTCACCGTTTTAACGGCACGCTAACCGAAATGCGTACCGGCAGCGAGAGTGATGCGCTGGAGATGCTGTGCGGCGAGTTCTATTTTGGTCCACACGTTAGCTGGCTGTTCGCCGAAGAGTCGGAGCTAATTCATCTGCACACCCACGAGCGTGAAGATTGCCCGGAGCTGGAGTTTCTGCTCAACGTGCTGGTGCGCGAAAGCCTGGCCGAGCATCCCGGCGGCAGTGCGATTGTGCGAAGCCTCGGCGATACGCTGCTGGTTCTGCTGCTACGAACACTGTTGGGTGCAGAGGAGCCGCCGGGCGGTTTACTGCGTCTGATGCGTGATGAACGCTTGATGCCCGCGGTGTTAGCCGTTCTGGCCACGCCGGAACAGCCCTGGACGATGGAAAGCATGGCTGCCCGTGCCTTTTTATCGCGCGCGACCTTTGCCCGCCACTTTTCCCGCGCTTATCACCTGACGCCGCAGGTCTGGCTTACCCAGTTACGTATGGCGATGGCCGCCCGATTGCTGCACCAGGACCGACAGGCCCGGCTCGATGTCATTGCTGAACGCTGCGGATTCCAGTCGCTGGCATCGTTCTCAAAAACCTTCAAAAAGCACTATGGCCAGACGCCAGGAGAATGGCGGCGTCGATAGGGCACGCCCTTGATTTTTTGGTAGCCCAGCCAGCCACAGTGACGCCGCGAACTCTGTGACCCCAGGCAATCCCCAGACGCAAAAAAGGCCGCAAATGCGGCCTTTTACTTTCTCAACGCAGGCTTATTTGCCTTTGTTTTCCAGGTTCTCAACCTGCGGCAGGCCGGTAGCGGAAGAGGCGGTCAGTAGACCGGTCTTCGCGTAGCCGAACAGCTTCTCGCGGGTATCGGTGATATCCAGGTTACGCATGGTCAGCTGGCCGATACGATCGTCTGGAGAGAACACGGACTCGCCTTTTTCCATCGTCAGACGCTCAGCCTTGTAGGTCAGGTTGTCAGACACGGTGTTCAGGATGGTGTAGTCGTTACCGCGACGCAGTTCCAGCGTCACTTCACCGGTAATCTGGCTGGCAACCCAACGCTGCAGAGAGTCACGCAGCATCAGCGCCTGAGAGTCAAACCAGCGGCCCTGATACAGCAGACGACCCAGTTGACGGCCGTGAGCGTGATACTGCTCGATGGTATCTTCGTTGTGGATACCGGTCAGCAGACGCTCGTAGGCAATGTGCAGCAACGCCATCCCCGGGGCTTCGTAGATGCCACGGCTCTTCGCTTCGATGATACGGTTTTCAATCTGGTCGCTCATGCCCAGACCGTGGCGGCCGCCGATGCGGTTTGCTTCCAGCATCATTTCGACATCGTCGCTGAAGGTTTTACCGTTCAGCGCTACCGGGTGGCCTTGCTCAAAGCGTACGGTCACCTCTTCCGCTGGGATCTTCACGTTCTCGTCCCAGAACTTCACGCCCATGATCGGGTTAACAATCTTCACGCTGGAGTTCAGGAACTCAAGGTCTTTCGCTTCGTGAGTGGCGCCCAGCATGTTGGAGTCGGTGGAGTAGGCTTTCTCAACGGACATCTTGTAGTCAAAGCCGCAGGCAATCATGAATTCAGACATTTCATGACGGCCGCCAAGCTCGTCGATAAAGTCGGTATCGAGCCACGGCTTGTAGATTTGCAGCTCGGCGTTGGTCAGCAGGCCGTAACGATAGAAACGTTCGATATCGTTACCTTTATAAGTACTGCCGTCACCCCAGATATTAACGCCATCTTCTTTCATCGCGGCAACCAGCATAGTACCGGTCACGGCACGGCCCAACGGGGTGGTGTTGAAGTAGGTCAGACCGCCGGTGGTGTTATGGAAGGCACCACACTGAATCGCGGCGATACCTTCAGCAACCAGCTGTTTACGGCAGTCGATCAGGCGAGCGTTCTCTGCGCCATATTCCATAGCACGACGAGGGATCGCATCATAATCTTCTTCGTCAGGCTGGCCCAGGTTTGCAGTATATGCATAAGGGACAGCTCCTTTTTGTCGCATCCACAGCAGCGCTGCGCTGGTGTCGAGACCGCCAGAGAAGGCGATACCAATACGTTGACCTGCTGGAAGATGCTTGAGAATCGTCGTCATAAAGTAAAACCCTGCTTGATTGACTGAAGGAGAAGTTGCTTTCGCTGTCAGTGAATTTTTATGCAAAATAAATGAGTTTTCATTTAATCATGTTTTGGCTGGCACCGGAAGGGATTCATGCATTTTTATTCAAAAAATCCGCGCCGTCAGCGCCGGTCGCCACCATTACCATACCGCGATGGCGTACGCATTTCTTCTGCATAGAATGTGAGGTTGACAAGCTGTGATCGAGGTCACTATACTGTAGGTCGATTTTACGTCCCGTCCTCGGTACCAAATCCCAGCATTATTTGCACTTTTTGCTCAAAACGAGTAAAATTTGCCACGTTTCAGGCGCGGGGTGGAGCAGCCTGGTAGCTCGTCGGGCTCATAACCCGAAGGTCGTCGGTTCAAATCCGGCCCCCGCAACCACTTTCCCTTAGAGTTCATTTTCAAATATACTGTGGAGACTTAGGCCTTCGTAGCTGGATTTGAAAAAAAATTCTTTCGGAAGGTTCTCCAGGCCGCAGTTGCGGCTATAGGGTTCAGTTATCTAAAGCCCCGATTTATCGGGGTTTTTTGTTATCTGACTACAGAATAACTGGGCTTTAGGCCCTTTTTTTATGTCTTGGGGGTGGGTTTGTCCACATTAGAGCAAAAATTAACAGAGATGATTACAGCGCCGGTTGAAGCCCTGGGCTACGAACTGGTCGGCATCGAATTTATTCGCGGTCGCACATCCACACTGCGCATCTATATTGATAGTGAAGATGGCATCAATGTTGATGATTGTGCTGATGTGAGCCACCAGGTAAGTGCGGTGATGGACGTTGAAGATCCTATTACTGTGGCTTACAACCTGGAAGTTTCCTCTCCGGGCCTCGACCGTCCTATGTTCACTGCTGAACACTATGTGCGTTTCATGGGTGAAGAGGTTGCGCTGGTCCTGCGTATGGCGGTTCAGAACCGTCGTAAATGGCAGGGCATTATTAAAGCGGTAGACGGTGAGATGATCACCGTGACAGTCGACGGTAAAGATGAAGTGTTCGCGCTGAGTAACATCCAGAAGGCGAACCTGGTTCCCCACTTTTAACAGTCTGGATTGAGGTGAAAAGCCCGCGATGAACAAAGAAATTTTGGCCGTTGTTGAAGCCGTTTCCAACGAAAAATCACTGCCACGCGAGAAAATTTTTGAAGCGCTGGAAAGTGCGCTGGCTACAGCAACGAAGAAAAAATACGAACAAGAGATCGACGTTCGCGTTGAAATTGACCGTCGTAGCGGTGATTTCGACACCTTCCGTCGTTGGGTTATTGTCGAAGAAGTGACCCAGCCGACTAAAGAAATCACCCTCGAAGCGGCACGCTTCGAAGACGAAAGCCTGAACGTGGGCGAATACGTTGAAGATCAGATCGAATCTGTCACCTTCGACCGTATCACGACCCAGACGGCAAAACAGGTTATCGTACAGAAAGTACGTGAAGCTGAACGCGCAATGGTTGTTGACCAGTTCCGTGAGCATGAAGGTGAGATCATCACCGGCGTGGTGAAGAAAGTTAACCGCGACAACATCTCTCTGGACCTCGGTAACAACGCTGAAGCGGTTATCCTGCGTGAAGACATGCTGCCGCGTGAAAACTTCCGTCCAGGCGACCGTATTCGCGGCGTTCTGTACTCCGTACGTCCGGAAGCGCGCGGCGCGCAGCTCTTCGTCACCCGTTCTAAGCCAGAAATGCTGATCGAACTGTTCCGCATTGAAGTGCCAGAAATCGGTGAAGAAGTTATCGAAATCAAAGCCGCTGCTCGCGATCCGGGCTCTCGTGCCAAAATCGCTGTGAAGACCAACGACAAACGTATCGACCCAGTCGGTGCTTGCGTTGGTATGCGCGGCGCGCGTGTTCAGGCGGTCTCTACCGAGCTGGGCGGCGAACGTATCGATATCGTGCTGTGGGACGACAACCCGGCGCAGTTCGTGATCAACGCGATGGCTCCGGCTGACGTGGCATCCATTGTGGTTGACGAAGACAAACACACCATGGATATCGCGGTTGAAGCGGGTAACCTGGCGCAGGCGATTGGCCGTAACGGTCAGAACGTCCGTCTGGCTTCTCAGCTGAGCGGCTGGGAACTCAACGTCATGACCGTTGATGACCTGCAGGCGAAGCACCAGGCTGAAGCACACGCGGCTATCGATACCTTCACTAAATATCTCGATATTGATGAAGATTTCGCTACCGTGCTGGTTGAAGAAGGCTTCTCCACGCTGGAAGAACTGGCCTACGTGCCAATGAAAGAACTGCTGGCTATTGATGGCCTGGATGAAGACACCGTTGAAGCACTGCGCGAGCGTGCTAAAAACGCACTGACCACTCTGGCACTGGCCCAGGAAGAGAGCCTCGGTGATAATAAACCGGCTGACGATCTGCTGAATCTGGAAGGATTGGATCGTGAGATGGCCTTCAAACTGGCTGCCCGTGGTGTTTGTACGCTGGAAGATCTCGCCGAACAAGGTATTGATGATCTGGTGGATATCGAAGGCTTAACCGACGAGAAAGCCGGTGAGCTAATTATGGCTGCCCGTAATATCTGCTGGTTCGGTGACGAAGCGTAATAAACTGTAGCAGGAAGGAACAGTATGACAGATGTAACCGTAAAAACGCTGGCTGCAGAAATACAGACCTCCGTGGATCGCCTGGTACAGCAATTTGCTGATGCGGGCATCCCGAAGGGCGCTGATGACTCTGTGTCCGCACAAGAGAAGCAAACCTTACTGGCGCATCTGAACCGTGAAAATGGTTCTGCTCCAGATAAGTTGACTTTGCAGCGCAAAACGCGCAGTACTCTCAACATTCCAGGTACCGGTGGAAAAAGCAAATCGGTACAAATCGAAGTCCGCAAGACACGCACCTTTGTGAAACGCGATCCGCAAGAGGCTGAACGCCTGGCCGCGGAAGAGCAGGCGCAGCGTGAAGCGGAAGAGCAAGCCCGTCGTGAAGCTGAAGAAGCAGCTAAACGCGAGGCGCAACAAAAAGCTGAACGTGAGGCCGCAGAAAAAGCTAATCGTGAAGCCGCTGATAAAGCGAAACGTGAAGCTGCGGAAAAAGACAAAGTGAGCAATCAACAGACCGACGATATGACCAAAACTGCCCAGGCCGAAAAAGCCCGCCGTGAAAATGAAGCTGCCGAGCTGAAGCGCAAAGCGGAAGAAGAAGCACGTCGCAAGCTTGAAGAAGAAGCGCGCCGCGTAGCGGAAGAAGCTCGCCGTATGGCAGAAGAAAACGAGAAGAATGGTGTGAATACCGCCGCTGAACCGTCTGAAGACACCAGCGACTACCACGTCACCACTTCTCAGCACGCCCGCCAGGCTGAAGACGAAAACGACCGTGAAGTTGAAGGCGGCCGTGGCCGTACTCGCAGCACGAAAGCGGCTCGCCCTGCTAAGAAAGGTAACAAACACGCCGAATCCAAAGCCGATCGTGAAGAAGCGCGCGCCGCTGTTCGCGGTGGTAAAGGCGGCAAGCAGCGTAAAGGTTCCGCACTGCAACAGGGCTTCCAGAAGCCAGTTCAGGCCGTTAACCGTGACGTTGTGATTGGCGAAACCATCACCGTTGGCGATCTGGCTAACAAGATGGCGGTGAAAGGCTCTCAGGTCATCAAAGCGATGATGAAGCTGGGCGCAATGGCCACCATCAACCAGGTCATCGACCAGGAAACCGCACAGCTGGTTGCCGAAGAGATGGGCCACAAAGTTATCCTGCGTCGTGAAAACGAGCTGGAAGAAGCGGTAATGAGCGACCGTGACACCGGTGCAGCGGCTGAACCGCGCGCACCAGTTGTGACCATCATGGGTCACGTTGACCACGGTAAAACCTCTCTGCTGGACTACATTCGTTCTACGAAAGTGGCCTCTGGCGAAGCGGGCGGCATTACCCAGCACATCGGTGCATATCACGTTGAAACTGAAAACGGGATGATCACCTTCCTGGATACCCCGGGTCACGCCGCGTTTACCTCCATGCGTGCTCGTGGTGCTCAGGCAACGGATATCGTTGTTCTGGTTGTTGCAGCTGACGACGGCGTGATGCCGCAGACCATCGAAGCAATCCAGCACGCGAAAGCGGCGCAGGTGCCTCTGGTTGTTGCTGTGAACAAAATCGATAAGCCAGAAGCCGATATGGATCGCGTGAAGAACGAACTGTCTCAGTACGGTGTTATGCCGGAAGAGTGGGGCGGCGAATCGCAGTTCATCCCAGTATCTGCAAAAGCGGGTACCGGTATCGACGACCTGCTGAATGCTATCCTGCTGCAGGCTGAAGTTCTGGAGCTGAAAGCGGTTCGTAAAGGTATGGCAAGCGGTGCGGTTATCGAATCCTTCCTGGATAAAGGTCGTGGCCCAGTCGCTACCGTCCTGGTTCGTGAAGGTACCCTGAACAAGGGCGATATCGTGCTGTGTGGCTTCGAATACGGTCGCGTTCGTGCGATGCGTAACGAACTGGGTCAGGAAGTACTGGAAGCGGGTCCATCCATTCCAGTGGAAATCCTGGGTCTGTCCGGTGTTCCGGCTGCCGGTGACGAAGTGACCGTCGTTCGTGACGAGAAGAAAGCGCGTGAAGTTGCTCTGTATCGTCAGGGTAAATTCCGTGAAGTTAAACTGGCTCGTCAGCAGAAATCTAAACTCGAGAACATGTTCGCCAACATGACCGAAGGCGAAGTTCACGAAGTGAACATCGTACTGAAGGCCGACGTACAGGGTTCTGTGGAAGCGATCTCCGACTCCTTGCTGAAACTGTCTACCGACGAAGTGAAAGTGAAGATCATCGGTTCTGGCGTAGGTGGTATCACCGAAACCGACGCGACCCTGGCTGCAGCATCCAATGCTATCCTGGTTGGCTTCAACGTACGTGCTGATGCCTCTGCACGTAAAGTTATCGAGTCAGAAAGCCTGGATCTGCGCTACTACTCCGTCATCTATAACCTGATCGACGAAGTGAAAGCGGCAATGAGCGGCATGCTGTCCCCAGAACTGAAACAGCAGATCATTGGTCTGGCTGAAGTTCGTGACGTGTTCAAATCACCGAAATTCGGTGCGATCGCGGGCTGTATGGTTACCGAAGGTACCATCAAGCGTCACAACCCAATCCGCGTTCTGCGCGACAACGTGGTTATCTATGAAGGCGAGCTGGAATCCCTGCGCCGCTTCAAAGATGACGTTAACGAAGTCCGTAACGGCATGGAATGTGGTATCGGCGTTAAGAACTACAACGACGTTCGCGTTGGCGATATGATCGAAGTGTTCGAAATCATCGAAATCCAACGTACCATCGCTTAATCTTCGTTAAGATTGTCGATTGTAGGCCGGGATCGCCTCGTGCAACCCGGCAATTATTTCAAAAGGGGCTGATAGCCCCTTTTTTGTCTGGAGAATTTATTATGGCGAAAGAATTTGGTCGCCCGCAGCGCGTGGCCCAGGAGATGCAAAAAGAGATCGCAATCATCCTGCAGCGCGAAATTAAAGATCCTCGTCTGGGTATGATGACCACCGTTTCCGGTGTCGAAATGTCCCGTGACCTGGCCTATGCCAAAGTGTTTGTGACCTTCCTGAACGATAAAGATGAAGCGGCAATTAAATCCGGCATCAAAGCGCTGCAGGAAGCCTCTGGTTTTATCCGCTCCCTGCTCGGGAAAGCGATGCGCCTGCGTATCGTGCCGGAACTGACCTTCTTCTACGACAACTCGCTGGTTGAAGGTATGCGCATGTCTAACCTGGTAACCAGCGTGGTGAAGCATGACGACGAACGTCGTGTGAACCCAGCGGACGACAGCAAGGAGGACTGATGAGTCGTCCTCGTCGTCGCGGCCGTGATATTCACGGCGTATTGTTGCTGGATAAACCGCAAGGCGCATCCAGCAATGATGTGCTGCAGAAGGTAAAGCGTATTTATAACGCCAACCGCGCCGGGCATACCGGCGCGCTGGACCCGCTGGCTACCGGTATGCTGCCAATTTGCCTCGGTGAAGCCACCAAGTTCTCCCAGTACCTGCTGGACTCCGACAAGCGTTATCGTGTGATTGCCCGCCTGGGCCAGCGCACCGATACCTCGGACGCCGACGGGCAAATCGTGGAAGAGCGCCCGGTGACCTTTAGCGATGCGGAACTGGCCGAAGCGCTGGAGAGCTTCCGTGGAGACACCCAACAGGTGCCATCCATGTATTCGGCGCTGAAGTATCAGGGCAAGAAGCTGTACGAATATGCGCGTCAGGGCATCGACGTACCGCGTGAAGCCCGCCCGATTACCGTCTATGAGCTGCTGTTTATTCGCCACGAAGGCAACGAGCTGGAGCTGGAGATTCACTGCTCAAAAGGCACCTATATTCGAACCATTATCGACGATCTGGGTGAGAAGCTCGGCTGCGGCGCACACGTGATTTTCCTGCGTCGTCTGGCGGTCAGCAAATACCCGGTTGATCGTATGGTTACGCTGGAACAGCTGCAGGCATTGGTCGAACAGGCCGAGCAGCAGGGCGTTCCAGCAGCGGAACTGCTCGACCCGCTATTAATGCCGATGGACAGTCCGGCTTCAGACTATCCGATAGTCAATATCCCTTTAACCTCATCGGTTTACTTTAAAAATGGTAATCCGGTGCGGACGTCAGGCGCGCCGCTGGAAGGTCTGGTACGCGTGACGGAAGGCGAAGAGGGTAAATTCCTCGGCATGGGTGAAATCGACGATGAAGGCCGCGTGGCACCACGCCGTCTGGTGGTCGAATACGCCGAGTAAGCCAGATTGTGTGGCTTGCGATAACAGAGCGCTGCGAGTAGAATGTCGCGGCTTAACGCCTGCTTAATTGTTTAACAATTGGCAAGCGTTATATCAGGGGTTGCTGAATTAGAGATCGGCACCCTTTCTTTCTTTTAAATTTGGAGTTCAAAATGTCTCTAAGCGTTGAAGCTAAAGCACAAATCGTTTCTGAGTTCGGTCGTGGCGCAAACGACAGCGGTTCTACCGAAGTTCAGGTTGCACTGCTGACTGCACAGATCAACCACCTGCAGGGTCACTTTGCAGAGCACAAAAAAGATCACCACAGCCGTCGTGGTCTGCTGCGCATGGTTTCTCAGCGTCGTAAACTGCTCGACTACCTGAAACGTAAAGATGTTGCACGCTACACCGCGCTGATCGAGCGTCTGGGTCTGCGTCGCTAATTCTAGCGAGTTTCAGAAAGAGGGGCCTTTATGGCCCCTTTTTTCCACCAGACGACGGCAATTTAAAAGAATTGAGTGCCCGTAGAAATGCTGCCTGCGCCCCGGTAATCCTCCCTGTCTACATTTCGTTTAGACAAAATTGAGCTGAAATTACCGACACAGCAGTATTTTGAAAGATAACGGGTATAATGTATTGTTGTTGTGCATATTCTTCGTTGCAGAGGTTCGCGCGGCTAATGAGAGGCTTTACCCGCATCGGGTTAGGGTTGTCATTAGTCGCGAGGATGCAAAGAAGATCGGTTTCATCGGCCGGTACGCCAGAGGGTGTGCCGCCATTTAATAAGAAAGGATAGAATTTTGCTTAATCCGATCGTTCGTAAGTTCCAGTACGGCCAACACACCGTCACGCTGGAAACCGGCATGATGGCGCGTCAGGCGACTGCCGCTGTTATGGTTAGCATGGATGACACCGCGGTATTCGTTACCGTTGTCGGCCAGAAAAAAACCAAACCAGGCCAGGACTTCTTCCCGCTGACCGTTAACTATCAGGAGCGTACCTACGCTGCTGGCCGTATCCCAGGTAGCTTCTTCCGTCGTGAAGGCCGTCCAAGCGAAGGCGAAACCCTGATCGCGCGTCTGATTGACCGCCCGGTTCGCCCGCTGTTCCCAGAAGGCTTCATTAACGAAGTTCAGGTTATCGCGACCGTCGTTTCCGTTAACCCACAGGTTAACCCAGACATCGTTGCCATGATTGGTGCATCCGCTGCCCTGTCCCTGTCCGGCCTGCCGTTCAACGGCCCAATCGGTTCTGCTCGTGTTGGTTACATCAACGACCAGTACGTACTGAACCCGACTCAGGACGAACTGAAAGAGAGCAAGCTGGATCTGGTTGTTGCTGGTACCGAAGCTGCCGTACTGATGGTTGAATCCGAAGCTGAACTGCTGAGCGAAGACCAGATGCTGGGTGCCGTGGTATTCGGTCACGAGCAGCAGCAGGTTGTTATCAAAGAGATCAACGAGCTGGTAAAAGAAGCGGGCAAACCACGTTGGGATTGGCAGCCAGAAGCCGTCAACGAAGCGCTGAACGCGCGCGTTGCTGCGCTGGCAGAATCTCGCCTGAGCGACGCTTACCGCATCACCGACAAACAAGAGCGTTATGCTCAGGTTGACGTGATCAAATCTGAAACCATCGCTCAGCTGGTAGCAGAAGACGAAACGCTGGACGCTAACGAACTGGGTGAAATCCTGCACGCTATCGAGAAAAACGTTGTTCGTAGCCGCGTACTGGCAGGCGAGCCGCGTATCGATGGCCGCGAAAAAGACATGATCCGTGGTCTGGACGTACGTACTGGCGTTCTGCCACGTACTCACGGTTCCGCGCTGTTCACCCGTGGCGAAACTCAGGCGCTGGTGACTGCGACCCTGGGCACCACCCGTGATGCACAGAACCTCGACGAGCTGATGGGCGAGCGTACTGACAACTTCCTGTTCCACTACAACTTCCCTCCGTACTGCGTAGGCGAAACCGGTATGGTCGGTTCTCCTAAGCGTCGTGAGATTGGTCACGGTCGCCTGGCGAAACGCGGCGTGCTGGCAGTAATGCCAGAGCTGGACAAATTCCCGTACACCGTTCGCGTGGTTTCTGAAATCACCGAATCTAACGGTTCTTCTTCTATGGCTTCCGTATGTGGTGCTTCCCTGGCGCTGATGGACGCAGGCGTGCCTATCAAAGCTGCCGTTGCGGGTATCGCGATGGGTCTGGTGAAAGAAGGCGACAACTTTGTTGTTCTGTCTGACATCCTGGGCGACGAAGACCACCTGGGCGATATGGACTTCAAAGTAGCGGGTTCCCGCGACGGTATCTCTGCACTGCAGATGGATATCAAAATTGAAGGTATCACCAAAGAGATCATGCAGGTTGCTCTGAACCAGGCTAAAGGTGCACGTCTGCACATCCTGGGCGTGATGGAACAGGCGATTAACGCGCCACGTGGCGACATTTCTCAGTTCGCTCCACGTATTCACACCATCAAGATCAATCCAGACAAGATCAAAGACGTTATCGGTAAAGGCGGTTCTGTTATCCGTGCCCTGACCGAAGAAACCGGCACCACCATCGAAATCGAAGATGACGGTACCGTGAAGATCGCTGCGACCGACGGTGAGAAAGCTAAGTTCGCTATCCGTCGTATCGAAGAGATCACTGCAGAAATCGAAGTAGGTCGTATCTACAACGGTAAAGTGACCCGTATCGTTGACTTTGGCGCGTTCGTTGCCATCGGTGGCGGTAAAGAAGGTCTGGTACACATCTCTCAGATCGCTGACAAGCGCGTTGAGAAAGTGACTGACTACCTGCAGATGAATCAGGAAGTACCGGTTAAGGTTCTGGAAGTTGACCGTCAGGGCCGTATCCGTCTGAGCATTAAAGAAGCAACCGAGCAGTCCCAGCCAGCCGCCGCAGCACCAGCTCCGGCAGCAGAGCAGGGCGAGTAAGGTTTGCCTTTGCCCTCCGCGTTTGCGGAGGGCACATTTAGCTGGCCGGATGCCTTGTTTGCAGGCGGGGGACAGGACGTTCATCCAATTGTTGTCTTCGGGAGTGGGAAATGAAGCCTTTTTTGCGCTGGTGTTTCGTTGCGACAGCACTCACGCTGGCAGGATGCAGCAACTCTGCCTGGCGTAAGAGTGAAGTCCTCGCAGTGCCATTGCAACCGACTTTACAGCAGGAAGTGATCCTGGCACGCATGGAACAAATTCTTGCCAGTCGGGCTTTAACCGATGACGAACGCGCACAGCTTTTATATGAGCGCGGAGTGTTGTATGATAGTCTCGGTCTGAGGGCATTAGCGCGTAACGATTTCTCGCAAGCGCTGGCAATCCGACCTGATATGCCTGAAGTATTCAACTACTTAGGCATTTATTTAACGCAGGCAGGCAATTTTGATGCTGCCTATGAAGCGTTTGATTCTGTACTTGAGCTTGATCCAACTTACAATTATGCGCACTTGAATCGCGGCATCGCGCTTTATTACGGTGGCCGTGCGAAGTTAGCGCAAGATGATCTGCTGGCGTTTTATCAAGACGATCCCAATGATCCTTTCCGCAGTCTGTGGCTTTATCTCGCTGAGCAGAAGCTCGATGAGAAGCAGGCGAAAGATGCGTTGAAGCAACGCTTCGACAAATCGGATAAAGAACAGTGGGGATGGAACATTGTCGAGTTCTACTTAGGCAACATTGACGAAAAAACGTTAATGGAACGCCTGAAGGCGGACGCAACGGATAACACCTCGCTCGCTGAGCATCTCAGTGAAACCAACTTCTATTTAGGTAAGTATTACCTAAGTCTTGGGGACAAGGACAGCGCTACGGCACTGTTCAAACTGGCGGTTGCCAACAACGTACACAACTACGTTGAGCACCGATACGCATTGTTGGAATTATCGCTCCTGGGCCAGGACCAAGATGACCTGGCAGAATCGGACCAGCAATAGCTGACGACTACATCAGCCCGTAATCTTTTTGATTGCCATCACCTTCGCGGGTGAGGGCGTTGTTGTTCGTTAATACACCTACTTTGAGCCGGTTCACACTTTTCAATGAAAATTGCAGATCAATTTCATGATGAGTTATGTAGACTGGCCGCCATTAATATTGAGGCACTTGTACTACATGGCTGAATTCGAAACCACTTTTGCAGATCTGGGCCTGAAGGCTCCTATCCTTGAAGCCCTTACCGATCTGGGTTACGAAAAACCATCTCCGATCCAGGCTGAGTGCATTCCGCACCTGCTGGGCGGTCGTGACGTTCTGGGCATGGCCCAGACAGGTAGTGGTAAAACCGCAGCGTTTTCCCTGCCACTGCTGAACAATCTCGATCCTGAGCTGAAAGCACCACAGATTCTGGTGCTGGCCCCGACCCGCGAACTGGCGGTTCAGGTGGCTGAAGCAATGACCGAGTTCTCTAAACATATGCGCGGCGTAAACGTGGTTGCCCTGTACGGCGGCCAGCGTTATGACGTGCAGTTACGCGCCTTGCGTCAAGGGCCACAGATTGTCGTCGGTACTCCAGGTCGTCTGCTTGACCACCTGAAGCGCGGTACCCTGGATCTCTCTAAACTGAGCGGTCTGGTACTGGACGAAGCTGATGAAATGCTGCGTATGGGCTTTATCGAAGACGTTGAAACCATCATGGCTCAGATTCCAGAAGGTCATCAGACCGCTCTGTTCTCTGCAACCATGCCGGAAGCTATCCGTCGTATTACCCGTCGCTTTATGAAAGATCCACAGGAAGTACGCATTCAGTCCAGCGTAACGACCCGTCCGGACATCAGCCAGAGCTACTGGTCTGTGTACGGCATGCGCAAAAACGAAGCGCTGGTACGTTTCCTGGAAGCGGAAGATTTTGATGCGGCGATTATCTTCGTTCGTACCAAAAACGCGACCCTGGAAGTGGCTGAAGCCCTGGAACGTAGCGGCTATAACAGCGCCGCGCTGAACGGTGACATGAACCAGTCCCTGCGTGAGCAGACTCTGGATCGTCTGAAAGACGGTCGTCTGGATATCCTGATCGCAACCGACGTTGCGGCACGTGGTCTGGACGTTGAGCGTATCAGCCTGGTTGTTAACTACGACATCCCAATGGACTCCGAGTCTTACGTTCACCGTATCGGTCGTACCGGTCGTGCGGGTCGTGCTGGCCGTGCGCTGCTGTTCGTTGAGAACCGCGAGCGTCGTCTGCTGCGCAACATCGAACGCACTATGAAGCTGACCATTCCAGAAGTTGAGCTGCCAAACGCAGATCTGCTGGGCAAACGCCGTCTGGAAAAATTCGCCGCGAAAGTACAGCAGCAGCTGGAAAGCAGCGATCTGGATCAGTACCGTGCACTGCTGGCGCAAATCCAGCCGACGGCTGAAGGCGAAGAGCTGGACGTTGAAACGCTGGCCGCTGCGCTGCTGAAAATGGCACAGGGCGAACGTTCTCTGATCGTTCCACCAGATGCGCCAATGCGTCCTAAGCGTGAGTTCCGTGACCGTGACGATCGTTTCGAACGTCGTGACCGTAACGACCGCAATGACCGTGGCCCACGTGGCGACCGTGCAGAACGCGGTGGTGAAGATCGTCCTAAACGCGAACGTCGTGACGTTGGCGATATGGAACTGTACCGCATTGAAGTGGGTCGTGATGACGGCGTTGAAGTTCGTCACATCGTTGGCGCTATCGCGAACGAAGGCGACATCAGCAGCCGTTACATCGGTAACATCAAGCTGTTCGGTACCCACTCTACTATCGAACTGCCAAAAGGCATGCCGGGCGAAGTACTGCAGCACTTTACTCGCACCCGCATCCTGAACAAACCGATGAACATGCAGCTGATCGGCGACGCGCAGCCTCGTCCAGAGCGTAGCGGTCGTAGCTTCGGCGGCGAACGTCGTGAAGGCGGTCGTAGCTTCGGTGGCGAACGTCGTGAAGGCGGTCGTGGTTTCGGCGGTGAGCGTCGTGAAGGCGGTCGTGGTGATGGTCGTCGTTTCAGCGGTGAACGTCGTGACGGTGGTAACCGTGCGCCGCGCCGTGATGATGCAGGCGCTGCTCCACGTCGTGATGACTCTACCGGTCGTCGTCGTTTCGGCGGTGACGCATAAGCCTCACGGTTTAAAAGCGTAAAGTAATATATACAGCCCCGATCGTTATGATTGGGGCTTTTTTTATTTCATTTGTACTCGTGTACTGGTACAGTGCGACACATTAAAATGCAGTAGCAAAATAATACACTGGAGAAAAGGCTGTATGGCGACACTAACCACCACCCAAACGTCACCTTCGCTGCTTGGCGGCGTGGTGATCATCGGCGGCACAATCATTGGTGCGGGGATGTTCTCTCTGCCGGTGGTCATGTCCGGGGCGTGGTTCTTCTGGTCGATGGCGGCGCTGGTGTTTACCTGGTTCTGCATGCTGCATTCGGGGTTGATGATTCTCGAAGCGAACCTCAACTACCGTATTGGTTCGAGCTTCGACACCATTACCAAAGATCTGCTGGGCAAGGGCTGGAACGTGGTGAACGGCATCTCCATTGCCTTCGTGCTCTACATTCTGACCTACGCCTATATCTCGGCGAGCGGCTCGATTCTGCATCACACCTTCGCGGAGATGTCGCTGCACGTCCCGCCTCGGGCCGCAGGCTTTGGTTTTGCGCTGCTAGTGGCGTTTGTGGTGTGGTTGAGCACCAAAGCGGTGAGCCGCATGACTGCCATTGTGCTGGGCGCCAAGGTCATTACCTTCTTCCTGACCTTCGGCAGCCTGATGGGGCACGTCACGCCCGCGACGCTGTTTAACGTGGCTGAGAGCCACGCCAGCTATACGCCTTACCTGCTGATGACGCTGCCGTTCTGTCTGGCCTCGTTTGGCTATCACGGTAATGTACCGAGCCTGATGAAGTACTACGGCAAAGATCCTAAGACCATCGTGAAATGCCTGGTGTACGGTACGCTGCTGGCGCTGGTGCTTTATACCGTATGGCTGCTGGGGACGATGGGCAATATCCCGCGTCCGGAGTTTATCGGCATTGCGCAGAAGGGCGGTAATATTGATGTGCTGGTGCAGGCGCTGAGCGGCGTGCTCAATAGCCGTAGCCTGGATCTGCTGCTGGTCGTGTTCTCAAACTTTGCGGTGGCGAGTTCGTTCCTTGGCGTGACGCTGGGTCTGTTTGACTATCTGGCAGATCTGTTCAAATTTGATGACTCTGCGCTGGGCCGTTTCAAAACCGCACTACTGACCTTCCTGCCGCCGATTATCGGTGGCCTGCTGTGGCCGAACGGTTTCCTGTATGCCATTGGCTATGCAGGGCTGGCGGCGACCATTTGGGCGGCGATTGTCCCGGCGCTGCTGGCACGTAAATCCCGTAAGCGCTTCGGAAGCCCGAAATTCCGCGTCTGGGGTGGTAAGCCGATGATTGCGCTGATTCTGGTCTTTGGTGTGGGTAACGCGCTGGTGCATGTGCTGTCGAGCTTTAATCTGCTGCCGGTTTATCAGTAAGGTATTCGCCCCTCACCCCGGCCCTCTCCCCAAAGGGGCGAGGGGGCAAACCTGTCCGAGCGCTTTCTTCATCAAAGACCGCATCCAGCGGTTCCCTCTCCCCCTGGGGAGAGGGTTAGGGTGAGGGGGCACACCGCGCTACCCCAACAATTCTTTCTTCACATCCATCGCCAGCCCAAACGAATGCAGCCGCGCCTGATGATCGAAAATCTGGCCGTTAACCATAATCTCATCCGCCTGCGTTTCCCGCAGAATTGACTCCAGACCGTGTCGCACTTTCGCTTTATCACCCACCAGCGACATCCGTAGCGCCTGGTCAACGCCGTATTTCTCCGACGGGGTCCAGAAATGCTCCATCTGCTGAATCGGCGGTGGCAGCTGCCCGGTCTCTCCACGACGCAGTTTCGTGAACGCTTGCTGCATGGAGGTAAAGAGGAATTCGGCATCGCGGTTGCTGTCGGCGGCGATGATATTGATGCATACCATCGCATACGGTTTTTCCAGCCGCGCCGACGGTTTGAAGTTGGTGCGATAGAGATGCAGCGCCTGGAACAGCATATCCGGGGCGAAGTGTGAGGCGAAAGCAAACGGTAGGCCGAGCTGTGCAGCAAGCTGCGCGCCGTACAGGCTGGAACCGAGCAGCCACACAGGGATCTTCTCGCCGTAGCCCGGTACCGGACGTACCTGCGGGTCTGGGTCGACCGCATCAAACCAGTCCACCAGTTCCGCAACGTCGCGCGGGAAGTTATCGATATCGCCACTCATATGACGGCGCAGCGCGCGCATCGTTGGCTGATCGCTACCCGGCGCACGGCCCAGGCCGAGATCGATACGGCCAGGGTAGAGCGTGTTGAGCGTACCGAACTGCTCGGCAATCACCAGCGGCGAGTGGTTAGGCAGCATCACGCCGCCGGAACCCAGATGCAGCGTGGTGGTGTGGGCGGCGAGATAACCAATCAGCACCGAGGTTGCCGCACTGGCGATACCCACCATGTTGTGGTGTTCTGCCAGCCAATAGCGGTGGTAGCCGCGCTTTTCGGCGAGCTGTGCCAGAGAGAGCGAATGGGAAAAGGCTTCTCGCGCGGAGGAACCCTGAGGGATCGGCGCAAGATCGAGCACCGAGAATGCAACGGTTTTGTCAGTCATAAAGGCTCACTTTGCTACAGCATAGTCATCAGATTGAAGGTCTTGTTCCAGCCGGGATATCCCCGGCCAGAAAAGCTGCATCTTTAATAATGCATTAAAATCTGACCATTGTTGTTAACAAAGTGAGCGGTTTTATCAGGCCTGCAATTCCAACCCTGCCAGACGCTTCCAGTAACCGTTACAGTCGCTATTGGCGGTCAGCGGCAGCGGGGCTGCGCCGTTTTCGTTGGCGCGGAAGGCGTCGAGCATGGCGAAGGTCTCATTGCCCATCGGCGACAGGCGTACCATATCGACCAATCCGTGCATCGACATCAGTTCGTTACCGAGGTTGTAAACGTAGCCGCTCATGGTCTGAATGCCGTTCAGTACGAATACCTGCTGATTTTCCTGCGACAGCATGCTGCGCCCGTTCGGGTATTTGATGCAGCAGGTCTCGCACTCATCCTTTGGCTTATCTTCCGAACGCGCGGTAAAGCAGCGGGCGGAGTAGGCCAGCGGCAGATGGCCGTAGCTCAGTACTTCCACCTCAAACTTATCGCGGATGCCCAGCTCTTCACACTGATTGAGCAGGTTCACCAGCCAGTCGCGAGACAGCTCCACCGGCATACACCAGCGCACCATCCCTTGTTTTTGCAATATACGCAGGGTAACGGCGTTGTAACAGTTCAGCGCGTGACCGGCGACGAACGGCAGCTTACGTTCAGCGCACAGGTTCACCACCCCAAGATCGCTGGCCTCAACCAGAAAATCACCGTTTTCCACGTAACGCTTAAGCTCGCCCAGTTCGGATGATGCCTGGACCAGCGCCAGCGTAGACAGCACGACCTGTTTGCCGCTGCCGGCGAGGGATTTCGCCATATCCAGCCAGTCGCCGACTTTGGTCGCGCGACGTTTGCTGCACACTGCTTCACCGAGGTAGATGGTATCGGCGCTGCTGTTAGCGGCCTGCTGGTAAAAATCTTCCAGCGTCTCTTTTGACCAGTAGTAAAGCACCGGCCCTAATGAATATTTCATTGCTGTTCCTACTGCCATTTACGGTGATAAGCGCCGAGGGTAGTCTGGGTGCCTTCCGACATCGAGCCGAGCGTCTCCATCCATGCGGCCTGCGGGACGAAGTTCTGCGGGTCAGCCATGCAGCGGTCAATTGCCTGACGCCACACCTTCGCCACCTGGCTGACGTACGCCGGGCTACGCTGGCGGCCTTCGATTTTCACTGAGGCGATATTAGCGGCCAGCAGCTCCGGCAGCAGCTCCAGGGTGTTGAGGCTGGTAGGCTCTTCCAGCGCGTGATAGCGCTCGCCGTCGACCAGATAGCGCCCTTTGCACAGCGTCGGGTAGCCAGCGTTCTCGCCATCCTGATAGCGATCGATCAGCACTTCATTAAGGCGAGACTCCAGCCCCTGTGGGGTTTGCTGCCAGCGCACGTAGCGTGCAGGTGAGCAGGCGCCAACGGTGTTCGGCGACTCACCGGTCAGGTAAGATGAGAGATAGCAGCGGCCTTCGGCCATAATGCACAGGCTACCAAAGGCAAATACCTCTAACGGCACCGGCGTGACGCGAGCGAGCTGCTTCACCTGGTGAATAGACAGCACGCGCGGCAGGACCACGCGGGCCACATCAAAGTTACGGTGGTAGAAGTTAATCGCCTCTTCGTTGGTTGCTGATGCCTGAACGGAGACATGGCGCTCAATATGTGGGTAGCGCTCTGCGGCATACTCAAGCATGGCGAGGTCGGCGAGGATCAGCGCATCGGCGCCCAGCTGCGCGGCCATATCCACGGCGCGCTGCCAGCGGACGTAGCCGTCCGGGTGGGCAAAGGTGTTAATCGCGATGTGCAGCTTACGGCGATGCTGATGCACGAAGTTAACGGCTTCCTGCAGTTTCTTTTCGGTAAAATTAAGACCGGCGAAATGGCGGGCGTTGGTATCGTCCTTCAGCCCGATGTACACCGCATCGGCTCCGTTTTCGATAGCCGCCTTTAGCGCCGGGAGGTTTCCGGCAGGGCAGAGCAACTCCATAATTATTCCTGAGTTAGCGGCCCAGCAGGGCGCATTATTGTTAATGAATGGAGATTTTAGTTAACCTATCGCTAATCATTTTTGATTTGAGGCAGACAAAAGCGTATTGATGACGCCAATAATCCCTCTACCTCACGACATAATTGTTGATTTACGCCGCTATGTCGTTTAACTGATATGGCAAAATAACGGAACTATTGCATTCAGGGAGTAAAGCTTGTGTTGGATAAACTGCGTTCACGTCTGGTCCATGTCGCACCGACTCTGATGAGCGTTCCGGTGAAATTCACGCCGTTCGCGCTTAAACGGCAGGTCCTTCAGCAGGTGTTAAGCTGGCAGTTCCGCCAGGCGCTGGATGACGGTGAACTGGATTTTCTTGACGGCCGCTGGCTGAGTATTGAGGTGCGTGATATTGGCCTCACCTGGTTTACCTCCGTTGAGAACGGGCGCTTAATCGTCAGCGATGCCGCTCAGGCGGACGTGAGCTTTAGCGCAGAGGCGAGCGATCTGTTAATGATCGCCGCGCGCAAACAGGACCCGGATACGCTCTTCTTCCAGCGCCGCCTGGTGATTGAAGGGGATACGGAGCTGGGTCTTTATGTCAAAAACCTGATGGATGCCATTGAGCTTGAGCAGATGCCGAAAGCGCTGCGCATGATGCTGATGCAGCTGGCTGATTTCGTAGAGGCTGGCCTAAAATCACCATCAGAAACTAAACATACATCGGTAGGTGAGCCATGCTGATTCGAGTAGAAATTGGAATTGATGCTCCAGGTATCGACGCGCTGCTGCGCCGTACCTTCAACCGTGACGGCGAAGCCAATCTGGTCCGCGAGCTGCGCGAAGACGGCCTGATTACGCTGGGGCTGGTGGCCACAGACGACGAAGGCCATGTCGTTGGCTACGTCGCGTTTAGCCCGGTCAGCATTGAAGGCGAAGAGTTACAGTGGGTGGGTCTGGCACCGCTGGCGGTAGACGAAGCCTACCGTGGTCAGGGGCTGGCGCGTCAACTGGTCTATGAAGGGCTGGATTCGCTCAATGAATTTGGCTACGCGGCGGTAGTGACGCTGGGTGAACCTGAACTCTACGGTCGTTTTGGCTTTGAGCGCGCGGCACAGTATGACCTGCGCTGTCGCTGGCCTGGCACCGAAGAGGCGTTTATGGTTCACGGTCTGGCGGACGATGCGCTGAACGGCGTTCACGGGCTGGTGGAGTATTCTGACCACTTCAATCGTGTTTAAGACTGCCCAGTAACGTTTCGAATGAACCGTCACCTGCGACGAGGCGCTCTTTCTGGCGCTTCGTTAGCTGCTTAATGCGGTACTCCAGGCGTAGCGCCAGCGAGTGCTCGCCAACCTCACCAGAAAACGCCAGCCGCAGCTCACCTTTGCCGCGCAGTGCTTTCGCCCCTTTACCGCTTTGATGCTGGTGGAACCGTCGTTCAACATCGGTGGTGATACCGGTGTACAATTTATCGTCCTCGGTACGGACGAGATAAAGAAACCAACGCACGTGTGGCAACCTGTCTATGTGGGTGAACGCACCATAGCATAACGGAGATAACGGATGGAAACCCTCACTGCCATTAGCAAGTGGCTGGCAAAACAGCATGTCGTTAGCTGGTGCGTCGCAAAGGAAGGCGAGTTATGGTGCGCGAACGCGTTCTACGTTTACGACGCGCAGCGCGTTGCCTTTTACCTGCTAAGCGAAGAGACCACGCGCCATGGCCAGATGACGGGACAGCAGGCGCCGGTCGCCGGGACGATCAATGGCCAGCCAAAGACCGTGGCGTTGATTCGCGGCGTGCAGTTCAAAGGCGAAATTCGCCTGCTGAGCGGTGACGAAGCCGATGAAAAACGCGCACTCTACGTCAAACGTTTCCCCGTTGCCCGGATGCTCTCCGCGCCGGTGTGGGAACTACGTCTTGATGAACTGAAGTTCACCGATAACACGCTCGGCTTCGGCAAGAAGCTGCACTGGCTGCGCGACTAAGCCTTTAGCGTCGGCAGTTCAATGATAAAGCGCGTGGCGGCGGTATCTGACGTCACGCTAATTTTCCCATGATGCGCCCGGATGATCGACTTCACGATTGCCAGCCCAATTCCGCTGTTTTCCCCTTTCCGCTGCCGTGAAGGATCAACCCGGTAGAAGCGATCGAACAGGCGCGGCAAATGCTCCTCGGCAATCGGCGTACCTGGATTTTCCACGCTGTAGACGACCCTATCGTCATGCGCGCTCACCTGGACGGTGACCGACATCCCGCGCGGGGTGTAGCGGATGGCGTTGGAGAGCAGATTGTTAATGACCCGGCGGATCATCAGCGGATCGCCCATCACCAGCGACGGTTGGCCGACAAAGCGTAGCGCCACGTCGCGCTCTTCTGCCCAGGCTTCGAAGAACTCAAACACCTTCATGGTTTCCGTCTGCAGATCCAGCGGCACGCTCTCCGGCACCAGCAGATTCTCATCCGCCTGCGCCAGAAACAGCATATCGCTGACCATTTTCGCCATCCGGTTGTACTCCTCAAGGCTGGAATAAAGCACGTCTTCCAGCTCTTTGACCGTTCGGGGATGGCTGAGCGCTATCTCGGTCTGGGTGACCAGATTGGTGATTGGCGTGCGCATCTCGTGGGCGATATCGGCGGAGAAGTTGGCCTGACGTCGGAACACATCCTCGATCCGGCCGATCATCTGGTTAAACGAGATAACCAGTTGCTCCAGCTCGATTGGCACGCGGGTAGGATCCAGCCGCACGTCGAGATTTTCCGAAGTGATGTTTTTGATCTCCAGGCTGACGTCGCGCAGCGGCTGGTGGCCTTTACGAACGGCGATCAGCACGATCACCACGATAAACAGGCTGATGACGGCGGCGATCATCATCAGGTTGCGTTTGAGCTCTTTGAGATAGTGCAGATGGAAGTCTATCGATAGCGCGGTCAGCAGCGTATAGCGCTGGCGATCGCTCTGGATCGTTGAGGCGATAACCCGGTAGGTCGCCGTCGGCATGGCGCTGGCGTCGTGGCCCTCCATCGGCGGCATACTGCTGCCAACCCAGCGGAACATGCGCTGGGATTTCAACGCCTGCGAAAACTGGGGAGACGCAAAGATCGGCGACAGATCCGGTCCGCTGGGTGAGCGATACAGCAGCGGATTGTTCTCGCTGCGCAACAGCACGACGATATTACGATAGCCCGCCAGCGCGCTCTGGATATTGGTGAGCTTCTCGGCCTCTGAGATATCCGGCACGGTGAGCTGCGCATTAAGCGTCGCGTTCACCTGCTTGAGGTCATTCACATCCTGCTCGGCGAAGTGTTTTTCCACCGAATGCAGCATCATTCCGGTGAAAGCGGCAAACGCAAGAATGGTCGCCAGGCTGATAAAAAAGGTCAGGCGGGTGGCGAGCGAGAACGGGCGGCGGCGCGCGTTAACCTTCATCGCGAACCTCAAGCACGTAGCCGACGCCGCGTACGGTCTGAATCAGCTTCGGGGTAAAGTCGTTATCAATTTTGGCGCGCAGGCGCTTGATGGCGACGTCGATGGCGTTAGTATCGCTGTCGAAATTCATGTCCCAGACCTGGGAGGCAATCAGCGAACGCGGCAACACCTCGCCCTGATGACGAAGGAAGAACTCCAGCAGCGTAAACTCTTTGCTGGTCAAGGTGATGCGCGTATCGCCGCGGGTTACCTTGCGGGAGACTCTGTCGAGCGTGAGGTCGGCAACCTGCAACTGGCTCTCAACGATCACCGCCGCCCCACGGCGCAGCAGCGTTCTGACACGCGCCAGCAGTTCGGCAAAAGCGAAGGGTTTCACCAGATAATCATCGGCGCCCAGTTCCAGCCCTTTCACCCGATGCTCAATGGTGCCAAGCGCGGTGAGCAGCAGGATTGGCATCCCTTTGTTGGCCGCGCGCAGCATCCGCACGATATCCCAGCCGTTGACGTCAGGCAGCATAATATCCAGCACAATCAGGTCGTAATCGGCGGTCATTGCCAGGTGATAACCGTTGAGGCCGTTGTCGGTGTGATCCACCACAAAGCCCGCTTCCGTCAGCCCCTTGGCCAGGTATTCGCCCGTTTTGACCTCGTCTTCCACCACCAGAATTTTCATCTGCCCTCCATCGCCGCTGTGTGATGGAGCCATTCTAATGGAGCGAATATTGATGGCAACGACTGAGGCCTTAAATGACAGTATTGTCATTTAAGGCCTCAGTCGCCCGGCCGAGCGGCGCGACGCCGGGGGCTATTCCGCCCAGGCGTTCTGGCGCTTCAACTCCTCGTTCACCTTGCCGTTAATCTCCTTCAGCACGGCAGGAATATCGCCATCGCAGCTGGCGTAGATTTTATTAAAGCCATCGGCGGTGATTTGCCGCACCGGGATCCAGTTTGGGATCTGCGGCATATAGCGACCCTCTTTGGCGTAGGTTTCCGCGAACACTTCCCAGCGCGGATCGTCGTGGTAATCCTTGATGTTCAGCGTCTTGTTAATTGGCAGACGGACGATCGGCATTGAGGTGCTGTCGGTCGCCATGCCGATCTTCTGCCCCGCAGGCGAGATCAAAAACTCAAGGAACCGCTTCGCCGCCGCTTTATGCTGGCTGGTCTTCATCAGAAATGCCGTGGTGCCTTCCGCCATGGAGATGGCGCCACCGGGCCCTGCCGGAGGCGGCACGACGGTGTAGGTTTCTTTGCCCGGATCTTTATCGAACAGTGCGATGTGGTAAGGACCGGAAGAGTACATTCCGGTCTGCCCGGAACGGAACGAGGTGTTGGCATCGGCGGTGGTGTGATTAATCGCCCCCGGCTGCGCCAGCCCTTCGCACACCATCCCGCGCATAAACGTCATCGCAGTGACCATCTCTTTGCTGTCCAGCGCCGCTTTAAATTTCCCCGGCTGCGTTGCCACCAGGTAGTTCGCTCCCGCCTGCCACAGATAGGAGGACGAGAACGAGCTGGCATAGCCGCGGGTGGTCGCTAATGGCATGGTAAAGCCATAGGTGTCGTTTTTACCGTTGCCGTCCGGGTCATCATGGGTAAACGCCTTCGCCACGTTTTTCAGCTCCTCCCAGGTGGTCGGGGCTTTCAGATTGAGCTTATTCAGCCAGTCCTGACGAATAAACAGCGCGTAGGTATGCGCGGAGGTTGGGACGCCGTAATATTTGCCGTCCGGCAGCTGGGTGGATTTCCACGCCGCCTCATAGACATCACTGCCGCCCTTTAGCTCGCCCGGCTTAATTTCATCCACGATGCCAAGCTGCACCATCTGGCCGACGATAATCGCATCGTTGAATACCACGTCCGGCAGCGCGTTGCCGGTGGCTGCCCGTGCCAGACGCTGGTCAAAGTCGGTTACCGCATTGAAGTATTTAATCGATATCCCGGTCTCTTTTTTAAACTGGTCCGCAAGCTGTTGGTAAATCACTTTTGAATCGTTGCTGGCGCGGATCCAGACATCCAGTTCTTCGCTGAAAGCATTATGTGAAAGGCTAATTAACAGGGCCAAACCCAGCGCTTTGGTTTTGAATTGCATATATTGACTCCGATTTTTACGGTAGATATTTGCCATCCCTGAACAGAGGTAAGGATTGGTGAAAAAAGGAACGAAAATGATGATAGGAGCGTGGCAAGGATGAAACAATGTTTCGAAAATGTAATTCCATGAATATCAGATAATTATGTGGATGAGTTCACAAGGAAAATCAGGCGATATTTACTTTCTGGAATATAACCATATGAAAAGATTACCGTTGTCGTTTTTTGCTAAATAAACACGAGGGGGAGCAAGAGAATAAATTCGTGAGCGCGCTAGCCTTTTTCCGTGAAAGCGTGATCGCCAATGAATATTGCAGCAAAAAATAGCGATTTTTTGGCCCATTATTATTTCCCACCGCGATTGTGGCTTATTTTTCGCCACATCGATCACGTGCCACCGCGCGTAAATGACAGCTTTGTCATTAACCTGTCACCGAGCAAACAGAGTCACCTCCGTAAAGTAGCCACATAGCCAGCCCCTTTTGATTCGGCTGAACAGGACGTGACATGTTTAAAGTAAAACAACTGACGCTGATGATGGCGTTCATTCTGGCCGGATGCACCTCGCTGGCGCCGGATTACCGACAGCCGGAAAACGTAGTACCTCAGCAGTTTTCGCTGTCTCAGGGGGCGCTGGTGCCGAGCGGTGGCCAGTGGCAGGAAACCGGCTGGCAGACCTTTTTCGTCGACCCACAGGCGAAACACCTGATTGATGTCGCCCTGCACAACAACCGTGATTTACGCATGGCGGTGCTGAACGTCGAAGCCGCGCGCGCGCAGTACAACGTGACCGACGCCGGCCGCTACCCGCAGCTTGATGGTTCGACGGGCGGCAGCTATGAAGGCGACCTGCAGGGAAAAAACGCCACCACTAAAAGCTATAGCGCGGGCCTTAACCTGAGCTTTGAGCTCGACTTTTTCGGCAAGCTGAAAAACATGAGCGAAGCGGACCGTCAGAGCTTCTTCGCCAGCCAGGCCGCCCAGCGCGCGGCGCAGATTGTGGTGGTGACGAACGTCTCGCAGGCATACTTCAACCAGAGGCGGCTAGCAGCCCAGCTGGCAATAGCCAAAGAGACGCTGCGTAACTACCAGCAGTCCTACGCGTTCGTGGAACAACAGCTGGTTACCGGCAGCACCAACGTGCTGGCGCTGGAGCAGGCGCGCGGAGTGATTGAAAGCACCCGTGCCGATATTGCTCAGCGGGAAGGTGAGCTGGCGCAGGCCAATCACGCGCTGCAGCAGCTGTTGGGTACCTACAACACCCCGCTAAGCGACGACGCGCAGAACGTCACGGCGGTGAAGCCACTGCCGCTGCCAGCTAACCTGCCGTCGACCATTCTGCTTCAGCGTCCGGATATCATGGAGGCCGAGCACCAACTTCGCGCAGCCGATGCCAATATCGGCGTGGCCCGTGCGGCGTTCTTCCCATCGATAACGTTAACCAGCGGTATTTCGAGCAGCAGTTCGTCGCTCTCCAGCCTGTTCAATGCGGCAAGCGGAATGTGGAACTTCGTGCCGAAGGTGGATCTGCCCATTTTCAACGCCGGGCGCAACGAAGCCAACCTGGCGCTCGCCAACGTGAAGCAGCGTCAGGCGGTGGTGAACTACGAACAGAAAATTCAGGCAGCCTTTAAAGCCGTGGCCGATGCGTTGTCGCTGCGCGAAAGCATCGAAGGCCAGCTGGTAGCGCAGCAGCGTTACTTAGCGTCGCTGCAAATTACCCTGCAGCGCGCCCGCGGATTATATGCCAGCGGTGCGGTGAGCTATATCGAAGTGCTCGATGCTGAGCGCTCTATCTTCACCACGCAGCAGGCGATCCTCGATTTACTTTATTCCCAACAGGTTAACGAAATTAATTTATTCACCGCACTCGGTGGCGGCTGGAAAGCGTAACCCTTTATTCAGGAGATTCTCGATATGCGTAACGTAACGATGCTGGTTGGCGGAATGTTGATGGCGATGACGCTGAACGTTCAGGCAGCCGAAATGCAGCATGACGGACATGGCCAGATGATGGAAATGAATACCCCTCAGGCGGTGATTCAGGGTACCGGCGTGGTGCAGTCCGTGGATAAAACGACGAAAAAAATCACCATTGCTCACGAAGCCATTCCCGCCATTGGCTGGCCGGCGATGACCATGCGCTTTACCTATACCGCGCCCACCGACGCTATTAACCAGCTGAAAGAGGGCAGTCACGTGAACTTCTCCTTCGTTCAGCAGGGGAACATCTCGCTGCTTCAGGATATTAAGTCAATCTGATGGCTAAATTAAAATATACGGCCGCCATTGTCTGCAGCCTGATTATTGGCGGCCTGGCGACGGCGGCGATAAGCCGCTTTATGGCGCCGAACGCTCAGGCTGAATCTCAGTCTGCCGAGCGTAAGGTGCTGTACTGGTACGATCCAATGAAGCCCGACGTGCGCTTCGATAAGCCGGGTAAATCGCCGTTTATGGACATGGACCTGGTGGCGAAATACGCCGATGAGGGTGGGGATGCGCAGTCAAGCGGCGTCCGTATCGATCCCACCCAGGTGCACAACCTGGGGCTGCGTACGGAGAAAGTCAGCAAGGGCCGCCTCAACTATGGCCAGACCCTTCCCGCGAACGTCAGCTACAACGAATACCAGTTTGTGATTGTCCAGGCGCGCGCCGAAGGATTTATCGAGAAGGTCTCCCCGCTGACGGTGGGCGACAAAGTGCGTAAGGGCACGCCGCTGGTTGAGGTCACCATACCTTCGTGGGTGGAAGCACAGAGCGAATACCTGCTGCTGGCGAGCTCAGGCGGCACGGCAAGCCAGCTCGATGGCGTGCTGGAACGTCTGCGGCTGGCGGGCATGCCGGAAGCGGATATCCAGCGGATGCGCAGCACACGCCGCGTACAGACGCGCTTTACCCTTACCGCGCCTATCGACGGCGTACTGACGGCCTTTAGCCTGAAAAGCGGCATGAACATCGCCAAAGACAGCGTGGTGGCGCAGATTCAGGGCATGGATCCGGTGTGGATCACCGCTGCCGTGCCGGAATCGATCGCTTATCTGCTCAAAGATTCCACCCAGTTTACGGTGGCTATCCCGGCCTATCCGGACAAAACCTTCCCGATCCAGAAATGGTCTATCCTGCCGAGCGTCGATCAAACTACGCGCACGTTGCAGGTGCGTTTGCAGGTCAATAACCCGGATGAACTGCTGAAGCCGGGGATGAACGCCTACCTGAAGCTGAACGCGCAAAGCGACGAGATGCTGTTGATCCCGTCTCAGGCGGTGATTGATACCGGCGATGAGCAGCGGGTGATTACTGTTGCGAGCAACGGTGAGTTTGTGCCGAAAAAAATCCAGGTGCTGCATGAATCTCAGCATCAGGCCGGCATTGGTGCTGGGTTGTCGGAAGGGGAATCGGTGGTGCTGAACGGTCTGTTCCTGATTGACTCAGAAGCGAACATCAGCGGCGCGCTGGACAGAATGCGGCATACCGCTGATGCCCACGCCGGGCATTAAGGAGACGGTGATGATTGAATGGATTATCCGGCGCTCGGTCGCCAACCGTTTTCTGGTGATGATGGGCGTGCTGTTTTTGAGCCTCTGGGGCGGCTGGACCATCGTCAATACGCCGGTAGATGCGCTGCCGGACCTCTCTGACGTACAGGTGATTGTTAAAACCAGCTATCCGGGGCAGGCACCGCAGATTGTTGAAAATCAGGTGACCTACCCGCTCACCACCACCATGCTGTCGGTGCCGGGCGCGAAAACGGTGCGCGGCTTCTCGCAGTTTGGCGACTCCTACGTGTACGTGATTTTTGAGGACGGTACCGACCTCTACTGGGCGCGCTCGCGCGTGCTGGAGTACCTCAACCAGGTGCAGGGCAAGCTGCCGCAGGGCGTCAGTTCGGAGATTGGCCCGGATGCTACCGGTGTGGGCTGGATCTTTGAATATGCGCTGGTGGACAAAAGCGGTAAGCACGACCTTGCCGAACTGCGTTCGCTGCAGGACTGGTTCCTGAAATATGAGCTGAAAACCATCCCGAACGTGGCGGAAGTGGCCTCCGTTGGCGGCGTGGTGAAGCAGTATCAGGTGCAGGTCGACCCGATGAAGCTCGCCCAATACGGTATCAGTCTTAGCGATGTGAAGCAGGCGCTCACCACCTCCAACCAGGAGGCGGGCGGCTCATCGGTGGAGATGGCCGAAGCGGAATATATGGTACGCGCCACCGGCTATCTCAAAAGCCTGGAAGACTTCAACCATATCGTCCTGAAGGCCGAAGCGAACGGCGTACCGGTTTACCTGAAAGACGTGGCGCGGGTGCAGGTCGGCCCGGAAATGCGCCGCGGCATCGCTGAAATGAACGGCGAGGGCGAAGTGGCAGGCGGCGTGGTACTGCTGCGTTCGGGTAAGAACGCCCGTGAAGTGATTTCGGCGGTGAAAGAGAAGCTCGCCTCGTTGCAAAAAAGCCTGCCGGAAGGGGTTGAGGTGGTCACCACCTACGACCGCAGCCAGCTGATTGACCGGGCCATCGACAACCTGCGCTCCAAGCTGATTGAAGAGTTTATCGTAGTGGCGGTGGTCTGCGCGCTATTCCTCTGGCACGTGCGCTCGGCGCTGGTGGCGATCGTCTCGCTGCCGCTGGGGCTGTGCATCGCCTTTATCGTGATGCATTTCCAGGGGCTGAACGCCAACATCATGTCGCTGGGCGGGATTGCCATTGCCGTCGGTGCGATGGTGGATGCGGCGATCGTGATGATCGAAAACGCCCACAAGCGGCTCGAACACTGGCAGGAGGCACATCCCGATGAATCGATGGATAACGCTACCCGCTGGAAGGAGATCACCGATGCGGCGGTGGAAGTGGGGCCTGCGCTGTTTATCAGCCTGCTGATTATCACGCTGTCATTTATCCCGATCTTCACTCTCGAAGGGCAGGAAGGACGTCTGTTTGGCCCGCTGGCGTTTACCAAAACCTACGCCATGGCGGGGGCGGCGGCGCTGGCGATCGTGGTGATCCCTATCCTGATGGGCTTTTGGATCAAAGGTAAGATCCCGGCGGAATCGCGCAATCCGTTGAACCGCTTCCTGATTGCGATCTACCACCCGCTGCTGCTGAAGGTGCTGAAGTGGCCGAAGCTCACCTTGCTGGTGGCGCTGCTGTCTATCTTCACCGTCGTGTGGCCGCTCAGTAAAGTCGGCGGCGAGTTTCTGCCGAAAATTAACGAAGGCGACCTGCTGTATATGCCTTCGACGCTACCGGGGATTTCACCGGGGCAGGCGGCGGTGCTGCTCCAGCAGACCGATAAGCTGATTAAGACGGTGCCGGAAGTGGCATCGGTGTTTGGTAAATCAGGGAAAGCGGAAACCGCGACCGACTCCGCGCCGCTGGAGATGATTGAAACCACCATTCAGCTCAAGCCGCAGGATCAGTGGCGACCGGGGATGACGCTCGACAAGATTATCGACGAGCTGGATGCCACCGTGCGGCTGCCGGGGCTGGCGAACCTGTGGGTGCCGCCGATTCGTAACCGTATTGATATGCTCTCCACCGGGATTAAAAGCCCGATTGGGATCAAGGTTTCCGGGACGTCACTGGCGGATATTGATGAAGCCGCCCAGCGTATTGAAACGGTGGCCAAAACCGTGCCGGGCGTAGTCTCCGCGCTGGCTGAACGGCTGGAGGGCGGGCGCTATATTGACGTTGATATCAACCGGGAGAAAGCCGCGCGTTACGGCATGACCGTGGGCGATGTGCAGCTGTTTGTCTCGTCGGCAATCGGCGGGGCGACGGTGGGGGAAACGGTGGAAGGCGTAGCACGCTATCCGATTAATATCCGCTATCCACAAGGTTTCCGCGACGGTCCGACGGCATTGCGCCAGCTGCCGATTCTCACGCCGACGAAGCAGCAAATTACGCTCGGCGATGTGGCTAATGTGAAGGTGGTTTCCGGCCCGACGATGCTGAAAACCGAGAACGCGCGTCCGGCGAGCTGGATTTACATTGATGCCCGTGACCGCGACATGGTCTCCGTCGTGCATGACCTGCAAACGGCGATTAGCCGCAGCGTAACCCTGAAGCCGGGCACCAGCGTGGCGTTTTCCGGGCAGTTTGAGCTGCTGGAACATGCCAATAAGAAGCTCAAGCTGATGGTGCCGATGACGGTGATGATCATCTTCATCCTGCTCTATCTGGCTTTCCGCCGGGTGGATGAAGCATTGCTGATTCTGATGAGCCTGCCGTTTGCGCTGGTGGGCGGTATCTGGTTCCTCTACTGGCAGGGGTTCCATATGTCGGTGGCAACGGGAACCGGGTTTATCGCCCTGGCGGGGGTGGCGGCGGAGTTTGGCGTGGTGATGCTGATGTATCTGCGTCATGCGATTGAAGCCGAGCCGCGGCTGCAAAAGGCCGACACCTTTAGCCCGCAGGCGCTGGACGAGGCGTTGTATCATGGGGCCGTGCTGCGCGTGCGGCCAAAAGCGATGACGGTTGCCGTGATTATTGCCGGGCTATTGCCCATACTATGGGGAACCGGGGCCGGTTCCGAAGTGATGAGCCGCATTGCCGCGCCGATGATTGGTGGCATGATCACCGCGCCGCTGCTGTCGCTGTTTATCATTCCGGCGGCCTATAAATTGATATGGTTGTATCGGCACAGGCGCAGCATGTAGGCCTGATAAGCGCAGCGCCATCAGGCAACGATGGCGCACCTTGCCGGAGGGCGGCGTTCCGCCTTATCCAGCCTACAAACGGTGAACCATAATACGGAGACCCTCATGCACCACGTCCTTATTACCGGTGCCACCGGCCTTGTTGGTGGGCACTTACTTAACTTGCTTCGCCGGGAGCCGCAGGTGGAATCCATCGTCGCGCCTACCCGTCATCCGCTGGAGCACGCCTTCGGTATCGCTAACCCGCACGACCCGGATCTCAGCGCGGCGCTGGCGAAGGTCACGTCGCCTGTCGATACCGTTTTCTGCTGCCTCGGCACTACGATACGCGACGCGGGCTCGAAGGCCGCTTTCCGCCACGTCGACTACGATTTGGTGTTGGAAACCGCCCAGGCCGGCCTGCGGCTGGGCGCACAGCAGCTGCTGGTGGTCAGCGCAATGGGCGCAAACGCGAACTCCCCCTTTTTCTACAATCGGGTGAAGGGAGAAATGGAAGCGGCGCTGATAGACCAGGGCTGGCCGCAGTTGGTTATCGCGCGACCTTCAATGCTGCTCGGTCAACGCGGTAAACCGCGCCTGAACGAGCGTCTGTTGGCGCCGCTGTTTAGCTTGCTGCCGGGAAACTGGAAGGCGATTGAAGCACATGATGTGGCAAAGGCGATGCTGAGTACGGCAAAGCACCCGGGAAATACACAGGTAGAGATTCTGTCGTCGCGTAAGCTCAGAGAAATAGCCCGGCAGTGAGCCTGCCGGGCAGATAGTAAGGACTTACTGAATAAAGGTGAACGCGGTCGTCACGCGCTTCACGCCGCTCACGCGGCTGGCGATATCGGCCGCGGCTTTACCTTCGCGGTCGGTGACCAGACCCATCAGGAACACTTCACCATTTTCGGTAGTCGCCTTCACGTTAGAGGATTTCACCTGATCGCTCGCCAGCAGCTGGGAGCGGACTTTGGTGGTAATCCAGGTATCGGAAGACGAGGTACCGAGGCTAATTGGCTGGCCCTGACGCACTTCGTTGAACACTTCAGTTGCACCATCAACGCCAACGGCAATCTGCTTCGCACGCGTCGCCAGGCTCAGATCCGGCGACTGACCGGTCAGCAGCACTTTGCCCTGGTAGGCGGTCACGTTAATACGCGCCTCCTTCTTAATTTGCTCATCTTTAGACAGGGCGCTGTTCACACGAACTTCCAGCGTGCTGTCATCCACCTGAGTTCCCACCGTACGGGGGTCAGTTGCGGCCTTGGTACCGACTGCAGCCGTGCCGACAACGGCGGCTGCAATACATCCCTGGAGCAGCAGTGCGGAAATAAGGACCGCGAGGGTCGAAATCACCTTCATTTGTTCTCCTTAGTCGTCCTGGTGTGGGAAAAGGGTGTTATCAATCAAATCACACAGACAGTTTACCGTGAGCATGTGCATCTCCTGGATACGGGCGCTGCGGTGCGACGGAATGCGGATTTCCACATCCTGTTGACCGAGCAGGCCCGCCAGTTCGCCGCCATCGTAGCCGGTCAGGGCGACGATGGTCATGTCACGCGTGACAGCCGCTTCTACCGCTTTGACGATATCGCGACTGTTACCACGGGTTGAAATAGCCAGCAGAACATCACCAGCGTGACCCAGCGCGCGCACCTGCTTGGCATAGATTTCATCATGCAGGCGATCGTTCGCTATTGCCGTTAAGACCACATTATCCGAATTAAGTGCAATCGCGGGTAAACCGGGACGCTCTGTTTCATAACGGTTAATCATGCAGGCAGCAAAATGCTGTGCGTTGGCGGCGGATGAACCGTTACCACAACAGAGAATTTTGTTGCCGTTCAGCAGCGACTGTACCAGGGTCATCGCAGCTCGGGAGATAGCGTCCGGGAGCGCTTCCGCCGCGGCGATTTGGGTTTGAATGCTTTCGGTGAAGCACACTTTGATTCTTTCGAGCACGATATCCCTTTACATTCTATGAGCTAAAAGCGTTTGAAAACCATTCGATTTCATTGCCGGTGAAGGCTATCACATCGAAACGGCAATCCACAGTGTCAAAACTCCCATTGTGGCGGGCAAGCCACAAGCGGGCAGTCTGTAACAGTTTGTTTTGTTTGCTCCGGGTCACACTGGCGGCAGCACCGCCGTAAAACCCCGAGCTGCGATAGCGAACTTCCACGAAAACCGTGACCGTCCCTTCCCGCATAATCAAATCAATTTCGCCGCTGCGTTCGCGCACGTTGGCGGCGATAAACACCAGTCCCTGGCCTTCAAGCCAGCGACGCGCGCGCTGTTCCGCGGCGTCGCCAACCTGTTTTGTCGTTAACTGGCGGGAACGATCTGCCCCTGCTGGTATTTGAGCCATGATAACTTCCTGTTAATCACGCAGTCCTGAGTGGCGCTGAGATCGCCGGTATTGCCGTTCAGCTCAAAGCCCGGCACGCCCCGCATCTGTGCGAAGTGGTTGGCCAGCGCCCAGGCATCCGCGCCCATGGCGTACAGACGCGCCAGCGAATAGTCATTGTTCACCGCGCGCAGCGCTTGCTGCATCAGCGCCGGGTTGCTGCCGGCAAGCATTGGGATTTCGCTGTACTGCAGGCCTTCCATCTCCAGACGGAAGTCCGGACCAGCGGTGCCCTGTGCGCTGCGTGAGCTGGCGTACAGCATTGCGCCGCTCTGGCTGCCGTTACGCATCGCAATCATCGGTTTGATAAAGGCGATCTCTTCCGGGGTTGCCAGGATATACGCCGCGTCTACCTTATTGCTGCCGGTGATTTGCGCGTCGGTCGGTGCGGCTGGAATGGTCAGGTTACCGATGGTAACGCCCTGCGGCTGAGACTGTGCGGAGATAACCGGGGTGCCGGACAGCGAGATACCGGAACCACCGTTCACGCCGCCTTTCAGCTCGGACAGGGAACCGAACTTCTGCTGTAAGACCGTACCACCGCCGATTTTGTGCCACTCGTCGGCGAAGGCCTGGGTAACGCGATCGCCGAGGGCGTTACGCGGTACCAGCAGCAGTGGAGACTGTTTGCCCTGATCGTGAATATGACGCGCCGCATCGCGGGCTTCATCTTCCGGTGACAGCGCGAAGTAGCAGATGTTAGCACGGTTACTTACCGCTTCCGGCTGGTTCAGCGCCAGCACGTTCAGCGTGGTGTTGGTTTTCATCAGCTCTTCAACATTGTTTTTCAGCAACGGGCCAACCACCAGGCTGACGCCGTCCTGCTGCGCCTGCGCCAGAATCTGGTTCAGCGGTTGCGAAGAGGTATCGTAGATTTTCAGCTCGGCGGACGGATTCGCCGCTACGCTCGCGACGGGCTGCACTGCCGGTGTTTGAGCCGGAGCCGCGTCGGCCGCGGGTGCCTGAGTGGCAGGCGCGGCTGCGCTGTTGGCCTGTGCGGCCTGAACTGGAGCCGCTGCTGGCGCCTGAACCGGCGCCTGGCTTTGCGGTGAAGTCAGGTCGGTAACTTCAGCCTGAGATGGGCTAACCACGGCGGCGGTCGCTGCCTGAGCGACCTGTTCCGGTACCGCGCTGCCGCTCACCGGCATGGTGCCGTTCTTCGCCGCTTCAAAGCCTTGCTGAATGGTACGGCCAAACACCGCGGCCTGGCCGTTTAACGGCAGCAGCAGAGCGATTTTGTTGACCGATGCGGGTTTAAAGTTCTGCACGTTCGCCAGCTGTGATGGCAGCACTTTCGCGCCTGGGTTCTGCGGATAACGGGTCTGCCAGTCTTTAATACCGGCTTTCAGCATATCGGGATCGTTGCGGTTATCGAACCAGACGCGCTGCAGATCGAGCCAGCCTTGCAACACGTTTTCATCCGCGTTGATCACCAGCGCGTTGGCTTGCTCCTGGGTCATGGAGGAAAGCGCCTGCCACGTGGCGTCGCTGTTTTGCTGTCTTTCCGGCTGAGTGGTCAGCAGCGGTGCCTGGGCAATCAGGGCACGCAGCAGCGTCAGGGACGGTTTACCCTGCTCGGCGCTGATGGTGTCCTGCCAGAAACGCGCCTGCAGCGCACTGTCGAAATCATCGGCCTTCAGCTTTTGCAGCAGCGCCTGTGCACCAGCGTAGTCTTTCTGCGCCAGCTTCAGTTCAACCGCTAGCAGCGCCTGTTCCTGACGCTGAGCAGCGTTCAGCTGCTGCGGTAGCTGATTGAACAGCTCCAGCGCCTGCTGGCTCTTGCCTTCCTTCAGCAATGAACGAATGGCGAGTAATTGCCAGTTGGTCTTGCTATCATTCGAGCTTTGCTGCATCTGCTGCAGATAAAAGCCGGAGTCAGCCTGCGTCGCGCCCTGAAGTTGGGCTGCACTCTGATCGGGGGCCTGGGTGCCACAGCCTGCAAACAGCAGCGCTGCCAGGACGACCGGCAGACAGCGCGCGGCTTTCATACGAGAAAATGTTGAGGGTACCATTTTGTATCCAGTAATATTTTTTACGCAATGCTCAATATTAAATCGGCAATACGGACGAAACAATGAAACAACACGAATCGGCGGATAATTCTCAAGGCCAACTCTTTATTGTACCTACTCCTATCGGAAATTTGGCTGATATTACCCAACGAGCGCTCGAAGTATTGCAAGCTGTTGATTTAATTGCGGCTGAAGACACCCGTCATACAGGTTTATTGCTGCAACACTTCGCCATTAACGCCCGTTTGTTTGCCTTACACGATCACAATGAGCAACAAAAAGCGGAAACGCTGGTGGCGAAACTGAAGGAAGGGCAGAACATCGCGCTGGTTTCTGACGCCGGAACGCCGCTTATCAACGACCCTGGCTACCATCTGGTGCGTACCTGCCGCGAAGCGGGTATCCGCGTGGTGCCGCTGCCGGGGCCGTGCGCGGCGATTGCTGCCCTGAGCGCCGCTGGGCTGCCGTCAGACCGTTTCTGCTATGAAGGTTTCCTGCCGGCTAAGTCTAAAGGCCGCCGCGATACGCTGAAAGCTATCGAAGCCGAGCCGCGTACGCTGATTTACTATGAATCCACTCACCGTCTGCTCGACAGCCTGGAGGATATGGTCGCCGTTTGGGGCGAATCCCGCTACGTGGTGCTGGCACGCGAGCTGACCAAAACCTGGGAAACCATTCACGGTGCGCCGGTAGGCGAGCTGCTGGCGTGGGTGAAAGAAGATGAAAACCGCCGTAAAGGCGAGATGGTGCTGATTGTGGAAGGGCACAAAGCGCAGGAAGACGAACTGCCTGCCGATGCGCTGCGCACCCTGGCGTTGTTACAGGCTGAACTGCCGCTGAAGAAGGCGGCGGCGCTAGCGGCGGAAATCCACGGCGTGAAGAAGAATGCGCTGTATAAGTACGCGCTGGAGCAGCAGGGGGAGTAGGGAAAAAGCCTGAAAACCTGTGCAATATAGAACCTGAAATACAAAAGAGGCTCGGGATTTCCGGGCCCCTTTGTATCATCGCTTAGGCCGTAGCCGCTACGCCCGTCTGAATTCTCTGCGCCGAGCCGCAGACGTTGATTTTGTTTCTGACCACTTCCTTCATGGCATCCATCCCCACTCGCATGTAGTAGCGTGGATCGTTACCTTCCGGGTTCTCAGCGAACCACTGCTTCACCGCATCGGCAAAGGCGATTTTGAGTTCGGTTGCGACGTTAACTTTGCAGATGCCCAGCTCAATTGCCTGGCGAACAAACTCGTCGGGAACGTCGCTGGCACCGTGCAGGACCAGCGGAACATTTACCACCTTGCGGATCTCAGCCAGACGCTTGAAGTCGATTTTTGGGCGCTTGGTATAAAGGCCGTGGGCGGTGCCGATGGCGACAGCCAGGCTGTCTACGCCGGTCAGTTCAACGAAGCGACGCGCCTCCTGTGGGTCGGTAAAGAAAGCGCTCTCTTCATCGACATTCATATCATCTTCCACGCCACCAAGCCGCCCCAGCTCTGCTTCAACGCTGCAGTCGTTGTGGTGGCAAAAATCGACCACTGATTTCACTAGCTTCACGTTTTCATCAAACGGGAAGTGGCTGCCATCAATCATCGCGCTGCGTACGCCTGCGTTGACTTTATGGCGAATGTCAGCCAGCGACTCGTGGTGATCGAGGTGCAGCGCCAGCGGAAAGTGGTAGCTGGCAGAGTAGGCTTCACACAGGGCGTAAATCTCTTCGAAGGCAATGTGCTTAAACGTTCCTGGGGTGCCGGCGAGGATCACCGGGGATTGCATCTCGTTGCATACCTCAAGGATCGCCTGGATCGTTTCGGCGTTATGCACGTTAAACGCGGGGACCGCATAGCCTTTTGCCTGAGCGTCCTGAAGCAGATATTTCGTGGAAATAATAGCCATTATTTAATCCTCTTAGCCGCGCCATGGGTGAATGTTAACGCCCTGCACTACGCGGTTAACCGTGCCGCTAGCGGAAGGCGTATCCGGCGTGATGCCGGCGTTGATGGACTCCGACAGCGCAAAAATCTGGGCGTACATCAGGAAACAGAAAGCCTGCTCGACGTCGCTGAATAGGCGCGACGGCGGCAGAAGAATGTGAGGACCGGCGACGATCGCCTCGTCGGCTTCAGCCGAAATAGCCACAACGCGCATAGCGAGCTGGTCACGGTGCAGCTCTGCCAGTAGATCCAGATCGTACTGGCGCGTGTAAGGATGGCTGGAGACGAACATCACGATCAGCGTTTCACTATCGACCAGTGATTTAGGGCCGTGACGGAAGCCGGTGGAGGAGTCATAGAATGCGGCAATTTTACCGGCAGTTAACTCCAGTACCTTAAGCGCGGATTCACGTGCGGTGCCCTGCAGGCCGCCGCTTCCCAGGTAGACAATGCGTTTCCAGGGCTGCTGACCGAACACGCCGTTCGCGCCGTCGCCCAGTTCGTTAAGAATGGTCTGGCAGCGTCTGGCGACATCCTGGAAGGTATGGCTGTTGATAGCCTTTGCAGCGAAGACCGACAGGCAACTTGCCATCATGGTGGTGATGCTGCTGGTCATGGCAAAGCCACGATCGTGGGTTTCGGCGGGCATCAGCAATACCAGCGCATTGGCGCTTTGTTGGGCGTTCAGGTACAGGCTTCCCGCTTCGTTGCAGGTGATCACCAGGTGATAGCATTCAGGAACCAGCTGATTGACCAGATCGACGGCCGCCACGCTTTCAGGGCTGTTACCGGAGCGTGCGAATGACACCAGCAGCAGCGGGCCTTCGGTTCTCAGGTAATCCAGCGGGTTAGACACCAAATCGGTGGTGGGGATCGAGCGAAAATCTTTGCCGCTATGATGGCTGAGCCATGGGGCGATTATGTCGCCAATAAAGGCTGAGGTGCCTGCGCCAGTGAGGACGATCTGTAGATCGTGTCGATCCAACAGCGGAGTAAGAAAGTCGTCGATGGCCTGGCGGTTCTCATCAATATGTGCCAGGGAGCGAAGCCAGCTGACCGGCTGCTGATGGATTTCTTCTTCAGTCCAGGAACGGGTTCTGGTGCGAGACGGGGTGTAGGTTTCTGACATAACGCAATCCTTAATCGTATGAACTCAGCATCAGAGAATGTTGCTGCCCATGTTTATCTTTCGTTTCGTTTCACTTTAATGCTTAAGTCTTTAAAAGAAATCTACAGAAAAGAAATCGAAAGTTCAATAATGAAAATAAAAATAAAACGAAAAATTAGAGATGAAAGCGATTTCTTTTTATTTAGTCTTTTTTATTCAATGCGTTATGTTTTTAGCGGCGAAGGAATGGCGGATGATAAGAAAGAAAAAGAAAGGTCCCCACGCGTCAGCGCAGGGACCCCTTCGATAGATAGTGAAAGTTTAAAGGTTTAGCGGTATGCCCTTGATCCAGATTTGCTGCACCTGAAGCGAGTGGTTTAGCGCAATCAGGTTTGCCAGCTTCCCTACGCCAATCGACCCCAGGTAGTCATCCACGCCGAGAAGCTTTGCGGGATGTGAAGAGGCCATACGGATTGCCTCTTCTACGCTGACACCTGCCATCGCCACCATGTTTCTGACCGCCGTATCGACCGAGAGCGTGCTGCCCGCCAGGCCGCCGGACGAGGTGCGTACGATGCCATCGCGCATCTCAACGTCATAGCCGCAGATGTCGTAGCGCCCGTCTGGCATTCCGGCAGCTCGCATCGCATCGGTGATAAGGATCGTACGTTCCGGGGCGCAGTGGGCACAAAGCCGCATGGCCGCTGGGTGCACATGGTGGCCATCGGCAATCAGCTCAAGCCAGGCGCGCGGATCGGTCAGGCCCGCGCCGACCATACCGGGCTCCCGGTGATGCAGGCCGGTCATGCCGTTGAAGCAGTGCACCAGCCCGTCTGCACCGGCATCAAAGGCGGCAACGGTCTGCGCGTGGGTAGCGGCGCTATGGCCGAGCATCACACGAACGCCGCATCGCTTCAGATGTGCAATGGCCTCCAGCGCCCCGGCTTTTTCCGGCGCCAGCGCGACCACGCGAAGCGTGTTTTGCGAGTGGGCAATCAACCTATCCAGCTCGTGGGTGTCCAGCTCGCGAAACAGCTCGGGTGGATGTGCGCCCTTGTTCTGAGGCGTAAAGTACGGCCCCTCAAGGTAGCTTCCCAGCACCATCGCTCCCTTGCCCCCTGCCTGCATGCGCTGGGCGATTCGCCCGAGCGCGCTTTCGATCGCAGGAAGCGGGGCGGTGACGGTGGTGGGGAGCCAGGCGCCGACGCCCTCGCAGGCTTTATGTATCGCCAGCGTCTCCAGCGTATGGGGATCGTCATCCATCACATCTACGCCTGCGCCGCCGTGAACGTGCAGGTCAAGATAAGCCGGGCACAGCAGGTCAACGTCGCGGGTGGCTATACCGGCGGGAATTGGCGTGATTTGCGCTATCTTCCCGTCAACGAGACTGACCTGATGGTCGTCCAGCCAGCCGCTTTCGCTCAATACCCTGCGTGCGCGCAGTACCTGGGTCATATACCTTCCTCTGCCGGAACCTCTTCGCGGCAGTTTTTGAGCTCATCGGCCAGGCTGGTCAGTCCGCGATGTCCGCACTCCAGAGCCTGGAGACGAAACTCCGTGCTGTTTAACCCATCGCGGTCCATTGCCATTTCCAGCAACAGCTGGAGGTTGGTGCCGGTAATCACTTCACAGCCCGCGGTTTGCATGGCAAGCGTGGAGGCAACGCGGAAAGGTGTTCCGCCTAAAAGGTCCGTCAGGAAAACGATCTCCTGCTGGGCATCCAACCGCGCCATTGCAGCTTCCAGTTGCGAAGTTAGCAGCGCAGTGGTGGAGGTTTCCGGGAAATCAATGGCGATAAACTGCGGCTGCTCACCCAGAATCTGCTTCATAGCTTGTTCCAGCCCGCTGGCGAACCCGCCGTGCCCACAAAGAATAATGCCTAACATCATGACCTCTTTTGCTTACAGGAAATGGGAAAATTTACCGACAACGCCCAGCAACACGGTAATACCAATCAGACGCAACGGGCTCCAGCCACGGCGTACCAGCCAGTACATGGTCATGGTGTAGACCAATGGCAGGAACGCGGGCATCAGCTTATCAATCACGTCGGTCTGCAGTTTGACGACGGCATCTCCGGCGGTAATCTCAAGCGTTGTGGCTAAGCGGACGTAGGTGGCAACCAGTGCGCCAATCACCGTCATCCCAACGATAGATGCCGCATGACCGACCTTCTGGGTGTTCGCCTTAATTAACGGAATCGCGGCGACCCCCATGCGATAAGCATAGTGGGCAAGGCCAAAGCGCAGGCCCAGGTGCACGACGTTGAACATCACAATAAAGACCACGGCCCCCAGAATGGATCCCTGAAGCGCCAGGCTTGCGCCAATACCACCGCAGATAGGCAGCAGCGTGAGCCAGAACATAGCATCACCGATGCCGCCTAACGGTGCGCCGACCGCGATTTTGGTGCTTTGAATACTGTTAACGTCCTGTTTGGAACGTTCCATCGCCAGAATAATGCCGATGACAAACGTGACCAGGAAGGGGTGGGTGTTGAAGAACCCCATATGCCCTTTCATTGCACGCGCCAGGTCGCGTTTATTGGTGTGGATCTTTTTCAGGGCGGGCAGCAGGCCATATAACCAGCCCGATGCTTGCATACGTTCGTAGTTAAAAGAGGCCTGCAGCAGCATGGAACGCCAGGCCACACGGTTGATGTCCTTACGCGTTAATTCAGCGCCAATTGACTGATCTTCATAGACGTTTTCGTTTACCCCGCTCAGCAGCGTCTCTTCGCTTCCGGCAACATTCGGCAGGGTGGTTTGATTAGATGCCATCTTCAAATTCCTCTTTCTGTGCCTGAGACACTTTAGGTTCCGGATTCTTGCGCAGCAGGTCGATCATGGCCATCGCCAGCGCCGCAGCGGCAATCGCCAGCACCGGTAGTTTGAGCCATGCGGCAGCGACAAAGCCGATGATGAAGTAAGGGATGTAGACGTTTTTCATCATGATTTTCAGCAGCACGGCAAAGCCGATAGCAGGCATGATGCCGCCCGCCACGCCAAGGCCATCGATCAAACGTTCGGGCAGAACGCTTATCGCGGTTTTGGCATGCTCTGCACCGAAGTAAATCGGTAAAAAGGCGCATAAGAAGTAGAAGGTGCCAAGTGCCAGCAGCGCCAGGTAGTTAACGCGCTCAATGCCCTGAGTATCCGCGTTCGAGGCCATGCGGTCGCAGCGTGACATGACACCTGACATGATGGAGAACAGGAAGGTGATACCCATCTGTACCGCCACGGCGAACGGCACGGCTACGCCAACGGCGACGTCGGGTTTCACACCGGTGGTAATGGCGAACGTGGTGCCGACGATGGTACCGATAATGACGTTAGGCGGCTGGGCACCGGCAAGCGGCGCCAGACCCATCCAGACCAGCTCCAGCGTCCCGCCGGTGAGAATACCGGTGTGCAGGTCGCCGAGAATCAGGCCGACCAACGGCCCCAGTACCACTGGGCGATGCAGATGCGTTAAACCGTTAAACATATCCAGGCCTGCGATAAAGGCGAGGATGCCCAATGCAAAAGCCTGTAGTAAGTTGATTTCCATCGTATTTGCCTCAGATGAGCTTATAGAGATCTAACGCCGGTTCGGTTGGCACTCCCTGGACGAAGCACTCCACGCCTTCCGTTTTCAGCCCGTTGAAAGCCCGGGTGTCTTCAGCATTGATGGAGACGGTTTTGGCAATCTGCTTTTTGCCCTCGGCGTAGTGCATATTGCCGACGTTGATACGTTTAACGGGCACCCCGCCTTCAACCAGCGTGAGGAAATCGGCTGGGTTTTTACACACCAGCAGGATCTTCTGGCGATCCGTTGCGCGATGGATATTGTCGATCACCTTTTGCAGCGTCCAGAAACGTACGGCGATCCCTTCGGCCAGTACCATCTCCATCAGGTTTTGTTGCACGGTATCCTGTGCGACTTCATCGTTGGCGACGAGCACCAGGTTTGCCCCCGCAAACCCCACCCATTGCACGCCAACCTGGCCGTGAATTAAGCGCTCATCAATACGGTTTAACACAATGTTAGGCATAGCTTTTTCCTCTAAATTTTTATTCGCTATCGGGTTTCGCTACCCTGACAGGCGGCGTGGTACTGGCGTAAAACGTCTTGAATGTGGTCAATAATGAGCGCGTGCGGTGCGGCACTCAGGCTGCCTTCGCGGACTTTGGCATATTGCAAAGGGAGGTACTGGCTTATCAGCGGCAGTGGAATCGGGGTATCCGCGAGGTTGCGTACCAGTCGTTCGTAGGCGCTGTCGACCTGGGCATCGGGCCAGTAGTAGCGCATGCGATCCGAGTAGCTATAGCTGCGAGCCAGTCGGCGTGTATTACTGTCGCCGTGGTAGTGGCTCTGCCAGTATTCGGGGCGATCCTGCATGACGTTTTCCAGCTCGCGGCGCAGTCCGGAAATGGCCTTAGCGGGCAGCAACTCTTCTTCAATCGCCGCCAGTGAGAATAGCGCTTCGCGCAGGGCGAAGGTGAGCCCTGGGCCGACTTTCAGAATGGCAAAGTGGTCAACAACCAACTGGCGCAGCGCGTGCGCCGTTTGGTAGTCGGTAGAGTGCGCTTCAAAGACCAACGTCGGATGTGATTCCACCATCTTGCTCAGGGCTACGGCCTTCTGCGGTTGGTAGTCGATAACGTTGGTGTGGTCGAACTCCACGCCGGGCTGTACGACTAACGCAATGATGCGTGGCCAGAGATCGCCAAGCCCCCTGGCTTCAAACGCGTTGTGGTGGGCCTGCAGCGTGGCCTGCGCCGCTTCCGGTGTGGTGACGGCAAGTTCAGTAAGTGCTTCATGTGCGCCGCCCGGTACCGGAACCTCGGTACCAATGACGTACACGAGGTCAGAGTGACCGAAGTGCGTTTTACAGGTCTCTTCGGCAATGGCGGCAAGCCGTGCGGCGCGCCCTGCGACGATCGCATCGGTTAATGGGACGGGGTCGTCGGCGCAGGACATGCTGCAATCGAGATGGATTTTTTTAAATCCGGCTGCGACATAGCTTTTGATCAGTTCATCGGCATTCGCCATTGCCGCTTCGGCAGGCAGCGTTTGCCAGCGGTTTGGGCCGAGGTGATCGCCGCCGAGAATCAGCTGTTCGCGCGGCAGGTTTAGGGAATCAGCGAGTTGGTGAATGAAACGGTGGAAATCGACAGGCGTCATACCGGTATAGCCGCCAAACTGATCGACCTGGTTAGAGGTGGCTTCAATCAGTAATGGGCTGTGGTTTTGCCGGGCCAGATGCATCGCCGCTTCCAGAACCAGTGGATGCGCTGAACAAACGGCATAAATGCCCTTTGCGTTTCCCCGTTTGTGTTGCTGCACCATTTCAATAAGATGTTTCACTTTCCTCTCCGCATACGATTATTTTTGATTATAGCCTTTCGTTTTATTTCATTTGATACTGTATCAAGCCATGCGGAAAATAAAACGAAAGATTTTCATTTTCAGATCTGTTTCACAAAAGAAACATAATGAAAGTGAAGGCGGTGAGAGGTGCCGCGCAGTCTCCGTTTCTGAGACTTGCATTCCATTAAAAGAAAGGCGTTAATAGATAAATAGAAATGAAACGAAAGTTCAATTTAAGGGACTCACTATGAGCAGTACGGATTCGTCCGCAGAAAAGCGCATCACGGGGACCAGTGAGAGGCGTGAACTCATTATTCAGCGCTTGCGCCAGCAGGGAAGCGTTCAGGTTAACGACCTCTCCACCCATTTTGGCGTGTCGACCGTTACGATTCGTAATGACCTGGCGTTTCTGGAAAAGCAGGGCATTGCGGTACGTGCCTACGGTGGCGCGTTAATCTGTGATGGTAATCCGCCTGGCAATGAGCCTTCGGTGGAAGATAAAAGTTCTCGGAACACCGCGATTAAGCGGCGCATTGCCGAAGCGGCTGCGCAGTTGATAAAGCCTGGGCACCGTATCATTCTCGACTCGGGAACCACCACCTATGAAATTGCGCGCCAACTGCGCCAGCATACGGATGTGATTGCTATGACAAACGGCATGAACGTAGCCAATGCGCTGCTGGATGCCGAAGGGGTTGAACTGCTAATGACCGGTGGACACCTGCGTCGTCAGTCGCAATCGTTCTATGGCGATCAGGCGGAGCAGTCATTGCAGAATTACCATTTCGACATGCTGTTTCTGGGTGTGGATGCTATCGATCTTGATCGCGGGATCAGCACCCATAACGAAGATGAGGCGCGGCTGAATCGGCGGATGAGCGAAGTGGCGGAGAAAATTATTGTCGTCACCGACTCCAGCAAGTTTAACCACTCCAGCCTGCATAAGATCATTGATATGCAGCGTGTGGATATGATCATCGTGGATGAAGGTATCCCGGCGGAAAGTCTGGAAGGGTTGCGTAAAAGCGGTATCGACGTCACGCTGGTTGCGGTAGACGAATAAAAAAAACCGGGGTAGCGTCAGGGCTACCCCGGTTGTTATCAGGCAGGCGTGCGTTTAGCGCATCAGGTCACCGGCGCTGGGTTAAACACCGCCAGCTGGTTATGCAGCCCCCACTGATCCGAGAAGGTTTTCTTCCGCCCGCTCGCGACATCCAGGATAAACTCAAACAGCTTCGTGCCTACATCCTCAATCGTCTCTTCGCCTGTCGCGATGGTCCCGGCGTTAATATCCATTAAGTCATACCAGCGGTTCGCCAGCTCGGTGCGGGTGGCCATCTTAATGACCGGCACCGCCATCAGGCCGTACGGCGTACCACGGCCGGTGGTGAAGACCTGCACGGTAATGCCGGAGGCCACCTGCTGGGTGCCGCAGACGAAATCGCTTGCCGGGGTAGCGGCATAAATCAGGCCGCGTTTGGTCGGGCGTTGGCCCGGCGACAGCACTTCCACAATGGCGCTCTTGCCTGATTTGGCGATAGAGCCCAGCGCTTTTTCTACCACGTTTGCCAGACCGCCTTTTTTGTTGCCCGGAGACGGGTTGGCGCTGCGGTCGGTTTGGCCCATATCGAGGTAGTTATCGTACCAGGCCATCTCTTCGAGCAGGCGTTTACCGACTTCTTCGTTGATGGCGCGCGGGGTGAGCAGGTGGATGGCATCACGTACTTCGGTCACTTCCGAGAACATGACGGTTGCGCCGCAGCGTACCAGCAGGTCAGAGGCGTAGCCCACCGCCGGGTTGGCGGTGACGCCGGAGAAGGCATCGCTGCCGCCGCACTGCATCCCAACGACCAGTTCAGATGCCGGGCAGGTTTCACGCTGGCGCTTGTTCAGTTTTTCCAGGTGACGTTCGGCCACCTGCAGAATGTCGTCGACCATCGATCTAAAGCCGACATGCTGTTCGTCCTGCAGGCGCACAATGCTGGCGCTGTCGACCGGGATGCTCTGCACATCTTCGGTCCCTTGCAGCAGGCGTTCTGGCTGCAGTTTTTCGCAGCCAAGGCCGACCACCATCACTTCGCCGCCAAAGTTCGGGTTCAGGGCGATGTTATGGATGGTGCGGATTGGCACGATGGCCGCCGGGGCATTAATTGCCACGCCGCAGCCGTACAGGTGATTAAGGCCCACCACGCCATCGACGTTCGGGTATTTTGGCAGCAGATCGCGTTCAATAATCTTGACCACGTAATCCACCACGCCCGCCACGCAGTGCACGCTGGTGGAGATACCCAGCAGGTTTTTGGTACCGACGCTGCCGTCGGCGTTGCGGTAGCCTTCGAAGGTGTAACCTTCCAGCGGCGGCAACGCTTCCGGCACCTTGGTGGCCAGCGGGAGTGTGTTCAACGGCGGCGCTTCCGGCAGAATGACCGTGGACTCATCAATCCAGCTGCCCTTCACGATATCGCGAACGGCATAGCCGATGACCTCGCCGTAGCGGATAATCTCGCCACGTTCGGGAATATCCACCAGAGCCACTTTATGCCCCTGGGGAATATGCTCAATTAATTCCAGACCATCAGGAAAACGCGTTCCTGCTTTTAGTCCGTTATCGTTAACAATAATCGCCACATTATCAGTGTCGTGCACTTTAATATAAAAAGCAGTCGGCGATTCTTGTCTGATTTCAATGTTAGCCATTGTCCAGTATTCTCCAGCCAGCGGGGCAAAAAATAAAAGGTATAAGTGTCAGACTTTTCATTATTGAAAATAATAACACTTTGATTATGGAATAAAGCATGTCAGGTGTTTAAGTTTAAAAATGTGATTGAGATCACTTATTATTGTGATGCCGCGTGGCGCAAGGGTATCAAAGCGTGAAATTGTGCATCAGCGCCCAGTGTTATGTGCATATGTATAATTAAAAGATTTTTAAAAGCGTTGAGATTGTGTGTTTGCACAATGTATGGCGCTGGTTTCCTGATTATACTGAATCCCGATTTCATAGTGTCTTATTGGTTTATTTAGTCGCTTGTTATCAATTAATAATCAGCGAAATATGCCTTAATAATAAAAATACAATTAAGGTGCTCTGTACCCCCGAGGATAATAAAATGATACATGATACTGCTGATGTTTCTGGATCAACGAAAGGAATGCCGACTCGTTATTTAATTTTGTTAGTTATTTTTATTGTTACGGCCGTTAACTATGCTGACCGCGCCACGCTCTCCATTGCCGGTACATCGGTGGCGAAAGAGCTGGGACTGAGTGCGGTAGAAATGGGGTATATATTCTCTGCGTTCGGTTGGGCTTATTTGCTCATGCAGATCCCCGGTGGTTGGTTACTGGATAAATTTGGTTCGAAGAAAGTGTACACCTACAGCCTGTTCTTCTGGTCGCTGTTCACTTTCCTGCAGGGCTTTGTTGGCTTCTTCCCATTAGCGTGGGCAGGCGTCTCCATGTTCTTTATGCGCTTTATGCTGGGCTTCTCCGAAGCGCCATCTTTCCCGGCGAACGCCCGTATCGTGGCGGCCTGGTTCCCAACCAAAGAGCGTGGCACCGCGTCCGCTATTTTTAACTCTGCGCAGTATTTTTCGTTAGCGCTGTTCTCTCCACTGCTGGGCTGGCTGACCTTTGCCTGGGGCTGGGAACACGTCTTTACCGTGATGGGGGCGATTGGCTTCGTGCTGACCGGGATGTGGGTGAAATTTGTTCATAACCCGACTGACCATCCGCGTATGTCTAAAGATGAACTGAAGTTTATTGCGGATAACGGCGCCGTGGTCGATATGGACCATAAAAAGCCGGGCAGTGATGCGGCAAAAGGTCCGAAGCTGGAGTACATCAAGCAGTTGCTCAGCAGCCGTATGATGTTAGGTATCTTCTTTGGTCAGTACTTCCTGAACACCATTACCTGGTTCTTCCTCACCTGGTTCCCGATTTACCTGGTGCAGGATAAAGGGATGTCGATTCTGAAAGTGGGGCTGGTGGCGTCTATCCCGGCACTGTGTGGCTTTGCTGGTGGTGTGCTGGGCGGTCTGTTCTCTGACTACCTGATCCGCCGTGGCTGTACGCTGACCTTTGCTCGTAAGCTGCCTATCGTACTGGGCATGCTGTTGGCATCGACGATTATTCTGTGTAACTACACCGATAACACCGCGCTGGTGGTAACCCTGATGGCGCTGGCTTTCTTCGGTAAAGGCTTTGGCGCACTCGGCTGGCCGGTTATCTCCGATGTGGCACCGAAAGAGATTGTTGGGCTGTGCGGCGGGCTGTTTAACGTCTTCGGTAACGTGGCGTCTATCGTCACGCCACTGGTGATTGGCTATATCGTGAGTGAGCTGCACTCCTTTAATGGCGCACTGATTTTTGTAGGCTGCTCTGCGCTGATGATGATGGTTTGCTACCTGTTTGTGGTGGGCGACATCAAACGTCTGGAACTGCGTAAGTAAGCCACGACTAACTTAAGGTAATGAAAATGGATAACGCGATTTTCCCTAACAAATTCAAAGCGGCACTGGCTGCCAAACAGGTTCAGATTGGCTGCTGGTCTGCACTCTCCAGCCCAATCAGCACCGAAGTGTTAGGACTGGCCGGTTTCGACTGGTTGGTACTGGACGGTGAACATGCGCCGAACGACGTGACGACGCTCATCCCGCAGCTGATGGCCTTAAAAGGCAGCGCGAGCGCGCCGGTGGTGCGTATCCCGACCAACGAGCCGGTGATTATCAAGCGCATGCTGGATATCGGTTTCTACAACTTCCTGATTCCGTTTGTAGAAACCGAAGAAGAAGCCGCGCAGGCGGTCTCTTCTACCCGCTATCCGCCAGAAGGCATTCGCGGCGTATCCGTTTCGCATCGCGGCAACATGTTTGGCACCGTGCCGGATTACTTCGCGCAGTCCAATAAGAACATCACCATCCTGGTGCAGATCGAGAGCCAGCTGGGCGTCGACAACGTTGATGCTATTGCCGCTACCGACGGCGTTGACGGGATCTTCGTCGGCCCAAGCGACCTGGCTGCCGCGTTAGGTCATCTGGGTAACGCCTCTCATCCGGAAGTGCAGCAGGCGATTCAACACATTTTCGCCCGTGCCAAAGCGCACGGTAAGCCAAGCGGCATTCTGGCGCCGGTAGAAGCCGATGCGCGCCGCTACCTGGAATGGGGCGCAACCTTTGTGGCGGTTGGCAGCGATCTGGGCGTGTTCCGTGCCGGTACGCAGAAGCTGGCTGACGCCTTCAAGAAGTAACCACCACCGAATACATACACATTTGAGGAAATGACGATGAAAGTTGGTTTTATTGGCCTGGGTATCATGGGTAAACCGATGAGTAAAAATCTGCTGAAAGCAGGTTACTCGCTGGTGGTTTCTGACCGTAATCCTGAAACGATCGCTGAAGCGATCGCCGCCGGTGCCGAAACGGCAACTACGGCAAAAGCGATTGCCGAGCAGTGCGATGTGATCATCACCATGCTGCCAAACTCTCCGCACGTGAAAGAAGTGGCGCTGGGTGAAAATGGCATTATCGAAGGCGCGAAGCCGGGCACCGTGCTTATCGACATGAGTTCGATTGCTCCGCTGGCTAGCCGCGAAATTAGCGATGCGTTAAAGGCGAAGGGCGTTGAGATGCTCGATGCGCCGGTCAGCGGCGGCGAGCCAAAAGCCATCGACGGTACGCTGTCGGTAATGGTGGGCGGTGATAAAGCTATCTTCGATAAGTACTACGACCTGATGAAAGCGATGGCGGGTTCGGTGGTGCATACCGGCGACATCGGTGCGGGTAACGTCACCAAGCTGGCAAACCAGGTGATCGTGGCGCTGAACATCGCGGCGATGTCTGAAGCGCTGACCCTGGCGACCAAAGCGGGCGTCAACCCGGATCTGGTTTATCAGGCGATTCGCGGCGGTCTGGCGGGCAGCACCGTGCTGGACGCGAAAGCACCGATGGTGATGGACCGTAACTTTAAGCCAGGTTTCCGTATCGACCTGCACATTAAAGATCTGGCTAACGCCCTGGATACCTCGCACGGCGTTGGCGCTCAGCTGCCGCTGACCGCGGCGGTGATGGAGATGATGCAGGCGCTGCGTGCCGATGGTCTGGGAACCGCCGACCATAGCGCTCTGGCGTGCTATTACGAGAAGCTGGCGAAAGTGGAAGTCACTCGCTAAGGACGTTGTGCCCGGTGGCGCATTGCGTGCCGGGCTTACAGGGTAGGCCGGAGCAGTAAAACGCCCTCCGGCGTCGTGCGCTAATAGGCTCAGATATGAAAATCGTAATCGCCCCAGACTCTTATAAAGAAAGCCTTTCTGCCACCGAGGTAGCTCAGGCAATAGAAAAAGGATTTCGGGAAATCTTTCCGGAAGCGCAATTCGTGTCAGTGCCGGTCGCCGACGGTGGAGAAGGAACGGTTGAGGCGATGATTGCGGCCACGCAGGGGCGTTCGGTGACATCAACGGTCACCGGCCCGCTTGGTGAAGTCGTGGAAGCACAGTGGGGGATCTCCGGCGACGGAAATACCGCTTTTATTGAAATGGCGGCCGCAAGCGGCCTGGCATTAGTGCCACCAGAACAGCGTAACCCGCTGATTACCACCTCTTACGGCACCGGGGAGCTGATCCTCCAGGCGCTGGAGAGCGGGGTGAAGAACATTATTATCGGCATTGGCGGCAGCGCAACCAACGACGGCGGTGCCGGTATGGTACAGGCGCTCGGCGCGAAGCTGTGCGATGCCGAGGGCAAGGAGATTGGCTTTGGCGGCGGCAGCCTGATGAGCCTTAATCACATTGATATTTCCGGCCTGGACGCCCGTCTGCAGCACTGTGCGATTCGCGTAGCCTGCGACGTGACGAACCCGCTGACGGGGCCGCAGGGCGCTTCCTGCATCTTTGGCCCGCAGAAAGGGGCGACCGAGGCGATGATCGTCGAACTGGATCGCAACCTGGCCCACTATGCGGAGGCGATCAAAGCCTCGCTGCGTATCGATGTGAAAACCGTGCCGGGCTCTGGCGCCGCAGGTGGAATGGGGGCGGCGCTGATGGCGTTCCTGGGCGCAGAGTTGCGCAGCGGCATTGAGATTGTGACCCAGGCGCTGAATCTGGAAGAGCATATTCACGATTGCACGCTGGTGGTTACTGGCGAAGGTCGCCTCGATAGCCAGAGCATTCACGGCAAGGTACCGGTAGGCGTAGCCAGCGTGGCGAAGAAATACCATAAACCGGTTATCGGCATTGCCGGCAGCCTGACGCGCGATGTCGGTGTGGTGCACCAGTACGGTATTGATTCGGTATTCAGCGTGCTGAACCGCATTGGCTCGCTGGAAGAGGCTTTCCGCGATGCGGCGGAGAATATTTATCAGACCTCCCGGAACATCGCCACCGCCATTCAGGTGGGGATGCGGATCGAAGGGTGACATCGGCACGCAAACCCTCTATACTGCGCGCCGAAGCTGACCAGACAGTCGCCGCTTCGTCGTCGTCCTCTTCGGGGGAGACGGGCGGAGGGGAGGAAAGTCCGGGCTCCATAGGGCAAGGTGCCAGGTAACGCCTGGGGGGTGTAACAGCCCACGACCAGTGCAACAGAGAGCAAACCGCCGATGGCCCGCGCAAGCGGGATCAGGTAAGGGTGAAAGGGTGCGGTAAGAGCGCACCGCGCGGCTGGTAACAGTCCGTGGCACGGTAAACTCCACCCGGAGCAAGGCCAAATAGGGGTTCATAAGGTACGGCCCGTACTGAACCCGGGTAGGCTGCTTGAGCCAGTGAGCGATTGCTGGCCTAGATGAATGACTGTCCACGACAGAACCCGGCTTATCGGTCAGTTTCACCTCTTAAAAAACCCCGCCTCGGCGGGGTTTTTGCTTTTCGTTGCCAATGAAGAACGTAGCTTTTCAGTAGCGTTATATTCTGATTGTTTACCATATCCATACAAACAATAGAGTTATTCACTAAATTGATGCAATGGTGTGATAACCGTCATTATTTTCCTTTCTTTAACTTCACACCTTGTTAACACGGCTCATTGCGCTATCTCACAAAACCCGCGTAGCGTTCATCATTGAAGAAACCAGTATCCGACTAAAATTCCTTATAAAACAATTTATTACGATTGTATCTTTGGATGCGAAAACAACCGAAATCTCTCTTTTTTTAGTTAAAGAGAAATACATTGGTTTATTTTGCGCTAATCGTAGCAATGTTTTCTACTTTCGACGTTTCTCAGCGCATGGAGTTGCAAGTTTTTTCTCCTTAACCCGCGCTATCATTTTCTCACTCTAAAAAAGGCAGTGAATAAGCCTGTAATATCTGCACTACCTGGAATATCAAACTGCATTAGAACAATAAACCCCTACATACTAAGAGTGAGAATTTGTTATGGAAACAATCTCAATAGCAACCGCACCGACGTCGTCAGCGGCCGCGCGAGCGGGCATGTCAGACAGTGAATGGCAGGCGGCAATAAAATTCGACAGTACCGACGTTGGCTGGGTCATTATGAGTATCGGGATGGCGATTGGGGCGGGGATCGTGTTCCTGCCGGTTCAGGTTGGTCTGATGGGGCTGTGGGTCTTCCTGCTCTCCTCCATCGTTGGCTACCCGGCGATGTACCTGTTCCAGCGCCTGTTTATCAACACCCTGGCGGAATCACCGGAGTGTAAAGACTACCCAAGCGTTATCAGCGGCTACCTCGGCAAAAACTGGGGGATCTTACTCGGTGCGCTCTACTTCATCATGTTGGTTATCTGGATGTTCGTTTACTCCACGGCGATCACCAACGACAGTGCCTCCTATCTGCATACCTTTGGTGTGACTGACGGACTGCTCTCCGAAAACCCATTTTATGGCCTGGTGCTGATCTGCGTGCTGGTGGCGATATCGTCGCGTGGGGAGAAGCTGCTGTTTAAAGTCTCCAGCTTTATGGTGCTGACCAAACTGCTGGTGGTGGCGGCACTTGGGGTGTCGATGGTGGGCATGTGGCATTTGTACAACGCCGGAACGCTGCCGCCGATGGGGCTGCTGATTAAAAACGCCATTATCACGCTGCCGTTTACCCTGACCTCTATCCTGTTTATTCAAACCCTGAGCCCGATGGTTATCTCCTACCGCTCAAAGGAGAAATCCCGCGAAGTGGCGCGTCACAAGGCGCTGCGGGCAATGAACATCGCCTTCGGCATTCTGTTCGTGGTGGTCTTCTTCTACGCCGTCTCCTTTACGCTGGCGATGGGTCACGATGAAGCGGTGAAAGCTTACGAGCAGAACATCTCGGCGCTGGCGATTGCCGCCCAGTTTATTAACGGCAGCGCGGGTGCCTGGGTGACCGTGGTGAGCGTGATCCTCAATATCTTTGCTGTGATGACTGCCTTCTTCGGTGTTTATCTGGGCTTTCGCGAAGCGACGCAGGGGATCGTTATCAACCTGCTGCGCCGGAAAATACCAGAGGACAAAATCAATCAGACGCTGGTGCAGCGTGGGATCATGATCTTCGCCATCCTGCTGGCCTGGAGCGCTATCGTGCTCAATGCGCCAGTGCTGAGTTTCACCTCTATCTGTAGCCCTATTTTCGGCATGGTCGGCTGTCTTATCCCGGCCTGGCTGGTTTACAAGGTGCCGGCGCTGCACAAATACAAAGGCGTCTCTCTGGTGATTATCGTCATCACCGGCCTGCTGCTCTGCGTCTCGCCGTTCCTTGCCTTCTCCTGATTTACGCGTGGTATTGAATATGGTTGATGTATCAATGAATCCGCTCTGGGACAACATGATTCAGGCGGTAAAACAGAACGTGAAGCCCGCAATGGGCTGCACCGAACCGGTCTCACTGGCGCTGGCAAGCGCGATTGCAGCATCCCATCTGGCGGGACGTATCAGCCATATCGAGGCTAAAGTGTCGCCGAACCTGATGAAAAACGGCATGGGCGTTACCGTGCCGGGGACGGGGATGGTGGGGCTGCCGATTGCCGCCGCGCTGGGTGCGCTGGGCGGTGATGCACAGGCCGGGTTAGAGGTCCTGAAGGGCGCATCGGTGGAAGATATTACGGCGGCCAAGGTTCTGCTAGCCAGCGGTAAGGTGTCGGTGACCATGGAGGACCCGTGCGATGACGTGTTGTACGCCAGCGCCACGGTCTATACCCTCGATGAATCGGCGACGGTGACCATTGCCGGTGGTCATACGCGGGTGATTCGCGTAGTGAAAAATGGCGTGACGCTGCTGGATGCCAGCAATTGCGAAGGCGCAGAAGAAGAGCAGACAACATCCCTTGAAAACGTCACCCTGGAGCAGGTCGTTGAGTTTGCCGAGCAGGTGCCGTTTGAAAAGATAAGCTTTATCCTTGATGCCGCCCTGTTGAACAGCGCGCTCTCCCATGAAGGGCTGCGTGCACCGTACGGCCTGCATATTGGCGCGACCCTGCAACGTCAGCGCGAGCGTGGGCTGCTGGCAAAAGATCTGCTGACCGACATCATGATCCGCACTTCGGCGGCCTCTGATGCACGCATGGGGGGCGCTTGCCTGCCAGCAATGAGCAACTCCGGCTCGGGCAACCAGGGCATTGCTGCGACTATGCCGGTAGTGGTGGTCGCGGAGCATCTGGGCTGCTCACAGGAAAAAATGGCCCGCGGGCTGATTCTTTCGCACCTGACGGCCATTTATATCCACCACCAGCTGCCGATGCTTTCTGCGCTTTGTGCCGCGACCACGGCCTCGATGGGGGCGGCGGCCGGTATCTGCTGGCTTATTGACGGCAGCTACCGCAGCATCTCGATGGCCATCAGCAGCATGATTGGCGACGTCAGCGGCATTATCTGCGATGGCGCGTCCAACAGTTGCGCGATGAAGGTATCAACCAGCGTCTCGTCGGCATGGAAAGCGGTGCTGATGGCGTTGGATGAAACGGCGGTAACCGGGAATGAGGGGATTGTGGCGAACGATGTAGAGCAGTCGATTAGCAACCTTTGCTCGCTGGCCTGTCACTCCATGCAGCAGACGGACAAGCAGGTGATTCAGATTATGGCGAGCAAGCTCGCGTAAAAAGTAGCCCCGGTGTCTGGCCGGGGCAGCTTCTCAGGCGGCGTGTTCTTCTGCCTGATGACGTTCTGCTTCACAAACGATCGCTTCGAGCTCGTTCAGCATCTCTTCAAAACCAAAGTTTTTTGGCGCGCTGACCGGCTGTGGTGCTTTAACGACGACGGCCTTGTGCTGCTTTTTGTTATTTCGCTTACTCATGTTGTTTTCGGTGTCCCTGAAAATCGTTACACCGGTAAATCTATCAGCAAAGCGCGCAGCGGGGTATCAGCCACGAGTGTGATATTGCTCTCATCGCGGATAAATGCCCCATCACCGCAGGTCAGAGACTGTTTTTCCGCCTCGTGAGCCAGCGCGTGAACCGTGCCATGAATCGACTGCAGATAGGCACGCGGCCCGTGCAGCTGCAGACTGACCTGCTCGCCTTTGGCAAGCTCGATATGGTGCAGCCATACCTGCTGGCGCAGCTGTAAACTATGCTGGCTGCCGTCCGGCGAGGCTAACAGTTGATGATCGATCTCTTTCAGTTTGATCTTCTGCACGCGCGAGTTCTCGCGCTCCGGGCAGGCGTCGAGCCAGATTTGTATCCGGGTTAACGACTTGTCTTTACTCAGATTATGCTCGCTGTAGCTGACGCCTGGCTGAGTGGCAATCAGCAGCGCTTCACCGGCTTTGGCATGAATATGGTGGCCTTCGCTATCGCGGTATTCTGCTTCACCTTCCAGAATCAGATTCAGAATATCGACTTTTGGATAGGTGCGCGGCTGGAAAGAGGCGCCCGGTGCGAGCACTTCCTGATTCAACACGCGCAGTGAGGCGTAGCCCAGCAGCTTCGGATCAAAGTAGTGCCCAAAAGAGAAGGTGTAGCGAGCCTGCAGCCAACCGAAGTCTGCCTGTCCGCACTGTTTCGCTGTTCTTGTGGTAATCATCTTCTTGACCCTCCTTTACACTAAAACAATGGTAAAGGTATGGACGCTGCATTGTTAGCCAGATATTCTGCCCGGTATGTTCAAATTTACTGAATGAGCACGCCATGGCTAAAGAGAGAGCACTGACGCTGGAAGCACTACGAGTAATGGATGCCATCGATAGACGCGGAAGCTTTGCCGCCGCGGCTGATGAGCTCGGACGCGTGCCTTCGGCATTAAGCTACACCATGCAAAAGCTGGAAGAAGAGCTGGACGTGGTACTGTTTGACCGCTCGGGTCATCGAACAAAATTCACTAACGTGGGCCGCATGCTGCTGGAACGCGGTCGCGTGCTGCTGGAAGCCGCCGATAAGCTGACGACCGATGCCGAAGCGCTGGCTCGCGGCTGGGAAACCCATCTCACCATCGTAGCAGAAGCGCTTATTCCAACCTCTGCGCTGTTCCCACTGGTGGAAAAGCTGGCGACCAAATCCAATACCCAACTGTCGATTATTACCGAAGTGCTGGCGGGTGCCTGGGAGCGCCTGGAGCAGGGGCGAGCGGATATCGTGATTGCACCGGATATGCATTTCCGCTCATCGACGGAGATTAACTCCCGCAAGCTCTATTCGGTGATGAACGTGTATGTCGCCGCGCCGGATCACCCTATCCATCAGGAAGCCGAACCGCTGTCGGAAGTGACGCGCGTGAAGTATCGCGGCGTGGCGATTGCCGATACCGCCCGCGAACGTCCGGTGTTGACGGTACAGCTACTGGATAAGCAACCGCGTTTGACGGTCACGTCGATGGAAGAGAAGCGTCAGGCGCTGTTAGCCGGCCTGGGTGTAGCGACCATGCCGTATCCGATGGTCGAAGAAGATATCGCGCAGGGTCGCTTACGCGTGGTGAGCCCGGAATATACCAGCGAGATTGATATCATCATGGCCTGGCGTCGCGACAGCATGGGGGAAGCGAAGTCCTGGTGTCTGCGTGAGATTCAAAAGCTGTTAACCGCGAAATAGAGTTGTAGGCCGGATAAGGCGTTTACGCCGCCATCCGGCAACCAGCACCGAATTGCCTGATGGCGCTATGCTTATCAGGCCTACAAGACCCGAACTGTCGCGAAGCGATGCCGGGATCAGGAAAGACGCTTCGGATCCGGTCCGAAACGGTTGTCGCCAGGCGTTCCGTTCTGGCAGTTAAAGATGATGATCACAATCCAGCCAATCACCGGAATGATCAGTAGCAGCAGCCACCACGCCGAGCGATCGGTGTCGTGCAGTCGGCGGAACTGCACAGCCCACCACGGAATAAAGACCAGAATGCCGTAAATAGTGGTAAGGATCCCTTCGCCGCCAGCGCGCTGCCAGCCCAGCATCTTGTCTATCACCCCCAGCACGAACGTCAAAATGACGTTCACCAGAATAAACATCCAGTACTCTTTGCGACGGGCGCGGCCGCCAAACCCAATGTAATTACGTAGAACGTTGAGATACCAATCCATTTTTATGCCTCAGTTGACCATTAATCACTTGTTTTTAAAGCGATCAAGCTAAGGATAGTCGTGAATGAAAAGGTGGTAAATATTGATGGCGTGAATTAATTGGGCATCGAGGACCGATGCCCGGTGTGCTTAGCGGAAACGCTCGTCGCGGCCGTGCGGTTCGTCCAGATCCTGCCATGGTCCGATGGAGATAATCCCGGTCGGGTTGATGGTTTTGTGGCTACGGAAGTAGTGGTTGCGGATATGGTCGAAATCGACGGTTTCAGCGATGCCCGGCATCTGGTAGATATCACGCAGGAAGCCGTGCAGATTCAGATAGTCGCTGATGCGATGCTTATCGCATTTAAAGTGGGTCACGTAGACCGGATCGAAGCGGATCAACGTCGTCCACAGGCGAATATCGGCTTCGGTGAGCTGGTTACCTGTCAGGTAGCGATGCTGGCCGAGGATCTTCTCCAGACGATCCAGTGAGCTAAAGACTTTCTCGACGGCATCATCATAGGCCGCCTGGCTGGTGGCGAAGCCGGCTTTGTAGACCCCGTTGTTCACGGTGTCATAGATCCAGCTATTCAGCTCGTCAATCTGCTCACGCAGCGCGACCGGATAGTAATCGCCCGCTTTGGCACCCAGCGCATCAAAGGCGGTATTGAACATGCGAATGATCTCCGCAGATTCGTTGCTGACGATGGTCTGATTCTTTTTATCCCACAGTACCGGTACGGTTACGCGCCCGGAGTAGCTGGAGTCGGCATGCTGATAGAGCTGGTAAAGGAACTGATGCTGATAAAGGGTATCGCCAGTGGCAGCCGGGAAATCGGCGTCGAAGGTCCAGCCATTTTCCAGCATGAGCGGGTTCACGACGGAAACCGAAATAAACGGCTCCAGCCCTTTGAGCTTACGCAGGATCAGCGTGCGGTGCGCCCACGGACAGGCAAGAGAGACGTACAGGTGGTAGCGATCTTTCTCGGCGGCGAAACCACCGTTGCCGGTCGGGCCCGGTTCACCGTCGGCGGTCAGCCAGTTACGAAATGCGGAAACCGAACGCTGGAAACGTCCACCGGTGGATTTGGTGTCATACCAGACGTCCTGCCAGACGCCATCGATCAATTGTCCCATGATGTTCTCCTCCAGATAGCAAAAGCGAGGAGATATCTCCTCGCTTTTTTATTCATTCAGTATAGTGCGCTTACCACTTTTTATTCAGCACGCGGTCGATGCTGAATGCGCCTGGACCAGTGATACCCAGCAGCAGGTAGCCGCCAGCGATGGTCAGGTTTTTCATAAACATCAGCGAGTTCATGCCTTCAGCAAAGTTGCTGTGGAAGATGAAGGCGGTCAGCAGGGTGAAGCCTGCGGTGAACAGCGCGGTGGTACGAGTCAGGAAACCGAACAGAATCGCCAGACCGCCGCCAAACTCAAGCAGAATGGTCAGTGGCAGCAGGAAACCTGGGACACCCATTGCTTCCATATACTGCTGCGTACCCGCATACCCGGTGATTTTGCCCCAGCCAGCGGTGATAAACAGAATCGGCATCAGAATACGTGCGACCAGGAAACCAATATCTTCTAATTTTTTCATCTTTCTCTCCAGAGAACCTTGCGGGCAGTTAAACCGTTTTATTGAGCGTTTACACGTTGATAGCGCGTAGTTGCTGTCGATGGAGAGAAATATAACTGTGACGTATAACAATTGTTAGCAAGGAAAACTGTTGAAGTTCTTCAAAGAATCTGAGCAATGATGTATGGCAGCGGAAAAAGCAGAGTAGGGAGGACTAAACGGAACGGCGCAGGATATTTCTGACCATGCGCCAGGTGCTCCAGACGCCCAGGCCGCGACGGGCCCAGCGCACCAGAAAACGCGGATGACGTAGAGAAACCACCGCCATCGCGCTGCTGGCGACCATCACCCATGAGCGCAGACTTACCAGGCGGTCCCAGCCGCGATCGTAGGGCTGAGTGGCCTCCAGCCAGTCGCGACGGCTGGCGCTCATATCCAGCCGTTGCTGTTGAATTTCCCGCAGCAAATACGCTTTGCGTTCCTCTCGCTCCTGTCGTGGACTCATGGTTCATCATCCTCCAGCAGGGCGCGATCGTTAGCCAGCTCGTGGCGAGTATGGCGCAGCAGGGTAGAACGGCGGGCTTTGCGCAGGGTCCATATGCCGCCAATCAGCGCAAGCAGCAGCAGCGTTGCCGTGGTGGCGACCATCACGATAAGGCGATATTGCGGGTCGACTGCCCACATGATCAGCACCAGCAGGCTCATCAGGCCGAACGCGGTGAACAGCAGGGTAAGCCCGGCCATTAACAGGATCTGGATGAGGTTGGCTTTCTCCTCCTCCAGCTCAACGACCGCTAAGCGCAGCCGCGTTTCGACCATCTGAACCACGAGGGTAACGATGCGCTGGCCAATGCCGAGAATGTTCTTTCCCGGCCCCGGCGCGTGTTGAGATTGACTCATGCTTAGCGACGCGTCAGCAGTACGCCCAGCACCAGCCCGACAGCCGCACCAATACCGACGCCGGTCCATGGGTTTTCACGCACGTAGCCGTCGGCCTTCGCCGCCGCTTCACGCGTTTGCTTCGTCAGCACTTCACCCGCTTCGCCCAGACGGTCACGGCTCTCTTTGAGCGCGCTCTCTGCTTTACTGCGCAGCTTGCTCATCTCCTCTTTGGATTTGTCGGTGGAAGCATTCAGGACTTCTTCCAGGGTATCGGACAGGGCCTTCAGCTCTGCGCGTAACTGATCTGATGTCGAATCTTTAGCCATCGTATCTCTCCTTTAAGGATTTCCACTCAATATGCGCGGGATTCCAGCGCGTTAAGTTCTTTTTTGGCTTCCTGCAGCTTATGCTCGCGTTTTGCCACTTTATCCGCATCGCCTTTCTGCTCTGCTTCCTTCAGATCCTGCTCGCGCTCGCGAACTTCATCCTTCTGTTCCGCAATTTTTTCCTGATGATCGGCGCGAAGCTTGCTGTCAGTACAGTGTGCCTGGACTTCGCTCAGCGCCTTTTTCAGGCCGTCGATACGGTGCTGATTGTTATGCTTCTCGGCATAGCCAATCTCACGCTGAATGTCCTGCTCTTTTTCCTGACACAGTGATGTTGCTGCTGCGCTCGCACTAAGAGACGCGAGGGCAAGAGCAAGAACGATGCGGTATTTCATGTATGAACCTTCCATTGTGCGTAGTACATCGGCATGTACTTTTTCCGGTATGTGAGTAGCGCCGTTGCGTCACCCACAATACTAAGCATAGTAAGTAAAATACAAAATCACCAAAGCGGGTGAAAGTATTCGGATTCCTGGAAGTGGCTAACCAAATCGATGCGAGGTATCACGAAGAAGGGACAGCCAGCTTGCCGGGTCGTTATCTTCATCCTGCAGCGCAATCACGTAGACGTGCGGCAGGGTGTTATCCAGCACGCGCTTTGCTGCGGCGCTCTGCTCGCTGGATTCAAAGGTAATCAATAAGGCATCATCCTTCGGCGTGATGCTCTTAAAGCGAATGCCGTTAGCGTCCAGATGATGAGAAATGGAGAAGCCGTCGGGCATGCTGGCCTGATTCATCGGGCGAATGGCCAGCGTAGATTCTTCGCGCTGCAGTGCAGCCCATAGCCAAAGCATGAGGCATAGCACCAGCATCATGCCCAGACTAACGGCAAATCGACGTAGCAGAATGCGGTTTGCTACCATCTTAGCCCCGATTACCGTATTTCTTCTTCCATACGACGGCCAGTGAACCAATCAGGCCGACGACCAGTAGGACCACCGGCAGCAGCATCAGGCACGACATCAGCGCGTCTTCGTATTTCTGGAATACCGGGGTTTTACCCAGCAGATAGCCAAGGGTGGTCAGAATCAGCACCCACAGCAGGCCGCTCATCCAGTTGAAAAACTGGAAGCGCGCGTTGTTCAGGCCTGAAATTCCGGCAATGGTCGGCAGCAGGGTACGAACGAACGCAATAAAGCGACCAATCAGCAGCGCAGAGAGCCCGTGCTTATGGAATAGATGGTGCGCACGCTGGTGGTAGTGGGCAGGAAGATGCGAAAGCCAGTTCTGGACGATACGGGTATTGCCCAGCCACTTGCCCTGAATATAGCTAAGCCAGCAGCCGAGGCTGGCGGCGACGGTCAGCAAAAGGACCGTTTGCGGGAAGCCCATTGCGCCTTTAGCAATCAGTACGCCGACCAGCACCAGCAGGCTATCGCCCGGTAAAAACGCAGCCGGCAGCAAACCGTTCTCAAGGAACAGGATCATAAATAAGACAAAATAGAGCATACCGATCATGGACGGATTAGCGAGGGTTTCGAAATCCTGGCTCCACAAGGCATTTAAGAGTTGGGTTAGTAGTTCCATTCACGATTCCTGGTACATCGATTAACGTAATGCCTGAACGCGCTGCGACGGTCTTTGCTTGTTTCTATTTTAATAGCATCGCGGTAAATACGCGCTGAACAGTCCCTGTTTTGGCAAAATAATCTACTGCTGAACAACAAAAAGGCAAAATGCATGCAATTGTAACAAATGGCGCGGTTTTCCGTCATAGAAATTGCAATTTGTTGCAGAACGATTTTGCGGTTTCGGGCGGGGAGTGGCTAGGGGATTTACAAAGGCTTACCCACGTGAAAAGTCAGGTAAGCCTGGAGCAGTGACAAGGGCGCTTATTTGCCGCCGATAGCGACCGTATCGAGGTGAACGACCGGGTTTTCCGCAAACAGGTAGCGGTCGGCATTGAACTCAAAATCATCGCTGGTTTCGTTGAACAGCATCAGCTTGGTGTTTTCCAGATGCTGCCACATGGCAATTTTTGCCGCATGCGGATCTTTGCGAATCAGCGCTTTCAGGATCTGGTCGTGGTCGTCACACCAGTTATCTACGGTGCGAGCGTCGATATGGTCGTGGAGTTTTTTCCAGTACGGGTTGTGCACGCGCTGGGTCCACATTTTTTCAACGATGGCCGCAAGCGCGGTGTTTTGTGTTGCCAGAGCAACCTGCACGTGGAACTGGAGATCCCACTGGGAGTCGCGGAAGCACTGCTCTTTGCGTGCGTTTTCCTGGATCTCCATCAGCTTCATGATGTCCTGCTTGGTGACCTGGGTAGCGGCAAACTCCGCGATGTTGCTCTCAATCAGCTGACGTGCCTGCAGCAGCTCAAACGGACCGTAGTTGGCAAACTCCAGCGTTTCGTCCGGCATCTGATGGTATTTCGGCTGATTGGAAATGACGTGAATGCCGGAGCCTTTACGGACTTCAACATACCCTTCGACTTCCAGCATGATAATCGCTTCGCGAACCACGGTGCGGCTGACGCTCTTTTCATCGGCAATAAAGCGCTCTGCAGGCAGTTTATCGCCCACAAGGTAGACGCCTTGCTCAATGCGTTCTTTTAGCTCAGCGGCCAGTTGCTGATACAAGCGACGTGAGTCGGCGATTTCCATATGCTCTCCAGGCAGGGTACGGCAGATTAAATTTGTTATACCACTTTTACGAGCAGCTAACCACATTATGACATGAAAAAAGCCGCCTGTAACAAGGCGGCTTTTGTGAAAACGGACATCCGTTACAGTTTAGTTTTGCGTCGCCTGTTGCGTAGGGCGATTCGCGCCGGATTCACCGTCGTCAGCCTGCTTATTCTGCAGGACGGTCCAGATAACCAGCGCCCCTAACAGGTCGAAGATAGCCAGCACGGCAAACAGCGGGCTGAAGCCGATAGTGTCAGCCAGCGCACCGACGACCAGAGCAAACATGGTGCTCGCCATCCACGCCGCCATCCCGGTCAGACCGTTCGCGGTAGCCACTTCGTTACGACCGAAGACGTCAGAAGAGAGCGTAATCAGCGCACCAGACAGAGACTGGTGAGCAAAGCCACCGAGGCACAGCAGGGCGATAGCAATGTATGGGCTGGTGAACAGACCGATCATCCCAGGGCCAATCATCAGCAGTGCACCCATGGTGACAACCATTTTACGGGACACAATCAGGTTCACGCCAAACCAGCGCTGGAACAGCGGCGGCAGGTAGCCACCCAGTACGCAGCCTACGTCAGCGAACAGCATTGGCATCCAGGCAAACATGGCGATCTCTTTCAGGTCAAAGCCGTAGACTTTGAACATGAACAGTGGGATCCAGGCGTTGAAGGTACCCCATGCTGGTTCAGCCAGGAAGCGCGGCAGGGCGATACCCCAGAAGCGACGGGTCTGAATGATCTGCCATGGAGACATTTTCTTCGCATTGTTGGTCTGGTGCTGTGCTTCCTGACCACCAATGATGTATTCACGTTCTTCGTCAGTTAATTTTTTCTGATCGCGTGGATGTTTGTAGAAGATGAGCCAGCACATTGCCCAGACGAAGCTCAGCGCACCGGAGATAATGAACGCCATCTGCCAGCTGTGCATCACGATTGCCCAGACTACCAGCGGTGGTGCAATCATGCCGCCGATAGATGAACCGACGTTAAAGTAACCTACTGCGATAGAACGCTCTTTTGCCGGGAACCATTCGGAGCTCGCTTTCAGACCCGCAGGGATCATGGCTGCTTCAGCCGCACCGACCGCACCACGTGCGACGGCCAGACCGCCCCAACTGCCTGCCAGCGCAGTCGCGCCGCAGAAAACAGCCCAGGCAACGGCGAAGAAGGCGTAACCGATTTTGGTACCCAGAATGTCCAGAACGTAGCCGGCAACCGGCTGCATCACGGTGTAAGCTGCAGAGTAAGCAGCGATGATGTAAGAGTATTGCTGTGTGGAAATGTGCAGCTCAGCCATCAGAGTCGGCGCAGCTGCCGCCACGGTATTACGTGTCAGGTAGCCCAGCACGGTGCCCATCGTCACCAGTGCGATCATGTACCAACGTAACCCTTTAATTTTACGCATGTAAACCTCATCGTGTTGTTATAACTGCGAGTCCTGCAGCCATCCTCCCGTGTTGCCGGAAGATGTCATTCTCGAAGGGGCTTACCGGAGTAAACTTCCCGGTACGGCCCGAACTTGCCAGTAAGTACGCGTGCTGAATTCGGTATCCGTACCGCTCAATCAGGTGTCTGTATCGACCACGTCGACTGCATTCCGTCGTTCAATGTGTTTCGACGGGGTGCAAGATAACTTGTCATACAACTTTAAAAGGTGAATACCGTCACAAAAGAGGTATTTTCCGTACGGTTTAAGGGGTAGATAGGCCAGGCCAGGCGCGGCGCGGCTTGCAGGGGCGTTTCATCATTTTTTCTGTCATTTTTTGTCAAGGTTTATTGATCTAACTCACGAAAAAATCTTCGGTTGAACGAAATTGGTGTGATAACTTTGACAGCATTACAGATAAACATCTGACCCACTCGTTGAGAGGAAGACGATAATGACCCCGTTCATGACTGAAGATTTTCTGTTAGACACCGAATTTGCCCGCCGTCTGTACCACGACTACGCAAAAGATCAGCCGATTTTCGACTATCACTGCCACCTGCCACCACAGCAGGTTGCGGAAGACTATCGTTTTAAAAACCTGTATGACATCTGGCTGAAAGGCGACCACTACAAGTGGCGCGCAATGCGTACCAACGGCGTAGCTGAACGCCTGTGTACCGGCGATGCGTCTGACCGCGAGAAGTTTGACGCGTGGGCTGCCACCGTGCCGCACACCATCGGCAACCCGTTATACCACTGGACTCACCTCGAACTGCGTCGCCCATTCGGCATCACCGGTAAACTGCTGTCACCGACTACTGCTGGTGAAATCTGGGATGAGTGCAACGAGCTGCTGGCTCAGGATAAATTCTCCGCACGCGGCATCATGAAGCAGATGAACGTGAAAATGGTCGGCACCACCGATGACCCGATCGATTCTCTGGAACATCATGCGGCCGTAGCGAAAGACGGTTCCTTTGACGTGAAAGTGCTGCCGAGCTGGCGCCCGGATAAAGCCTTCAACATCGAACTGGCTACCTTCAACGACTACATGGCGAAACTGGGTGAAGTGTCTGACACCGACATCCGTCGCTTTGCGGACCTGCAGACTGCGCTGACTAAGCGTCTGGATCACTTTGCTGCTCACGGCTGTAAAGTGTCTGACCACGCGCTGGACGTTGTTCTGTTCGCGGAATCTAACGAAGCGGAACTGGATAGCATCCTGGCACGTCGCCTGGCGGGTGAAACCCTGAGCGAGCACGAAGTTGCCCAGTTCAAAACCGCCGTACTGGTCTTCCTGGGCGCTGAGTACGCACGTCGCGAATGGGTACAGCAGTACCACATCGGCGCACTGCGTAATAACAACCTGCGTCAGTTCAAACTGCTGGGTGCGGACGTCGGCTTTGACTCCATCAATGACCGCCCAATGGCTGAAGAGCTGTCTAAGCTCCTGAGCAAACAGAACGAACAGAATCTGCTGCCAAAAACCATTCTGTACTGCCTGAACCCGCGCGATAACGAAGTGCTGGGCACCATGATCGGTAACTTCCAGGGTGAAGGTATGCCGGGCAAGATGCAGTTCGGTTCCGGCTGGTGGTTCAACGATCAGAAAGACGGTATGGAACGTCAGATGACTCAGCTGGCGCAGCTGGGCCTCCTGAGCCGCTTCGTCGGTATGCTGACCGATAGCCGCAGCTTCCTGTCCTACACCCGTCACGAATACTTCCGTCGTATTCTTTGCCAGATGATCGGCCGTTGGGTTGCTGCGGGCGAAGCGCCTGCTGACATCCAGCTGCTGGGTGAGATGGTGAAAAACATTTGCTTTAACAATGCGCGTGACTACTTCGCCATTGAACTGAACTAAGGTCTGGGGTTGGTATGCAATACATCAAGATCCATGCGCTGGATAACGTCGCAGTCGCGCTCGCTGATTTGGCCGAAGGAACCGACGTCACCGTTGATGGGCAGGTGATTACCCTGCGTCAGGCGGTAACGCGTGGCCACAAGTTCGCCTTATGCAATATTGCGAAGGGTGAAAACGTCATTAAGTACGGTTTACCTATTGGTCATACGTTGGTGGATGTGGCGGCGGGCGAGCATATTCATGCTCACAACACGCGCACCAATCTGAGCGATCTGGACACGTATAGCTACCAACCTGATTTCCAGGCAGAGGTTGCCCAGCCCGTCGATCGTGACGTGCAGATCTACCGCCGTGCGAACGGTGACGTGGGCGTGCGTAACGAACTCTGGATCCTGCCGACCGTGGGCTGCGTGAACGCCATGGCTCGCCAGATGCAGAACCGTTTCCTGAAAGAGACCAACGATGCCGAAGGTATCGACGGCGTTCATCTCTTCAGCCACACCTACGGTTGCTCTCAGTTGGGTGATGACCACATCAACACCCGCACCATGCTGCAAAACATGGTGCGTCACCCGAATGCGGGCGCGGTGCTGGTGGTAGGCCTGGGTTGTGAAAACAACCAGGTTGACGCCTTCCGTGAAACCTTAGGGGAGTTCGATCCTGAACGCGTTCACTTTATGGTCTGCCAACACCAGGAAGACGAAGTGGAAGCAGGGATCGAACATCTCCATCAGCTGTACAGCGTGATGCGCAATGACAAACGCGAGCCGGGTAAACTGAGCGAGCTGAAGTTTGGTCTGGAGTGCGGTGGGTCTGATGGCCTGTCCGGCATTACCGCCAACCCGATGCTGGGTCGTTTCTCCGACTACGTGATTGCCAATGGCGGCACCACCGTGCTCACTGAAGTGCCAGAAATGTTTGGCGCCGAGCAGCTGCTGATGAGCCACTGTCGTGACGAAGAGACCTTCGGCAAGCTGGTGACCATGGTCAATGACTTTAAGCAGTACTTCATTGCCCACGACCAGCCAATCTACGAGAATCCATCGCCGGGCAACAAAGCGGGCGGTATCACTACGCTGGAAGATAAATCACTGGGCTGCACGCAGAAAGCGGGTTCCAGCAAAGTGGTTGACGTTCTGCGCTACGGTGAACGCCTGAAGACGCACGGTCTGAACCTGCTCAGCGCACCGGGTAACGATGCGGTAGCCACCAGTGCCCTGGCGGGCGCGGGCTGCCATATGGTGCTGTTCAGTACCGGTCGCGGTACCCCTTACGGTGGTTTTGTGCCGACGGTGAAAATTGCCACCAACAGCGAACTGGCTGAGAAGAAGAAACATTGGATCGACTTCAATGCTGGCCAACTGATTCACGGTAAAGCGATGCCTCAGCTGTTGGAAGAGTTTGTTGACGTTATCGTCGACTTCGCCAACGGCAAGCAGACCTGCAACGAGCGCAATGATTTCCGCGAGCTGGCTATCTTTAAGAGCGGCGTCACGTTGTAATAAAAATGTGATCTGATACGATAAAACGGCGTTTCATTGTGTGAAACGCCGTTTTTTTATGCTGTTTAACAAGGACCTCTCATGACGGCGTATTGGCTGGCCCAGGGCGTTGGCGTTCTGGCATTTATCATCGGTATCACTACCTTCATCAACCGCGATGAACGACGCTTTAAGTTCCAGCTCTCGCTCTACAGCGCCACCATTGGCGTGCACTTCTTCCTGATGGGGGCGATTCCCGCCGGGATGAGCGCCGAGCTGAACGTTATCCGAACCATTATTTCGGTCTACACGCGCCGGATCTGGGTAATGTTTGTCTTTATTGCGCTGACGCTGATTCTTGGGCTTAGCAAACTACACCATGCAATGGAACTGCTGCCGATCGCCGGCACGGTGGCCAGTACCTGGGCGCTGTTCCGCTGTCAGGGGCTGACGGTACGCTGCGTGATGTGGTGCTCCACGCTTTGCTGGGTTATCCATAACTTCTGGCTTGGCTCGATTGGCGGCACGATGATTGAGGGCAGCTTCCTGGTGATGAACGGCCTGAACATCATTCGCTTCTGGCGGATGCAGCGTAAAGGGATTGACCCGTTTAAGGTCGAGAAGAAAGTGCAGGAAGAGAACCCCTCCGCCTGATGGCGAAGGGGTCAGAGCGTTAGCTACGCAGGGCGTTCTTCGCCAGACGCGCATCCTCTGCCTGGCATACGGCAGCGGTGAACATCACGTCAGTGGAGGAGTTAATAGCCGTTTCGCAAGAGTCCTGCAGCACGCCGATAATAAAGCCGACCGCCACCACCTGCATGGCGATTTCGTTCGGGATACCGAACATGTTACAGGCTAGCGGGATCAGCAGCAGTGAACCGCCCGCCACGCCGGAAGCGCCGCAGGCGCAGAGCGATGCCACGACGCTCAGCAGCAGCGCAGTTGGCAGATCGATAGCAATACCCAGCGTATGTACGGCCGCCAGCGTCAGTACGGTGATGGTAATCGCCGCCCCCGCCATATTCACCGTTGCCCCCAACGGAATAGAAACCGAATAGGTATCGCGGTCCAGATTCAGCTTCTCACACAGCGACATGTTGACCGGAATGTTCGCCGCCGAGCTGCGGGTAAAGAAGGCGGTCACGCCGCTTTCGCGCAGGCACATCAGCACCAGTGGATACGGGTTGCGGCGAATCTGCAAATAGACCAGCAGTGGATTAATCACCAGCGCGACGACCGCCATACAGCCAACCAGTACCAGCAGAATCTGCGCGTAGCCCCACAGTGCGGAGAAGCCCGTAGTGGCAAGCGTCGAAGAGACGAGGCCGAAGATGCCGATAGGGGCAAAACGAATCACCACCTTCACGATAAAGGTAACCGCGTTTGACAGGTCGTTGACCAGATTTTTGGTGGTCTCATTGCCGTGGCGCAGCGCGAAGCCCAGACCGACCGCCCACACCAGAATGCCGATGTAGTTGGCGTTAATCAGCGCGTGGATTGGGTTCGCGACGATGCTCATCAGCAACCCATGCATGACTTCCACAATACCGGTTGGCGGCGTGATATCCGTTGCGCTAGTGGAAAGCTGCAGCGTGGAAGGGAAGATAAAGCTCACGACAACGGCGGTCAGTGCTGCGGCAAAGGTGCCGAACAGATAGAGCCATAAAATGGGGCGGATATTGGTTTTCTGGCCCTGCTGGTGGTTAGCGATTGAGGCCATGACCAGCGTTAATACCAGCACTGGCGCAACGGCTTTCAGCGCGCCGACGAACAGCGTGCCAAGCAGGCCGGTAGCGATAGCGGCAGGTTTCGAAACCAGCGCCAGGAGAATACCGAGGATAAGTCCAACCAGGATCTGTTTAACCAGACTACCCTGGGTCAGAAGACGCATGAAGCCAGATGATGCGGGTTGTTGTGTCATCATTGCATTCCTTAACGTGATGAGTTGTGTCTTTCCAGCGACGTATTATTTGTTACGTTTATGTCTGGATGTAAAAAAGTGTTTGCTCGATCGAGTATAAGGAAAGTCGTGGTTTGGGGAAGTGTAAAATGCTGGAATTTACGCCACACATCATATTTTTTAACCAATAATTTACATTGTGTGACGTAGATTGAAGTATGAAAGTCGCCCGGGCGAGGCGTTCACGCCGACCCCGGGGAGGCTCGGAGCCGTTCCCGGCGTCGCTGCGCTCGGCCGGGAAGGGGGTTACATCTTCTGTTTTTTCAGGTCGTTTCGGTGGTTAACCCAGGCGTTGAGAATCAGGGTGAATGCCAGGATCCCGCCGACCACGCCCAGCGATACCGAGATTGGGATATGGTAGAAATCGACGATCAGCATCTTGATACCGATAAACACCAGGATTACCGACAGCCCGTACTTCAGCATGGAGAAGCGCTCTGCCACGCCAGCCAGCAGGAAGTACATCGCACGCAGACCGAGGATCGCAAACAGGTTAGAGGTCAGTACGATAAACGGATCGGTGGTGACCGCAAAGATAGCCGGAATACTGTCGACCGCGAAGATAACGTCGCTCAACTCAACCAGAATCAGCACCAGCAGCAGCGGTGTAGCAAACAGCACGCCGTTCTTACGGGTAAAGAAGTGCTCGTTCTCGATCTTGTCGGTCATCCGCAAATGCCCGCGTAGCCAGCGCACCAGCGGTTTGTCGCCAATCCCGCCTTCATCTTCCTTCGCCAGCGCCATCTTAACCCCGGTGAACAGCAGGAATGCCCCGAAAAGATACAGCAGCCATTCGAACTGGGAGATAAGCCAGCTTCCCGCGAAGATCATGATAGTACGCAGCACGATCGCGCCCAGTACGCCGTAAACCAGCACGCGGCGCTGCAGCGCCGCAGGCACAGAGAAGTAGCTAAACAGCATCAGCCAGACGAAGACGTTGTCTACCGCCAGTGATTTCTCGATCAGGTAGCCGGTGAGGAAGGCCAGCGCCTGCGGGTCTGCGACCGCGCGGCCCTGAGTTTCCGCCAGATACCACCAGAACGCGGCGTTAAACAGTAATGAGAGGGTGACCCATACCAGCGACCAGGCTGCTGCCTGTTTCATGGACATGGTGTGCGCGCCGCGACGGCCCTGCAGGAACAGGTCGATAGCGAGCATAATCACCACGACGACAGCGAATCCGCCCCACAGCAACGGTGTGCCGACTGTATTCATAGATTTTTTCCTTACGCATAAAAAAACGGCTAACGTCAGAAGACGATAGCCGCTGCTTTTTTATGCATAGACCTCGCCTTCCGGCAAGGTCTCACTTACAACTAAAAACGAATGCGGTGGCGCATTCGTTTTCCGTTGCTCGGCGACCGGATACGGTTTTGCACGTATCGTAATGACGATCCACCGACAAGGAAGTTACTCCCCTTTGCACGTAACAAAATATGACAAGCCATTGATTTCGTCAATGGCCTGTAACATGTGCTTTACGTTGTTTTACGCGGCAGGGACATCCGCCGGGAAAACAACGCCGGTCTGGCGACGAATTTCCGTCTGAACCTTCGCGGTGATACGGCTCACTTCAAGGGCAGGATGGTCCACTTCGTTGATTTCGACCAGGCGCGCAAACTCCTCGGCTTCATACAGCATAGTATTAATATGCTGAGGCTGGCTGAGATCCTGCGCTTTGCTGCCGCGTGGGATGAAGGAGACTTTCTGGCACTCGGAGATTTTCTCCACCACCAGCGCACCGGCTTCGCCCTGAATTTCGCTCGGCAGAGTAGAGTCGCTGACCTTAGAGTGCTGCAACGTCACGCTGAAATCGCCGTAGTCGAGCACCGCGATACCGTGCGCATCAACGCCGCTATCCAGCAGGCTGGCAGACGCCTGTACCTGCTTCGGTTCGCCCCACAGGGCTACCGCGGAGGCCAGGCAGTAGAAACCGATATCCATAATCGAACCGTTGGAGAAGGCCGGATTAAAGGTATTTGGGTTTTCGCCGTCCAGGTAGCGCTGGTAGCGCGAGGAGTACTGGCAGTAGTTGATAAACGCCTTACGAACCGGGCCCACTTTCTCCAGCGACTGCTGCAAAATCTGGAAGTTAGGCAGGCTGGCGGTTTTGAACGCTTCGAACAGCACCACCTGGTTTTCTCGCGCAAGGGCAATAGCCTGCTCGACTTCATGCAGGTTGGAGGCCAGCGGCTTCTCACAAATCACATGCTTTTTATGCTGTAAAAACAGCGTTGTCTGCGGGAAGTGGAGTGAGTTTGGGCTGGCGATATACACCGCGTCAATATCTTCGCTTTGCGCCATGGCGTCCAGCGACGTAAACAGATGTTCGACGGGATAATCGTTGGCGAAGGTCTGTGCCTGCTCAAGGCTGCGGGAATAGACGGCGGTCAACTTGTACTTGCCGGTCTCATGCGCGGCATCGACAAACTGGCGGGTGATCCAGTTTGTCCCAATCACTGCGAAACGTATCATAAACGCCTTCTGGCTCCATAAAGGGATTCTTTCGTCAATGTAACACGCCTTTATGACATTGCCAGTGGGCGACTACGCAGATTCCTTTAACGAAAGGTGCGTCAGCCACAGACGGGTATCAAACTCCAGCTGGTGGTACTGCGGCTCCATATAGCAGCACAGCTGATAGAACGCTTTGTCGTGCTCTTTTTCTTTCAGATGCGCCAGCTCATGCACCACGATCATCTTCAAAAAAGCCTCCGGCGCGTTGCGAAATACGGTAGCGACACGAATCTCGGCTTTGGCCTTCAGCTTGCCGCCCTGCACGCGAGATACCGCCGTGTGCAACCCGAGCGCGTTCTTCAGCACGTGAATCTTGTTGTCGTACATCACCTTATTGATGGGCGGCGCGTTACGCAGGAACTGGCTTTTCAGATCCTGAGTGTACTGCCAGAGGGCTTTATCGGTGGCGAAATCGTGGGTGCCCGGATAGCGTTTTTCCAGTACTGCCCCCAGACGTCGCTCGTTAATCAATGTGCGAACCTGAGCAAGCAAGTGCTCCGGGTAGCCCTGGAGGTAAGTTAGTTGGTTCATCTTTGCCCATGCCAATCATAAAAAGTGTATACTCACGCACCCTTTTCAGGGATACGCCGAAATTTTACCATTCAGGAGGGCCGATGAGCCACACAGACAACGGTTTCCGTTCACTGACACTTAAACGTTTCCCGGAGACGGACGACGTTAACCCACTGCTGGCGTGGGAAGCAGCCGATGAATATCTGCTGCAACAGCTGGACGATACTGAGATTAGCGGCCCTGTATTAATCCTGAATGATACCTTCGGTGCGCTGGCCTGCGCGCTGGCGGAACATACGCCGTACAGCATTGGCGACTCGTATCTAAGCGAGCTGGCGACGCGTGAAAACCTGCGTCACAACGACATTGCCGAGTCGAGCGTGAAGTTCCTCGACAGCACTGCGGAATACCCGCAGGCGCCGGGCGTCGTACTGATTAAGCTGCCGAAAACCATGGCATTGCTGGAACAGCAGTTGCGCGCGTTGCGCGACGTGTTGACGCCAGAAACGCGCATTATCGCCGGTGCGAAAGCGCGTGATATCCATACTTCTACGCTTGAACTGTTTGAAAAAGTGCTGGGCCCAACCACTACCACGCTGGCATGGAAAAAGGCGCGCCTGATTAACGGCACCTTTACCAAGCCAGCGCTGGCTGACACCGCGCAGACCCTGAGCTGGAAGCTGGAAGGCACTGACTGGACCATTCACAACCACGCGAACGTTTTCTCCCGTACCGGGCTGGATATCGGCGCGCGCTTCTTTATGGAGCATCTGCCGGAAAACCTGGAAGGCGAGATTGTCGATCTTGGCTGTGGTAACGGCGTGCTGGGTATGACGCTGCTGGCAAAGAACCCAGAAGCCAGCGTGGTGTTTGTTGATGAATCACCGATGGCGGTCGCTTCCAGCCGCCTGAACGTGGAAACCAACCTGCCAGACGCGCTGGATCGCAGCGAGTTTATGATTAACAACGCGCTCTCCGGCGTAGAACCGTTCCGCTTTAACGCGGTGTTCTGCAACCCGCCGTTCCACCAGAAGCATGCGCTGACCGATAACATCGCGTGGGAGATGTTCCACCACGCCCGCCGTTGCCTGAAAATTAACGGTGAGTTGTATATCGTGGCGAACCGTCATCTGGACTACTTCCACAAGCTGAAGAAGATCTTTGGTAACTGCGAAACCATCGCCACCAACAACAAGTTTGTGATCCTCAAAGCGGTGAAGCTGGGTCGTCGTCGTTAATTAACCTCGCACGGTTTCACATTGCCGGATGGTGGCGTCACCGTCTTATCCGGCCTACAGAAGGCATTTTGCACGATCCTGTAGGCCTGATAAGCGTAGCGCCATCAGGCAAGGTGAAGCAGAGTACTGGATGGCGGCGTAACCCCCTCATCCAGCCTATATCTCTAGCGCCAGCTTCGTCCCCTGCGCAATCGCCCGCCGAGCATCCAGCTCACTGGCCACATCACAACCACCGATAAGATGCACCATCTTACCTGCCGCTTGTAACGGTTCCTGCAGCGTACGGTTTGGCTCCTGACCGGCACAGATAATCACGTTATCGACCGCGAACACCTGCGCTTCGCCACCTATCTCAACGTGCAGTCCTTCGTCGTCTATTTTCTGATAGCTGACCGCCGGGATCATCTTCACGCCGCGCGAAAGCAGGGTGGTGCGGTGGATCCAGCCGGTGGTTTTGCCTAACCCTTCGCCCGGCTTGCTGGCTTTACGCTGCAGCATCACAATCTGCCGTGGGCTGCGGGCCAGATGTGGCCCTTCCGGACGTAGGCCGCCCGCCTGCTGAAGGCTGGTATCAATGCCCCATTCTACGCAAAACTCAGCGATATTCTGGCTGGTGGGGTTGCCCGGCTGACTGAGATACATCGCCGTATCAAAACCGATGCCGCCGCAGCCGATGATCGCCACGCGCTGCCCAACCTGTGCTTTATCACGCAGCACGTCCAGATAGGTCAGTACTTTTGGGTGATCGATACCGTCGATCGGCGGGGTACGCGGCGCGATCCCGGTTGATAGGATCACTTCATCAAAGCCGAGGAGATCGTCGGCACTGACGCGCTGGTTGAGCTTCAGCGCGACGCCTGTAACGTCGATCATTCGACGGTAGTAGCGCAGCGTTTCGTAAAACTCTTCTTTGCCGGGGATCTGCTTGGCGATATTAAACTGCCCGCCGATCTCCGCGCTGGCATCAAACAGCGTCACCTGATGACCGCGCGCGGCGGCGTTGATCGCGAACGCCAGCCCCGCCGGGCCCGCACCGACGACCGCCAGGTTTTTACGCGTGGTGGCGGGGAGGATCGGCATTTTGGTTTCATGGCAGGCGCGGGGGTTGACCAGACATGAGGTTACCTTGCCGACAAAGATCTGATCCAGACAGGCCTGGTTGCAGCCGATACAGGTGTTGATCTCATCGCTGCGCCCCGCCTGAGCTTTTGATAGCAGTTCGGCATCGGCAAGGAACGGACGGGCCATCGACACCATATCGGCATCGCCACGCGCCAGAATATCGTCCGCCACCTGCGGATCGTTAATGCGGTTAGTGGTAATCAGCGGAACGGTGACCACACCTTTTAATTTACGCGTCACCCAGCTAAATGCGCCGCGCGGTACCGGCGTGGCGATGGTCGGGATCCGCGCTTCGTGCCAGCCGATCCCGGTATTGATGATCGTTGCCCCCGCGGCTTCGACAGCCTGGGCGAGGCGTACGGTTTCATCAAAGGTGCCGCCGTTATCTACCAGGTCGAGCATCGACAGGCGATAGATAATAATAAAGTCTTTCCCGACGCGCAGGCGTACGGCGCGCACCACTTCTACCGCGAAGCGCATGCGGTTGTCATAGCTGCCGCCCCATTGATCGTCACGCAGATTGGTGCGCGCAGCGAGAAATTCGTTAATCAGGTAGCCTTCCGAGCCCATCACCTCCACGCCGTCGTAGCCCGCTTCCCGCGCCAGCTGGGCGCAGCGGGCGAAGTCGTCAATCAGCGCAAGGATACCTTCGTGGGTGAGTTCGCGCGGCGTAAAGCGGTTGATGGGGGCCTGAAGTGGGGAAGGGGCCACCAGGTTTGGCTGGTAGCTGTAGCGCCCGGTATGCAGAATCTGCAGCGCAATTTTGCCGCCTTCCTGATGGACGGCATCGGTAATGGTGCGGTGGTGCGGCAATTGACTCACATCGTTCAGCATCGCGCCGCCCGCCATCCCGACGCCAGTGGCATCCGGTGCGATGCCGCCGCTGACGATCAGCGCCACGCCGTGACGCGCGCGTTCCGCGTAGAACGCCGCCAGACGCTCGGCGCCATCGGGATACTCTTCCAGCCCGGTATGCATGGAACCCATCAGCACGCGGTTTTTCAACTGGGTAAAACCGAGATCGAGCGGGGCGAACAGCGACGGATAGCTCATAAGGATGTCCAGTATGTGAAATTATTGTTATGTGGTCGGATGAGTTACTAATTTAGCCGTCGGCGGGAAAAAGGGAAAAGGGGAATGCGATGATTGTGATGGGATTCAAAGAACGCCCCCCACCAAAGGGTAGGGGGCGTGAGTTTACTGCTCGGTGGCAACCTGACTCTGGCTGACGCGCAGGGCCGCCAGCGCTTTACGCGCTGCCTTAAGCACCTGGTCGCACTGTTCCATCGTTAAGGTTAACGGCGGTTCGATGCGAATGGTCTTGGCGTTGTTGAGCGTCCCGGCAACCAGCACGCGCTGGCGGAACATCTCGCTGGCAAAGTTATAGCCGATTTCGTTATCGACAAACTCAATGGCCATCAGCATGCCTCTGCCGCGCGCTTCACGGACCAGATCCGGATATTCGCGCGCCATGCTCCGGAAACCGTCCAGCAGAATATCGCCTTTCTGCTCCGCCTGAGCGGGCAGATTTTCAGTCAGCAGCACGTTGATGGTCGCCAGCGCGGCCGCACAGGCCAGCGGGTTACCGCCAAAGGTGGTGGTGTGCAGGAACGGGTTGTCGAACAGCACCGAGAACACCTCTTCGGTGGCGATAGTCGCGCCAATCGGCATCACGCCGCCGCCGAGCGCCTTCGCCAGGCATAAAATGTCCGGCTGAACGTTCTCATGCTCGCAGGCAAACATCTTACCGGTGCGCCCCATGCCGGTTTGCACTTCGTCGAAGATAAGCAATGCGCCAAACTCATCGCACAGCTTACGCACGGCGGGCAGGTAGCCCTGTGGTGGCAGAATGACGCCACCTTCACCCTGGATTGGCTCGAGGATCACCGCCGCCACGTCATCGCCGGTTTTCTGGCATTCGCTCAGCATCGTGCGCATAGCGTCGAGATTACCGAACGGCACGTGGCGGAAGCCCGGCAGCAGCGGCATAAACGGCTTGCGGAACGTTGACTTGGCGGTGGCCGACAGCGCCCCGAGCGATTTTCCATGGAACGCACCGCTGGTGGCGATAAAAGTGAACTTGCCGCGCGGCGACTGGTAGGCTTTCGCCAGCTTTAGCGCCGCCTCTACCGACTCGGTGCCGCTGTTGCTAAAGAAGCTGTATTTAAGCTTGCCCGGCGCCAGCGCCGCCAGCGTTTTGGCGAGCATCGCCCGTAGCGGGTCGAGGAGTTCCTGGCTGTGAAGCGGTTGTTTCGCGAGTTGATTCTGTACGGCGGAAACCACAACTGGATTACGGTGCCCCACGTTGAAAATACCAAAACCGCCCAGGCAATCGAGAAACTCCTGACCCTGGGTGTCGACAAGCGTATTTAACCCTCCCGCTTGCCACTCTACGGCTCCGTAATCCCCACCGGCAGTTACAGATTTTCGGTACTCTAAAAACCCCGGATTCACATGTTCTTTGAAGTATTCCCTGACCTCCTGGTTAAGAGCTTTCATCTCCTCATGATCAAGCGTTCGCTTTTCAATGAGATTCAGTGCGTGTGCGCTGCAGGCCAGAGCCGATGCGCTGGAAGGTAACCTGTTCAAAATAAGCTCCTGGGGATCACGTATCACACGATACTGATTTAAGTATTGCAGGGATTACGCCACCTCAGCGTTGGTGGTGAAAATCGGGATAAACACCAGGGGAAATCGCACTTGTACAATATTTAATCGTCCAGCGAACCGAGAGAGTGTGAAAGCGGTCACGCTGAGGTGCGTTGTGGTTGGGCGTATTGCCCTACAAAAGGGCAGGTTTTGCGCCACGGCTGAGCAGCAAAAAATGACGTGGGGAAAGTAGGGCTTTTGTTGATTTTGCGATCTAACGCAAAATTAACAATTAAGGTTAATTTAATATCCTCCGATATAACAATTGTAATACATTTCTCTTTGCACCTGAAAAGGATGTTCGTATGTCTACCCTGCCCGACCTGAATTCGTCCGAATCGCTTCTGGACGACCACACCACTTTGATGTCCACCACCGATCTCAACAGCTATATCACCCACGTAAATGATGCTTTTATAAAGGTGAGCGGCTATAGCCGCCACGAGATGCTCAGCCAGCCGCACAACATGGTGCGCCATCCTGATATGCCAAAAGCCGCTTTTGCCGATATGTGGCGCACTCTGAAGCAGGGCGAGCCGTGGAGCGGCATCGTCAAAAATCGCCCGAAACACGGTGGCCATTACTGGGTACGTGCGAACGCTATCCCCCAGGTGCGTAATGGCAAAACGATTGGCTATATGTCGATTCGTACCAAAGCCAGCGAGGAAGAGGTGGCGGCGGTTGAGCCGCTGTATCAGGCGCTTCGCGAAGAACGCAGTAATAAGCGTCTCTATAAAGGTCGTGTTATCAGTAAACGCTGGTGGGGCAAGCTGTCGACTATCCCGCTGCGCTGGCGGGTCAGAAGCATTATGCTGGGGTTCTACCTGCTGCTTGCGGTGAGCCTGCTGGCCCTGAGCGCGCCGATTCTGGCGGTGCTGGCGTCGGCGATGATCCTCTTACTGACCACGCTGGTACTGGAGTGGCAGATTGTTCGCCCGGTGGAAAATGTGGCGCGACAGGCGCTTAGCGTGGCAACCGGTGAACGTAACAGCGTTGATCCGCTGCCGCGCAGCGATGAGCTGGGCCTAACGCTACGCGCGGTCGGCCAGCTCGGGTTGATGTGCCGCTGGTTGATAAACGATGTCTCGACGCAGGTGAATAGCGTGAGCGACGGCAGCGATGTGCTGGCCCGAGGCAATGAAGATCTGAATCAGCGTACTCAGGAAACGGTGGTCAACGTGCAGCAAACGGTCGCGACCATGAGCCAGATGGCGGCGTCGGTGCAGAATAACTCTCAGACGGCGGCGGAAGCCGATAAGCTCTCGTTGGCGGCTAGCGGCGCGGCGGCGCAGGGCGGCCAGGCGATGCACCGGGTGGTGCAGACCATGGAAGATATCGCTGACAGCACGCAGCGCATCGGTTCTATCACGACCTTGATTAACGATATCGCGTTCCAGACCAATATCCTGGCGTTGAATGCTGCCGTCGAAGCGGCGCGCGCGGGCGAGCAGGGGAGAGGGTTTGCCGTGGTCGCCGGGGAAGTTCGCCATCTGGCGAGCCGTAGCGCGACGGCGGCAAACGAAATTCGTCAGCTGATTGAGGCCAGCGCCAGCAAGGTGCAGTCGGGCTCCGAGCAGGTTCATGCTGCCGGGCGCACAATGGATGACATTGTCTCGCAGGTAAAGAATGTCACCCAGCTGATTGCGCAGATTAGTCAATCTACGTCTGAACAGGCCACGGGGCTGTCTGATTTAACGCGTGCCGTAGCGAAGCTGGATGAGATCACCCAGAAAAATGCCGGACTGGTGGCGGAAAGCGCCAACGTGTCGGCGATGGTAAAACAGCGTGCCAGCCGTTTACAGGATGCGGTCACCGTCCTGCATTAATCCAGCTGCGAGATCTCCAGCGCCGCGCGGTCGATAATGCCGATCACCTGCTTCAGCTGCGCGTCGCCGATCTCGCCCTGATTCACCTTCAGGTCGAGTACTGCCTTAAAGTTATCCAGCGCCCGCTTCATTTGCGGGTTTTTGCGCAGCTCATGCCCGACCATCCTGGACTTCAGACGTGCCTGAATATGCTCCAGCGGTTCCTGATTTTCTTCCAGCGTCTGGATGCCTTCTGTGGTAATGGCGATTTTTTTACGCCCGCCATCCTCTTCGTGCACGGTAATTAGCCCCTGGTCCTGGAGCAGGTCAAGCGTCGGGTAGATAACGCCCGGGCTTGGGCTGTAGTTACCCTGGGTTAGCGCCTCAATGGCTTTAATCAGTTCATAGCCGTGGCTGGCGTTATCCTTCAGGATGCTGAGGACCACCAGGCGCAGTTCGCCGTGGCCGAAAAAGCGCTGGCGACGTCCGCCGCCGCCGTGGCCTTCACCACGCCCGCCACGATGTTCACACTCACCGCGATGTCCGCGACCACCACGGCCACGATGTTCAGAATCAGAGAAAGGTCTCATGATGTTTATCCTTACGTTTTTTAGATATATCTAACTTATATCTAAAGTTATATCTTTAGCAATATCGAAAGTGAGAAAATTATTAATTGATTGATATTAAAGGATTTTTGTTTTTGATGTGAGTTTTTTGTGCGCCGTTATTCATATATCTTAAAAATAGCTTGCTTTCTGCTTAATTGGCAATCATTATCATTTGCAAATGATTTAGATATATCTATTTGTGAGAGAGACGCCAAATGAAAGAGAAAAAATACCCTCAGCGCGTGCGCAATGAACTCCGTTTCCGCGAACTGACCGTCCTGCGCGTTGAGCGCATTGGCGACGCTTTCCAGCGCGTGGTGCTGGGTGGCGAGGCGCTGGATGGTTTTAGTTCACGTGGCTTTGATGATCACACCAAGCTGTTTTTCCCGCAGGCTGGCAGCACTCTGACGCCACCGACGATGACCGACGAAGGCATTGTGTGGGCTGAAGGTGTGCGCCCGCAGGCTCGCGACTACACGCCGCTTTACAACGCCGAACGCCATGAGCTGGCCTACGATTTCTTTATCCACGATGGCGGCGTTGCCAGCCAGTGGGCAATGGAGGCAAAAGCAGGTGATACGCTGCTTATCGGCGGCCCGCGTGGTTCACTGGTGGTGCCGGAAGATTACGCCTGGCAGCTGTATGTTTGCGATGAAACCGGTATGCCAGCGCTGCGTCGCCGTCTGGAAGCGCTGCAGACGCTAGCGGAGCGCCCGCAGGTAACGGCGCTGGTGATGGTAAAAGACGAAGCGGACACCGCTTATCTGGCTGGGTTTGATGGCTTTAATATCGAGTGGATCGCTGGCTACGATGCTGCCACTGTCGCCGCGCGCCTGGCACAGCTCACGGTGCCGGAGTCTGATTACTTTATCTGGCTGACCGGCGAAGGGAAGGCGGTAAAAAATCTGACCGACGGTTTTGTGACCGACGCTATCGACCCGCAGCTAGTGCGTTCAAGCGCCTACTGGCACGCGAAATAACAGCATTCCGGTTGCGCTATACGATGATGTGATAGCGCGACCTTCTTCCTGCCATCTCTCTCCTCATGATTTATCTAGATCTCCCATCATCATTATGATGAACCCCCCATTTTCCATACTTTTTATGCGATTATTTTGCCCCGTTATTAGGGCTTTATTTAGCGATTGATTTTTATCTAATTAATTGTTTTTAAATGATTATTGTTGCATAAACCTATGATTATGTGATGTCAATCACCACATTCGGTTTTCCAATACAAAATCTGTAAAACTAGAACTTTGTCGACTTTTCGTCTAAAAATACCGGGTCCAGGGCTAGACACGACCACTTAATGGTTATCAAATGGTTAAAAAATACCGCGTCAGATGTTAATCATCGACAAAATTAAAAAATGGTTAGCCCGCATACACGACTTACCTGCGTTACGACGCACCTTCTCTGGAGAAACTATGCATTCCTCTGTTAATAAAAACGAAAGCCGAACCTTTTTCGGTCACCCGTACCCGTTGGGTTCGCTGTTCTTTACCGAAATGTGGGAGCGATTCTCGTTTTACGGTATCCGCCCGTTACTGATTCTGTTTATGGCGGCAACCGTCTATGACGGCGGCATGGGCTTAGCGCGTGAAAACGCCTCGGCGATTGTAGGGATCTTCGCGGGGACCATGTACCTGGCGGCGCTGCCGGGCGGCTGGCTGGCCGATAACTGGCTTGGCCAGCAAAAGGCGGTGTGGTACGGCTCCATCCTGATTGCGCTCGGCCACCTGTCGATCGCGCTGTCGGCCTTTATGGGCGACAACCTGTTCTTTATCGGCCTGATGTTTATCGTGCTGGGCTCTGGTCTGTTCAAGACCTGTATCTCGGTAATGGTCGGTACGCTGTATAAAAAGGGCGATGCGCGTCGTGACGGCGGCTTCTCGCTGTTTTATATGGGTATCAACATGGGGTCATTTATCGCGCCGCTGATTTCCGGCTGGCTGATTAAATCCCACGGCTGGCACTGGGGCTTTGGCATCGGTGGTATCGGGATGCTGGTGGCGCTGGTTATCTTCCGCGTGTTCGCCGTACCGGCGATGAAACGCTACGACAGCGAAGTGGGTCTGGACTCCACCTGGAACAGCCCGGTGGCGAAGAAAAACGGCGTCGGCGCGTGGCTGCTGGCGTTAGCGGTGGGCGTGGCGGTGATTATCACGCTGATTGCCCAGGGCATCATTGTGATTAACCCAGTGGCGGTTGCCAGCGTGCTGGTGTACGTGATTGCGGCTTCCGTTGCGCTGTACTTCATCTACCTGTTTGCCTTCGCGGGCCTGAGCCGTAAAGAGCGCGCGCGTCTGCTGGTGTGCTTTATTCTGCTGGTCTCCGCCGCGTTCTTCTGGTCGGCCTTCGAGCAGAAGCCAACGTCCTTTAACCTGTTTGCCAACGACTATACCAACCGCATGATCGGTGATTTTGAGATCCCTGCGGTGTGGTTCCAGTCGATTAACGCCCTGTTTATCATTCTGCTGGCGCCGGTCTTTAGCTGGGCCTGGCCTGCGCTGGCGCGTAAAAACGTCCGTCCAGGCAGTATCACCAAGTTCGTTATCGGTATTCTGTGTGCGGCGGCAGGCTTTGGCCTGATGATGCTGGCGGCGCAAAACGTGCTGAGTAACGGCGGCGCTGGCGTATCGCCAATGTGGCTGGTGGGCAGCATCCTGATGCTGACGCTCGGCGAACTGTGCCTGAGCCCGATTGGCCTGGCGACCATGACGCTGCTGGCACCGGAGAGAATGCGCGGCCAGATGATGGGTCTGTGGTTCTGCGCCAGTGCGCTGGGTAACCTGGCGGCGGGTCTGATCGGTGGCCACGTGAAGGCTGACCAGTTGGATATGCTGCCGGACCTGTTCGCCCGCTGTTCTATCGCGCTGCTGATTTGTGCGGCGGTGCTATGTGTGCTGATTGTGCCGGTTCGCCGGATGCTGGAAAACGCCAAATCCAGCGCGGAGCAAAAGCCAGTCACCAACGCGTAATCCCGTTCTGAGTGCTGAGCCGGTACATGCTGTACCGGCTTTTTTTTGCGCAGCGTGCACCGTTTCTTGCGCAAAACAGCCATAAAAAGTGATTTTTGATCGAGAATAAGTGCAATAACGTGAGCGGTTCCTTTGAAATTGCGGCGGATTCCGGTCCATAGTATAGACTTGATTACTACGTGGTTAATTTTAAGGACAAGCATATGCCAGCAGTCATTGATAAAGCGTTGGATTTTATTGGTGGTATGAACACGTCTGAGCCAGTACCACAGTCCATGGATGAAAGTACGGCAAAGGGAATTCTGAAGTATTTGAAAGAATTAGGTACTCCGGCGAGCGCTGCCGATGTGGCTGAACGCGGCCATCAGGAAGGCTGGAGCGACGGATTTACGGATAAAGTCGCAGGATGGGCCGACAAGGTTGAGTCCGGCGAGCATATGGTGATTAAGAACCCTGAATTCTTCTCTTCCTACATGCGTGAAGAGCTTCGCTCACTGGTGTGAGTTAATCCTGTATAAACCGCAATAACCGATCCCGGATGCTTTCACCTTCAGCGTGAGAGCATCCTTTCTTAGTTTGTACCCTCCATTTCCCAACCCTGCAATATTCGCCTTTTCTCGCTACGATGCTGGTATTACGTGTGGCGAAATTAAAATCACACCACGCATTTATTTTAAGCATTCTGATATTTTATTTATTACCAGTGATTTTATTACCACGCTATTTATTTCGGTGTTTATTTTTATTGTATTTTTTTTCTATCAGGAAATTTAACCTTTCTCATCTCTATTATTTTGTTTCATCATCTTAAATTAAAAGGTTATGAATAAAATGCTACCAAAGTTAACCGATTACATTATTTTGATTTGCGAAATCAGTTGTGATGATTAAAGAATCATTGCGAATTTATTAACATTTGCTGTTGAAATTTGATTTTAGTCAATAAATCATGCTGATGATTTATGCTTAAAGTACAGTGGGTATGGGGTAAAACCTACCTGGAATGAGGCTTTGCTGCCATTCGTTATCTATTTTATAGATGTTGTTTAACAATTAATTCATGTTGACGGAGTTACATTTTAAATATTAGGCTTTACACAAATTTACGACCAGAAGTAAACGCTTTCACAGTTTTTTGAAAGCCGGTAATTTCTGCGTTTAAAAGAATAAAAGCACCGATAACGAGTGCATAACAAAAAATACCGTAATTAAAACTGCAAAAGCAGATGTGGTGTTTTTTGACGATCCATTATTTGTTAATTGATGAGTGGCAAAATGATACGGAATGGTTCTATGCGGAGCGTGATGGCCTCTGCACGTTCGTTCGGCATACGTCAAATCGATTCTGAATCCCGCTTGTATCGCGGGATGTTCGGAAGCCAGCTCATCCTTTGAATTCGGTAATCAGCCTCAGGCTCTCCCTTGCAGGAGGGCTTTTTTAATGACGCGCGATAGCCTCGCGAGCCATTAAAAAAGCCTGGATTACCGGGCAAATCCCTACGGGGAATAATAATCAAAGGAACATAAAAAAATGATGAAAAGCAAGCTGGCAATTCTGATCGGTCTCGTGGCGCTGGCATCCACCGCTCACGCTGCTGAAATCTATAACAAAGACAGCAACAAACTTGATCTGTACGGCAAAGTGAAGGCAGAGCACGACTTCACCTCTTCCGTTGGCAACTCTGACGCGACCTACACGCGTCTGGGCTTCAAAGGCGAAACTCAGATTGCTAACGGCATCACTGGGTTTGGTCAGTTCGAACACCAGTTCGATGCTTCCAAGCCTGAAGGTGCGCAGCCTGAAAAAACCCGTCTGGCCTTCGCTGGTCTGGACTTCGGTGACTACGGTTCTATCGACTACGGCCGTAACTACGGTATCCAGTACGATATCGGTTCTTACACCGACGTGCTGACCGAATTCGGCGGTGACTCCTACCAGTACACCGATAACTACATGAACGGCCGTACCACTGGCGTTCTGACCTATCGTAACAAGAACTTCTTCGGTCTGGTTGATGGTCTGGCACTGGGTCTGCAGTACCAGGGCGCTAACGAAGATAAACGTGCTCCAGAAGAATCTAACGGCGAAGGTTTCGGTACCTCCCTCCAGTACGAAATTCCTGAATCAGGTGTGACTCTGGGTGCCGCTTACAGCCGTGCTAAAACCACTGATGTGAAGGTTAGCGACACTAACATCACCTACAGCCCTGCTTCAGGTGATACCGCAGAAGCATGGTCCGTTGGTGCGAAATATGACGCGAACAGCATCATGCTGGCAACCATGTACACCGAAACTCACAACATGACTCCAGTAAGCATGAACGTGAACGATACCCAGTACCCACTGTTCACTGATAAATCTAAAGCGTTTGAAGCTATCGCAGGTTACACCTTCGACTTCGGCCTGCAGCCTACCGTTGGTTACGTACAGCAGCGTGCAGAACTTCAGGGTCGTTCTTTCGACGCGGTTAAATATGTTCAGCTGGGCGCAGCTTACTACTTCAACAAAAACTTCGCGGTTGATGCAGCATACAAAATCAACCTGCTGAAAGACGATCAGAACTTCGGTTTCGCGACTGACGATCAGGCAGTACTGGGCGCTACCTACCAGTTCTAATTCAGGTAGCAAACTCTCATTAGTTTGTTTTTTTATATGTGCCTAATTCTTTTGAACGTATTTTGCCCCACTTCGGTGGGGCTTTTTTATGCCCTAATTTTCGGCTTTTAACCTGCGCCAGAAGGTGGTGCGGCTTATCCCCAGATAGTGCGCGGCGGCGGTTCTATCGCCGTTAAACTGCGCGAGTACCTGATGCGGGGTGAGCGAGGCGGGCGGCGGTGAGTCGGCGCGACATTCTGCAAGTTCCGGCAGGCACTGGCGTAAAAAATCACCGTTCAGCTCTGGCTGCGGCTCAACGCTTAAGAAAAGTGCCATTCGCTCCATCATATTGCGCAGCTCGCGGATATTGCCGGGCCAGGCGTAGCTCAGCAGTACCGACTGGCTTTGCGTCAGCCCCTGATGCATCGCTTCGCTAAACGGCGCGTTTAATGCCGCCAGCGACTGCTGCAAAAAACCTTCCGCCAGCGGCACGATATCTGCCAGTCGTTCGCGCAGCGGCGACAGCTTCAGCCGCAGAATACTTAGGCGATAAAACAGGTCCTGGCGAAACTGCCCGCGCTTCATCTCTACTTCTAGGTCGCAGTGGGTGGCGCTGATCGCTCGCACTTCGACCGGAATCGGCAGGTGCCCGCCGACGCGTGTGACCTCTTTCTCCTCCAGCACGCGCAGCAACCGGGTCTGCAGGGGCAGGGGCATCTCGCCAATTTCATCTAAAAACAGCGTCCCACCGTGGGCAATTTCAAATAGCCCGGCACGGCCGCCGCGCCGCGAGCCGGTAAACGCCCCTTCTTCATAGCCAAACAGCTCCGCTTCTAATAGCGATTCGGCAATTGCCCCGCAGTTGAGGGCGACAAACGGCGGGAAGGATTTACCCTGACGATGGCCAAGCCTCGCGAAATATTCACGATGGATTGCCTGCGCCGCCAGCTCTTTCCCGGTGCCGGTTTCCCCCTGAATCAGCACCGCCGCGCTGGAGCGCGCATAGAGCAGGATGGTATGGCGTACCTGCTCCATCGGCGCGGATGCCCCACGCATATCGTCTAATGCATAACGCGTGCGCAGGCCGTTACCGGCGGCATAGCGGCGACTTTGTCGCTGGGTCAGGCGGGTCATATCCAGCGCATCGCTAAACGCCTGGCGGACGGTGGCTTCGGAGTAGATAAAGATGCCGGTCATCCCGGCCTCTTCGGCGAGGTCGGTAATCAACCCTGCGCCCACCACGGCTTGTATACCGCTGGCCTTTAGCTCGTTGATTTGCCCGCGAGCGTCCTCTTCGGTGACGTAGCAGCGCTGGTCAAGGCGCAGGTTAAAGGTCTTTTGAAAAGCGACCAGCGCGGGCAGCGTTTGCTGATAGGTCACCACGCCGATAGACGCGGTGAGCTTGCCAGCTTTTGCCAGCGCCTGTAGCACGTCAAAGCCGCTGGGCTTAATCAGGATAACCGGCACAGAGAGGCGGCTTTTTAAGTATGCGCCGTTGGAGCCTGCGGCAATGATGGCGTCGCAGCGCTCGGTCGCCAGCTTCTTGCGGATGTAGTTCACCGCTTTCTCAAACCCAAGCTGGATGGGCGTGATGGTGGCCTGGTTATCGAACTCAAGACTGATATCGCGGAACAGTTCAAACAGGCGCGTTACCGACACTGTCCAGATAACCGGCTTGTCGTCATTCACCCGTGGCGGAAGAGGTGTAGCTGCCATTGCATGCTCAAAAAAAGAGGGCCGAATATTGGGTGTAGACCATGTTTCATGAATGTTGCAATGAAACATTGTGGAACGATAAATGAAACGTTAGCTGACACGCTTTAATCGCCAGATATAGCGCAGTGAATGGCTAATCTGTTGTTATCAAAGATGTTTAAAAAATAGCGGTGAAAAATCAGCCGTTGGCATACCCCTTGCTTTATCTGAATCAACCGATAGTAACAAGTTGATAACAAGAGGACGGGATATGTCTCTACACTCTCCAGGCCAGGCATTCCGCGCTGCGCTGACGAAAGAAAACCCCTTACAGATTGTTGGCACCATTAACGCTAACCACGCGCTGCTGGCCCAAAGAGCCGGGTATCAGGCTATTTATCTCTCCGGCGGCGGCGTGGCGGCCGGTTCTCTCGGGCTGCCGGATTTGGGCATTTCCACGCTCGACGACGTGCTGACCGACATTCGCCGCATTACCGACGTTTGCCCGCTGCCGCTGTTGGTGGATGCGGATATCGGTTTTGGTTCGTCGGCGTTTAACGTGGCGCGCACGGTGAAGTCGATCAGTAAGGCTGGCGCCGCCGCGCTGCACATTGAAGATCAGATTGGCGCTAAGCGCTGCGGCCACCGTCCGAACAAAGCCATCGTCTCGAAAGAGGAGATGGTCGACCGCATTCGGGCGGCGGTAGATGCGCGCACCGACCCGGACTTCGTGATCATGGCGCGTACCGATGCGCTGGCGGTGGAAGGGCTGGAGGCGGCTATCGATCGCGCTCGCGCCTATGTGGAAGCGGGGGCCGACATGCTGTTCCCGGAGGCGATGACCGAACTGTCGATGTACCGCCAGTTTGCCGATGCGGTTCAGGTACCGATCCTCGCCAATATCACCGAATTCGGCGCGACGCCGCTATTTACCACCGATGAACTGCGCAGCGCCCACGTGGCGATGGCGCTCTATCCGCTCTCGGCCTTCCGCGCCATGAACCGCGCCGCCGAACAGGTCTACAACGTGCTGCGTCAGGAAGGCACGCAGAAAAGCGTTATCGACATGATGCAGACGCGTAATGAGCTGTACGAAAGCATCAACTACTACCAGTACGAAGAGAAGCTCGACGCGTTGTACACCAAAAAGTAGGCCGGATAAGGCGTACACGGACACCCTCAGTACCCTACACATGATAATAATGACGAGGACAATATGAGCGACACATCGATCCTGCAAAATAGCACCCATGTCATTAAACCTAAAAAATCCGTCGCCCTTTCCGGGGTACCGGCGGGAAACACCGCGCTGTGCACCGTCGGTAAAAGCGGCAACGACCTGCACTATCGCGGCTACGATATTCTCGACTTAGCGGAGCACTGCGAGTTTGAAGAGGTAGCCCATCTGCTGATCCACGGTAAGCTGCCGACCCGCGATGAACTGCAGGCCTACAAAATTAAACTCAAGGCGCTGCGCGGCCTGCCGGCCAACGTGCGTACCGTGCTGGAAGCGCTACCGGCGGCTTCCCACCCGATGGACGTGATGCGCACCGGCGTCTCGGCGCTGGGCTGCACGCTGCCGGAAAAAGAGGGGCATACCGTCTCCGGCGCGCGCGATATTGCCGACAAACTGCTGGCCTCGCTCAGCTCAATCCTTCTCTACTGGTATCACTACAGCCACAACGGCGAACGCATCCAGCCGGAAACCGATGACGACTCGGTCGGCGGTCACTTCCTTCATCTGCTGCACGGTGAAAAACCCTCGGCAAGCTGGGAGAAGGCGATGCACATTTCACTGGTGCTCTACGCCGAACATGAGTTTAACGCCTCCACCTTTACCAGTCGGGTGATTGCGGGGACCGGTTCTGACGTTTACTCGGCAATTATTGGCGCCATTGGCGCGCTGCGCGGCCCGAAACATGGCGGGGCCAATGAGGTGTCGCTGGAAATCCAGCAGCGCTATGAAACGCCGGATGAAGCTGAAGTGGATATCCGCAAGCGCGTGGAAAACAAAGAGGTGGTGATTGGTTTTGGTCACCCGGTTTACACCATCGCCGACCCGCGTCATCAGGTTATCAAGCGTGTTGCCAAACGGCTTTCTCAGGAGGGCGGTTCGCTCAAGATGTACAACATTGCCGACCGTCTGGAGTCGGTGATGTGGGACACCAAGAAGATGTTCCCCAACCTCGATTGGTTCTCGGCGGTCTCCTACAACATGATGGGCGTACCGACCGAAATGTTCACTCCGCTGTTTGTTATCGCTCGCGTGACCGGCTGGGCGGCGCACATTATCGAGCAGCGTCAGGACAACAAAATTATCCGTCCTTCCGCCAACTATACCGGCCCGGAAGACCGCGAATTTGTGCCGCTGGATAAGCGTCAGTAATTCCTTACCGCTAACGATAAAAAACAGGAAAAGTACCCTATGTCCGCTCAGATGATAAATATTCGCCCGGAATTTGACCGTGAAATCGTCGACATCGTGGATTACGTGATGCACTACGACGTCACCTCCAAAGTGGCCTATGACACCGCCCATTACTGCCTGCTTGATACGCTGGGCTGCGGGCTGGAAGCGCTGGAGTATCCGGCCTGTAAAAAGCTGATGGGGCCGATTGTGCCGGGCACCGTGGTGCCGAACGGCGTGCGTGTGCCGGGCACCCAGTTCCAGCTCGACCCGGTGCAGGCGGCGTTTAATATTGGTGCGATGATCCGCTGGCTCGATTTCAACGACACCTGGCTTGCCGCCGAGTGGGGGCATCCTTCCGATAACCTCGGCGGGATTCTGGCGACGGCGGACTGGCTGTCGCGCAACGCCGTTGCCGCAGGCAAAGCGCCGCTGACCATGAAGCAGGTGCTGACCGGGATGATTAAGGCTCATGAAATTCAGGGTTGTATTGCGCTCGAGAACTCCTTTAACCGCGTCGGCCTCGACCACGTGCTGCTGGTGAAAGTGGCGTCTACCGCCGTGGTGGCACAGATGCTGGGACTGACGCGAGATGAGATCCTCAACGCGGTTTCTCTGGCGTGGGTCGACGGTCAGTCGCTGCGCACCTATCGTCATGCGCCGAACACCGGGACGCGTAAGTCCTGGGCGGCGGGGGACGCCACCTCGCGCGCGGTGCGGCTGGCGTTGATGGCGAAGACCGGCGAGATGGGCTATCCGTCGGCGCTGACCGCGAAAACCTGGGGCTTCTACGATGTCTCGTTTAAGGGCGAAGCGTTCCGCTTCCAGCGCCCGTACGGTTCCTACGTGATGGAGAACGTGTTGTTCAAAATCTCCTTCCCGGCGGAGTTCCACTCGCAGACGGCGGTGGAAGCGGCAATGACCCTGCATGATCAGATGCAGGCGGCGGGCAAAACGGCCGCCGATATCGAGAAGGTGACCATCCGCACTCACGAAGCCTGCATTCGCATCATCGACAAAAAAGGCCCGCTGAATAACCCGGCTGACCGCGACCACTGCATCCAGTACATGGTGGCGATCCCGCTGCTGTTTGGTCGCTTAACCGCCGCGGACTATGAGGACAACGTGGCGCAGGATAAGCGTATCGACGCCCTGCGCGAGAAGATGAATTGCTTTGAAGATCAGGCGTTTACCGCCGACTACCACGCGCCGGATAAGCGCGCCATCGCCAACGCGATTACCCTTGAATTTACCGACGGCACCCGCTTTGAAGAGGTGGTGGTGGCGTACCCGATTGGCCACGCCCGTCGTCGCGCCGACGGTATTCCGAAGCTTATCGACAAATTCAAAATCAACCTGGCGCGCCAGTTCCCGACCCGCCAGCAGCAGCGCATTCTGGATGCCTCCCTCGACAGAACCCGTCTGGAGCAGATGCCGGTCAATGAGTATATGGATCTTTTCGTTATCTGAAACACGACTCATCAGGCGTAAGTTCAACAGGAGAGCATTATGTCTTTTAGCGAGTTTTATCAGCGTTCCCTTACCGAGCCGGAGTCGTTCTGGGCCGAGCAGGCCCAGCGTATCGACTGGCAGACGCCCTTTAGTCAGACGCTGGATAGCAGCCATCCGCCGTTTGCCCGTTGGTTTTGCGGCGGCACCACCAACCTGTGCCACAACGCCATCGACCGCTGGCTGGACAAACAGCCAGACGCGCTAGCGCTGATTGCCGTCTCCTCGGAGACCGAAGAGGAGCGCACTTTTACCTTCCGCCAGCTGTATGACGAAGTGAACGCGGTCGCCTCCATGCTGCTGTCACTGGGCGTACAGCGTGGCGATCGGGTGCTGGTCTATATGCCGATGATTGCCGAAGCGCAGATTACGCTGCTGGCCTGCGCACGCATTGGCGCGATCCACTCGGTGGTATTTGGCGGTTTTGCCTCGCACAGCGTGGCGGCGCGTATTGATGATGCCAGACCGGTGCTGATTGTCTCGGCGGATGCGGGTGCGCGCGGCGGCAAAATTATGCCGTACAAAAAGCTGCTTGATGATGCCATCGACCAGGCGCAGCACCAGCCACGGCACGTGCTGCTGGTGAACCGCGGGCTGGCGAAAATGGCGCGCGTAGCCGGGCGCGATCTCGATTTCGCCACGTTGCGCCAGCAACATGAGGGGGCGCGAGTGCCGGTGGCCTGGCTTGAGTCTAACGAGACTTCCTGCATTCTCTACACTTCCGGCACCACCGGTAAACCGAAAGGCGTTCAGCGCGATGTGGGCGGCTATGCGGTGGCGCTGGCTACCTCCATGGCAACCATTTTTGGCGGCATGGCGGGCGGGGTATTTTTCTGCGCCTCGGATATCGGCTGGGTGGTCGGGCACTCTTATATTGTCTACGCGCCATTGCTGGCGGGAATGGCGACTATCGTTTACGAGGGGCTGCCGGTTTATCCCGACTGCAGCGTGTGGTGGAAAATCGTCGAGAAATATCGGGTTAACCGTATGTTCTCCGCGCCAACGGCTATCCGCGTACTGAAGAAATTCCCGACGGCGCAGATCCGCCACCACGATCTCTCCTCGCTGCAGGCACTTTATCTGGCCGGAGAACCGCTCGACGAACCGACCGCCGCGTGGGTGACCGAGGCGCTGGGCGTGCCGGTTATCGACAACTACTGGCAGACCGAATCCGGCTGGCCGATTATGGCCATTGCCCGCGCGCTGGACGACCGACCGTCGCGCCTCGGCAGTCCTGGCGTGCCGATGTATGGCTATAACGTTCAGCTGCTTAACGAAGTCACCGGTGAACCCTGCGCAGCAAATGAGAAGGGAATGCTGGTGATCGATGGGCCGCTGCCGCCGGGCTGTATTCAGACCATCTGGGGTGATGACGAGCGCTTTGTGAAAACCTACTGGTCGCTGTTTTCCCGACAGGTGTACGCCACCTTCGACTGGGGCATCCGCGATGCCGACGGCTATTACTTCATTCTTGGCCGAACCGACGATGTGATAAACGTCGCCGGGCACCGTCTGGGTACACGCGAAATAGAAGAGAGCATCTCCAGCTACCCGAACGTCGCGGAAGTGGCGGTGGTCGGCGTCAAGGATGCGTTAAAAGGGCAGGTGGCCGTGGCGTTTGTGATCCCCAAGCAGGGCGACAGTCTGGACGATCGCGAGGTCGCCCATACCGAGAAGGAGGCGATCATGGCGCTGGTGGACAGCCAGATTGGCAACTTTGGCCGCCCGGCGAACGTTTGGTTTGTCTCGCAGCTACCGAAAACGCGATCCGGCAAGATGCTGAGACGTACGATCCAGGCGATATGTGAAGGGCGCGATCCCGGGGATCTGACAACGCTCGACGATCCGGCAGCATTGCAGCAGATCCGGCAGGCGATAGAGGCGGGATAATGGTGTTGGTTTTATCAACGTAAAAGGGCTGACGATTTCTCGTCAGCCCTTTTTTATTTGGTGGCCCCTGTTGGGTTTGAACCAACGACCAAGCGATTATGAGTTCCTACCGGAACAACCGAAAATCAATAGTTTGCGTTATTTATCATTGACATAGATTGCCACTGTTTGCCAATAATTACCCATTCTTCGCCATTTCTACCGCCACTTTATCGCCACTCACCGCCAGTGGGTTGAGCTTAACAGCATCCTCTAAATGGTCAGGGGCAAAGTGCGCATATCGCATCGTCATTTTGATGTCGGTATGGCCGAGTACACGTTGCAAGACCAGAATATTACCACCATTCATCATAAAGTGGCTGGCGAAGGTATGGCGCAAAACGTGGGTAAGCTGTCCTGCCGGTAGCTCGATGCCAGTTCTTTCCAAAGCAGACCGGAACGCGCCATAACAATCACTAAACAACCGTCCTTTTTTATCATCAGGCAGAGACTCATAGAGCTCTTTGCTTATTGGGACGGTGCGGTTTTTTCTGCCTTTCGTGTTGGTGTATGTGATTTTGTATTTCGCGAGCTGGCTTTTTCTCAGAGTCTCGGCCTCAGACCAGCGTGCGCCAGTGGCGAGACAGATTCTTACCACGGTTTCTAAATCAGGGTGGTCATGCCGTTTACACTCTCCGAGCAGTTGCGAAATTTGGTCGTGAGTTAGCCAGGCCATTTCCATTTCTTCTGTGCGGAATGGGCGCATATTTTTCAGTGGGTTTTCACCCTTCCACTCTCCGAGGCGATTTAGCTCATTGAATACCGCCCGGAAGTAGGCCAGCTCAAGATTAAGCGTGCGAGGCGATACCTCTTTCACCCTGTTTGAACGGGCATACTCACCTTTTAACCGTTTTTCTCGGTAGCGGGAAAACATCTGCGCATCGAAATCGCGTGCGAGTGGTTCGCCCATACAATCAAAAGCATGATGCATGGCTAACTGACGTTTCAAGCCGTCTTTCAGCGTAATGCCATGAGCGCTATACCATGAATCAACCAGCTCTTTTAACGTGCGCCTATCCTCTTTTTCTTCCTGCCACGGGTTTTGAACGGTGTACTGTTCAAAGGCCAGCGCCTCGCCTTTAGTCGCGAATTTTTTTCTGATGCGCTTGCCTTTTGCACCGTTTGGGTAGAGCTCACAAATCCAGCCGCCAGCCGGATTTTTACGGACAGTCATCAATTAACCTCGCTGTATACACCCACTACACGGCCAATCGTTTTTATCTCATCAATTCCACACTCAAACGGTACTTTGCCGCCAGCCACATGTAACTTTTTGCCAGGCAAAACAGTTAACTCGCGGATACTTTTTGCCCCCTCAATATCTACAAGCCATGAGCCATCGGAGAGCGAAGCATCAAGCTCAAGAAAGTGAATTACGTTGTCTGACCGTAGGCATTGTGGGCTAAGGGGAGCTCGGCTAAAAAGTGACTTTGAAATTCTCATTTCTGACTCATCAACCAGTTTTCCTTCACTTAATGTGAATGATTTGATGGTCAGCTCCTCAGATGTGCAAGAGGGAGATGCTTTGTCGTTTGCGAATTTATCCCCCTTTCCGGTAAGCAACCATTCAATATTGGCACCAGTTTCAAGAGCGCAATGGACGATAAAGTCATAAGAGATGCTGCCCCGCGTGTAGCGGTTCTGCAAGGAGCTGGCAGCGATATTGAAGTGCCGAGCGAGCTGTATTTTTTGGGCGTAACCGTAAACATCACAAATCCGGTCTAAGACATGTTCGTTACTGATTCCTGAATCGATTTGCATAAAATTCGCATCCACGTATTGACTGTTGCGGCTTATGCGCATTAGTATGCGGCTAAACCTAAGGTGATTAATGGCAAACGTTGGCAAACTGATGACCATTAATTGCAAGTATTGGCAAATAGGGAATCATGCAATATGGCTTCTGAAATCGCAATCATCAAAGTGCCTGCACCTATCGTTACTCTGCAACAATTCGCAGAGCTTGAGGGTGTTTCCGAACGCACCGCTTACCGCTGGACAACCGGCGACAACCCTTGTGTACCAATCGAACCTCGCACCATCCGTAAAGGCTGCAAGAAAGCAGGTGGCCCGATTCGTATTTATTACGCACGCTGGAAAGAAGAGCAGTTGCGTAAGGCGTTGGGTCATTCCCGTTTTCAACTCGTCATCGGCGCTTAATTCACTTTATGTGAATTGTAAGGATGCAACATGTTTGATTTTCAAGTTTCCAAACATCCCCACTATGACGAAGCATGCCGGGCTTTTGCGCAGCGTCACAACATGGCGAAGCTGGCCGAGCGAGCGGGTATGAACGTTCAAACGTTACGTAACAAGCTCAACCCGGAACAGCCTCACCAGTTCACGCCGCCTGAATTGTGGCTGCTGACTGACCTGACCGAAGACTCAACCCTCGTTGATGGTTTTCTGGCGCAGATTCATTGCCTGCCATGCGTGCCGGTTAATGAGCTGGCTAAAGACAAATTACAGTCTTACGTCATGCGCGCAATGCGTGAACTCGGCGAGCTTGCGAGCGGTGCGGTATCTGATGAACGCCTGACTTCTGCCCGTAAGCACAACATGATTGAAAGCGTTAACGCTGGCATTCGCATGTTGTCGTTGTCGGCGCTGGCGCTGCATGCGCGTCTGCAGACTAATCCCGCTATGTCGAGCGTTGTCGATACCATGAGCGGTATTGGCGCATCCTTCGGGCTGATTTGAGGTGCGTATGCTGAAAAGTGAACCTTCATTCGCGTCTCTGCTCGTTAAGCAAAGCCCCGGCATGCACTACGGCCACGGCTGGATCGCAGGTAAGGACGGCAATCGCTGGCACCCGAGCCGCTCACAGGCTGATTTGCTGGCTGGCCTCTCTACTCAAAAGCAGGGGGAATCATGGCTATCGAAGCTGTTTCCGCGACTGTTCCGCTAAAAGCGGGTGAACGTCTGGCCGGTCTCAATCATGTGGCTGAATTGCGCGCGAGATATTGGGGCGATAGCTGGAAAGAGGTTGAGCGTTTTGTCGATGATATGCGCGATAAACGTGACCCACAATTTGAAGAAAATAATCGGGCGCTGGCCGCTATTTTCTTTCTGGCAAAAATACCGGCGGCTCGTCATGAGCTCGAATTAAGTGAGCTGACTACTGACGAGAAAAAGGCGCTTATTACAGCGATGAATCATTTTCGTGCAGTGGTGAGTTTATTTCCCAAACGGCTAACTATGCCGAATTAATCCAAACAGAAATTTAATGGCGTAAACCCGCCGGGCTTTTTATTGCCCGAAATCAGGAGAGTTAATTATGCGTAATACCGAAATCCGTAGTTTTAACACTGATAGTGATGCACTGGCCGTATTGCTGACCGATGCAAAAAAAGAGGAGCGTAAAGACCGCGCGCTCGCTGTTTCCATCCGCCTTGAGGCGCTGGCTATCCATATCACCAAAGAAGGTATGAGCGGCACCGAAGCTGCCGAACTGCTGCGCCGTGAAGCAACCCGCTTTGAGAATGAATCACAGGAGCTGCACTAATGGCCGACGCAATGGATTTAGCACAACAGCGTGAGCAGGAAGACCGCGAGCGCCACATCAACAACGCGCGCAGCCGTATCGCTGCGCCTTCTCGTTTCCTCTGCGAAGAATGCGACGCACCAATCCCGGAAGCTCGCCGCATTGCGATACCGGGCGTGGCCTTTTGCGTGACCTGTCAGCAAATAGCAGAGCTCAAATCTAAACATTACAGGGGCGTTTAAATGAGTATTCGTATCGAAGTTGGCGACAAATGGGTTATTACCAGCGACCAATATCAATTCATCCTGAATGAAAAGAAAGTCGTTAAGTCAGGTAAAAAAGCTGGTGAGGAATGGCCCGACACCATCGGTTATTACCCGAAGATTAACCAGCTTATTTCCGGGCTGATTCATCATCATATTCAGCAGTCATCAATTACCACGCTTGACGCAATGGCATCTGAAATTGAGCGTATCGGAGAAATGTGCGCCTCCTCTATCAAGGCGGCGGCATGAGAAAAACACATCAACTAAAAATTCGGCCTGAGTTTTTTCAAGCTGTAATCAATGGAACGAAAAAAGCTGAGTTTCGTCTAGCTGACCGCGCTTTTGCTGCAGGGGATTTACTTTGCTTAAACGAGTATGGCCCCTGCGAGTATGACCCGCAAAAGGTCGGTTTTACCGGCGCTTTTGTCTACGTGCTAGTGACTCATGTAACTGACCTTAACGAGTGGGCTCCTGGCTATGTGATGCTAAGCATACAGCGTAGGCAAGTGGAGGAGCTATGCGGGTAAGCGTTAATTATGCTTACCCGTGGAACGCTCCACGGTCGGCAATAGCCAGCCCATACCTTACCTATGACCAACAGTATCGCCGCGACCGTATGTTCGCGGCTTTGCTGCATGCGAGAAAAGTGCTTTCTCTCCAGCCCGAGTACGTGCGCTTTGACGTCTATCGCACCGCTGCGGTGCTGGAGCAAAATCAGGGCAGTCAACGAGCCAATGCTTTTTTAATCAGCTTCTGTAAAAAGGCATTGCCACGTCTTGAACTGGTGGCAAAAAAATATGAGTGTGCAGGTATCAACAGCAACGTATCAGCCGCTGTTTTCGGTGGTCATTTTGATACCGAACTTATGCAATATCTGGCATCACGCATGGTCAATATGGTCTACAGATATAATCGCCTCCCGGATATGTCGCGCGCCGATATTGAGCTGCTGGCCGCTGATATCGCTAATTTCATTCGCGCTGAACTGGCTGACATTGATGACACCGGATTTAGCGAGCTTAAAACGCTGTACACCTGGTATATGCGCGCCGGTATTATTTCCCTGCAATTCAATGTTACCCCGCCACATTGGGAACGGGTAACAAAGAAATATGTCGGCGAGGATGAAATTGCCCCGGCTATCACTCGCATGTTTAACGAGGTGTGGTGGCGTGGTCGTCTGCGTCGCATTGCGGCTGCATGGCGCGAACATCTGCAAATTGCTGTCGGCAATGTCAGCAAGAAAAAGCACGCCTACGCGAGTAAAAACTGCGTCACCGACTGGCGCGAGCAGAAGCGCCGCACGCGTGAGTTTCTCAAAGGTCTGGATCTCGAAGACGAAGACGGTAACCGCATCAGTCTGATTGAAAAATATGACGGCTCGGTCGCTAACCCTGCAATACGCCGCTGCGAGCTGATGACCCGCATCCGTGGGTTTGAAAATATCTGCAATGAGCTCGGTTATGTCGGGGAGTTTTACACCCTGACTGCACCGTCTAAATATCACGCCACCACCAAAGCAGGCTACCGTAACAGCAAATGGAACGGAGCCAGCCCGTCGGACTCGCAGAGTTATCTCACCGGCCTTTGGGCGCGCATCCGTGCCAAGCTGCACCGGGAAGAAATCCGCATTTTCGGCATACGTGTTGCCGAACCTCATCACGACGGAACGCCTCACTGGCACATGCTTATGTTCATGTTGCCGGAAGACGTCGAGCGCGTGCGCCTAATCATTCGCGATTATGCGTGGGAGGAAGACCGTCACGAACTGAGAAGCGATAAGGCCAAAAAGGCGCGCTTTCATGCCGAGGCCATTGACCCGGAAAAGGGCAGCGCTACCGGCTATGTCGCTAAATACATTTCCAAAAACATCGACGGCTATGCTCTTGATGGTGAAACCGATGACGAAAGCGGTGAGCTGCTGAAAGAAACAGCCCCTGCCGTTTCGGCATGGGCGGCACGCTGGCACATCCGTCAGTTTCAGTTTATCGGTGGGGCGCCGGTGACGGTCTACCGTGAGTTGCGCCGTCTCGCAGACACCGAGACCGCACATGGTCTGAGCGTTGAGTTTGCCGCCGTCCATGATGCCGCCGACGCCGGTGACTGGGCTGGTTACGTTAATGCGCAGGGTGGGCCGTTTGTCCGTCGCGATGATTTGCAGGTGCGCACACTGTATGAACCGCGCGCTGAGTTTAATCAGTATGGTGAGGAAACCGTCTGCATCCGTGGTGTTTACGACTCTGCTGTCGGCGCTGGCACCCCGATTTTAACCCGGTTAACGCAGTGGAAAATTGTGCCGAAGCGTGCCGTTGATTTGGCCGTTGACGTTAAGGGCGCTCCTGCGCCCTCTCGGAGTTCTGTCAATAACTGTACGGGAAGCGAAAGCGATCCACCGATACTGGATTTAACAAAACCACTGAGTCGGCGTGAAAGACGAGAGTTGACCAACCGACTCAGGAAGCAAAAGCCAGCAATACGGCGAAAATTCATCCACGGAATGGATGAGCAAAACGCAGCTATAGCGAAAACTATCGACGAGATACATCTGACAACCGGCATTAATATCAGCCGGGGCGAAGCCCTGCACCTGATGGCCGGTGGTAAAAGTTGTTTTGATGGCAAATGGCTACGCGGAACGGCCAAAGGAGAAATATTTTCCGCAGCACCATCGTATGAGGCTAAAGCTCGGAAAATCCTCAATCGTGTTGCGGCTTTAGCAGAAATGGCAACGAAAGAGTAAGCGGCAATGTTCATCCATATCATGTACATACAGTGTATTTCTTTGCGATTTTTTTCTTCACACCATTTGTCGATACGTGCTACTGTATGTTTATACAGTATCTCGTTGTGGAGGTTGTGTGGATAGAGAGTTGAGAGAGCACGTCATGATTGAACGTGTCGAAATGATTGCGCGTCTGACGACTGAGGGTACTTGTCAGGAGCGAGACCGAGAAATTGCCTTAAATTTGATTGCGGAAATAGCAAAAGGCAACCTAATGAAAAACAATAATTTTTCCGTTGTGTTTTCCGCTCCGCCTGTCGATGAGACTTTTGCAAAGGAGAGCAAAGTGAAGGTAAATATCACGTTGGATAAAGACCAAAAAATAGGCCAGCCGGTAATTGATGCTTTTCAGTGCGAATTGACTAGGCGGATACAGTCTGTTTTCCCGTCAACGCGCGTTACTGTTAAAAAGGGATCCATGACCGGTGTTGAGCTGATGGGGTTCGATAAAGATTCAGACCGCGAAGCGCTGGATAGTATCCTTCAGGAAGTGTGGGAAGATGAGAGCTGGCGTTAATCCCTGAAATATGTGCAACCTTCGACCCCATGTTTGATAGCATGGGGTTGTTTTGTATGGGGATTACACACAAAGGAAAATCATGGATACCTTAATAGCATTTTTATCTCTGGCTCTCTTTATTGCTTTTATCGTGGGGTTAATCAAGCCGTCGCTGGTTCGAATGCCGAACCGTAAGCGCTCCAGTGCGGTTTACCTTGGTGGCTGTCTGGCGCTGGGCGTTATTGGCTCAATCTTATGGCCGACTGAAAAAAGTCAGCCTGTGGCAAAAACTGACGTACCGGCGGTTAAAGCGGAACCGGCTACGCCAACGTTTGAGTACGCAGATAAAACCCTCAAAGAATATCGCAACGAGCCAAAAGAAACCCGGCACAATATCGTTAAAGGCTATGTGGGTTTCAAAGGTGTACCGGCCAGCTCTGCTGATGCCTTTTATGCCTGTATGAGTGAGTACACTTTTACTAAAGATGATGCGTTAAAGCTCGGTGATGTGTTGGGTTGGTGTTTCAACGACTTCGAGAAGGATCCACAATCTCTGAATAATAAAATCAACCTTGACGCATTTCAGGGTAATTTTAGCGGTTGGGATGGCTCTTATCGCCCGTTAGAGAAGCTGATAAAAGCCAGCATGAATGATGATTCCTCTTATAAACACGTTTCAACGGTCTACCATCTGATTTTGAATAAAGACCCGCATGCCGTTGTAAAAACAACGTTTCGCGGTACTAATGCCTATGGCGGCGTGGTCAAACAGACCGTAGCGGCACGCGTCAACGTGCGAACGGGTGAGGTCGATTCGATACTCGACAATTAAACAATATAGTGACAAACGCCGCCGGTGCTGAAACTCGCTTTCAGTGCTGGCGGGGTTGAACAACGAGCCCCGCGAGGCGTTAGCCTGTCCCGTATAGACCGCCCCAAACCGGCACCGTGAATGCCGGTTTTTTTATGCCATTTTTCCGCGATTTCCCTGTTTTTTAGCTGTGCATGCAACAGGTGCATTGTTTTGCATGCGCCGGGGTTGCCCGCTCTCGTCGTGCGCCGCCAGAGCTGGCGCGGATCCGGAGTGGTCATGCAACTGCATTAAAACCGACCCATAAAGCGGGCAGGCGTGGCGGGGAAAGCATTGCGCGCCAGAGGTGGTGCGGAATAATAAAAATTATGGTCTGAGCGCCTCGTAATGGCGCTATCGTGGTTGCAGTTGCTTCGTTGGTGGTCGTGTGTGTTCGTGCGCGTGTGGCGCGTCTGAGGCGTGATGGTGGCGGGGTATGAAAAAGCCGCCATGCTGGCGGCTTGAGGGGGTTATTCCGGGTTGTCGAGGGTGTACTCTTTGAACCTGATGACCTCCATGCCGAGCCAGTCGTTTACCTCCCTGAACCTGTCCTGCAGGGGTGACAGCTCGTTACGCACAAATACCTTTGCCACCTTCTCAACGTCACCGAGTGAACCGATATTCTCGGGCTTGCCGCCCATGAGCTGGAACGGTACGCGGTGGGCGTCCATCAGGTCGGCTGCGCTGGCTTTCTTGATGTTGAAAAAGTCATCCTTTGTAGCGACCTCGCTCAGTGGAACGATTTTGATGCCGTCCGGTTTTCCGCCGGGGGCATAGAAAAACAGGTTCTTAAAGTTGCCGAGCCCTTTCGAGTTGCGCATCGCCTCGCGCAGCGATTCGACGTCGGTCGCACTTTGCGCCGGGTCGGTCACATACATGATGTAACCCGCGTGCGCGCCATTCTGGTAATACTTGCGGCGGAACAACGTCGCGGATTCATTCAGCCAGGCAGAATTAAGCGCGCTGAGATATTCGGGCAGGCCGTAAATCTCCTGATTAATGTCGGGCTCCAGCAGGTGAAACACGGTATCAGGCGCGAACTCATGCGGTAGAGTGAAGTTTTCCACAAACCAGAATATAGAATCGTCGACCCCGCGCCGTGTGTATTTGGCTGGTGAGGCCAGCAGCTTGATTAACTGGCCGGTGACGCTGTGGCGCTGCTCAAGAAAGGCGTTGCCGAATACCAGATAGTCGAGCGCAAAGCGGCTGAAATCCTGACGGGACAGCAGCGGGTGCGGAATGTAGGTGCTCGCGAGCACGTTGCGTTTAACGTAAATCGGTGAGCTGTGATGTACAGCAGAGCGCAGGCTCTTTGCCAGACCGGAGAAGCTGACCGGCGGCTCGTACCATTTGCCGTTACTGATGCACTCGACGTAATCCAGAATGTCGCGCTTATCGAGTACCGGCACCGGCTCGCCGAAGGTGAACGCTGTAGTTTTTGGCGGTGCGCTGGCGGTCAGTTGTTGTGCCTTGCTGGCCTTCTGCGCAGCGGCTTTACGGGATTTTTGCTTACCCATTAGTTGAACTCCAGAATAGATTTAGGCTGCATGCCGCTACCAGCGGAAAGCGGTTCGTTTAACAGGGCGTGCATGGTCGCCCATGCGATATCGGCGTGACTGGCTTCCTCGGTGCGGCTGGCCTCGTAGGTGGAGCTGCGCCCGCTGCTGGTCATGGTTTTGCGGATGGACATAAACGACTGCGTGACGTCGGTCGCCCCGGCGTCGTACTCAAGACAGCCACGGCGAATGGTGTCTTTTGCCTTGAGTACCATCGCGGTTTTCATTTCAGGCGTGTAACGAATGCCGCGTGCCGCCGGGTAGAATGAGCGCACCAACTGGAACACGCCGAGACCGAGGCCGGTTGCGTCAATGCCGATGTATTCGACGTTGTATTTCTCGGTCAGTTTGCGGATGCCTTCTGCCTGCGCGGCAAAGTCCATGCCTTTCCACTGGTGACGCTCCAGCATGCGGAACTTGCCACCCGAGACCACCGGCGGCGCGAGCACAACGCACCCGGCACTGTCGCCGGTGTGTGACGGGTCGTAGCCAATCCAGACCGGGCGCGAGCCGAACGGATGGTCGGCGAACGAGGCAAAGTCCTCCCATTCTTCCATCACGTCGACCATGCAGCGCTGCAGCTCCTCGAACGGGAATACCGACGCTTTATCGTCGACAAACTCACACATAAACAGGTTTTTAAAGTCCTCATCACTGTTTTCGCGTTTGAGCTGGTCGAGGTCGAACAGGGTGCAACCACCGGCAAGGGCATCCTCAATGGTGACAATCTGCCGCCACTGGCCATCGTCGCAGAGCTGGCCACCGGCGAGCGCGCTGTGACTGATGTCGATTTCGATGCGGTCGGCAATCCGGCTGCGCCCCTTGTTGAACAGCTCGCCAGACCAGAAGGGGTAAGCGCCGTGCGCCAGCGTGGATGGTGTCGAAAAGTAGGTCGAGCGCAGGTGCTTTTGCGAGGCCATGCCCGACGCGACTTTGCGCAGCTTCTGAAAATTCGGGATCCAGAATATTTCATCGACATACAGGTCGCCGTTATGGCTCTGCGCGGTGTTGGAATTAGTACCGAGAAAAATCAGCTTTGCGCCGTTGTTGCCGATGACAATCGGGTCGCCGGTCAGGTCGACGTCGACCAGTCGCGCAAACTGGATGATGTACTCGCGGAACACGTAAGCCTGCGTTTTACTGGCCGACAGAAATATCTGGTTGTGGCCGGTCTTGAGCGCGCGCAGCAGCGCCTCGCGGGAGAAATAGAACGTCGCGCCAATCTGGCGGGATTTGAGAATATCGCGAATACGGTGCGCCAGCCCTGCGCGGTACCACTGCAACTGGTACTCGAAAGACTGGTCGAAAAATAATTCCTCCAGTTTCTCGATGGCCTCGTCGCTGAAAAAGTTCTTTTTCGGCTTTTTACGCTCGCCTTTGTTGCGGTTGGCGACGTTGGGGTTTAGGTCGACCTCGTTGCCGGTCTGGCTGTAGCGGTTAACGCGCGCCAGTCGCTCAATCTGCCGCCCGAGCAGGTCAATTTCTTTGAAATCGCCGCCTGACTTTTGCGGCTTGGCGATGAGCTGAATCAAGCGCGCCTCAAGGCTGCTTTCGACGCGGGAAATCGGTGCGATACCGTCCCAGCCGTCGCGCTTCTTCCAGCTCTGCACGGTCGGGCGCTTGACCTGCAGCATTTCGGCAATCTGTGGCACGGAAAAGCCCTGCCAGTAAAGCAGCGATGCCTGCCGTCGCGGGTCATGCAACAAGGTTGTATCGGTGGAAATGGTCATTGATGCCTCGCCGTAGTGGGTTCAGGGCAAGGCTACTTAATGGCCGTCAGTGATTCGCTAAGGTGCTGTTGTGTGGGAGGTTGTCCAGTCGTCATTGGTGGTCTGGCGTGCCCTGAGTCTGGAAACTGGCGGTGACCAGTAACCCCAACCTCAGGACTCCTGACAATGGCAAAAAAAGTCTCAAAGTTCTTTCGCATCGGCGTCGAGGGTGATACCTGCGACGGGCGCATTATCAGCGCCAGCGATATTCAGGAAATGGCCGAAACCTACGACCCGCGCGTCTACGGTTGCCGTATCAACCTTGAACACCTGCGCGGCCTGCTGCCCGATGGCGTATTCAAGCGTTATGGCGATGTGGTCGAACTGAAAGCCGAGAAGATTGACGACGATTCTGCGCTTAACGGCAAATGGGCGTTGTTCGCTAAAATCACCCCGACCGATGACCTTATCGCGATGAATAAAGCCGCGCAGAAGGTCTACACCTCAATGGAAATTCAGCCGAATTTTGCCAATACCGGCAAATGCTACCTCGTTGGTCTGGCCGTCACCGATGACCCGGCGAGCCTCGGCACTGAATACCTCGAATTCTGCCGCAACGCGAAGCACAACCCTTTGCAGCGCTTTAAGGCCAACCCTGAAAACGTCTTTTCCGCTGCCACGCTGGCCGAACTGGAGTTTGAAGACGTTCCCGACACGGTGCTCAACAGCCTGGCCGATAAGGTGAAAGCCATTTTCAGCCGTAAGCAGGTAAGCGACGATGCGCGCCTGAATGATGTGCATGAAGCGGTGACCACCGTCAGCGAGCATGTGCAGACCAATCTGACCGCGCAGGATAAACGCCTTTCCGATATGGAAACCGCGTTTGCCACTTTCAAACAGGAACTGACCGGCAAGGTTGAAGAAACCAGCCAGGCATTTTCCGTCCTGAAAACCACCCTCGACAAAACCGAAAGTTTCAGCCAGCCGCGACGCACAAAAGCCAGCGGCGGTGGCGGCGATGAGCTGCTGACCGACTGCTGATAAAACGCAGACCGAAACAGGGCGACAACCCCGCCCGATGCTGTGACTAACCGATTAATTCAAACAGGAAATACTATGCGTCAGGAAACCCGTTTTAAGTTCAATGCCTATCTGACCCAGCTCGCCAAACTGAACGGCATCAGCGTTGATGACGTCAGCAAAAAATTCACCGTCGAGCCGTCCGTCACGCAAACGCTGATGAACACCGTACAGGCGTCATCCGCATTTTTGCAGATGATTAACATTCTGCCGGTCGCAGAAATGAAGGGCGAGAAAATCGGCGTCGGTGTGACCGGCACCATCGCCAGCACGACCGACACCTCGGGCGACAAAGAGCGCCAGACCGCCGATTTCACTGCGCTTGAGTCCAACAAGTACGAGTGCAATCAGATTAACTTTGACTTCCACCTGACCTATAAACGCCTCGACCTGTGGGCGCGTTTTCAGGACTTCCAGCGCCGCATCCGCGACGCCATTGTCCAGCGTCAGGCACTGGATTTCATCATGGCCGGGTTCAACGGTACCACCCGCGCTGATACCTCAGACCGCAGCAAAAACCCGATGCTGCAGGATGTGGCCGTCGGCTGGCTGCAGAAGTACCGCAACGAAGCCCCGGCGCGCGTGATGAGCAAAATCACCGCTGAGGACGGTACCGTTATTTCTGACGTGATTCGCGTTGGCAAAAACGGCGACTATGAGAACCTCGACGCGCTGGTGATGGACGGTACCAACACCCTGATTGACGAGATTTATCAGGATGACCCGAAACTCGTTGCCATCGTTGGCCGTAAGCTGCTGGCCGACAAATATTTCCCGCTGGTCAACAAACAGCAGGAAAACACCGAGTCGCTCGCGGCGGATATCATCATCAGCCAGAAGCGAATCGGCAACCTGCCAGCCGTGCGCGTGCCGTACTTCCCGGCGAATGCGGTATTCGTGACCACGCTGGAAAATCTCTCTATTTACTTCATGGATGAGAGCCACCGCCGCAGCATTGATGAGAACCCGAAAAAAGACCGCGTGGAAAACTATGAGTCGATGAACATCGACTATGTGGTCGAGGCGTATGCTGCCGGATGCCTGCTGGAAAACATCACCCTGGGCGATTTCACCGCACCTGCAGCACAGGAAAGCGGAGAGTAAGACCATGACGAGCCCCGCACAGCGTCACATGATGCGGGTCTCGGCCTCTCAAGCCGCGCAGCGGGAACAAGCCCCGCTGCGCCATGCAACCGCCTACGAGCAGATGCTGGTAAAGCTGGCCGATGACCGCCGCACGTTAAAAACCATCCGTTCAAACGAACTGAAAGCCGCGAAAAAGCGCGAGCTGCTGCCGTTCTATGCGCCGTGGGTGGCCGGTGTGCTTGCTGATGGCCGTGGCGCGCAGGATGACATTGTCATGACCGTCATGCTGTGGCGTCTCGATGCCGGTGATATCGCTGGCGCGCTGGAAATTGCGCCTTACGCGCTGAAATACGGCCTCACCTCTGACCACCGCCGCACCACGTCTTACATGCTGGTTGAGGAGGTAGCGCTTGCCGCGCTGCGCCTGCGCGATGCCGGTGAGCCTGTCGACCTCGCATTACTGCTGACCACCCTCAGCCTGACCGACGGCGCTGACGTTCCCGATATGGTGCGCGCCCGTCTGCATAAGGTGACTGGCCTGACCCTGCGCGATGCCGGTCAGGACGCCGAAGCGCTGGCGCAGTTTCAGCGCGCAATGCAGCTCGACCGCAATGCCGGTGTGCGCAAAGAGATTGAGCGACTGGAGCGCGCATTGAAGCCAAAGCCAGAGGCAGCACCCCGTAAAGCGACTAAACCGCGCACGCGCACACCTGCCACCAAACCGGCGGCAAAGCGCGGGCGTCCACCAAAGGCGGTAAAAACCGCCGGTTAACTGAACGCTCCCCGAGCCGGGCGGCACGCCGGTCAAAGCGGGTTTTGACCCTGACGGCGACCGGCGTCCACCGCCCAACCTAATGAGGTTGTCATGACGACAGTAATACTGAATCAGCCCGACGAACCGCAGGACGTACCGGGCGTGGTGATTCCCGCACCGGAGACGGGCGACGCAGTGATTAAAAACACGTTCTTTTTCCCTGATGTGGATCCGAGGCGGGTGCGAGAGCTGATGCGCCTTGAGCAGACGGTTTCCGATGCGCGCCTGCGCAACGCCATCAAGACCGGCATGGCGGAAACCAATGCGGAGCTTTACGACTACCGGCTGCGCCAGATTGCCGCCGGTTTTTTGACACTGGCCGACGTGCCTGAGGCCGAGGAAATCGACGGCGAAAATGTACGCGTTTTCCACTACCTGAGCGCCGTGACGGCAATGGCGACCGCCACCCTGTACGAACGTTATCGCGGGGTTGAGGCAACCGGCAAGGGCGACAAAAAAGCAGACAGCGTCGAAACCACCATTGATGACCTGTGGCGGGATATGCGCTGGTCGGTCTCGCGCCTGCAGGACAAGCCGCGCTGCATCGTGGGTCAGCTCTGATGAAAGTCTACGCGATGCAGGGCGACACCCTCGACGCGCTTTGCGCCCGATATTACGGGCGCACTGAGGGCGTGGTCGAGACGGTGCTGCAGGCTAATCCCGGCCTGTCTGAGCTGGGCGTCATTCTGCCGCATGGAACGGCGATTGACCTGCCCGACATTGAAACCTCATCCACGGCGGAGACCCTGAATCTATGGGACTGAGTATGGAAAAAATCACCACGTTTATCGCCTACTGGCTGGCCGTGGGTCTGGCGTATTTCGGGGCAATGTCGCCCGAAAAGCTGGCGCTGTATGTGGGTAGTCTGTGCGCCATTTTTACGGCGGCGGTGAATTTCTGGTACCGGCGCAAAACCTTTCGTTACCTGACCGAAATGGGAATCGACAAAGGGGTGACCCGTGAGCTCAATCGTTAAACGTTGCAGTGTGGCCGCAGTGCTGGCGCTGGCGGCACTGATGCCTGATTTTCGTCTGCTGAATACCTCGCCTGATGGTCTGGCACTGATTGCCGACCTCGAAGGTTGTCGCCTGACACCTTACCAGTGCAGCGCGGGCGTGTGGACATCAGGCATCGGCCACACTGCCGGGGTGGTACCGAAACGCGATATCACCGAGCGCGAAGCGGCGGCAAATCTGGTCGCAGACGTGCTGAACACCGAGCGCCGTCTCGCGGTCTGCGTGCCGGTCACCATGCCGCAGTCGGTTTACGACGCGCTCGTCAGTTTCTCTTTTAACGTCGGCACCGGCGCGGCCTGTCGCTCTACGCTGGTCTCTTACATCAAGCGTCATCAGTGGTGGCAGGCATGCGACCAGCTCACCCGCTGGGTGTACGTCAATGGCACTAAAAACAAAGGGCTGGAAAACCGCCGCGAGCGGGAACTGGCGTATTGCATGAAAGGAGTAACCCAATGAAAAAATATTTACGTTCCCTGATGTTCGATGTCCTGCTGGCACTGGTGCTGCTTTGGGGGCTGGCATCGCCGCAAAGCGCCGCCGTCAACTTTGTTGCCGCATGGGCGCTGTTTGGCAGTTTTATCTGCATTACGGCGAGCCTCGCCGGGGTGGTTGCTTATGAGCACTGGCTGCGAAATACGGGCAAAAGTATTCCCGTCAATCCAGACCTGATGAGGGTATTCCGCGCCGTCTTTTGCCGTAAGCCCTCTCAGGGGCGTCGGGCATGGTCTCTCATTATTTTCTCTGTTACCACGGGCTGTCTGCTTGGGGCTGGCTGGAGCCTTACGGCTTTGATTTACCTGATTTGCGTGCTGACCTTTAAGGCCGTTCGCAAGTCTTACCGCCAGCGTATTGAGGGGGCAGGTCTGTGTCCAGAGTCATTGTGATGTTTCTGGCCTCTGCGCTGGTGCTGGCTGTGCTCGGGTTGCTGTGGTTGCGGCATGAGAACGGCAATTTATCCCGCTCCTTTGAGACGGCAAACCGCGTCGCGAGCGAACAAAAGACGACGATTGGCATGCTGAAAAATCAGCTTAGTGTTGCCGGTACGCTCGCCAGACGTAATGAATCCGCGCAGGTGGAACTGCGCGAAAAGCTCGCAAAGGCCAGCGAGGAAGCCAGCCGCCGAGAGCAGACGATAACGAGGTTACTTAATGAAAATGAAGCCTTTCGCCGCTGGTATAACGCTGCTTTGCCTGATGTTGTGCGTCGGCTGCACACCCGCACCGCCTGCGCCAGCGCCGGTGATTGTGGTCAGCGGATGCCCGAGGGTGAGTCTTTGCCCGATGCCGGGAAGTGACCCGAAAACCAATGGTGACCTGAGCGCAGATATCCGCCGCCTTGAGGGCGCGCTGACCGCCTGCGCGCTGCAGGTCAAAACCGTCAAACACTGTCAGGATGAACTCGATGCAGAAGCACAAAAGCCTGCGCAAAGCGCTGATTAACGCCGTGCCGCAGCTCCGAAATAACCCCGATATGCTGCGCCTTTTTGCCGACAACGGCCATACCGATTCCCGACTGGCGAGCTCGCTGTCGTTTGAAAAGGTGTATGTGCTGAACGTGGTGGTGACCGACTTTACCGGCGACCTTGATTTGATATTCGTGCCGGTGCAGGCGTGGCTGCGTGAACATCAGCCGGACATTATGACCACCGACGACGGGCGGGAAAAAGGATTCACCTGGATTATTGATATCAATAACGATGATTCGCTCGATATCAGTATCAGCCTGAGGCTCACCGAGCGCACGCTCGTCAAAGAGGTCGATGGCGCGCTGCATGTCAGTTATGCGCCAGAGCCGCCACTGCCTGAGCTGGTGACGCGCCCGGTTGCTATGTATGCAAACGGTGAATTAGTGAGCCAGTGGGATGAGTGAGTTAACCGCGCTGCAGGAGCGTCTTGCCGGTCTGATTGCCAGCCTGTCACCGGCGGCGCGTCGGCAAATGGCGGCTGAGATTGCGAAAAAGCTGCGTACCAGTCAGCAACAGCGCATCAAGCGCCAGCAGGAACCCGACGGCACCCCGTATGCCGCGAGAAAGCGCCAGCCGGTGCGGAGCAAGAAAGGGCGCATTAAGCGTGAAATGTTCGCCAAGCTGCGCACCAGTCGCTTTATGAAAGCCAAAGGCAGCGACAGTGCGGCGGTGGTGGAGTTTACCGGCAAGGTGCAGCGCATGGCGCGGGTGCATCAGTACGGACTCAAAGACCGGCCAAACCGCAACAGCCGGGATGTGCAGTACGAGGCGCGCCCGTTGCTCGGTTTCACCCGCGACGATGAGCAGATGATTGAAGACGTCATTATCAGTCACCTCGGCAAATAAATATTGTGTGAACCACCACCGGAGCCGCGCGAATTGGCGCGACTCCAGACCAGAGGCATCCTTGCACTATGAATACATTATCCACGATACAGGAGCTCGCGCGCGCGATTCGTAACCTCATCCGCTCAGGCGTGGTGACTGAGGTCGATACTGTGCAGGGGCTGTGCCGCGTACAAAGCGGCGGGATCCAGACTACATGGCTGAACTGGCTGACCACCCGCGCCGGTCGTTCGCGGACGTGGTGGGCTCCCTCGGTTGGTGAGCAGGTGTTGCTGCTGGCAATCGGTGGCGAGCTTGATACCGCTTTCGTGCTGCCGGGAATTTTCTCCGACGATAACCCCGCCCCCTCTGCCTCGGCGGATGCGTGGCATGTGGTTTTCCCTGATGGTGCGGTCATTGAGTACGAGCCCGAGACCGGCGCGCTGACGGTCAGCGGCATCAAAACTGCCGACGTGACGGCATCGGAGTCCATCACCGCAACCGTGCCGCTGGTACTGGTGAAAGCCTCGACCAGTATCACCCTCGACACCCCGGAGGTGATTTGCACCAATAAGCTGACGACGGCGACGCTTGAGGTGCAAAAGGGCGGCACGATGAAAGGCAACATCGAGCATACCGGCGGGTCACTGTCATCTAATGGCAAGGTGCTCCACACCCATAAACACCCAGGGGACAGCGGCGGGCAAACGGGGGCACCGATATGACAGTGCGTTATCAGGGTATGAACCGAAATACCGGCCTCGGCATCAGCGACACCGAGCATATCAGCCAGAGCATGCGCGACATTCTGCTGACGCCGGTCGGCTCGCGGGTGATGCGTCGTGAATATGGTTCGCTCCTGTCGGCGCTGATTGATATGCCGCAAAACCCGGCGCTCAGGCTGCAGATTATGGTGGCGTGCTATTCGGCGATCCAGAAGTGGGAGCCGCGCATCAGGCTTACCTCTATCAGCTTTGAGACCGGCGACGCTGGCGAGATGTATGTCGATATTACCGGGATGCGTACCGATACCGGTGCGTCAGTTTCAACCACTGTTTCACTGAGTTAAATCACTATGGCAACTGTTGACCTGAGTCAGTTACCCGTTCCCGACGTGGTTGAGGAACTGGACTATGAAACCATCCTTGCGGAACGCATTGCGACGCTGATTTCGCTCTATCCCGAAGACCAGCAGGAGGCCATTGCCCGGACGCTGGCACTCGAATCGGAACCGATTGTTAAGCTGCTGCAGGAAAACGCCTACCGTGAAGTTATCTGGCGTCAGCGGGTGAACGAAGCCGCGCAGGCGGTGACGCTGGCCTATTCCGACGGTAACGACCTTGACGTCGTGGCCGGGAACAACAATACCGAACGCCTGACCATCACCCCGGCGGATGACACTACCATCCCGCCGACGCCTGCCGTTATGGAATCCGATACCGACCTGCGTCTGCGCACGCAACAGGCGTTTGAGGGCTTGAGCGTGGCGGGGCCGGTCGGCGCATATGAGTATCACGGTCGCAGCGCCGACGGGCGGGTCGCTGACGTCTCGGTCGCAAGTCCGTCGCCAGCCTGCGTGACGATTACCGTGCTATCGCGCGAGGGTGACGGCACTGCCAGCCCTGAACTACTGGCGATTGTTGACAAAGCGCTGAACGCCGAAGATGTGCGCCCGGTGGCTGACAGGGTGACTGTCCAGTCAGCCGAGATTGTGCCGTACCAGATTGACGCGACGCTCTACGTTTACCCCGGCCCCGAGTCTGAGCCCATCAGGCAGGCATCAGAGCAAAAGCTGCAGAGCTACATCAGCGCGCAGCACCGCCTCGGGCGTGATATCCGCTTGTCGGCCATTTACGCGGCACTGCATGTTGAGGGGGTGCAGCGTGTCGAGCTGGCATCACCTCAGGCAGACATTGTGCTGAGTAAGTCTCAGGCGTCGAACTGCACCGAGTACCAGATAACTATCGGGGGCTCGGATGAGTGACCGGCTGTTACCCGTTGGCTCGTCACCGCTGGAGGTCGCCGCCGCTGCCGCACTCGCTGAGATTCAGCGCGTGCCGGTACCGCTGCGCACTCTGTGGAACTGGCGTACCTGCCCGGTAAACCTGCTGCCGTATCTGGCGTGGGCGCTGTCGGTCGACCGGTGGGATGAGAAGTGGCCGGAGGCAACAAAGCGCAGCGTCTGCTCGTCCTCGTTTTTCGTCCATCAGCACAAAGGCACCATCAGCGCATTGCGTCGGGTGGTTGAGCCGCTCGGCTTTCTGATTGAGGTGCACGAGTGGTGGCAGCTCGACGAGGAGCCAGGCACATTCCGCCTTGTTGTCGGCGTGCTCGACCGTGGCATCACTGACGAAATGTATCAGGAGCTTGAGCGCCTGATTGAAGACGCCAAACCGGCAAGCCGTCACCTGACCGGGCTGGCTATCAGTCTGAGTACCACCGGCGAGCTGTATGTCGGCGCGGGATATTACGACGGCGACGCGCTGACCGTTTACCCCTACACCCCCGAGGAAATTATCGTCGGCGGTGAATATTACCCGGCCTCGGCCATCCATTTGATTGATAACCTGAGAGTGAACGCATGACCGCAAAATATTTTGCCATTCTGACCAATCAGGGCGCGGCGCGACTGGCGAACGCGGCGGCACTCGGCACCAAGCTCAACCTGACGCAGATGGCCGTCGGTGATGCTAATGGTGTGCTGCCGACCCCTGACCCGGCGCAGACGAAGCTCATTAACCAGAAACGCATTGCGCCGCTGAACCTGCTGACCGTTGACCCGGCCAATACCAGCCAGATTATCGCGGAACAGATTATTCCCGAGAATGAGGGCGGTTTCTGGATCCGCGAGATTGGTCTTTACGATGATGACGGCATCCTGATTGCCGTGGCGAACTGTCCGGAGACCTACAAGCCGGAACTGCAGGAGGGAAGCGGACGCACTCAGACCATTCGCATGATTCTGATTGTATCGAGCACGTCGGCTATTACCCTGAAAATCGACCCGTCAGTCGTACTTGCTACGCGCCAGTATGTAGACGATAAAGTTATCGAGGTGAAGAGTTACGCTGACGGGATCATGCGCGCCCACGAACAGTCGCGCAACCATCCAGATGCAACCACTACCGCTAAAGGTTTTACGCAGCTTAACAGCAGTGTGACGGATGACCGCGAGACACAATCGGCAACCCCGAAAGCCGTAAAAATTGCGATGGATAACGCGAATGCACGGCTGGCTAAAGAACGTAATCTCTCCGATTTACCTAATCCGGCACTGGCGCGCCAGAATCTGCAACTTGGCGACAGCTCGACGAAAAACACCGGTACAACTGCCAATACTGTTGCGGCGGGTGATGATGCACGTATCACCGGAGCGATGCAGAAAAGCCAAAACGGCGGGGATATTCCTGACGTGGCGAAGTTTCTCCAAAACCTTGGTTTGGGAGAAGGCTCTGCATTACCTGTTGGTGTCCCTGTTCCGTGGCCTTCAGCCACTCCGCCAACAGGCTGGCTGAAATGCAATGGTGCGGATTTTTCTGCTGAAGAATACCCGGAACTGGCAAAGTCTTACCCGACAAATAAATTACCGGATTTGCGCGGTGAATTTATTCGCGGCTGGGATGATGAGCGCGGGGTTGATTCTGGGCGTGCTATTTTGTCTGCGCAGAGTGATGCAATAAGAAATATTACCGGCCAGCTTGGTGACGTCAGATTTAACACTCAACCTTCTGGTTCAGGGGCATTCACAACGAGCAGCAGGGGGAGCACGTCCGCTGACTCTAACAGTGGCGGCACTGCAAGAGATGTTACCTTTGACGCATCCAATGTTGTTCCCACGGCGTCAGAGAACCGACCGCGCAACATCGCATTCAACTACATTGTAAGGGCAGTATAATGACCGCAAAAGAAATTTCATTAGATGAAAACGGGTTCGCCACAGAAGCTGGGTTTATCACCGTTTACAGCTACGATGGAGAAACGCGGGAATATCTTTCTTCATCCGTTGAATATCTGCCATTCGGTGTTGGTGTTCCCGCTAATTCCTGCGTAGATGCGCCAATCAGCAAAAAGGACGGCTTTGCTGTCTGCCGGAAGGCTGATTTGACCGGCTGGGAATACGTTGCAGACCATCGCGGCGAAACTGTTTACAGCACGGAAACTGGCGAACCTGTGGCAGTTTCACAGTTGGGAGAATACCCGGAAGGAACCACCACAAAAGCACCATCAACGCAGTTTGATAAATGGAATGGCACAGATTGGGTTACCGATAGCGAAGAACAGAACGCGGCGAACGTGGCTGCAGCCGAGCAACAGAAAACAAATCTGCTGAACGCCGCAAATTCAAAAATCAGTCTGTGGCAAACGGAACTACAGTTAGGAATTATCAGCGATGAAGATAAAGAAAGTCTTATTGCCTGGATTGGCTACATTAAAGCAGTGAAGGCAACAGATACCAGCACCGCGCCGAATGTCATCTGGCCTGAACTGCCGGAGGCGTAGGCCATTCAATATCTGGAGCACTGGAGGGATCAACCAGTTCCAGTGCGTCCAGATAATCCAGCCATAAATTATATTGCTCCAGCTCGTTACCTTTCAGACGACCAATAGCAGCTTTGCCAGGCCACTGATGGGTATTGATGTAAGTATTGGCTTCTGAAACCAAAGATATTTTTTTCATTTCAGCCATCAACACATCATCCTCTTTTGAAGGCGGTGGGGAATTAATCCATACTGGTCGTCCTGAACTGTCAGCGCCAATTTCTTTCCCTTCTGGATGCAGACCAAGAAATTGCTCATATGTTTCTCTGGTAATTTCAATAACATCATCAGGAAGCGTTCCCGCATCCTCATATTCTGGAAACAATTCTTGCAGATAAAAACTTTTACTTCCGGGTGAAAAGAATACTGAGTTCATTCTTACCGTCCAATGATTAACGCTGAGACGCTGGTATCTGAAGGAAAGGCTGCATTCAGTGGTTTGTCGACTTTGAACATAATCGTATTATTCCCCCTGACAGCGGCAAAAGAACAAGCCGCCGTCGCGTATGAACCTGTAATATTACTGGATACACCACCATAAGCTGTTGTTGATACCAGAGGGATAACGCCCAGCACCTTATTAGGAAATACAAAGGGCAATGTGGCTGTGGCAATATAAGACTTATTAGAACCTGTAATGGCATAAGCATTATCAGTCATTCCATTCATCGCCACTGGACCGCTTATACTTACAGTAACCATCTGAATGATTAGCCCGTCAGGTTGACGAATCACAAAATTTCCATTGCCACCAGTAACCGTCCAGAAAGACATATCAGGGATTTGGTTTTCCCCGTTGCCCACATTCCGTTTTGCCGCTTCTCCCAAACCAACCTTTGAAAGAATGGCGGGCTGATGCCCGTCTTTTTTATGAATTGTTTATGTGCCATCGGCTATCCATCGCCGATAAATAGCCCCTCACCAGACCAGTCAGGACAATAACACTCGCCCACTAACCACGGAGTTAACCGGATGAGTGATTTTCACCACGGAGTGCAGGTGCTTGAGATTAACGACGGCACCCGCGTCATTTCCACTGTTGCAACCGCAATCGTCGGCATGGTCTGCACGGCCAGCGATGCGGATGCCGAGACATTCCCCCTCAACGAGCCGGTACTGATTACCAATGTGCAGAGCGCCATTGCGAAAGCCGGTAAAAAAGGCACGTTGTCTGCCTCCCTGCAGGCTATCGCCGACCAGTCAAAACCCGTCACCGTTGTTGTGCGCGTTGCCGAAGGTGTCGACGATGACCCGGATGCAGCTCAGGCGCAGACCATTTCTAACATCATCGGCGGCACGGATGAGAACGGTAAATACACCGGCATTAAGGCGCTATTGACTGCCGAAGCGGTCACCGGCGTTAAGCCGCGCATTCTCGGCGTGCCGGGTCTCGATACCAAAGAGGTCGCAGTCGCACTTGCTTCGGTCTGTATCAGCCTGCGCGCCTTTGGCTATATCAGCGCATGGGGTTGTAAAACCATTTCCGAGGCGATGGCCTATCGCGAGAATTTCAGTCAGCGCGAGCTGATGGTCATCTGGCCTGACTTCCTCGCATGGGACACCACCACTAACGCCACCGCAAAAGCCTACGCCACCGCTCGCGCGCTCGGCCTGCGCGCCTACATCGACCAGACTGTCGGCTGGCACAAAACCCTGTCTAACGTCGGCGTGCAGGGTGTCACCGGCATCAGTGCGTCAGTCTTTTGGGATTTGCAGGCATCCGGCACCGATGCTGACCTGCTCAACGAGGCCGGGGTCACGACGCTGGTGCGCAAGGATGGTTTCCGCTTTTGGGGTAACCGCACCTGCTCTGATGACCCGCTTTTCCTGTTTGAGAGCTACACCCGCACCGCGCAGGTGCTGGCCGACACGATGGCCGAGGCGCACATGTGGGCGGTCGATAAGCCCATCACCGCATCGCTTATCCGTGACATTGTCGACGGCATCAATGCCAAATTCCGCGAGCTGAAAACTAACGGCTACATCGTGGACGGCGAATGCTGGTTCGACGAGGAATCGAACGATAAGGAAACCCTCAAGGCCGGGAAACTGTATATCGACTACGACTATACGCCGGTTCCACCACTGGAAAGCCTGACCCTGCGCCAGCGTATCACCGATAAATATCTGGTGAATCTGGCCGAATCGGTCAACAGCTAAGGAGCCTGAAACAACATGGCACTACCCCGCAAACTCAAATATCTGAACATGTTCAATGACGGACTCAGTTACATGGGCGTTGTTGAATCCGTGACGCTGCCGAAGCTGACCCGCAAGCTCGAAAACTATCGCGGCGGTGGCATGAATGGCGCGGCGGCGATTGACCTCGGCCTCGACGACGATGCGCTCACCGTCGAATGGTCTGTCGGTGGCCTGCCCGATGTGGCGCTGTGGGCGCAGTACGCCGCGCCGGGTGCGGACGCCGTGCCGCTGCGTTTTGCTGGTTCTTACCAGCGCGACGACACCGGCGAAATCATCGCGGTCGAGGTGGTCATGCGTGGCCGTCATAAAGAAATCGACGGCGGCGAGAATAAGCAGGGTGAAAACACCTCGACCAAACTGTCGACCGTTTGCACCTACTACCGCCTCACGATTGATGGTAGCGACGTCATCGAAATCGACACCGTCAACATGGTCGAGAAGGTGAACGGCGTCGACCGTCTGGAACAGCACCGCCGCGCAATCGGGCTGTAATTCCCTGACCGGTCAGCACTGCTGGCCGGTTATTAATCCCTATTCAGAGCAGAGAAAAACATCATGGCAAAAGCACCACGTAAACCCGCTGAATTTGTTGATACGGCTGGCAATGAAATTGACACCGTAAACCCGAACGTCGTGACCCTCGACAAGCCGATTAAGCGTGCCGGTCAGACGATTGATAAAGTCACCCTGATTGAGCCGAACGCCGGTACCCTGCGCGGTGTCAGTCTGGCGGCGGTGGCGCAGTCTGAGGTCGATGCGCTGATTAAAGTCCTGCCCCGTATGACCTATCCCGCGCTCACCACGCAGGAACTGACCGCGATGAACCTGCCCGATATGTTGTCGCTGGCCGCTAAGGTGATTGGTTTTTTGTCACCGGCTTCGGCGGAATAGATTTCCCGCCCAACCTGTCGACCGATGACCTGATGGCGGATATTGCAGTGATATTCCACTGGTCGCCATCAGAGCTCTATTCCCTGAGCCTGACCGAGCTCATCACATGGCGCGAAAAGGCGCTACAGCGTAGCGGAAACCACAATGAGTAATAACCTGAGGCTTGAGGTGTTGCTGAAAGCGGTCGACCAGGCGACCCGACCGCTTAAATCCATCCAGACCGCGAGTAAAACCCTGTCGGATGATATTCGCGACACACAAAAGGGGCTGCGTGACCTGAACGGTCAGGCGTCGAAAATCGACGGCTTTCGTAAGGCAAGCGCACAACTGGCCGTGACCAGTCAATCGCTTGAGAAAGCGAAACGCGAAGCCGGTGAGCTGGCCGTGCAGTTTAAAAACACCACCAGTCCGACCCGCGCGCAGGCGCAGGCACTCGAAGCGGCAAAGCGTGCCGCCTCTGAGCTGCAGACGAAATACAACAGCCTGAGAACGTCGGTGCAGCGTCAGCGCTCCGAGCTGATGCAGGCCGGTATTAATACCCGCACTCTTTCTGCCGATGAGCGTCGGCTCAAAACCTCAATCAGCGAAACGACGGCGCAGCTTAACCGCCAGCGCGAAGCACTGGCACGCGTCAGTGCGCAGCAGGCGAAATTAAGCCGGGTGAAAGAGCGATATAAATCAGGTAAAGAGCTTGCTGGTAACATGGCCGCAGCCGGTGCTGCCGGGGTCGGTATCGCGACAGCGGGAACGATGGCCGGGGTTAAATTACTGATGCCCGGTTATGACTTTGCGCAGAAAAATTCCGAACTGCAGGCCGTGCTCGGAGTCGATAAGCAGTCGCCAGAAATGCAGGCGTTACGCAAACAGGCGCGCCAGCTCGGCGACAATACTGCAGCCTCTGCAGATGACGCAGCGAGCGCGCAAATCATCATTGCGAAAAGCGGCGGTGACGCTGCAGCCATTCAGGCGGCGACGCCAGTCACGCTGAATATGGCGCTGTCAAACCGGCGCTCAATGGAGGAAAACGCTGCGCTGCTGACCGGGATGAAATCAGCGTTTCAACTTTCAAACGACAAGATTGCTCACATTGGCGACGTTCTCTCGATGACAATGAACAAAACCGCCGCCGATTTTGACGGACTGAGCGACGCGCTGACCTATGCCGCGCCAGTGGCGAAAAATGCCGGGGTGAGCATCGAGCAAACCGCCGCAATGGTCGGTGCGCTGCACGACGCCAAAATCACCGGGTCAATGGCGGGTACCGGTAGCCGCGCCATTCTCAGCCGCCTGCAGGCTCCCACCGGAAAAGCGTTTGAGGCCATTAAGGAACTCGGCGTCAAAACGTCCGACAGCAAGGGGAACACGCGCCCGATATTCTCCATCCTGAAAGAAATGCAGCGCAGCTTTGAGAAAAACAACCTCGGGACAAGCCAGCGTGGCGAGTACATGAAAACCATATTCGGCGAGGAGGCCAGCTCGGCGGCGGCGGTGCTGATGGAAGCAGCCTCAAGCGGCAAACTTGACCGGCTCACTGCCGCGTTTAAAGCCTCGGACGGTAAAACCGAGGAGCTGGTTAAGGTTATGCAGGATAACCTCGGCGGCGACTTTAAAGAGTTCCAGTCGGCTTATGAGGCAGTCGGTACCGACCTTTTTGACCAGCAAGAGGGCTCGCTGCGTAAACTCACCCAAACCGCCACACAATACGTATTAAAGCTCGACGGCTGGATCCAGAAAAACAAAGGTCTGGCGACAACTATCGGCATTATTGCCGGTGGCGCACTTGCTCTGATTGGTATCATCGGCGGCATTGGTCTCGTTGCGTGGCCGGTTGTCATGGGGATTAACGCCATTATCGCCGCTGCTGGCGTGTTGGGTACGGTCTTTACTGTTGCTGGTAGTGCCATTGTGACAGCGCTCGGTGCGATTACCTGGCCGATTGTGGCCGTCGGTGCGGCGATTGTGGCCGGGGCGCTACTCATCCGCAAATATTGGGAGCCCATCAGCGCATTTTTCTCGGGGGTGATTGAGGGCATCATGAGCGCCTTTGCACCGGTCGGGGAAATGTTCGCTCCACTGGCTCCAATCTTTGACGGACTCGGTGAGAAGCTGCGCGGCGTCTGGCAATGGTTTAAAGACCTGATTGCCCCGGTCAAGGCCACGCAGGAGACGCTTGATAGCTGCAAAAATGTCGGCGTTATTTTTGGTCAGGCACTGGCCTCTGCCTTGATGGCTCCGCTCAATGTTTTTAACAAGCTGCGCAGCGGTGTCGACTGGCTTCTCGAAAAACTCGGCATCATCAACAAAGAATCGGACAGCCTCGACCAGACTGCCGCCAAAACCAACGCCGCCACGCAGGGTAATTCCTACATCCCGGCAACCAGCACATATGGCGGCTATCAGGCTTATCAGCCAGTTACCGCACCTGCAGGGCGCTCTTACATTGACCAGAGCAAAAGCGAGTACAACATCACTCTGCCGGGAGGTGTTGCGCCGGGGCATCAGCTTGACAGACAGCTACGCGACACGCTCGAACAGATTGAGCGCGAAAAGCGTGCGCGTCAGCGTGCCAGTATGGGCCATGACTGAGAGGAATAAACGATGATGCTTGCGCTTGGAATGTTTGTGTTTGAACGCCGCACCCTGCCTTATCAGTCGATGCAACACTCGAAAGATTATCGCTGGGCGTCTAATGACCGGGTCGGCAAACCTCCTGCATATCAGTTTCTCGGCGAGGGGGAGAACTCGATCCAGCTTGCCGGTACGCTTTACCCTGCTATTACCGGCGGTCGCATATCCCTGCTGGCTGTTGAATTGATGGCCGACGAGGGCAGAGCATGGCCGCTTATTGAGGGAACCGGCAATATCTTCGGGATGTATATCGTCGATAAGGTGTCGACCACGCATGCCGAGTTTTTCAGCGACGGAGCGGCCAGAAAGATTGATTTCACCCTTTCGCTGAAACGGGTCGACGAATCACTGACGGCAATGTTTGGCGACCTGAATAAGCAGGCCAGCGAGCTTCTCGGCTCTGCCGGTAATCTTACTGATAAGCTACAGGGTGCGCTCGGAGGGCTGACCGCATGATTACGGGTATGACCATTGACGCCGGTACCAGCCTTGCACCGGCATTTATGCTGACGCTGAATAGTCAGGACATTACCAGCAATTTTAGCGACCGCCTGATTTCTCTTACCATGACCGACAACCGGGGTTTTGAGGCTGACCAGCTCGACATTGAGCTCGACGACACCGACGGCAAAGTCGAGTTACCCCTGCGCGGGGCGGTGCTGACGCTGTGGCTTGGGTGGCAGGGTTCCGCGCTTCTGAATAAGGGCGATTTCACGGTCGATGAGATTGAGCATCGGGGCGCGCCTGATACCCTGACCATCCGGGCGCGTAGTGCAGACTTTCGCGGAACGCTCAATTCACGGCGTGAAGAATCGTGGCACGACACCACCCTCGGCGAACTGGTCAGCACCATTGCAAAGCGCAATAAACTGACGGCCAGTGTCGCGGATTCACTGAAAAAAATACCGGTGCCGCATATCGACCAGTCACAGGAGTCCGACGCCGTATTTCTGACCAGGCTGGCTGACCGCAATGGGGCGGCGGTGTCAGTGAAAGTGGGTAAACTCCTGTTTCTGAAAGCCGGTAGTGCGATGACGGCCAGTGGCAAGCCCGTCCCGCAAATGACGCTGACCCGCAGCGATGGCGACCGTCACCAGTTTGCCATTGCCGACCGTGGGGCTTACACCGGCGTAACAGCAAAATGGTTGCACACCAAAGACCCAAAACCGCAAAAGCAAAAAGTGACGCTGAAACGTAAGCCAAAAGAGAAGCACCTGCGCGCACTGGAGCATCCGAAAGCAAAGCCGGTCAGCAAAAAGACAAAGGCCAAAAAAGAGCCGGAGGCGCGCGAGGGTGAGTATATGGCCGGTGAGGCCGATAACGTGCTGGCGCTGACGACCGTCTACGCATCTAAGGCGCAGGCGATGCGCGCCGCTCAGGCTAAGTGGGATAAGCTACAGCGAGGCGTTGCGGAGTTTTCAATTACGCTGGCGCTTGGTAGGGCTGATTTATTCCCTGAGACACCGGTGCGTGTGTCAGGCTTTAAGCGCGTCATAGACGAGCAATCTTGGTTAATCAGTAAGGTGACTCACAATCTGAATAATAGCGGCTTCACGACGGGCTTAGAGCTTGAGGTTAAACTCTCTGATGTGGAGTACAGCGCGGAATCGGATGATGAATAAAATATATTCACAAAAAGTGAATTGATGATTATCATTTTTTCACGAATTGAGAATAAGGGGTGGGTTATGTTTCATTGTCCGAAGTGCCATCATGCCGCACATGCGCGAACAAGCCGCTATCTAACCGAAAATACGAAAGAGCGCTACCACCAGTGCCAGAACATCAACTGTAGTTGCACGTTTATGACAATGGAAACGATAGAGCGCTTTATTGTTACTCCGGGAGCCATTGACCCGGTACCGCCGCACCCGACTGTCGGTGGTCAGCGGCCATTGTGGCTCTGATAAATTTCCGCTAAATGCCCGCTGCGCGCGGGTTTTTTTATGCCCTCAGCAAAGTGGCGGTAAAAAATCCACCGCCATTCTATCGCCACTCGAAAATGAGATAACAAAAAGGCCACTCGCGAGAGTGGACTAACTGCATGTATTTATTGTTTAAATTTGGTGGCCCCTGTTGGGTTTGAACCAACGACCAAGCGATTATGAGTCGCCTGCTCTAACCACTGAGCTAAGGGGCCAGGTAGCGGACGATTATAAAGTAACAATGGGCGCCAATCCAGCGCTAAGCGCGCACATGCTGTTTTTATAAACAATGCATTTTCAATTCGTTATACTGGTCTCACGATGCATTGGTCGAGAAAATTATGGTTAAGGACATTATTGATTCGGGGCTGCGGGTGTTGTTCTGCGGCATCAACCCGGGGCTGTCATCTTCTTCTCTGGGCTATCCCTTTGCCCATCCGGCGAACCGTTTCTGGAAGGTGCTGCATCTTGCGGGGTTTACTGAACACCAGTTGAAGCCGGAAGACGCTGAGCAGATGCTGGCATTCCGCTGTGGCGTGACCAAGCTGGTTGAGCGCCCGACGGTACAGGCGAGTGAGGTCAGCTTGCAGGAACTGCGTAGCGGCGGGCAGGCGCTGATTGAGAAGGTTGAGCATTACAAACCAGCAGCGCTGGCGGTGCTTGGTAAACAGGCCTTTGAGCGCGGCTTAGGGCAGCGCGGGGCGACGTGGGGTAAGCAGACCTACATGATTGGTGATACCGAGGTGTGGGTGCTGCCGAACCCGAGTGGGCTGAGCCGGATTACGCTGGATAAGCTGGTAGAGGCGTATCAGGAATTGGATGTGGCGTTGAAGGCGCGCGGTTTATAGGCATTGAGCCGATCCCGGCGGCGCTGCGCTTGGCCGGGCTACAGGCCCGAGTCGCCGGGATTCACTGGCGAAAAAAAAGCTCCCATCAGGGAGCTTTTTACGTTTTTGACCGGGGCGATTAATCGTCCAGGAAACTACGCAGCACTTCAGAGCGGCTTGGGTGACGCAGTTTACGCAGCGCCTTCGCTTCGATCTGACGGATACGTTCACGGGTAACGTCGAACTGTTTACCCACTTCTTCCAGCGTGTGGTCGGTGTTCATATCGATACCGAAACGCATACGCAGGACTTTCGCTTCACGGGCGGTCAGGCCAGCCAGAACGTCGTGGGTGGCAGCGCGCAGGCTCTCGGTGGTCGCAGAGTCCAGCGGCAGCTCGAGGGTAGTATCCTCGATGAAGTCACCCAGATGCGAATCTTCATCGTCGCCGATTGGCGTTTCCATGGAGATTGGCTCTTTGGCGATTTTCAGCACCTTACGGATCTTATCTTCTGGCATCAGCATGCGCTCGGCCAGCTCTTCCGGCGTTGGTTCACGGCCCATCTCTTGCAGCATCTGGCGGGAGATACGGTTGAGCTTGTTGATGGTCTCAATCATATGCACCGGAATACGGATGGTGCGCGCCTGGTCTGCGATAGAACGGGTGATCGCCTGACGGATCCACCAGGTAGCGTAGGTGGAGAACTTGTAGCCGCGACGGTATTCAAACTTATCTACCGCTTTCATCAGGCCGATGTTGCCTTCCTGAATCAGGTCAAGGAACTGCAGACCGCGGTTGGTGTATTTCTTCGCGATAGAAATAACCAGACGTAAGTTTGCTTCAACCATCTCTTTCTTCGCACGGCGGGCTTTCGCTTCACCGATGGACATACGACGGTTGATGTCTTTAACCTGCTCGATGGTCAGGCCGGTCTCTTCTTCAATCTGCTGCAGTTTCTGCAGGCTACGCATAACGTCGTCTTTCACGTCGTGCAGCTTTTCAGACCACGGCTTGTTCATCGCGATAGCCGCGTTGAACCAGGTTTCGCTGGTTTCGTTGCCAGTGAAGAGGGTGATGAAGTTCTTCTTCGGCATTTTGCACTGTTCAACGCACATCTTCATGATGATACGTTCCTGGGTGCGCACGCGGTCCATCATGGTACGCATGCTGTTTACCAGGTAGTCGAACTGCTTCGGTACCAGACGGAACTGCTTGAACACTTCAGATAGCTTCAGGATCTCTTCCTGAGCGCTGACATGGCTACGGCCTTTTGCTTTGATCGTGTCGCGAGTGATCTCGTACTGAGTACGCAGCTCGCCAAATTTCTCACGTGCCAGCTCAGGGTCGATGCTGTTGTCATCGTCGCTGCTGTCGTCGCTGTCTTCGTCTTCATCTTCATCGTCGTCATCCATCTCTTCCTGAGACAGTTCGGAACCGACGTGAGTGGCGGTAGGCGCCATATCTTCTTCAGCGTTCGGGTCAACGAAACCGGTGATCAGGTCAGACAGACGCGCTTCTTCAGCTTCAACGCGATCGTACTGTTCCAGCAGATAGGTAATGGCTTCTGGGTATTCGGCAACGGAACACTGAACCTGGTTGATCCCGTCTTCGATGCGTTTAGCGATGTCGATTTCGCCTTCACGGGTCAGCAGTTCTACCGTACCCATTTCACGCATGTACATGCGCACCGGGTCGGTGGTACGCCCGATTTCAGATTCCACGCTGGACAGAACCTGTGCAGCCGCTTCTTCTGCGTCTTCATCAGTGTTGTTGGAGGTTTCAGCCAGCAACAGATCATCGGCATCCGGCGCTTCTTCCATCACCTGAATGCCCATGTCGTTGATCATTTGGATGATGTCTTCGATCTGATCTGAATCGACGATATCTTCCGGCAGATGGTCATTGACCTCGGCATAGGTCAGATAGCCTTGCTCCTTACCACGTTGGACAAGAAGCTTGAGCTGTGACTGCGGGTTTTGCTCCATAAGACGGTATCCACACTTAATTCATTTGATTGGTGTCGGTCGGCGAACGAACCGCCAACATTTAAAGCGAGGGCGTACTTATATTAGTGCCGCTGCGCCTCGAGCGGCTGTCGGGGGCTTCCCGATCGGTATTCGGCACTTAAGCCGTTGAATTCATTTTTTTTCCAGGGCCTGTCTGATTTCCCAGAACTCCCTGCGTTCTTCACTGCTTAAACCATGTGTGCGATCGCGAGCTATCAACTCTTCCTGTCGCTGTTCAAGCATTGAATCAAAAATTCGGTTGAGTGTGTCGGTGAACATTTTTTCAACGTTCTCATCCTTTATATCGTTCCAGGCTGAGAGTTTTTCAAGTGTTGAGTATTCACTTGTGCCACGATAATTCTCTAACAGCTGGCCTGTTGTCAGGCCCGGCTGCGCAACGCACAGGCTTACGAGCTCGGTGAACAGGTTGAGCCCTGGTAGCTTCGTCTGACTCACCCCATGCATTGGGGGGACAAGTGGTGCCAGATTTGGGTTTTGCACCAGCAGTCCTATCAGTATACGCATAGGCGTCTGTTTTATCTGCTGGGTCGGGCGTACAACACCACTTTCTGCCTGTTTTGGCATTAAACGATCAAGCTGCGCGTCATCAAAAATACCGAGCTTCAGGCCCAGCGTCTGACGCAACTGAATACGGTGCGCATCGCCAGGTACCTGGCTGATTAACGGTAGCGCTAGCGCTGCAAGCTGGGTGCTGCCGTCTGGCGTACTCAGGTCAACCTGCGGTAAGAGGCTGTTGAACAAGAACACGGAGAGCGGTTGTGCATGCTCCATCCGGGCTTCAAAAGCCTCTTTGCCTTCTTTACGTACCAGCGTATCCGGGTCTTCACCGTCTGGCAGGAACATAAAGCGTAGCTGACGACCGTCGGTCATGTAAGGCATGGCCGTTTCCAGCGCACGCCATGCGGCATCGCGCCCGGCGCGGTCGCCGTCGTAACAGCAAATCACGTTATTTGTCGCACGGAACAGCATATGGATGTGGTCGGCCGTGGTCGATGTACCCAGCGAAGCAACGGCGTAGTTAATACCGTATTGCGCCAGGGCAACGACATCCATATAACCTTCGACAACCAGCAGGCGCTGGGGTTCCGCGCTATGCTGCTGGGCTTCATAAAGGCCATAAAGCTGACGACCCTTATGGAAAATATCGGTTTCCGGGGAGTTGAGGTATTTCGGCGTATCGTTACCTAATACGCGGCCACCAAATCCAATTACCCGGCCTCGTTTGTCGCGAATCGGGAACATCACGCGATTGCGGAAACGGTCGTACGTTCTTCCCTGGTCGTTGTTGACCAGCATTCCGGCATCGAGCAGCAGCTTTCTGTTGTCGACATTACCGCCGAAACGTTTTAAGGCGTTATCCCAGCCTGGGGGTGCAAAACCAATAGCAAAGCGCTGGACAATCTCGGCGCTAAGGCCACGTTGCTCCAGGTACTGGCGTGCAGGCTCGGCGATGGGTTGCGTGAAGGATTGCTGATAAAAATCATTTAATCCTTCCATGAGTTGATAGAGATTCTGTCGTTGATGACGTTCTATCTGGCTCAGGCCTGTTCCGGCTTCGTACGGCACTTCAAGATTGTGCATGGCCGCCAGTTCTTCAACGGTTTCAACGAACTCGAGCTTGTCGTAGTTCATCAAAAAGTCGATGGCGTTACCGTGCGCACCGCAGCCGAAGCAGTGGTAAAACTGCTTATCACCGTTCACGGTGAAAGAGGGGGTTTTCTCGTTATGGAACGGACAGCACGCATGGTAATTCTTGCCCTGCTTTTTCAGCTTCACTCGGGCATCAATCAGATCGATGATGTCGGTGCGTGCCAGCAGGTCATTGATGAATACGCGTGGGATTCGTCCAGCCATAAGCCCCGTTTATTTACACTTCATCCTTCAAACTGTCTCTGCGTTGGCTGCGTTCGTTCACTCCTGTCACTTACTTATGTAAGCTCCGGGGATTCACTCGCTTGCCGCCTTGCTGCAGCCTGAATGATTTTGTGTAAATGCTGATTTATAAACGAAAACAAGCCGCGCATTCCTTTCGGAAGCACGGCCTTGCAACTACAACTCGGTCTGACAATTGAGAGCCGATGCTCTCAAGAGATTAGTACAGACGAGTACGGCGTGCGTTTTCGCGAGCCAGTTTCTTCGCGTGACGTTTCACTGCAGAAGCTTTAGCGCGCTTACGTTCGGTAGTCGGTTTTTCATAGAACTCACGACGACGAACTTCCGCCAGAACACCTGCTTTTTCGCAGGAACGCTTGAAGCGACGCAGAGCTACGTCGAACGGCTCGTTTTCACGTACTTTAATTACCGGCATGTGCCTCTCACCTTTGATTAATTCGGTTTGCTGCTGGCATCAGCGCCAGCTTATTTCAAAATGGTGCGGAATTTTACTGCAACTACTGCTGCTTTGTAAAGCACCGGAGCCTTTTTTGAAATGAACTTTTTAAGGGTGAGGAGTATACACGAGGCTGCTTCCTGGGGCGAACAATGTTTTACAAGCCGGGATAGAAAACCTAAACTGCGCGGTATTGAAACGAGGTAAATATAGCCATGCGTGTACTGGGTATTGAAACATCCTGCGATGAAACCGGCATCGCAATTTATGATGATGAAAAAGGTCTGTTAGCCAACCAACTGTATAGTCAGGTGAAATTGCATGCTGACTACGGCGGCGTGGTGCCTGAACTGGCTTCGCGCGATCACGTGCGTAAAACGGTGCCCCTGATTCAGGAAGCCTTAAAAGAGGCCAATCTGACGGCGAAAGATATCGACGCCGTCGCCTATACCGCTGGGCCTGGTCTGGTCGGTGCGCTGTTGGTTGGCGCAACCGTGGGCCGCTCGCTGGCGTTTGCCTGGAACGTGCCGGCCATTCCGGTACACCATATGGAAGGTCACCTTCTGGCGCCAATGCTGGAAGATAACCCGCCTGAATACCCGTTTGTAGCGCTGCTGGTTTCCGGCGGCCATACGCAGCTGATTAGCGTTACTGGCATCGGTGAGTACACGCTGCTCGGCGAGTCGATTGACGACGCCGCTGGTGAAGCCTTTGATAAGACAGCGAAGCTGCTCGGCCTGGATTACCCTGGTGGCCCAATGCTGTCGAAGCTGGCCTCGCAGGGCACGGAAGGGCGCTTCGTCTTCCCACGTCCAATGACCGACCGCCCAGGGCTGGACTTCAGCTTCTCCGGCCTGAAAACCTTCGCCGCCAATACTATCCGCAATAACGACGCTGACGATCAAACCCGTGCGGATATCGCGCGTGCATTTGAAGATGCGGTGGTGGATACGCTGATGATCAAGTGCAAACGCGCGCTGGATCAAACCGGTTTCAAACGTCTGGTGATGGCGGGCGGCGTAAGCGCCAACCGTACGCTGCGTGCGAAGCTGGCAGAAATGATGCAAAAACGTCGTGGTGAAGTGTTCTACGCGCGCCCTGAATTCTGTACCGATAACGGTGCGATGATTGCCTATGCGGGTATGGTTCGCCTGAAAACCGGCGTGAATGAGTCGCTGGGCGTGACCGTTCGGCCTCGCTGGCCGCTGGCTGAGCTGCCTGCCGCATAAGATATGACAGAGGGTAGCCCGGGCGAGGCGTTTTCGCCGACCCCGGGGCTGTCCCGGCGTCGCTTTGCTCGGCCGGACTACGTCAATTCCTCTGCTACTCTTCTTCTTTCTTCTGCTTACGCTTTTTCAAACGCGCCCAGATTTTTGTCTCCTGACGTCGCCATAGGCGTTGAATATTGTCATGATGACGCAACAGAATCAGACAGGAGAGCATCGATACCGGGAAAGTGTACTGGGGTTTAAACCACCAGACGTAGAACGGTGCGACCAGCGCGCTAACGATGGCGCCGAGAGACGAATAGCCGCTGAGCAAAATGGTCAGCAGCCAGGTTCCGGCCATGACGCCGGTGAGATCCCAGCCGATAGGCGCAATGGCGCCAAACGCGGTGGCAACGCCTTTACCGCCCTGGAAATGGAAAAATACTGGCCAGATGTGGCCCAGACAGGCGGCGATCGCCACCAGGCCTAACCAGAATGGGGAGAGGCCAAGGGCGTACGCGCCCCAAACGGGCAGCATCCCTTTCAGGACGTCGAAAATCAGAACGGCTGCGGCTGCGCCTTTTCCGCCGATGCGTAACACATTCGTGGCGCCGGGGTTACCGGAACCACTGGCGCGAGGATCAGGTAACCCCGCGATGCGGCAGACCAGAATGGCGCTGGAAATTGAGCCGCAAAGGTAGGCAAGAAGGATCATGCCAGGCTCGATTGCACTCATAACGCTGTTCCATTTTGAAAATGTCGAAGTATTCTCTGCATCTGTGGATAATACGCATAATTCGCCGGGAGTGGTATCCGGTTTAGCCTAAAAACCAAGCAGGTCGTGATGGATATTGTATTTATAGAGCAACTTTCGGTAATCACCACTATCGGTGTTTATGATTGGGAACAAACCATTGAACAGAAGCTAGTGTTCGATATCGAATTAGGCTGGGATAACCGCAAAGCCGCCGCCAGCGACAACGTAGATGACTGTCTGAGCTACGCTGATATCAGCGAAGCGGTCGTTAATCACGTTGAGGGTAGCCGTTTTGCGCTGGTTGAACGCGTAGCGGAAGAGCTGGCTGAACTGCTGATGTCTCGCTTTAACTCCCCGTGGGTACGTATCAAAGTTAGCAAACCGGGGGCGGTTGCCCGTGCGGCCAACGTTGGCGTTATCATTGAGCGTGGCCATAATCCGAAATAAAAGTATCACTCGTCATATTATTTAAACCAAAATGATTTATACCGGTCTTAGTGCCGGGTTTATTTTATTGTTTACTTTTTAAGGGTTTATTAATGAGCGATATACACTCGCTGCTGGTCGCGGCAATTTTGGGTGTGGTCGAGGGATTGACGGAGTTTCTGCCCGTATCCAGTACCGGTCATATGATTATCGTGGGCCACCTGCTGGGGTTTGAAGGTGAAATAGCGGATACCTTTGAAGTGGTTATCCAGTTGGGGTCGATTCTGGCGGTGGTGGTGATGTTCTGGCGTCGCCTGTTTGGGCTGATTGGCATCAACTTTGGGCGTCCGCCGGTTCACGAAGGTGAAGGCTCCGGGCGTTTATCGCTGATTCATATTCTGCTTGGCATGATCCCCGCCGTGGTGCTGGGGCTGGTGCTGCACGATAAAATCAAATCGCTGTTCAACCCGGTTAACGTGATGTACGCCCTGATTGTGGGCGGCCTGTTGTTAATTGCTGCCGAGTTGCTGAAGCCGAAAAAACCCAGCGCGGTGGGTATTGATGATATGAGCTATCGTCAGGCCTTCGCGATTGGCTGCTTCCAGTGCCTGGCGCTGTGGCCGGGCTTCTCCCGCTCCGGGGCGACGATTTCTGGCGGTATGCTGATGGGCGTGAGCCGCTACGCCGCTTCTGAGTTCTCGTTCCTGCTGGCGGTGCCGATGATGATGGGCGCGACGGTGCTGGATCTCTATAAGAGCTGGCACTTCCTGACTGCTGCCGACATTCCGATGTTCGCGGTGGGCTTCGTGATGGCTTTCCTTGTCGCCCTGGTCGCCATCAAAACCTTCCTGCAGTTGGTGAAACGAATTTCGTTTATTCCGTTTGCTATTTACCGCTTCATCGTGGCGGCCGCTGTCTACGTGGTCTTCTTCTGATGAACTGCCCTCAGTCTTTTGGCTGAGGGCAACGTTTTTCCTTCCAGTTCGCGACCGCCTGAATTCGCCGACGCGTCAGCTCTTCACGAATCTCCGGCCCTTTAAAGCCATCGTCGATAACCTCTTTGTTGCCCACCGCTTTCGCCACCTGCCAGGCTTCACGCAGCAGGCGTCCCTGAGGATAGTCGCAGGCTTCAAAATGGGTGCGACCACGCACGTCAGCTTCGCTGGTCAGCGCAATCTGCTCTACCCGCTGCGGCTTGCGCCAGGCGTCGATAGAGTCAAACAGCTTCACCAGGGTTTTGGGGTGCAGGATCGGCAAGGTATGGATGAGGTCGTGGAATTCGGCAACCAGCTTCGCCAGGTCGCGCATCTCGTTTGGCACCTTCAGACGCTGGCAAAGCTGTTCAACCAGCTTCACGCCCGCCGGGCCGTGGCCGTGGTGACGGGGCCAGAACTCCTTTGGCGTTAAGCCTTTACCTAAGTCGTGGCACAGCGTCGCAAAACGCACATCAATCTCCGGGCTCAGCATTGCTGCCATGGTCACCGTCATCAGCGTATGGACGCCGGTATCAATTTCCGGGTGCCATTTTTCCGGCGCCGGGACGCCGTAGAGCGCATCAATTTCCGGGAACAGGACTTTCAGCGCGCCGCAGTCGCGCAGCGTCTGGAAGAAAACCTGAGGATTGCGGGTGCCGAGCGCGTTTTCTGTCTCTTTCCACACGCGCTCTGCCGTGAGATGCGCCAGTTCACCGGCGTCGGTCATCTCACGCATCAGCGCCATCGTTTCATCGGCAATACGGAAGCTCAGATGGGCATAGCGTGCGGCAAAGCGCGCCACACGCAGTACGCGCAGCGGGTCTTCACCGAAAGCAGGGGAAACGTGGCGCAGAATGCGTTGTTGAAGGTCGGCCTGACCGCCGTAAGGGTCAATAATCGTACCGTCGGCATCCTGAGCCAGGGCGTTGACGGTTAAATCGCGGCGCAGCAGATCCTGCTCCAGCGTGACGTCCGGGGCGGCATAGCAGGTAAAACCGGTATAGCCCGAGCCTGATTTGCGCTCGGTTCGGGCAAGCGCATACTCTTCGTGGCTTTCAGGGTGCAGGAAAACAGGAAAATCGCGGCCTACCTGCTGGTAGCCCGCGTCGAGCATTTGCTGTGGCGTAGCGCCGACCACAACCCAATCTTTATCTTTGACCGGTAGCCCTAACAACCCGTCCCGAACTGCACCACCGACCAGATAACTCTTCACGCCACGCTTCTCCTCGTCATTATTCTTTCTGGATAATACGAAAGAAGCACTGAGAACGCGAATCGGGGTTAATTCATCCAGCGATCTTTACGCTTACGGCTTGGGATGATGTGCGGCAGCACCAGACCGAGGAGCAGGCCGACACCCAACACGCCACCGCCGTACATAAACCACTGCATAATGATGGTGCGCTGTTTGTCATCCAGTTGCAGGTTGGCGGCGTTCACTTTTTTCTGCGCAACGATAAGCTCATTCTTAAGCTTCTGGTTTTCATTTTTTAAACCATTAATCACGCTATCGCTCTCAGCGACCTTTTTCTGCATTTCTGCGGTGCGCTGGTTCCATGTGGTGTCGATATTATTGAGCTTGTCGGTCAGGGTTTTGACCTGATTTTCCAGATCCGGCACGCGAATGCGCAGGCTTGGCGTAGCGGTCAATTCTTTCAGCGGGATCCACGCGGTGCGCCCGTTGCTGTCGCGTACCTGGCCGTACTGGGTGTTGTCGTTGGTCTGCAGCAGGGTGACTTCTTCGCCTGCATTCAGGGAGCCTGCCAGACGGTAGTTATCGCCCGGGCCGCTGCGGACCCAGGTGTTCAATTCGTCGGAAACGTAGCGCTTTTCATCAGCGTGCGCGATGGTGGAAGCGGTAAGTGTCAGTAAAGTAATGGCAATTAAGCGTAATTTTGGCATCAGATCATCGTTTTTGTCATAAAAGTGGAACGATAGTAGTGGCAACAGTCTGACGACGCAAAGCATTCTGCGGCAATCAGAATCCTCCAGGAGGAAAAAACGCCATCAGCGATTAGCCCGACAAATTGCGCATTGCATGGCAATTTGTCGCAAAATACTATCTACTGACAAAAAGAATACCTGTAAGTTCGCCGCAAAGGTATTTCCGGGCAACGAAACCACAAGAATTCAATCATGGCTCAAGAAATCGAATTAAAATTTATCGTCGATAACGCTGGCGTCGAGACGCTGCGTAACCACCTTCAGACCCTCAACGCCGAGCACACACCACCGGCTCAGCTGCTGAATATCTATTATGAAACCGCCGATAACTGGCTGCGTCGCCACGATATGGGGCTGCGTATTCGAGGCGATAACGGTCGCTATGAGATGACGATGAAAATCGCCGGGCGCACCGTGGGCGGTCTGCATCAGCGTCCTGAATACAATATTGATATCAGCACGCCTGAACTGGCGCTCGACAAACTGCCTGCGGAAGTCTGGCCAAACGGTGAGATGCCGGAAGGGCTGGCGGAGCAGGTTCAGCCGCTGTTCAGCACCGATTTCTTCCGCGAGAAGTGGGTGATAGCGCAGGGGAAAAGCCGCATTGAAGTCGCGCTGGATCTCGGCGACGTCAAAGCCGGTGAGCATCAGGAAGCCATCTGCGAGCTGGAGCTTGAACTGCTGAGCGGTGAAACCGCCGATGTACTAACACTGGCGAAACAGCTGGCGGAAACCGGTCTGCTGCGCCAGGGCAGCCTGAGCAAAGCTGCGCGTGGATACCATCTGGCGCAGGGCAATGAAGACCGCGTTATCAAACCGCTGACCATTCTCTCACTGCCGCCGAAAGCAACGGTAGGCCAGGCGCTGGAAGCGGCGCTGGAAAAAGCGCTTGCCCACTGGCAGTACCACGAAGAGCTGTGGCTGCGTGGCAATAAGAAGGCAAAAGTCGAAGTGCTGAATGCGCAGGGTCTGGTTCGCCATATCCTGACGCTGTTCGGCGGCATTGTGCCGCGTAAGGCGAGCGCCGCGCTGCGTGATGGCCTGACCCAGGTTGATGCGCTGATGGCGAGCGATGCGTCCGCACACGATGCGGTGTTCAGCCGTGAAACCGCACTGACGAAGCTTGCCTATACCGAATGGCTGGTGCTGCGCGGCTGGGAGCCGTTCCTTGATGCCAAAGCAGAGGCCAAACTGGCGGATTCATTTAAACGCTTCGCCGATATTCATCTGTCTCGTCAGGCCGCTGAACTGCGCACCGTCTTTGCCTACCCGCTGGGCGATGCTTACGCAGATCAACTGCCGCGTCTGAAGCGTGATATTAATACCGTTCAGCTGCTGGCCGGCTATTACGATACCGAACAGGCCGATCGCTGGCTGGCGAACTGGCAGGGGCTGCGCCACGCTATCGAAACCCGCCAGCACATTGAAATTGAACATTTCCGTAATGAAGCACTGTCGGTTGAGCCGTTCTGGCTGCACAGCGGAAAACGTTAATTAACTTCAGGGAACCCGCGTATGACGCCGCTTTCTTCGCAGTTACAGCAGCACTGGCAAACGCTCGTTGAGCGTGCTCCGGAGGATTTCCCTCTCGAGGCGCTCGGAAGTGAAGCACAGGCTGTTTTCACCTTTAGTGATTTTGTTCAGCAAAGTTTAACGGCGCATCCTGAGTGGCTGGCGTCGCTGGAAAGCGACCCACCGCAGGCGGATGAGTGGCGGCAATATGCGGGTTGGCTCCAGACGGAGCTGGCAGAAGTTTATGATGAAACGGCGCTGATGCGCGCCCTGCGGCTGTTCCGCCGCCGGGTGATGGTGCGCATTGCCTGGGCGCAGGCGCTGTCGCAGGTATCTGAAGAAGATACGCTACAGCAGCTAAGCCACCTGGCAGAAACGCTGATCGTCAGCGCGCGCAACTGGCTCTACGAAGCCTGCTGCCGTGATTGGGGTACGCCGTGCAGTGCCGAGGGCGTGCCGCAGCCGCTGCTGATCCTCGGGATGGGCAAGCTGGGCGGTGGAGAGCTTAATTTCTCCTCCGACATCGACCTTATTTTTGCCTGGCCAGAACATGGCAGCACCCAGGGCGGTCGCCGTGAGCTGGATAACGCACAGTTCTTTACCCGTCTTGGTCAGCGTCTGATTAAGGTACTGGACCAGCCGACGCAGGATGGCTTCGTCTACCGCGTTGATATGCGCCTACGGCCGTTTGGCGACAGCGGCCCGCTGGTGCTGAGCTTTGCGGCGCTGGAAGATTATTACCAGGAGCAGGGGCGCGACTGGGAGCGCTATGCGATGGTCAAAGCGCGGATTATGGGCGATGATGATGGCGTATACACCAGCGAGCTGCGGGCGATGCTGCGACCGTTCGTCTTCCGCCGCTATATCGACTTCAGCGTGATCCAGTCCCTGCGTAATATGAAAGGGATGATCACCCGCGAAGTGCGTCGCCGTGGCCTGAAGGACAACATCAAGCTCGGTGCGGGCGGAATTCGCGAAATTGAATTTATCGTCCAGGTCTTTCAGCTGATCCGCGGCGGGCGAGAGCCGATGCTGCAAAGCCGCTCGCTGCTGCCCACCCTCAAAGCCATTGAAACCCTGAATCTGCTGTCGGAAACCGACGCGCAGGCGCTACGTGAAGCCTATCTGTTTTTACGCCGCCTCGAAAACCTACTGCAAAGTATCAACGACGAACAGACGCAGACGCTGCCCGGCGACGACCTCAACCGCGCCCGTCTGGCGTGGGGGATGCATTTTGCCGACTGGGCCACGATGACCGCGCGTCTGGATGCGCTGATGGCCGAAGTCCGTCGCGTCTTTAACGAACTTATCGGCGACGATGAAGAGCCGTCGCAGGAAGAGCAGCTTTCGGAATCCTGGCGCGAGCTGTGGCAGGATACATTGCAGGAAGATGACGCTCCGGTGGGGTTGGTGCATCTCGGCAACGATGACCGCCATCGCGTGTTGTCGCAAATTGCCGATTTCCGCAAAGAGCTGGATAAGCGCACCATCGGCCCGCGCGGGCGTCAGGTACTGGACTCGCTGATGCCGCATCTGCTAAGCGAAGTGTGTTCGCGTGAGGATGCCTCGGTGCTGCTGACGCGTATTACCCCGTTGCTGAGCGGCATCGTCACGCGTACTACCTACCTCGAATTATTAAGCGAATATCCCGGTACCTTAAAGCATCTTATCCGCCTGTGCGCCGCGTCACCGATGGTGGCAAGCCAGCTCGCACGCTATCCGCTGCTGCTGGATGAGCTCCTCGACCCCAGCACGCTTTATCAACCGACGGCGACCGATGCCTATCGCGACGAGCTACGTCAGTATCTGCTGCGCGTGCCGGAAGAGGATGAAGAGCAGCAACTGGAAGCGCTGCGTCAGTTTAAGCAGGCGCAGCTGTTGCACATCGCCGCCGCTGATATTGCCGGTACGTTGCCGGTGATGAAGGTTAGCGATCACTTAACCTGGCTTGCAGAAGCGATGATCGATGCCGTTGTCCAGCAGGCGTGGGTGCAGATGGTGGCGCGTTACGGTCAGCCAACGCACCTGCGGGAGCGCCACGGTCGCGGTTTTGCGGTCATTGGCTACGGCAAGCTCGGCGGTTGGGAACTGGGCTACAGCTCGGATCTGGATTTGGTGTTCCTGCATGACTGCCCGATGGACGCGATGACCGACGGCGAACGAGAAATCGACGGCCGTCAGTTCTATCTGCGTTTGGCGCAGCGCATTATGCACCTGTTCAGCACCCGCACTTCGTCCGGCATTCTGTATGAAGTTGATGCGCGTCTTCGCCCGTCTGGTGCGGCGGGTATGCTGGTGACCACCGCTGAATCATTTGCTGATTATCAACAAAACGAAGCGTGGACCTGGGAGCATCAGGCGCTGGTGCGCGCCCGTGTGGTCTATGGTGACCCGCAGCTGCAGCAGCAGTTCGACGACATTCGCCGACAGATCCTGACCACGGCGCGGGAAGGCAGCGCGCTGCAAACCGAAGTGCGCGAGATGCGTGAAAAAATGCGCGCCCATCTCGGCGGTAAACAGCGCGATCGTTTTGATATCAAAACCGACGCCGGTGGGATCACCGATATTGAGTTTATTACCCAGTACCTGGTGCTGCGCTATGCCCACGAGAAGCCGAAGCTGACCCGCTGGTCGGATAACGTGCGAATTCTCGAACTGCTGGCGCAAAACGATATTATGGACGAGCACGAAGCACAGGCGCTCACCCGCGCCTACACCACGTTGCGCGATACGTTACATCACCTGGCACTTCAGGAATTGCCGGGAAACGTCGATTTATCAAGCTTCGTTCGGGAACGTGAACTGGTCAGCGCCAGCTGGCAGAAGTGGCTGGTTCAACCGTGAAATGTGCTATTATCGCGCCAAAATTTTGATTCTCCCAGGAGACAAGAATGAAAGTAACGCTGCCGGAATTTGAACGTGCAGGAGTGATGGTGGTTGGCGACGTCATGCTGGATCGCTATTGGTATGGCCCAACCAGCCGTATTTCCCCGGAAGCCCCGGTTCCCGTGGTGAAGGTGGAAACTATCGAAGAACGTCCTGGCGGCGCGGCAAACGTGGCGATGAACATTGCGTCCCTGGGGGCGGGTTCGCGTCTTATTGGTTTGACCGGCATTGACGATGCGGCGCGCGCGCTGAACAAAGCGCTGGCCGACGTTAACGTGAAGTGTGATTTCGTTTCGGTACCGACGCACCCAACTATCACCAAGCTGCGCGTGCTGTCGCGCAACCAGCAGCTGATTCGTCTGGACTTTGAAGAAGGTTTTGCCGGCGTGGATCCACAGCCGCTGCACGATCGTATTCAAAGCGGTCTGCCGAGCGTTGGCGCGCTGGTGCTCTCCGACTACGCGAAAGGCGCGCTGGAAAGCGTACAGCAGATGATTCAGCTGGCGCGCAAAGCGAACGTGCCGGTGCTGATCGACCCGAAAGGCACCAATTTCGAACGTTATCGCGGCGCAACGTTGCTGACGCCAAACCTTTCTGAATTTGAAGCGGTAGTCGGTAAGTGCAAAGACGAAGCCGAGATCGTTGAGCGCGGCATGAAGCTGATTGCTGATTACGATCTCTCCGCGCTGCTGGTAACGCGTTCCGAGCAGGGCATGACGCTGCTGCAGCCGGGCAAAGCGCCGCTGCATCAGCCGACGCAGGCGCAGGAAGTGTACGATGTGACCGGTGCGGGCGATACCGTTATCGGTGTGCTGGCAGCGACGCTGGCCTCTGGCAAAACCCTGGAAGAGGCGTGCTTCTTTGCTAACGCCGCCGCAGGCGTGGTGGTGGGTAAACTGGGGACGTCTACCGTTTCGCCTATCGAGCTGGAAAACGCTGTGCGCGGTCGCGCGGATACCGGTTTTGGCGTGATGAGCGAAGAAGAGCTGAAGCAGGCGGTTGCCGCTGCCCGTCGTCGCGGCGAGAAAGTGGTGATGACCAACGGCGTGTTCGACATTCTGCACGCGGGGCACGTTTCCTATCTGGCGAATGCACGCAAGCTGGGCGATCGTCTGATCGTCGCGGTGAACAGCGATGCTTCAACCAAGCGTCTGAAAGGCGAAACCCGCCCGGTTAACCCGCTGGAGCAGCGTATGATCGTGCTGGGTGCGCTGGAGTCCGTCGACTGGGTTGTATCGTTTGAAGAAGATACGCCGCAACGCCTGATTGCCGGGATCCTGCCGGATCGTCTGGTCAAAGGCGGTGACTATAAGCCAGAGCAAATTGCCGGTAGCGAGGAAGTGTGGGCGAACGGTGGTGAGGTACTGGTGCTGAACTTTGAAGACGGTTGTTCTACGACCAATATTATCAAGAAGATTCAGAAAGATAGCGAGAAGTAATGCACTAAACGTCCCCCTCATCCTAACCCTCTCCAAAGGGAGAGGGAACCATCCGGTTTTCTCCCTCGCCCCTGTGGGGAGAGGGCCGGGGTGAGGGGGCGGTATTCTTACTCTTTGTCGTCTACAGCCGGTGCCGCAGCACGGTTTTCTAGCTCGCTAATCCGCTGTTCCAGCAGCGCCAGTTTCTCACGCGTACGCAGCAGAACCTGAGTCTGTACGTCAAACTCTTCGCGGCTCACCACATCAAGGCGCGTCAGCTGCGACTGGATCACCTGGCGAACTTTCTTCTCAATATCATCACCGAACTCACGCAGACCTTTCGGCATAGACTCGTGGACCTGGCGGGCGATTTGTTCAATTTTTTTCGGGTCGATCATCTCTTGTTCCCTGATTCTGTCGGCATGAAGGCTATTGTAGTGTCTTATCCCGGTGCGATAAACCAGAATTGTTCGAAGCTTATGCATTGCCGAAGATAGTCATTGGCGTTATAGTAAGTACGCTTATTCTCAGGGCGGGGCGAAATTCCCCACCGGCGGTAAATCAGCTACGGCTGAAAGCCCGCGAGCGCTTCCTATGAACATGGGAAGGTCAGCAGATCCGGTGTAATTCCGGGGCCGACGGTTAGAGTCCGGATGGGAGAGAGTAACGATTCAGTTGGGTTAAGCACCCGCTCGCGTTATCCATTTGCCGTTATATCGGCACTCCTAAGACTGCCCTGATTCTGGTAACCATAATATTAATGAGGTTTTTTTACCATGAATCAGACGCTACTTTCCTCTTTTGGTACTCCGTTCGAACGCGTTGAAAACGCGCTTGTTGCCCTGCGCGAAGGTCGCGGTGCGATGGTGCTGGACGACGAAGATCGCGAGAACGAAGGCGACATGATCTTTGCCGCCGAAAACATGACCGTTGAACAAATGGCGCTGACTATCCGTCACGGTAGCGGCATCGTTTGTCTGTGTCTCACCGACGAACGTCGTAAACAGCTGGAACTGCCAATGATGGTAGAAAACAACACCAGCGCTTACGGCACCGGCTTTACCGTCACTATCGAAGCGGCTCATGGCGTGACCACCGGCGTTTCTGCCGCTGACCGTCTGACCACCGTTCGTGCGGCGATTGCCGACAACGCGAAACCTTCCGATCTGAACCGTCCTGGCCACGTTTTCCCACTGCGCGCGCAGGCGGGTGGCGTGCTGACCCGTGGCGGTCACACCGAAGCGACTATCGATCTGGTGACGCTGGCGGGCTTCAAACCAGCAGGCGTGCTGTGTGAACTGACCAACGACGATGGCACCATGGCGCGCGCGCCAGAGTGCATCGAGTTTGCGAAGAAACATAACATGGCGCTGGTGACCATCGAAGATCTGGTGGCCTACCGTCGTGAACACGAGCGTAAAGCCAGCTAATCTAGCGGCCTACGTGATGAAGCCCGGTTTGCGATACGCACCGGGCTTTTTTATTGCCTGACGTTAGCCAATGCCCATCGATTGCAGAATCACCAGGCTCATCCCCATGACCGACATGCCGCACAGCACGCCGTAGCTGGGGTTGTTGTTAGGGTCAATCTCTTTGGCCAGCGGCATGAGTTCATCGACGGAAAGGGCGACCATAATCCCGGCGACCGCCGCCATAATCGAGGCCATCAGCACCGGTGACACCATGCTGCCAAGAATCGCCCACGCCAGCACGCCGCCCAATATTTCCGCCATGCCGGAAATCCCCGCCCAGAATACCGCTTTGCGCTTTGAGCCCGTGGCGGCGTAGACCGGCCCGGCAACCGCCAGACCTTCAGGAATATTGTGCAGCGCCACGGCGAGCGCAATGCCGAAGCCTAGCTCAAGGTTGTTGCTGGCGGTGACGAAGGTAGCGATACCTTCCGGGAAGTTGTGCAGGCTGATGCCAAGAGTTAACAGCACGGCGGTACGGCGAATGTTGCGCGGCAGCGGCTGGGTGTTTTTCTGCATCAGATCCTGCGGATGCGCATGCGGCAGGGCGTGATCGAGCGCAAAGTAGCCAATCAGGCCGACGACAAACATGCCGTAGCCCAGCACCGGCGACATTCCCGGCGTACCGAGCGCGGCGGGCAGCATCTCCATTAATGAGATCAGCAGCATAATGCCGGCGGCGAAGCCGAGCGAGAAGGCGAGTACCCGGTTGGACGGCTTTTGCCCGATCACCCCGAGTATGGCGCCGATAAAGGTGGCAGCTCCTGCCAGTAATGTCAGAATCAGCGGTACCGACATCGCTTACTCCTTATGATAATGATTATCATTCATGATATTGAAAATCGTCAGCCGTGGCGAGAGGCGACGCTATTCTTTACTTCATCCTTACATTCAAATTTTCTGAAGATCATCATCACGCTTATCTGAGTTTATCCTCACTCAAAACGGGTTAATGTGGTGTTATTAAATTATGCCCTCTGGAAGGATAACATCATGTCTCGTAGCCGAATGCCAGCACTGTTTTTAGGTCACGGTAGCCCGATGAACGTACTGGAAGATAACCTCTATACCCGTACCTGGCGGCATCTGGGTGAAACGTTGCCGCGCCCGAAAGCCATTGTAGTGGTGTCTGCGCACTGGTTCACTCGCGGCACGGGCGTGACGGCGATGGAAACTCCGAAAACGATCCACGATTTCGGCGGCTTCCCGCAGGCGCTGTACGATACCCATTACCCGGCTCCGGGGTCCCCGGCGCTGGCGCAACAGCTGGTTGAACTGCTGGCACCGGTTCCGGTGGCGCTTGATAAAGAAGCCTGGGGTTTTGACCACGGCTCCTGGGGCGTGCTGATTAAGATGTACCCGAATGCGGATATCCCGATGGTGCAGCTGAGCATCGACAGCACTAAGCCAGCGGCCTGGCACTTTGAGATCGGTCGTAAGCTGGCAAGCCTGCGCGATGAAGGCATTATGCTGGTGGCCAGCGGTAACGTGGTGCACAACCTGCGTACGGCGAAATGGCACGGCGATTCAACGCCTTACCCGTGGGCCACGTCGTTTAACGATTATGTGAAGGCGAATCTGAGCTGGAAAGGGCCGGTAGAAGAGCATCCGTTGGTGAACTATCTGGCGCATGAGGGCGGTTCACTGTCGAACCCAACGGCGGATCACTTCCTGCCGCTGCTTTATGTGCTGGGTGCCTGGGATGGCGAAGAGCCCATCACGATCCCGGTAGACGGTATCGAAATGGGCTCCCTGAGTATGCTGTCGGTGCTAATCGGTTAACGATTATTCGACGAAAATGTGGGGATAGAAGCGTGACAGATCCTGAGTGATCAGCGCTCTGTCCTCACGAATGCCAATCCCGGCAGGCTCGTCGTTAATCAGCCAACTGCCAATCAACATGTAGCTATCACCAAACTTCGGCAGCGGATGGAACTGCTGCACGATCATCCCCTCTTCACCGTACGGCCCTTCCACCTGCTCGATGGTTTTACCGTTCTCGACGATCGAAATGTTCGCGCCTTCGCGGGAGAAGATCGGCTTCACCACGAATTTGTCCATTTCCGGATGATCGTCTTCGGCAAAGTAGGCCGGCAGCAGGTTCGGGTGATCCGGGAACATCTCCCACAGCAGCGGCAGCAGCGCTTTGTTAGAGATGATGCTCTTCCAGGCCGGTTCCAGCCAGCGCACGCCAGCGTCTTCAAGCTTGGTGGAGAACATCTCGCGCAGCATGTATTCCCACGGATAAAGCTTGAACAGGTTGCTGATCACCTGATCCTGCAGATCGGTAAACTGGCCTTTTTCGCCCTGGCCTATCTCATCAACATAGAGAAACTCGGTTGCGACGCCAGCTTCAGCGGCGCAGTCCTGCAGATACTGCACGGTACCGCGATCTTCCACGGTGTCCTGGCAGCAGGTCAGATGCAGCAGCTGGAAGCCGTGCTGTTCGCGCAGCACGTTGAAGCGCTCGATGATCTTTTCCTGCAGGCTGTTGAACTGGTCGCTGCCTTCCGGCAGATTGCCTGCGTTGATTTGATCTTCGAGCCAGATCCACTGGAAGAACGCCGCTTCGTACAGTGACGTTGGGGTATCGGCGTTATTTTCCAGCAGCTTCGGTTCGCCGGTGCCGTCCCACGCCAGATCGAGGCGCGAGTAGAGCGATGGCTGCTGCGTTTGCCATGACTGGCGCACGAAAGTCCAGGTGTGCTTTGGAATGCGGAACTTCGCCATCAGCTCATCGCTGGCGATGACGCGTTCAACCACTTTCAGACACAGCTGATGCAGTTCAGCGGTAACCTCTTCCAGCTTTTCAACCTGCGCCAGCGTCAGCTTGTAGTAGGCCTCTTCGCTCCAGTATGGTTCGCCGTACATGGTGTGAAAGTTGAAGCCGTACTCCGTTGCCTTTTCACGCCAGTCCGGGCGCTCAGTAATGCTGATTCTTTCCATGGTCATCAGCCGCCCATTGAACGGGTGGTGGTGCCCGATGCGCTACGCTGCATGGTGGACTGTTTCGCCACGGACTCACCGAAGCCGCCGCGAGTCACGGTGCTGGTGGTTGCCGGTTTTGGTGCCATAGCGGTTTTCGGTACGTTCATCGAACGGCCTGGCTGCGCTGCACCGTAGTTTTTACCACCGGCATCGGTATATTTACCGTAGGCTGGGCTGGACGGGTTCTTCGAGGTGAAGACCGGCTGCTGCTGGTAACCACCCATGCCGCCGCTCATCATACGGCCCATCATGTAGCCCGCCATCAGCGGCATCCAGAAGCTGCCGCTGCTTTGCGCCTGGGCCTGGTTTTCACCGCTGGCAGGCGCCATACCTGCCTGCGCCGGTGCCTGCTGGCACTGACCTTCGCCAAATTCGGCCACGCAGTCTTCACGGCTGGCGTACTTCGGCGCGGTACGTTCAGCTTCTTTCAGCGCGTTATCGAAAGTGGTTTTACATTCGGCGCTTTTGCCCGGATTCGCTGCAGAGCAGTCGTCCGCGTTCTGATACAGCGTGACGGTTTCGTCCGTTTTTTCACAGCCTGCCAGCATGAATACCGCGGTAACGGCTAATGCGACCGGCGTGAGGTGACGCGCGCCCCAGCTTTTACGAAAGGCGGCGTGTTGAATATTGTTCGTCCGTTTCATTGTGTTCTTCCTGGACCCAGTAGAGTGGTATTGCAATAACGCTCAGGATAGTGGATGAGTGGTTGAAAATGAAGCGAAGAAGGGCGTAAAGCGGCGGATCTTTACGTTGCCTTACGTTAGCGCAAGAGAATGAAAAAAGGGCCCGCATAAAGCGGACCCTTTTCAGTACGGCGAGATGCCTTAGCGCAGGCGCGCTTTGCTGGTCGCCGGAGAGGTGTAGCCGTCTGCAGAAGCGTCCTGCTGCGGGTTCTGCGGCGCAACGCTGTCGGTAGAGGTCGCAACGTTTTTACCCAGCGCATTGTTCAGCGCAATCAGATCCTGCTCGTTGAGCGTACCCAGCGCATTTTTAATATTCAGCTGGTTGATCAGATAGTTATAACGCGCGCTGGAGAGCTGCTGCTTCGCGTTGTACAGCGTGGTGGTGGCATCCAACACGTCAACGATAGTACGCGTACCCACGGAGTAACCCGCTTCCATCGCGTCTAATGAACTCTGCGCAGAGACCACGGCCTGTTTGTAGGCGTTGATGCTGCTGATAGAGGCGTTGATGTTGTTGAAGGAAGAACGCACGGTCTGGACAACGGAACGGTGTGCGCTTTCCAGCTGCTCGCTGGCGCCGACGAAGTTGTACTGCGCCTGTTTCACCTGCGAGTTAACCATCCCGCCCTGGTACAGCGGCAGGGAGAAGCTCAGGCCAATTTTGTTCTGGCCAGCGTCGTTGTCGTCGTACTGAGATGAGTTACGGGTTTTAGAACCACTATAAGAGGTGTTGGATACCCCGGTAGAGGCGTTCAAATCCAGCGTCGGCAGATGGCCGTCCTGCGCCTGGCGAATCTGTTCACGCGCCAGGTCCTGGTTCAGGCGAGCCTGCAACAGGGAGAGGTTACGGTTTTCCGCTTCTTTCAGCAGCGAGTTAACGCCCTGCGGTTTGTCCGTTTTAAAGCTGTCGACGTTCAAAGACGCCAGCTCTGGGTAGTAGTTACCGGTCACCTGACGCAGCGCTTCAACGGCGTTGTCGAGGTTGTTACGCGCGGTCACTTCATTCGCCAGCACGGTATCGTACTGTGAACGGGCGTTTTGCACGTCGGTAATGGCCACGAGGCCCACGTTAAAGCGCTGAGTGGTTTGATCCAACTGGCGGTAAATCGCCTGTTTCTGCGCTTCGGTGTAGGAGAGCGAGTCAATCGCGCTCAGCACGTTAAAGTACGCCGTGGCGGTATTCAGGATCAGCGTCTGCTGATCGGTCTGATAGGTCACGTCCTGGATGCCTGCCGCTTTTTCCTGCAGGGTCAGAGCACGCCATTTGGACATATCAAACAGGCTTTGCGTTAACGTCAGCGAGCCGCTGGTTGCGTTGGAGTTCACGCCGTTGCTGTCGCGGAAGCCATTGGTATAGGTATAATCGGCACCCAAACCTAACTGCGGTAACAGTGGGCTACGCGCTTCGTTGATCTTTTCGAATGCGGCATCGCGGTCTGCTGCGGATTTACGGAGATCTGGGTTACTGGTACGTGCCTGCTGATAGACCTGTAACAGGTTCTCTGCCTGGCTCATTGTACTGAAACCCGTAAGGCTCAGACCAATAAGGATGGGGAGCAATTTCTTCATTTGCATTTGCATTCCTTGTTGTGAAGCTTAGCGCTGATCTAATTCACAGAAAAAATATTCACCGATTGTACCAGAGTCTGCCACGTTAAAAAGTTGTCGTAATGTGCCATCTGGCGTTAATTTGCACCAATCTACCACAGAGAGAGTGGATCCTAAGATAAACGGATTTTAAATCCACAATTTCACCACAATTACAGCATAGGCAAGACCATGACAAAATCACGTAACCCAGTGGTTACCCTCTCGAAAAACGATGTAGAAATTATTGCACGAGAAACGGTATATCGCGGTTTTTTTTCGATTGATGTGTATCGTTTTCGCCATCGTCTGTTCAACGGCGAGATGAGCGGTGAAGTCCGGCGCGAAATTTTTGAGCGCGGTCACGCTGCAGTCTTGCTACCCTTTGACCCAGTGCGTGACGAAGTGGTGCTGATTGAGCAAATCCGCATTGCAGCCTATGACACCAGCGAAACCCCTTATCTGTTGGAGATGGTGGCTGGCATGATTGAAGAGGGCGAGAGCGTAGAAGACGTGGCGCGTCGCGAATCGCAGGAAGAGGCCGGGCTTGAACTCGGCCGGGTAAAAGAGTGTCTGAGTTATCTGGCAAGCCCTGGCGGCACCAGCGAGCGCCTGACCATTATGGTAGGCGAAGTGGATGCAACAACGGCCAAAGGTATTCATGGCCTGGCGGATGAACACGAAGATATCCGGGTTCATGTGGTAAGCCGGGAGTACGCTTATCAATGTGTAGAAGAGGGAAAAATTGACAACGCAGCCTCTGTCATCGCTTTGCAATGGCTACAGCTGCATTATCAGGACTTACGAAAAGAGTGGATCAAATGAAGCGTTATACACCTGACTTCCCAGAAATGATGCGCCTGTGCGAAACCAATTTCGCACAATTACGTCGCTTACTGCCGCGCGTTGATGAAGCCGGCGAAACGGTGAATTATCAGGTGGCCAATGCGCAATATCGGTTAACGATAACAGAATCAACCCGCTACACTACGCTGGTAACGGTTGAGCAGACGTACCCGGCGGTGAGCTACTGGAGCCTGCCGTCGATGAGCGTGCGGCTGTATCATGATGCGATGGTGGCTGAAGTGTGTTCAAGTCAGCAGATCTTTCGCTTCAAAGCGCGATATGATTATCCAAATAAAAAGTTGCATCAACGCGACGAAAAGCATCAAATTAATCAGTTTTTAGCTGATTGGCTAAGATACTGTTTAGCACATGGAGCGATGGCGATTCCGGTTTGTACATAGCACCTTTCAGGCTGTATCTGGGACGCTGCCAGCGATGACGCAGCATGAAAGGATGATGTGTATGTTTGCATCGTGAAACCTAAGGACACCATTTGGAAAGCCTTTTAAACCTTCCTCTGGCTGGTGGGGCCAGTGTCAGGGTACTGCAAATCACTGATACTCACCTGTTTGCGGAAAAAGATGAAACGCTGTTAGGCGTGAACACCTGGGCAAGCTATCACGCCGTCTTGCAGGCTATTCATGCCTCGGCGCGTGACGTTGACCTGGTGGTGGCGACGGGCGATTTAGCACAGGATCACTCATCCGCGGCCTACCAGCACTTTGCTGACGGCATCGCGAGTTTTGCTGCACCCTGCGTTTGGTTGCCGGGGAATCATGACTTCCAGCCATCCATGTACAGCACGCTTCAGGACGCGGGGATCTCCCCGGCCAAGCGTGTACTGGTGGGCGAAAACTGGCAGATCCTCCTGCTGGACAGTCAGGTGTTTGGCGTGCCGCACGGCGAGCTGAGCGAGTTCCAGCTCGAGTGGCTGGAAAAACGGCTGGCGGAAGCGCCGGACCGGCACACGCTGCTGTTGCTGCACCATCATCCGCTGCCGGCGGGATGCAGTTGGCTCGATCAGCACAGCCTGCGTAACGCAGGGGCGCTGGATAATGTGCTGGTGCGCTACCCGCGCGTAAGAAACCTGCTTTGTGGCCACATTCATCAGGAGCTGGACGTCGACTGGAACGGCCGCCGCATTATGGCGACGCCGTCAACCTGCGTGCAGTTTAAACCGCACTGCGCCAACTTCACGTTGGATACCGTTTCTCCTGGATGGCGCTGGCTCGAGCTGCATGCCGATGGTTCACTCACCACCGAAGTCTGCCGCCTGGACGGGTGCGAATTCCATCCTGATACCGCATCTGAAGGTTATTGATGTCGACGCTTCTTTATCTGCATGGATTCAACAGCTCCCCGCTGTCAGCAAAGGCCACGGCGCTTAAGCAGTGGCTGGCGGAGCACTATCCCGACGTGAATATGCTGATCCCGCTTCTGCCGGCCTATCCGGCAGAAGCGGCGGAGATGCTGGAAGCGCTGGTACTGAAACACGGCGGTGAACAGCTGGGCATCGTGGGGTCGTCATTAGGCGGCTATTATGCGACCTGGTTGTCCCAATGTTTCATGCTGCCAGCGGTGGTGGTGAACCCGGCGATACGCCCGTTTGAGCTACTGGTGAATTTCCTGGGGCCGAATGAGAATCCCTACACCGGGCAGCAATATGTGCTAGAGTCACGCCATATTTACGATCTCAAAGTCATGCAAATTGACCCACTGGAGGCACCGGATCTTATCTGGCTGCTTCAGCAGACCGGCGACGAAGTGCTTGATTACCGCCAGGCCGTGAACTATTTCGCCTCCTGCCGACAAACGGTAGAGGAGGGCGGTAATCACGCATTTACCGGCTTTGAAGATCACTTCACACAGATTATCGATTTTCTGGGGTTGCATTAAGCAGCGCCAACTACCTACGAATAGATCATGACGCAATCTTCTTATAACGCTGATGCCATTGAGGTACTCACCGGGCTTGAGCCGGTTCGCCGCCGCCCGGGGATGTACACAGATACCACACGTCCGAACCACCTTGGTCAGGAAGTGATTGATAACAGTGTGGATGAAGCGCTTGCCGGACACGCGAAGCGTGTTGAGGTTATTCTTCATGCCGATCAATCACTGGAAGTGATCGACGATGGTCGCGGCATGCCTGTCGATATCCACCCGGAAGAGGGTGTACCGGCCGTTGAGCTGATCCTTTGTCGCCTGCACGCGGGCGGTAAGTTCTCCAACAAAAACTATCAGTTCTCCGGCGGCCTGCACGGCGTGGGGATCTCGGTAGTTAACGCCCTGTCGAAGCGCGTTGAGGTCAACGTTCGCCGCGATGGTCAGGTCTACACCATCGCGTTTGAAAATGGCGACAAGGTGGAAGATCTGCACGTCACCGGTACCTGCGGCAAACGCAATACCGGGACCAGCGTCCACTTCTGGCCGGACGAAAGCTTCTTCGACAGCCCGCGTTTTTCCGTTTCCCGCTTAAGCCACCTGCTGAAAGCAAAAGCGGTACTCTGCCCCGGCGTTGAAATCGTCTTTAAAGACAAAGTGAACGACACCGAACAGACCTGGTGCTACGCCGACGGTCTGAACGACTATCTTTGCGAAGCCGTGAACGGCCTGCCGCTGCTGCCGGAAAAACCGTTTGTCGGTAACTTCTCCGGCGAAACCGAAGCGGTGGACTGGGCGCTGCTGTGGCTGCCGGAAGGCGGCGAGCTGCTGACCGAAAGCTACGTCAACCTGATCCCGACCATGCAGGGCGGGACGCACGTCAACGGTCTGCGTCAGGGTCTGCTCGACGCAATGCGCGAGTTCTGTGAATACCGCAACATTCTGCCACGCGGCGTGAAGCTGTCGGCAGAAGATATCTGGGACCGCTGCGCCTACGTGCTGTCGGTGAAGATGCAGGATCCGCAGTTCGCCGGGCAGACGAAAGAGCGTCTCTCTTCCCGTCAGTGCGCGGCGTTTGTCTCTGGCGTGGTGAAAGATGCTTTCAGCCTGTGGCTGAACCAGAACGTCCAGGCCGCCGAGCTGCTGGCTGAAATGGCGATTTCCAGCGCCCAGCGTCGTCTGCGTGCGGCGAAAAAAGTGGTGCGTAAAAAGCTCACCAGCGGCCCGGCGCTGCCGGGTAAACTGGCCGACTGCACCGCGCAGGATCTCGCCCGCACCGAACTGTTTCTCGTCGAAGGTGACTCCGCAGGCGGTTCTGCCAAGCAGGCGCGCGATCGTGAATTCCAGGCGATCATGCCGCTCAAAGGTAAGATCCTCAACACCTGGGAAGTCTCTTCTGATGAAGTGCTGGCCTCGCAGGAAGTGCACGATATTTCCGTGGCGATCGGTATCGATCCGGACAGTTCGGATCTTAGCCAGCTGCGCTACGGCAAGATCTGTATCCTCGCCGATGCTGACTCCGATGGTCTGCACATCGCAACGCTGCTCTGCGCGCTGTTTGTGAAGCACTTCCGTGCGCTGGTGAAAGAAGGTCACGTCTATGTGGCGCTGCCGCCGCTGTACCGCATCGATCTGGGCAAAGAGGTTTACTATGCTCTGACCGAAGAGGAAAAAGCGGGCGTGCTGGAGCAGCTGAAGCGTAAAAAAGGCAAGCCGAACGTACAGCGCTTTAAAGGTCTGGGTGAAATGAACCCAATGCAGCTGCGCGAAACCACGCTCGATCCGAACACTCGCCGCCTGGTGCAGCTGTACATCACCGATGAAGATGAACAGCAAACCGATGCCACCATGGATATGCTGCTGGCCAAGAAGCGTTCGGAAGATCGCCGTAACTGGCTGCAGGAGAAAGGTGATATGGCGGAGCTGGAAGCCTAAAACCTTGCCAGGTGGCGCTTCGCTTACCCGGCTTAAAAACCCCCCGGCGCCACGCAGTGAAGCCGGGCGACGATTTAAAAGGAGACGCTTGCGTCTCCTTTTTTATTGCCACAACCGCCGCTTAATTAATCGATTCAATTCTAATTTCTACGCTTTCTGAAATGCCATTTTAAAATTTGGTATGACAGGTCACAGTTTAGTTGTATGACTTCTACCATATTCTTGCGCTGGATATAAAACATACTTCTGAACATGGACGTCAATCTGTGCTGGCAATTGATTCGCATGGTGAATTTTATCTTTAATCAAAAGAGAATCGTCTATGTTAAGAAGAAAACTGGCAGTAAGCGTTTTATCTTTCTCGTTACTGATGGGGTCTGCGGCGGCGATGGCAAAAACGGTGTTCATCGCTTCAGATGTACACCCGGCTGACTATCCGACCACGGCGGCGGTGATTCACATGGGTGAAAAGCTCAGCCAACAAACCGACGGGCGACTGTCCATTCGTATGTTCCCAAGTGGGCAGATGGGCGATGAGAGCACCACGCTCGAGAAAACCCGTGCGGGCGCCATTGATATCCTGCGTGTTTCGATGGCCCCGGTCGGCGGTATCCTTCCTCAGGTAAGCGTCTTCAACATGCCGTTTGTGTTCCGCGATACTGACCATCAGCACAAGGTGCTGGATGGCGATATTGGTAACACGCTGGCCAAAGAGATCTCCGACAGCAACCTCGGCCTGGTCTTCCTTGGCTGGATGGACGCGGGCTCGCGTAGCCTGATCACCAAAAAACCGATCACCAGCCTCGACGATCTGAAAGGGGTGAAGATCCGTCTGCAAAACAACCCGATCGGACTCGATACCTTTAAAGCGCTGGGGGCGAACCCGATCGTCCTGCCGGTAGGCGATGTCTTTGCCAGCCTGCAAACCGGGGTGATCGACGCGGCGGAAAACAACGAACCGACCTTTGACACCGAAAACTACGTGGTGGCCGGGACCAAATATTTCGATCTCACCGAACACTTTATGATCCCGGAAGTGCTCGCCTTCTCGAAGCGTAAATGGAGCAAGCTCTCGGCGGACGATCAGGCGCTGATCATGAAGCTGGCGAAAGAAGCGCAGGCTGAAGAGCGCGTGCTGTGGGCTGATTACGTGGAGAAATCCAAACAGCGCCTGCAAAGCCAGGGCGTGAAATTCCTTCCGGTCGACAAAAAGCCGTTTGTCGACGCCACTGCACCGGTTCGTGAGAAATACGGTAAGCAGTTCAGCGACTTAATGCAGCAAATTCAGGACACCAAATAATCCACTTAGCGGCGGGCCAGCGTGGGCTGGTCTGCCCGTTTTGATCTGGGGATAACAATGAAAAATTACTATGTCCTGGCGATGGATGCTGTGTATCGGATCTGTATCTGGCTGTCAGGGATCAGCCTGTTATTTATGACGTTTATCTATCTGGTAGGGATTTACGCCCGTTTCCGCCCAGATCTTCCCGCCTGGCTGGACTTTCTGCCGCACGCTTCAACCAGTTGGCCGGAGCCGCTGTCGCAGATCTGTATGATCACCTTCTCCTTTGTGGGAGCGGCGGCGGCCTATCGTGCAGGTAGCCATATTGCGATCACCATGCTGGTCGATCATATCAACCCATCGATGAAGAAAGGGCTGGCGGTGTTTGTCGATCTGGCGATGCTTGCCACCTGCCTGTTTATCATTCACTGGGGGATCATCGGCTGTATGGATGCCTGGGAGGACGTGGTGCCGTCACTGCCGTTCCTGACCTCAGGGATCACCCATCTGCCGATTCCGCTGGGATCGTTCTTTACGCTGCTGTTCGTGGTTGAAAAAATGCTGTGCGGTCCGCAAACGCACCGTGAACTGGTGCAGTTTGGCTCGCCGAAAGTCGGCCACTAAGGAGCGAACGCAATGGACTTAACGCTGATTATTTTTGTCGTCACCTTCGTGACGCTGATGGCGATTGGTATGCCAGTGGCCTATGCTGTCGGCCTGACCGCCGTGGTGGTCACCGCCTTCGCTGATTTCTCCCTCGACGGGCTTATTATCACCATTTTCCACAGTACCGATAACGTTAACCTGCTGACCATTCCGTTCTTCGTTTTTGCCGGGGCGATTATGGCGGAAGGGGGGATGGCGCGACGGCTGGTGGATTTCGCCGGGCTGTTTGTTGGCTGGATCCGTGGCGGCCTGTCGCTGGTGAACATCCTCGCTTCGACGCTGTTTGGTGCGATTTCCGGATCGTCGGTGGCGGATACCGCGTCGATCGGATCGGTGCTGATCCCGGAAATGGAGCGCAAAGGCTACCCGCGCTCATTCGGTGCGGTACTGACCGCCAGCGCCTCGGTGCAGGCGATCCTCGTGCCGCCGAGCCATAACTCGGTGCTGTTTGCCATCGTGGCGAATACCGCGGCGGTCACTATTCCGGCGATGTTCCTCGCCGGGATCATCCCGACGCTGGTGCTGTGCCTGACGCTTATCGTCATGTGTCTGATTGCCGCGCGTAAAAACAACTACCCGAAAGAGGAACGCGTCGAACTTAAGCGCAAGATAAAGATTGCCTCAGATGCCATCTGGGGGCTGATTACCATTGTGATCATCTCCGGCGGTATTCTCTCCGGCTTCTTCACGCCAACGGAGTCCGGGGCAATTGCCTGCGTGTGGGCGATGTTTGTCACCTTCTTTGTCTATCGCGAATACAAGCTTAAGGACTTCCCGAAGCTGATTCACCGCACCATCAAAACCGTCACCATGGTGATGGTGCTGATTGCCTTCGCCGCCGCGTTTGGCTCGGTGATGACGCTGGTGGGCCTGCCGCAGGAGATCTCCGCCGCGCTGCTGTCATTGTCGGATAACAAGTACGTCATCTTGTTGATTATCAACATTATGCTGCTGCTGTTGGGCTGTCTGATGGACATGGCGCCGCTGATTCTGATCCTGACGCCGATTCTGCTGCCGGTGGTGGTTGAGCTTGGCATCGACCCGGTACACTTCGGCATCATCATGATGATGAACCTGGGGATTGGCCTTATCACGCCGCCGGTGGGTTCTGTCTTGTTTGTGGCGAGCGCCGTGAGCGGGCAGAAAATTGAGACGGTGGTGAAGGCCATGATTCCATTCTACTGCGTGCTGTTCCTGGTGCTGGTTGCTATCACTTATATTCCGATGTTGTCATTGTGGCTGCCGGGGCGTTTCCACTAGGCCTGGGAAACGTGATTTTTTCGATACTGCAAGGGGGTCTCACCGATCCCCTTTTTAAATGAGCTAATAAAGTAAGTCACCTCAGAAAACCCGACCTGCGCGGCAATATCACTCACCGGCAGCGCGCTGTGCAGCAGCAGCTCACAGGCGCGTCGCAGCCGAAGAGTATTGAGATAATCGTGAATATTCTCGCCCGTCTCGGCGTGAAAGCGGCGCGACAGATAGCTGCGTGACTTCCCCAATTCCTGCGCCAGCGCGTCGAGGCTGAATTTCTGCCGATAGTTCTCTTCAATCCAGAACATGACTGAGCTGGCGATACCGCACCCGGCTTCCGGCATCTTTTCCTGGGTGGGCGGCAGCATATTGAACAGCGTCATCAGCATGCAGGTGATCTGTTCGGTGCTGAGGCCGGAGGCGTTGGACATGCGGGCATACAGGCTGAACAGGTGGTCAATATGCGCGTGCTGGTCGGCTAAATCCGCCACGAACGCTGGGCGTCCGCGGGCTGAAAGTGTCTGTAAGCGCTGATGATTTTCCGGGAAATGGCGCAGCAGCGTCGCGATGGCGTGCTGGTCTACATGGATAATCGTCCGCCGATAACTATCCTGCGCTTTCTCATCGACCATGATTTTATGCAGCGTGAACGGTGGGAAGAAAAAGAGCCTGCCGGGGCGCATGGTGTACTGGCGATTATCGACGATCACTACGCCAAAACCCTCTTCGACATAGAGAATTTCCAGACACTGGTGCCAGTGCTGATAGCGCACGGTATTGGCAAAAAGACGGCTGAACGACGCCACGGCGTCATTCAGGGTGATCAGCTCCAGATGTTCGGCGTTCCAGGACGAAGTCATGTGCAATAAATTTAAATTTTTACCGGGTTAATCTTACTACTAAACCACTGTTTTAAATTTTATCAAGCGGCGGTTCATCGAATGGTATCAGTTGTGACCGGGTTAACATTTCTCAGCTACCCCGATTCTCTATGCTTTAGCCACTTTCGAGGATGGGTAAATCAGGGGTCAGGACAGTGGCGGAAATATCAAAAATATTGTCATCACGACAGGATGTAGCGCAGACGCTCACGGCGATGCTGAGCGCTCTCGATAAACAGTTTCCCGAAAACGTCGCGCAGTTCTCGCTGGGTAAAACCTGCGCGCACTACGGTACGGATATTGCGGAAATGGAGGGCTTATCGAGAGCGCTTTGGGGCCTGTTCCCGTTACTGGCAGGTGGGGAAGCGGTACCGTTTAGCGACAAATATCTCACCGCAATTAAGCTGGGTACTGACCCGCAAAGCCCATCCTATTGGGGCGAAACCGGGCCATACGATCAGCGTCTGGTTGAGATGGCGGCCTACGGTCTTGGTCTCGCGTTGCTGCAGGACAAGCTGACCAGCTACTTTAGCGCCAGTGAACGGGAAAACCTGCATCGCTGGCTGAATCAAATCACCGATGCCCAGATGCCGGACAGCAACTGGAACTACTTTGCGATTATCGTACAGCTGGGCTTTAAGCGCGCTGGGCTGCCGTATGACCAGGCCGCTATCGACCGTCGCTTCACGATGATGGAAGCCTACTATCTTGGCGGCGGCTGGTACTCCGATGGCCCTGGCCGCCCTAAAGATTACTACATCTCGATGGCGTTCCACTTTTACGGCCTGATTTACGCCACGCTGAACGCGGACGACGACCCAACGCGCGCCGCGACGCTGCGTGAACGTGCCTGCCTGTTTGCCAAAGACTTTATCTACCTTTCCGCCGCCGACGGGGCATCGGTACCGTTTGGCCGTAGCCTGACCTACCGCTTTGCGATGGTGGCGTTCTGGAGCGGCGTGGCCTTCGCCGGGCTGGATGTATTTTCACCGGGCGTAGTGAAAGGCATTATCCTGCGCCACCTGCGCTGGTGGCTGGATCAGCCAATTTTCGATCGTGACGGTATCCTGACGCTGGGCTTCGCCTATCCGAACCTCGCGATGTGCGAAGACTACAACTCGCCGGGTTCGCCGTACTGGGCGCTAAAGGTGTTCCTGATCATGGCGTTGCCGGAGACGCACGCCTTCTGGCAGGCGGAGGAACTGCCGCTGCCAAGCCTGGCACCGGTACATGCGATTGTGCCCGCTCAGCAAATTTTGCAGCACAGCGAACACTCGCAGCACGTGGTGATGCTCACCTCCGGCCAGCTCGAGCTGAACAATTACGTTAACACCGAGGCCAAGTACACCAAATTTGCCTACTCCACGCGTTTTGGCTTCACCATCGAGCGGGGGCGCTACGGCATTAAGCACGCGGCCTGTGACTCCATGCTGCTGCTGTCAGATAACGACAACTACTGGCGCGGCCGCCGTGAATGCGAGAGCGTTGAGATGCTGGATGGCGCTATCTACTCGCGCTGGCTGCCGTGGCACGACGTGCAGGTTGATACCTGGCTTATCCCATGCGGCGACTGGCACGTGCGTGTGCACCGGGTGAATACGGCGCGTCGCTTGCAGACGGTGGAGGGCGGCTTTGCGGTGATGAAAGCCGATGCGCAGCTGACCGTGCGCCAGAGCCGGGTGAGTGCTGCCAACGGGATGAGCGCGGTGGCGGATCTCTCGCCTCACGCCGTACGTCTTGCCGACAGTGTGATTACCCCGCCGAACAGCAGCGTGATGTTCGCTGAGTGCGCGGCAATTCCGACGCTAACGGGTGAGATAGCGCCTGGCGAACACTGGCTGTGCTGCGCGGTAGTGGCAAGCGGTAACCACAACGCAACGTTGCCAGCATTACCCACGCTACACATTGAAAATAATACGCTGAATGTGACGGATAACGTCAGCGGGAAAATAACAACGCTGAATTTTTAACTATCCGGATACAACAATAAACCGGAATACCTCCTGACAGACTCTGCATCATTATGATGCAGAGTCTGTACCCCTACATCGTTTTGTCGAGGACCGTATGGAAAAAATATCGTCTACAAACAGACTGGAATATTACAAAATAAGCTCGTTTATATTTTTGTACTTTTTTACCTGGTCAGCCAGTATTGGTTTATTTGCTATTTGGCTTGGGCAAAAAGCAGAACTCAGCGGCGCGGTGATTGGTACCGTTTTTGCCGTCAACGGTATATTCTCCGTTATTCTCAAGCCTATTTACGGTTATATTCTCGATAAAATTGGTATGAGTAAATATTTGCTCTATTTTGTGGTGGTGATGTCCGCCCTGATGGCGCCGTTTTTTATTTATGTTTACCAACCGCTGCTGCTCTCCTACACCACCGTGGGGATTATCGTCGGTGCCATTTATCTCAGTTTCGCGTGGTATGCCGGCGTGGCGGCCTGTGAATCCTATGCCGATCGCTACAGCCGCCTGAACAGCATGGAGTTTGGTCAGATTCGTATGTGGGGCTCGCTCGGTTGGGCGGTGGCATCGTCGTTCTCCGGCCTGCTGTTTAATATCTCTCCGGCCTATAACTTTATTCTTGGCAGCGTGGCATCGCTGGTCATGCTGGCGGTGCTCATCAGTCTGAAAGTAGATACTGCAACCAGCAACGCCAGCGCGGTTATCTCGAAGGATAAGATTGTCCTGAAAGACGTGTTTGACCTGCTGAAAAGCAGCAAATTCTGGGCATTCTGCCTGTATGTAGCCGGCGTGGCATGGATGATGTTTGTCGCTGAACAGCAGTTCTCGCGCTACTTCGTGACCTTCTTTAGCGATGTGCACGAAGGCAACACCCTCTTTGGCCTGCTGGGTACCGTGCAGTCCGGCACCGAGTTCGTGATGTATATCTTTATGCCGATGTTCGTGAACTATATCGGCGCGAAGCGCGGCCTGATTATTGTGGGTGTGCTGGTAGGTGCGCGACTGGTGATTTCCGGCCTGTGCGAGTCGCATCTGCTGATTTCCGTGATTAAACCGCTGTACGGCCTGGAAATTTGTCTGCTGCTGGTTTCGGTATTTAAATATATTGCTGAGCATTTCGATAAACGCGTCAATGCCACCATGTATTTATTAGGTTACCAGGCCATGTTGTATATCGGTAACGTCGTGGTCTCTTCGCCAGCAGGTTTATTATACGACCGCATTGGATTTGAAAAGACCTATATCATCATGGGCGGAATTGCGCTGTTCTTTACGCTGATTTCGGCATTCACGTTATCCGCCTGTAAACGTCAGAATCATCGCCAGCCTGCACTTGATGTTGCTGAAAATGGTATTTCTAAATAAGCCTTACTGAATGAAGGAACCGAATATGTTAAACCCTATCGTTGAGGAAACCCTGCGCGAATTTCCGGGGGCTCCCGTTAATCTTCAGACGTTTAACGATGAGCTGTGCTCGGCGCGTAGCCATGTCCTTAAGCTGATTAGCCGTCATTTAACGGATTTCGGTGATAAATTCCCGGGCGAAGCCTGCGTGGACGGCTACTATCCGCTGACCGAAAACGTCGAATGGACGACCAGCTTCTGGACCGGGCAGCTGTGGCTGGCCTGGGAGATGACCGGCGAGGAGAAATACCGGGCGTTGGCGGAAAAACACGTGCGCTCGTTCGGCCTGCGTATTGCCGGTCGCTGCGACACCAACACGCATGACCTGGGCTTCCTGTACACGCTTTCCTGCGTGTCGGCCTGGCGTTTGACCGGTAATCGTGATGCGCGCGGCTTCTCTTTGCAGGCGGCAGAAGCCCTGCTGGAGCGCTTCCATCGTAAAGCGGAAATTATTCAGGCCTGGGGCGTGCTCACCGACCCGGAGCAGGCGGGGCGCATGATTATCGACTGCACCATGAATCTGCCGCTGCTCTACTGGGCGACGGAACAGACCGGCGATCCGCGATTTGCGGATGCCGCGCGCGCCCACGTGCGCCAGTCGGCGAAGTATCTGGTGCGTGAAGACGCCTCGACCTACCACACCTATTATATGGACGTGCAGACCGGCGCGCCGCGCTTTGGTAAAACCCAGCAGGGCTATGCCGATGACTCCTGTTGGTCGCGCGGGCAGGCGTGGGGCATTTATGGCTTTATGCTGAGCTTCCTGTATACCGGCGACAGAGAGCTGATCAGCTTGTCGAAAAAGTTGGCGAACTACTTCCTCAACCGCCTGCCGGAAGACTACGTCTGTCATTGGGATCTGGCGCTGGTGGGCACCGACGCGCTGCGTGATTCATCTTCGGCGGCGATTGCGGTATGTGGCCTGCTGGAGCTGGTTAAACATCTGCCGACCACCGATCCGGACCGCGAGCGCTATCAGCAGTGGGCGATGGGGATGATGTCGTCGCTGTCGAAGCACTATCTGATGGGCGTGGACGAGCCGGGCACTGGCGTGCTGAAGCATTCGGTGTATCACTTCGCCAGCGATAAAGGCGTGGATGAGTGCTGTAGCTGGGGGGATTATTTCTATGTGGAAGCGCTGGTGCGCATGACGCAGAGCTGGAAGCTGTACTGGTAATCGATATTGCCCGGTGGCGCTGTGCTTACCGGGCCTACATTTAACTACGTTGGTTTTGTAGGCCGGGTAAGCGTAGCGCCACCCGGCACATCACGGCAACGAAATTTAAACGCCCGATTCCAGAATACGAATGGTCGTATCGAGCACGTCGGCTTTCACCGCTTCGCTCCAGGCTTTCATGTGTGGCGTCTGCAGGTGCGCTTCAAGGTGCGCCACGCTTTCCCACACTTCAACCATCACGATAGAGTCCGGTGCGGTGGTCTGGAAGCTCACGTTTGCGGCGTGATCAACCATCGGCGCGTAGCCGTGGCAGCCGTCTTCTTTCAGCACGGTTGGGATAATTTTGGTGAACTGATCCAGCACCGCCTGACGGTGATGTTGTCCTGGACGAGTACGGATTTCAGCAATAATGGTCAACATGATTAACTCCTTCTAATTCCAGGCTAACAGTTAAGCAAAAATCTTCCCAAGATGCTCGCGGTATTCTGCAACATAACGTGGAACGTCAGGCATTTTAATCACGTCGTTGGTGATAAAGGTCGGCAGCGCTTCCATTCCCAGGAACTGGTTGGCTTTGTGGAACGGCAGATAAACGCCATCAACGCCCACACCGTGGAAGAACTGATCTTTATCGGTAAAGGCTTCCATTGGCGCGTTCCAGGTCAGGGACAGCATGTAGGTTTTGCCCTGAATCAGGCCGCCGGAACCATATTTTTTACTGGCGTCGGAGCGGGTACGGCCATCGCTGGCGTACAGAGAACCGTGACCTTCGGTGAACACGTCATCGATATATTTTTTCACGGTCCACGGCGCGCCCATCCACCAGCCTGGCATCTGCCAGATAACGGTGTCGGCCCACAGGAAGTTTTGTACTTCGGCTTTGACGTCATAGTCGCCGTCCGCGCGAACCACTTTAACATCATGCCCGAGGTCGCGCAGGTAGGTCTCCGCGACTTCAGTCAGGGTGTCGTTCAGCTGGCCGTTAGAATGGCCGAATTTTTTCGCGCCGTTAACAATCAGAATGTTGCTCATTATAAATCCTCAAAAGTTGGCTTTTGAGGGGTATGATACTCGCCTTGCTGTAACGATTAAATGTGCAAAATGTGCAAAGTCTTTTGCTGAATTAGCAATAATAAACTACCCACGAATGGTCACTTCAAAGCCGCCGTCGGGGGCGTTAGCAAACGTCGCCGTCATGCCATGCAGCGTGGCAATGCGCTGCACAATCGACAACCCAAGACCGCTGCCGGTTTCATCCTGCCCCGGCGGGCGATAGAAACGTTCGCCGATGCGCGCCAGCGCTTCCGGGCTGATGCCCGGCCCGTTATCGCGGACGCTGAAACCGTGGCTGTCGAGCGTTACGTCCACCACGCTGCCCGCGGGGCTGTAGCGTACGGCGTTATCCAGCAGATTACGCGCCAGCAGGCTCATCAGCAGCGGCTGGGCGGTGCGGGTAACCTGCTGCGCGTTCAGGTGCAGGCGAATCTCGATGCCAGCTTTTTGCGCGGTGTGGTAGATGTCCATCACTGAAGATTGCAGCAGATCGCCGAGATTCACCGACTGCACGTCCGCCAGTTGTTCCAGCGAATCGAGGCGGGAAAGGGTCAGCAGTTGCTCAACCAGGCGTGTGGCGCGGTCGATACCGGCATGCAGCTGCATTAGCGCCTTTTGCTGGCTTTCCGGGTCGTCCTGCGACAGCTGCGCCACTTCGGCCTGCACCCGCAGTGCGGTGAGCGGGCTGCGCAGCTCATGGGCGGCATCGGAGGTGAAGCGGCGCTCGCGGACCAGCATATCGTGGATGCGGCGGAACAGCAGGTTGAGCGCATCCAGCATCGGACGTACTTCGTTTGGCACGCCGTGCGTATCCAGCGGCTCACCGGAGTCCGGGTGGCGCTGGCGCAGGGTGCGGGTTAATTTTTTCAGCGGCGCCAGCTCACGGCTAATCAACAGAATCAGCAGCAAAAAGGTCACCGGCAGGGCAATCAGCCACGGCGTCAGCTGGCTGGTGATGATATCCAGCGCCATCTCCTGGCGGTAATCCCACTCCTGGCCGACCACGATGCGGTATTTTTTATCGGCGGTGGTCAGCCACAAAAAGCGCCAGCTGTCGTCATCGTTGCTCAGCGGACCATCGTCAAAACCCTCGCGGCGATAGTTATAGGGGATGTACGGCCCGTTCTCACCGTCGTGCAGCACCATCTTGCCGTCGACGGTGTAGATGGCGAACGCCAGCGCGTCATCATCAAGATGCCCGTGTTTGACCTTCTTCGGCGCGCGAATCCACTGGCGCGAAGTGGGCAGATCGGCAAAATCCATCGCGCTGATGCGTTTGGCAAACAGCATTTGCTGGGTATCGAACAGCTTATCCAGCTTGTCGGTGGTCTGCTTCCAGGCGATGACGCTGGCAAAACACCAGGCCACGGCGGAGAGCAGCATAAACAGCAGCGTCAGGCGAACGCGCAGGCTCAGGCGGCGAAACAGGTTCATTGGTCACCCAACGTGTAGCCGATACCGTGGACGGTACGGATAAAGTGGCTGCCGAGCTTGCGGCGCAGATGGTGGACGTGTACTTCAATGGCGTTGCTGGTGACCTCTTCATCCCAGCTGTAGAGCTTCTCTTCAATCAGCTTGCGCGGCAGCACCCGCCCGGCGTTGCGCAGCAACAGTTCCAGCAGGGCAAACTCTTTCGGCTTCAGTATGAGCGGCTCGTTGTTAAAGCTGGCGGTCAGGCGAGTCGGATCCAGCTCCACGTCGCCGTGGCGCAGCACGCTGCTCGGCTGGCCGTGGGCGCGGCGAATCAGCGCCTCCAGCCGGGCGGCGACTTCAATCAGCGCGAAGGGTTTACAGAGATAGTCGTCAGCACCTAAGCGCAGCCCTTCGACGCGCTGACTCAGCGCATCGCGAGCGGTCAGGATAAGCACCGGCTCGCGGCGGGATTTTTCGCGCCACTCGCGCAGAATGTCCAGCCCGTCGATGCCGGGCAGCGTCAGGTCAAGGATAACCGCGTCGTAGGGGGCGCTATAAAGCGCGATTTTGCCCTCTTCACCGCGGGTAAACCAGTCAATGCTGAAGCCCATTTTGCCGAGCCCGGTTTTGATGCCGTCGCCGATAAGCTTGTCATCTTCCACTAATAAAATGCGCATCTGCTGCTCCTTGCCTGCTGCTCTGTCTACCAAGTAAAGCGCGCCTGGACTGCCTATGTACAGCAATAATAAATCTTTTTTTGCCTTAAGAAGTTGTTAAGAAATGGCGGGTGTAATAGTGCTCATACACCACAAAAGGGAGAACAAATCATGAAGAAACTTGCTGCTATCGCCGCTATCCTGGCCCTGGCTTCTGCACCGGCATTTGCCGCCACTCAGGGTGGATTTTCCGGCCCGTCCAGCACCACGACGACGCAGACCGGCGGCTTCGTTGGCCCTAACGGCACCGTGACCACTGCGGCGAACGCCAAAACCATGCGTGATGACACTTGGGTAACGCTGCGTGGCAACATCATTGAGCGCGTATCCGACGATCTGTATATTTTTAAAGATGCCAGCGGCACCGTAAATGTGGATATTGATCACAAGCGCTGGAACGGCCAGACCATCACCCCGCAGGATGTCGTTGAAATCCAGGGCGAAGTGGATAAAGACTGGAACTCCGTTGAAATCGACGTGAAGCAGATCCGCAAAGTGAATCCATAATCCTCTAAGACTGCGCAAGATCGGTCAGGATTCACTGCGGCCAGGTGGGCAGAATGTCCCGCAAGGAGGCAGTGATGAGTGACTTATTAAGCGCGGCTTATTCCGAACGCCTGCGGCGCGTTTGCGACCACATTGAGCGTCATCTGGATGAGCCTCTCTCGCTTGAGGCGTTAAGCCGGATGGCGCACAGTTCGCCATTTCATTTCCATCGGCAATTTACCGCCTGGAGCGGCCTGCCGCTGTATCGCTATATCCAGTGGTTACGCCTGCGTCGCGCCTCGTGGCGGCTGGCGTTTAACCCGCAGGATAAGGTTATCGATATTGCGCTGGATGCCGGGTTTCAGAACCCGGAGTCGTTCACTCGAGCCTTTAAAACCGCGTTTGGCCAAAGCCCACGCCAGTTCCGACAAACCCCGGACTGGGCGGCCTGGCACCAGCGCGTTCCTAAACTGGCTTTACAGGAGCAGCACGTAATGGACGTGAAAATCGTTGAATTTCCGCAAACCAACGTCGCCATGTTGACCCATCAAGGGCATCCGGACCGGGTGAACGACAGCGCGGCAACCTTTATTGAATGGCGGCGCAGCACCGGGCTTTCGCCGGTGGCGAACAGCCAGACCTACGGCATTGCCTGGCACGACCCGCAGACCACGCCGCCGGAGCAGTTCCGCTTTGATATCTGCGGCAGCGTGTCTGAACCGATACCGGAGAACGCGTTTGGCGTAGTCAACGCTGAGATTCCCGGCGGGCGCTGCGCGGTCTTGCGTCATCAGGGCTCGCTGGATTCGCTGTCTGATAGCGTCTGGTCTCTGTTCCGCGAGTGGCTGCCGGGCAGCGGCGAGACGCCGCGCGACTTCCCGGTCTTTTTCCAGTACCTCAACTTTGTCCATGAGGTGCCGGAACATGCGTTGCTGACGGATATTTATTTACCGCTTCGTTAACCGGCTCCCAACCTATCTCACGGTTTGTGACTCAGACCGTGAGATAGGGTATTATCTGCGGCAATATTGCCGTCCGAACGGTCAGCATGCAGATTGAGGATCCACTGTTAATGAGCGATATGGCAGAGCGCCTTGCGCTACATGAATTTACGGAAAACGCCTACTTAAACTACTCCATGTACGTCATCATGGATCGTGCGTTGCCGTTTATTGGCGATGGCCTGAAACCGGTGCAGCGCCGCATTGTTTACGCAATGTCGGAACTGGGGTTGAACGCCACCGCAAAATTTAAAAAATCCGCCCGTACCGTCGGTGACGTACTGGGTAAGTACCATCCGCATGGCGATAGCGCCTGTTACGAAGCGATGGTGCTGATGGCGCAGCCGTTCTCTTACCGTTACCCGCTGGTCGATGGCCAGGGGAACTGGGGGGCACCGGACGATCCGAAATCGTTCGCGGCGATGCGTTATACCGAATCCCGCCTGTCGAAATATTCCGAGCTGCTGTTAAGCGAGCTGGGGCAGGGCACGGCTGATTGGGTGCCGAACTTTGACGGCACCATGCAGGAGCCGAAAATGCTGCCTGCGCGCCTGCCTAACATCCTGCTGAACGGCACCACCGGCATCGCTGTCGGTATGGCGACGGACATTCCGCCGCACAACCTGCGCGAAGTGGCAAAAGCCGCGATTACCCTGATTGAAAAACCGCAGACCACGCTCGACGAGGTGCTGGATATCGTTCAGGGCCCGGACTACCCAACCGAGGCGGAAATCATCACCTCGCGTGCGGAAATCCGCAAAATTTACCAGAATGGCCGTGGCTCCGTGCGTATGCGTGCGGTGTGGAATAAAGAAGACGGTGCGGTAGTGATTACCGCGCTGCCGCATCAGGTTTCCGGTGCCAAAGTGCTGGAACAGATCGCGGCCCAGATGCGTAACAAAAAGCTGCCGATGGTCGATGACCTGCGCGACGAATCTGACCACGAAAATCCGACCCGTCTGGTTATCGTGCCACGTTCCAACCGCGTAGACATGGATCAGGTGATGAACCACCTGTTCGCCACTACCGATCTGGAAAAGAGCTACCGCATCAACCTGAACATGATCGGGCTGGATGGTCGTCCGGCGGTGAAAAACCTGCTGGAGATCCTCACCGAATGGCTGGCGTTCCGCCGCGACACCGTCCGTCGTCGCCTGAACTACCGCCTCGAGAAAGTGCTCAAACGCCTGCATATCCTCGAAGGTTTGCTGGTGGCGTTCCTCAACATCGATGAAGTGATCGAGATAATCCGTCACGAAGATGAGCCGAAGCCGGCGCTGATGTCACGCTTTGGCATCAGCGAAACTCAGGCGGAAGCGATCCTCGAGCTGAAATTGCGCCACCTGGCGAAGCTCGAAGAGATGAAGATCCGCGGCGAGCAGGATGATTTAGCCAAAGAGCGCGATCATCTGCAGGCGATCCTGGCGTCCGAACGCAAGATGAGCAACCTGCTGAAGAAAGAGCTGCAGGCCGATGCCGAAGCCTTTGGCGACGATCGTCGTTCTCCGCTGCGCGAGCGCGAAGAAGCGAAAGCGATGAGCGACCATGACATGCTGCCGTCCGAACCGGTGACCATCGTGCTGTCGCAGATGGGCTGGGTACGTAGCGCGAAAGGCCATGACATTGACGCTCAAGGGCTGAACTATAAGTCCGGCGATAGCTGGAAATCGTCGGTGAAAGGCAAAAGCAACCAACCGGTGGTGTTTGTCGACACCACCGGCCGCAGCTACGCCATCGACCCGATTACGCTGCCGTCCGCCCGTGGGCAGGGCGAGCCGCTGACCGGCAAGCTGACGCTGCCGCCTGGCGCGACCGTCGAGCACATGCTGATGGAAGGTGACGATACCAAGCTGCTGATGGCTTCCGACGCGGGCTACGGTTTCCTGTGTACCTTCAACGACCTGGTCGCACGTAACCGTGCCGGTAAGGCGCTGATTTCACTGCCGGATAACGCACACGTGATGCCACCGGTGGTGATTGAAGACGAGAGCGACATGCTGCTGGCGATCACCTCCGCAGGCCGCATGCTGATGTTCCCGCTGAGCGACCTGCCGCAGCTGTCGAAAGGTAAGGGCAACAAGATTATCAACATCCCGGCGGCGGAAGCCGCCAGCGGTGCCGATAGCCTGGCGCACCTTTACGTACTGCCGCCGCAGAGCACGCTGACCTTCCACGTGGGCAAACGTAAGATCAAACTGCGCCCGGAAGAGCTGCAAAAAGTGACGGGTGAACGCGGTCGTCGCGGCACCCTGATGCGCGGCCTGCAAAAAATCGATCGCGTTGAGATTGATTCACCGCAGCGCGCCTCGGCGGGCGACAGCGAAGAGTAATCATCTTCCCCCGTCGTCAGGCGGGGGAAAAATTACCGTGAAACCGTTGTTAATTCAGCCGTTGCGATTAACAATACCCCTTTGCAGGGGTCTGCAAGTAACAAAGCCCTGTCCGGTCTATATATCCTGTCAGCACCCGTCTGATCGGTATCATTCTAAGTGGGTCAGGGTTCAGAGGACGCTATGCTATTTATTTTACGTGTCATTATTGTCGTCATTTATTGCATCCTGGTATGCATCTTTGGCTGCATCTATTGCCTTTTCAGTCCGCGTAACCCAAAACACGTCGCCACCTTTGGCCATATGTTTGGCCGTATGGCGCCAGTGTTCGGTTTAAAGGTTGAAACCCGCAAACCGGCTGACGCGGAGCGCTATGGCAATGCGATTTATATTGCCAACCACCAGAACAACTACGATATGGTGACGGCGGCGAATATCGTCCAGCCGCCCACCGTGACGGTCGGTAAAAAAAGCCTGGTGTGGGTGCCGTTCTTTGGTCTGCTGTACTGGCTGACCGGCAACCTGCTGATCGACCGTAACAACCGAGCGAAAGCGCACAGTACCATTGCCGAAGTGGCTGATGCCTTTAAGAAACGCAGAATTTCCATCTGGATGTTCCCGGAAGGTACCCGCAGCCGCGGTCGCGGCCTGCTGCCGTTTAAAACCGGTGCGTTTCACGCCGCTATCGCTGCCGGAGTGCCAATTATCCCGGTGTGTGTGTCGAATACCTCCAATAAAATTAAACTCAACCGCTGGAATAATGGTCTGGTGATTGTGGAAATGCTGGAGCCCATCGACACCAGCGCCTGGGGTAAAGATCAGGTTCGCGACCTGGCAAAACACTGCCGTGAAGTGATGAAGGCCAAAATAGACGAGCTGGACCAGGAAGTGGCCCAGCGTGAGTCTGCGGGTAAAGCGTAATTTCTGCTGACGGCGAGGGTGAATGCCCGCGTCGCGGCTGTATTGCTGTTGGGAAAATGATTTCCCGCGTTTGATTTGTCAGTTTTGATGGAGCTTATATGTCACTCAGTCGGCGTCAGTTTATTCAGGCTTCGGGCGTTGCGCTTTGTGCCGGCACCGTGCCGCTGAGGGCACAGGCCGCAGGGAAGCAACCCGCATTGCCGGTGCCTCCGCTGCTGGAGTCTCGCCGTGGACAACCGCTATTCTTAACACTGCAGCGTGCGCACTGGTCGTTTACCCAGGGCACGCGCGCCTCCGTCTGGGGCGTTAACGGCCGCTATCTTGGGCCGACGATCCGCGTCTGGAAGGGTGACGATGTCAAACTCATCTACAGCAACCGTCTGACGGAAAACGTTGCTATGACCGTGCGCGGTTTGCAGGTGCCGGGGCCGCTGATTGGCGGCGCAGCGCGCATGATGACGCCAAACGCCGACTGGGCGCCGGTGCTGCCTATTCGCCAGAACGCGTCAACGCTGTGGTATCAGGCCAATACGCCAAACCACATGGCCCAGCAGGTCTATAACGGCTTGGCGGGAATGTGGCTGGTTGAAGATGAGGTTAGTAAGTCCTTACCATTCCCTAACCACTACGGCGTCGACGACTTCCCGGTCATTATCCAGGATAAGCGTCTGGATAACTTTGGCGCGCCGGTATACGACGAACCGGGCAGCGGTGGCTTTGTTGGCGATACGCTGCTGGTCAACGGTGTCCAGGGGCCCTATGTTGAAGTATCGCGCGGTTGGGTGCGTCTGCGCCTGTTGAACGCCTCTAACTCTCGCCGTTACTCACTGCGGATGAGCGATGGTCGCGCGCTGCACGTCATTTCCAGCGATCAGGGCTTCCTGCCTGCGCCGGTCTCCACCACCCAAATCTCGCTGGCGCCGGGTGAGCGTCGCGAAGTGCTGGTTGATATGACGAACGGAGACGAAGTGTCGATTACCTGCGGTGAGTCCGCCAGCATCATGGAGCGTATTCGCGGCTTCTTCGAACCGTCGAGCATTTTAATTTCCACGCTGGTGCTGACCCTGCGCCCAACGGGGCTGCTGCCGTTAGTGACCGATAACTTACCGATGCGCATTCTGCCAACGGAAGTGCTGAGCGGCACGCCGATTCGCAGTCGCGACATTCTGCTCGGCGACGATCCGGGTATCAACGGCCAGCTGTGGGACCCGCAGCGCATTGATATCACCGCGCAGCAGGGCACCTGGGAGCGCTGGACGGTTCGTGCCGATGCGCCGCAGTCGTTCCATATTGAAGGGGTGATGTTCCAGGTTCGCAACGTCAACGGCGCGACGCCGCTGCCGGAAGACCGGGGCTGGAAAGATACGGTCTGGATTGACGGTCAGGTTGAGCTGCTGGTCTATTACTCACAGCCGTCATGGCCGCACTTCCCGTTCCAGTTCTCCAGCCAGACGCTGGAGCTTGCCGACCGTGGTTCTATCGGGCAGATTCTGGTGAACCCGGCGCCGTAGTAGGCCGGGTAAGGCGTTTACGCCGCCATCCGGCAGTGAGCACCGAATTGCCTGATGGCGCTACGCTTATCAGGCCTACTGTAGCCCGGCCGAGCGCAGCGACGCCGGGACCCGCACCACGCTAAAAATTCCCACTTCATTAGTAAGGCGAACGGGCTTATAATCCCCGGCCTTTGTCTATTTTTTTGCCAATTTTTTCGGAAGCAATATGAGCGCTATCTCCCTGATCCAACCGGATCGCGACCTTTTCTCCTGGCCGCAGTACTGGGCCGCCTGCTTTGGGCCGGCTCCGTTTTTGCCAATGTCACGTGAAGAGATGGATCAACTTGGCTGGGATAGCTGCGACATCATTCTGGTCACCGGCGACGCCTACGTTGACCACCCGAGCTTCGGGATGGCGATTTGTGGCCGCATGCTGGAAGCGCAGGGCTTCCGCGTAGGGATCATTGCCCAGCCAGACTGGAACAGCAAAGACGACTTTATGCGCCTGGGCAAACCGAACCTGTTCTTCGGCGTCACCGCCGGCAACATGGACTCGATGATTAACCGCTATACCGCAGACCGCAAGCTGCGCCATGACGATGCCTATACGCCGGACAACGTTGCGGGCAAACGCCCGGACCGCGCGACGCTGGTTTATACCCAGCGCTGTAAAGAAGCGTGGAAAGATGTGCCGGTTATCCTCGGCGGCATCGAGGCCAGCCTGCGCCGTACCGCGCACTATGACTATTGGTCCGATACCGTGCGTCGTTCGGTGCTGATTGACGCCAAGGCCGACATGCTGATGTTCGGTAACGGCGAGCGTCCGCTGGTGGAAGTGGCGCACCGTCTGGCGGCAGGTGAGCCAATTGCGCAGATCCGCGATGTACGTAACACCGCTATCATCGTCAAAGAAGCGCTGCCGGGCTGGTCTGGCGTTGATTCAACCCGCATCGACACCCCGGGGAAAATCGACCCGATTCCGCATCCGTACGGTGAAGACTTGCCGTGTGCCGACAACAAACCGGTGGCACCGAAAAAGCAGGAAGCCAAAGCCGTTACTGTACAGCCGCCGCGTCCTAAGCCGTGGGAGATAACCTACGTCTTGCTGCCGTCCTTTGAAAAGGTCAAAGGCGACAAGGTGCTGTATGCCCACGCTTCCCGTATTCTGCACCATGAAACCAACCCTGGCAGCGCCCGTGCGCTGATGCAGAAGCAGGGCGACCGCTATATCTGGATTAACCCGCCGGCGATCCCGCTCTCCACTGAAGAGATGGACAGCGTGTTTGCGCTGCCGTACCAGCGTATCCCGCACCCGTCATACGGCAAGGCGCGTATCCCTGCGTATGAGATGATTCGTTTCTCTATCAACATCATGCGCGGCTGCTTTGGCGGCTGTTCCTTCTGCTCTATCACCGAGCACGAAGGCCGTATTATCCAGAGCCGTTCCGAAGACTCGATCATCAACGAAATCGAAGCCATTCGCGACACGGTGCCGGGCTTTACCGGCATTATCTCCGACCTGGGTGGCCCAACGGCCAACATGTACATGCTGCGCTGTAAGTCGCCGCGTGCGGAGCAGACCTGCCGTCGTCTCTCCTGCGTGTACCCGGAAATCTGTCCGCATATGGATACCGACCACACGCCGACGATTAACCTCTATCGCCGCGCCCGCGATCTGAAAGGCATCAAGAAGATCCTGATTGCCTCCGGCGTACGTTACGATCTGGCGGTGGAAGATCCGCGCTATATCAAAGAGCTGGCAACCCACCACGTGGGCGGCTATCTGAAGATTGCGCCGGAGCACACTGAAGAAGGGCCGCTGTCGAAGATGATGAAGCCGGGGATGGGCAGCTATCACCGCTTTAAAGAGCTGTTCGACACCTATTCGAAGCAGGCGGGTAAAGAGCAGTATCTGATTCCATACTTTATCTCTGCCCACCCTGGCACGCGCGATGAAGATATGGTGAACCTGGCGCTGTGGCTGAAGCAGCACCGTTTCCGTCTGGACCAGGTGCAGAACTTCTATCCGTCGCCGCTGGCGAACTCGACCACCATGTATTACACCGGCAAGAACCCGCTGGGTAAAATTGGCTATAAGAGTGAAGACGTGGTGATCCCGAAAGGCGATAAGCAGCGTCGTCTGCACAAGGCGCTGCTGCGCTATCACGATCCGGCTAACTGGCCGCTGATCCGTACGGCGCTGGAGACGATGGGTAAAAAACATCTGATCGGCAGCCGTCGTGACTGCCTGGTGCCTGCACCAACGCTGGACGAGATGCGTGAAGCGCGTCGCCAGAACCGCAATACACGCCCGGCACTGACCAAGCATACGCCGGTAGCACACCAGCGTCAGACGCCAAACGGCATCAAAAAGCGCCCTAAACCCGCGTCGCGTTGAGTAAAAAAATACCCGGCAAATGCCGGGTATTTTATGCCTGATGGCGCTTCGCTTATCAGGCCTACTCGATGGTTTGTAGGCCGGATAAGGCGTAGCCGCCATCCGGCATTCAGGGTGGCTTAACCGCCAAACTGGTCCGGGTCCGGGCCTAAACGCTTACCCTGATCCAGCTTCGCAATCTCGCTCAGCTCATCTTTATCCAGTCGGAAATCCCAGACGGCAAAGTTTTCGGCAATGCGCGACGGTGTGACCGATTTCGGGATCACCACCAGGCCGCTGTCGAGGTGCCAGCGAATGACGATTTGCGCTGGCGTCTTACCGTATTTATCCGCCAGAGCACGGATAATTTTCTGGTCAAACACCCCTTCACCGCCCTGTGCCAGCGGGCTCCAGGACTCGGTCTGGATTTTATGCGTGGCGTTCCAGGCGTTCAGCTGACGCTGCTGCATTAACGGGTGCAGCTCAATCTGGTTGATAACCGGCGCAACGCCGGTTTCATCAATCAGCCGCTGCAGGTGAGGCACCTGGAAGTTACACACGCCGATGCTCTTAATCAGCCCCTGTTTTTGCAGTTCAATCAGGCTTTTCCACGCATCGATATAGTGATCGGTGGCGGGAACCGGCCAGTGGATCAGATACAGGTCGAGATAGTCCAGCTGCAGGTGCTCCAGGCTCTCCTGTAGGGCATCTGCCGCGCGGAGATGGGAGTCATTCCACAGCTTGGTGGTGATGAACAGATCCTCACGAGCAACGCCCGCGCTCTTAATCGCTTTACCGACTCCCGACTCATTTTTGTAAGCGGCGGCGGTATCAATGGAACGGTAGCCCACCTCGAGCGCTTTATGAATCGCGGTGACGACTTCCTCATTCGTGGCCTGCCATACCCCGAGGCCGAGCTGCGGCATTACATTGCCATCGTGCAGTTTAATCACGGTTGGATGTGTCATGCATTTCTCCTTTTTACGAGCTTATCGGGGCAATGCCCCGATAAGGTTTGTAAGATTAAGTCTGGTCGAAATATGCAAAAACGAAAGCTTGCCCGTCGTCTTTCAAGCCGCAGATGCGTTGTCCGCGCCAGCTCACCCCAGTCACTTACTGATGTAAGCTCCTGGGGATTCGCTGCCTTGACGCCTTTCTGCAGCTCGAAATCCTTAGAGCAAGAAAAGGAGGGCTCTTAGCGTGCTGCTTCGTAAATACGACGGCTCACGTCCAGGGTAATGTCCTGATTTTCACCCAGTTTGGTCATGCCGTGCTCTTCGAGTTTTTTCAGCAGTGCAGGGATAGAGCTGCCGTCCAGACCGTAGTCGGACAGGCGAGTTGGCACGCCCATTTGTTCGAAGAAGCTGCGGGTGGCTGCGATAGCGGCGTCGATGCGCGCATCGTCAGACCCTTCGGTGATGTTCCATACGCGTTCTGCGTATTGCAGCAGTTTGGCGCGTTTGGTATCGCGTTTTTCATTCCACAGGGCAGGCAGTACGATAGCCAGCGTCTGTGCGTGATCCAGACCATGCATCGCGGTCAGTTCGTGGCCCAGCATATGGGTTGCCCAGTCCTGCGGCACGCCAGCACCAATCAGGCCGTTCAGCGCCTGGGTGGCTGCCCACATGATGTTGGCACGTACGGCGTAGTTTTCCGGTTCCTGCAGCGCTTTCGGGCCATCTTCAACCAGCGTCAGCAGAATGCCTTCCGCGAAACGGTCCTGAATTTTGCCATCAACTGGGTAGGTGACGTACTGCTCGACGGTGTGAACGAATGCATCCACAACGCCGTTAGCAACCTGACGCGGCGGCAGGGTGTAGGTGTAAACCGGGTCCAGAATCGCAAACCGCGGCTGAACGTGCGGCGACATAAAGGCGCGTTTGTCACCGGTGGTTTTGCGGGAGATAACGGCACCTTTGTTGGACTCGGAACCGGTCGCTGGCAGCGTCAGCACGGAACCCATTGGGATTGCGCTGGTAACGTTGCTGCCGTAGGTTTCCAGAATTTCCCACGGGTCGATGCTGGTATCGTAGTGTGCGGCGGCAGCGATAAACTTGGTGCCGTCCAGTACGGAACCGCCGCCAACGGCCAGCAGGAAGGTGACTTTCTCTTCGCGGGCGATTTTCACCGCGTTCATCAGCGTTTCATAAGATGGGTTTGGCTCAATACCGCCGAACTCCAGCACGTCCAGACCTTGCAGTGCACTCAGCACCTGGTCCAGCACGCCGGTTTTTTTCACGCTGCCGCCGCCGTAAGTAATCAGTACGCGAGCGTCAGCGGGGATCTGAGCGCGCAGGTTTTCGATAGCACCTTTACCGAACAGAATGCGGGTTGGGGTATGAAGATCAAAATTAAACATTGCTCGTTCCCTATAGTGTGGGTGGAAAAAGAGGGCGGTGATGGGTCATCGCCGAATGACATCATTGTGGTCTTCGTCGTCGTACCTCTCAATGCACATTTCTGCGATTGTCTTGCCCATTTCTCCATAGCTCTGGAGAAATACGTTAAACAAAGCCACAATGACAGCGTTGGAAAAGGTACCTGGAGCCCTTGTTGATGAACCGTGAAGAGATCTGTGCGCTGCTGACAGAAAAGATTAAGCAGCTGAAAAATAACGAACAAAACCTGAGAACCTTGCTGCCGGATATTCAGCTTATCTATGGTACTCAGCCAAGCGGGCGCACGCCGGTAATGTATCGCCCGGGCATCGTGTTTCTCTTTTCCGGCTATAAGATTGGCTATATCAACGAGCGCACCTTCCGTTACGATGCCAACGAATATCTGCTGCTGACAGTACCTTTACCCTTTGAATGTGAAACTTTTGCGACTGAGGACGCGCCGCTGGCCGGATTGCGCCTGGATGTTGATATTCTGCAGCTACAGGAGCTGCTGATGGATATCGGTGAAGACCCGCTTTTCCATCCGTCGTCGATGGCGGAAAGTGGGATTAACTCGGCCACGCTCTCCGAAGAGATTCTCTGCGCCTCGGAACGCCTGCTGGATGTGATGGAGCGCCCGCTGGACGCCCGCATTCTGGGGAAACAGATTATCCGTGAGATGCTCTACCACGTGCTGACCGGGCCGCGAGGCGGTGCGTTAATGGCGCTGGTTAGCCGCCAGACTCATTTCAGCCAGATTAGTCGGGTGCTCAAGCGTATCGAGAGTCAGTACACCGAAACGCTTAGCGTGGATCAGCTCGCTGCCGAGGCCAATATGAGTCTGTCGGCGTTTCACCACAACTTTAAGTCGGTGACCAGCACCTCGCCGTTGCAGTATCTGAAAACCTACCGTTTGCATAAAGCGCGGATGATGATGGTGCACGACGGGCTGAAGGCCAGCGCTGCAGCGATGCAGGTGGGATACGAAAGTGCGTCGCAGTTTAGCCGGGAGTTTAAGCGCTATTTCGGCATGACGCCGGGAGAGGATGCGGCAAGGCTGCGGGGAATGTAATTTGTAACCCAGGGCGACTCGGGAGCCATTCCCGGCGTCGCTGCGCTCGGCCGGGCTACAATGCGTTTGTAGGCCTGATAAGCAAAGCGCCATCAGGCATGATGTGTCACGTTGCCGATTACGCGTCGCAATACTTCTTCTTAATCACCACAATCACCGTGCCCAGAAGCCCGGCAACCAGCAAGAAGATTGGCAGGATCATCAGGAAGGTCATCACCTGATCTTCATGACGTTTGACGAACGGGATCATGCTAATGGCATAGCCTAAGCTGGTTACTACGCCCACCCACAGCAGCGCGCTCAGCCAGTTAAACACCTGGAAACGGCGATTCGACAGGCCGGAGATACCTGCCATCGTTGGCAGTAGGGTACGCACAAACGCCAGGAAACGCCCCGCTAACAGCGCCAGCAGACCGTGACGGTCAAACATACAGGTTGCGCGCTGGTGGTATTTATCCGGCAGCTGCGCCAGCCAGCCTTTCACTACGCGGGTATTACCCAACCAACGACCCTGAATATAGCTCAGCCAGCAGCCGAGGCTGGCGGCTGCGGTCAGAATAGCAATGGTAGGGACGTAGCCCATCACGCCCTTCGCAATGAGCGCGCCCGCCAATAGCAGAAGGCTATCGCCGGGTAAGAATGACGCGGGAAGCAGGCCATTTTCCAGAAACAGAGTGGCAAACATGACCAGATAAACGACCCCCACGACGTGCGGATTCGCCAGAGCAGCAAAATCGTGCTGCCAAAGCGCGGCGACAATATCTTGAATAACGACCATGAACATTCCTGTGGAACAGCGTTTTCGCTTATTGTACGCCCGAAAGATTAAGAACACCTTGATCGCGTGCGCAACAAATGAAGCCACGCTGTCCTGATTTACTGACAACAACGCGGAAACGGTTTACGCCGACGGTGGTAAATCACTTCGGGGACCGACTGTTCTCAACATCGGTGACGCGTCTGACCGACGCATCAAAAACATTGCTAACCCACCCGATAGCCTGAGCTACCGGGCTGAGGTCATGTTACACGATGCGGGAAAATCCTGCCGCTAAATCCGCAATCAGATCGTCAACGTTTTCTAAACCGATATGGACGCGCACCAGCGTACCGGTGAAATCGATTTTTCCTTCCGGACGAATGCTGGCGAGCTCGGACGGCTGATTCGCCAGAATCAGCGACTCAAATCCCCCCCAGGAGTAGGCCATGCTGAACAGCGAGAAGTTATCGAGGTAGTTTGCCAGCTCTTCATTGTTCAGCTGTTTTTTAAGCACAAAAGAGAACAGGCCGCTGCTGCCGGTAAAATCACGCTTCCAGAATTCATGCCCTTTACTGCCCGGTAGCGCAGGGTGGTTCACGCGTTCAACCTGCGGCTGCTGTGCCAACCATTCGGCAACCTTCAGGCTGCTTTCATGATGCTGACGTAAACGCACGCCCAGCGTACGCAGGCCACGGCTGGTCATATAGGCGGTGTCGGCATCGAGCATCTGGCCCATCAGGTAGGCGTTCTCGCGCAGCTGAGCCCAGCAGCGTTCGTTAGACACCGCAGTACCGACCATCGCATCCGAGTGACCAATCAGGTATTTAGTGCCGGCCTGAATAGAGATATCGATACCGAAATCGAGCGCTTTAAACAGAATCCCCGCCGCCCAGGTATTGTCGATCATGATGATCGCTTCAGGCGCGACGCGGCGCACAGCGGCAACGATGGCCGGAATGTCATGCACTTCCATGGTGATGGAGCCAGGGGATTCCAGGAACACGATTTTGGTGTTGGGCTTAATCAACTCGGCAATCCTTTCACCGATCATCGGGTCAAACCAACTGGTGGTCACGCCCAGCTTACCGAGAATTTTGGTGCAAAAATCCTGGCTTGGTTCATAGGCGGTGTTGGTCATCAGCACGTTATCGCCCTGTTCCACAAACGCCAGGATGGTATTAGCAACCGCAGCCGCGCCGCATGGGAAAAGCGCGCAGCCAGCGCCGCCTTCCAGTTCACACATCGCTTCCTGTAATGAGAAGTGGGTGAGGGTGCCGCGACGGCCATAGAACAACTCGCCGTTAGCGCGGTTGTGGGTCGCATGTTTTTTGGCGGCGACGGTGTCGAACACCAGCGAGGAGGCGCGTTGAATGACGCTATTCACCGATCCCTGAGTGTATTTTTTGCTGCGTCCGGCGTTAACCAGCGCGGTATCGAGGTGCTTGTCTGCCATTTTTTATCTGCCTATTTTTATACGTCTGGATGGCTAAATTATCACGATTGCGCGTGGGATCTACCGTTTAGTACGCGAACAGCAGAAAATTTTGCCAAAAAACCGGCTGAAAACTTTTTTACTGCGTAAGCGCAAGGAAAATAAGTGTGATTTGGGTCAATATGTAAATACTAATGAGAACTACTATCAATTCGACGATGTTTTGATATTATTGTGCTCAGAATTTGTGATTTATGTCCTGGAGATACACAGTGGGTAATAATTTGATGCAGGCGGATCTCTCCGTTTGGGGTATGTATCATCATGCCGACATCGTGGTTAAAGTGGTCATGATTGGCTTGATACTGGCATCCGTCGTCACCTGGGCTATTTTCTTCAGCAAGGGTGCTGAGCTTCTTTCCCATAAGCGCCGCCTCAAGCGCGAACAGAAACTGTTAGCGGATGCGCGCTCTCTGAATCAGGCGAATGAAATCGCGGCTGCATTCGATGCCCGTAGTCTGAGCACTCAGTTAATCAACGAAGCGCAGAACGAGCTGGAGCTCTCTGCGGGTTCTGAAGATAACGAAGGCATTAAAGAACGTACCGGCTTCCGTCTGGAACGTCGCGTGGCGGCCGTAGGTCGTCATATGGGCCGTGGTAACGGTTTCCTGGCGACCATCGGTGCTATCTCCCCGTTCGTCGGCCTGTTTGGTACCGTATGGGGTATCATGAACAGCTTCATCGGCATCGCCCAGACCCAAACCACTAACCTGGCGGTTGTGGCGCCGGGTATCGCAGAAGCGCTGCTGGCGACCGCGATTGGCCTGTTCGCCGCGATCCCTGCGGTGGTCATCTATAACATCTTTGCGCGTCTGATTGGTGGCTTTAAAGCTAACCTGAGCGACGTTGCGGCGCAGGTTCTGCTGCTGCAAAGCCGTGACCTGGACCTCAGCGCCAGCGGCGTTCATCCGGTGCGTACCGCCCAGAAATTACGAGTAGGTTAATGCCCCATGGCAATGCGTCTTAATGAAAATCTGGACGATAATGGCGAAATGCATGATATCAACGTGACGCCGTTTATCGATGTCATGTTGGTACTGCTGATTATCTTCATGGTTGCCGCGCCGCTGGCAACCGTCGATGTCAAAGTGAATCTGCCAGCGTCATCCAGCCAACCGCAGCCTCGCCCGGATAAACCGGTCTACCTGTCGGTGAAGGCGGACAAATCGATGTTCCTCGGCAATGATCCTATCACCGACGACAACATGGTGACGGCGATTGATACGCTCACGGAAGGCAAGAAAGATACCACTATCTTCTTCCGCGCGGATAAAACCGTGGACTACGAAACGATGATGAAGGTCATGGATACCCTGCACCAGGCAGGCTATCTGAAGATTGGCCTCGTTGGCGAAGAAACCGTCGCGAAAAAATAAGCATCCCGGATGGCGCGTTCTGCGCCATCCGTTATTATTTCCCCAGCAATATAATATTTCCCTTAAGTCTTATATATTCCAACCCGCTGTTAAATAAAATTAAGTGCAACTTAATCTTAGCGATATATTTTTAACAATATAGTGGCTAGCAAGAAATAACCCCTCTACGCTTAATTCTGAACGCTAACAATAATATGACGTGAAATTACACCTGCGCGGGCGGAATATATCATGGCAATAATGACGTTTTGGCAGCCCAACGGCCTGTCTCAGAATCTGTTCTCTTTATCCTCTATTCGCCGCAGGGCGGACCGGTTGCTGATGGTGCTGGCCTGGGTGATGTGGGGCGTTTCGCTAGGCGTCGGGGCGATAAACGATAACCTCAGCCTGGCGCTGCTGGCGGCCACGTTGCTTTCGGTGCTGGGCACATTGATGACGCTCCTTTTTCCCGGCAGATTAATTACCCGGCTGGTCTACGCCTTTATTATGATGGCCTATTCTGCGCTGCTTATTCAACTGGGCGGTGGTGAGACCGAATACCACTTCTCGGTGTTTGTATTGCTCTCTGCGCTGCTGGCATGGCGAGACTGGCGGCCATTAATTATGGGCGCGGCCGTTATTGCCGTTCATCATCTGGTGTTTAATTATTTACAGGAATATGGCCTGTTCAATATTACCGTATTCATGCATACCGGGCTGGAAATGGTGGTAATGCACGGGCTATACGTTGTCGCGCAGACGATATTTCTGGTGCTGCTAGCGGTGCGGATGGAGCAGGATGCTCGTTCGGCCAGCGAAGTGGCGAAGCTGGCTTCGGTGATTAACCGCGAGTCGGGCTTCCTGACGCTTGAGCGCGATAGCAAAACCAGCCGCTCTCCGTTTGCCCGTACTTTCAGCCTGACGCTGGATGCGATGCGAAATACCCTTGAGCAGGTTAGCGGCAATGTCTCTGAGCTGCTGGAGGCCTCCCAAACGCTACTCCAGCGCAACACTGCGCTCTCTGAGCGTACGGACAATCAGGCACGTTCGCTGGCGGTCACCGCCAGCGCCATGGAACAACTTGCTGGGGCGGCTTCGCTCACCAGCGAGAAGGCCAGCGAAGCGCGGACGCTGGCGGAGCAGGCAAGCGGCGTAGCACAGGAGGGCGGGGAGAATATTCGCTCGGCGATGGCTTCAATGGCGCATATTCGCGATGAGTCGCTGAAAATCAACGGGATTCTTGAGCTTATTGACGGTATTGCCTTCCAGACCAATATTCTATCGTTGAATGCCTCCGTTGAGGCGGCGCGGGCGGGGACGCACGGCAAAGGCTTCGCGGTGGTGGCTGCCGAAGTGCGTACGCTGGCGCTGCGCTGCGAAGAGGCGGCCCGCGATATCCGCCAGATGATTGCCACCTCCGTCGAGCGCACCCATCAGGGGGCGGAGCAGGTTGAACGGGCGGGGAAAACGATGGCGTCGATAATCAGCAATATCGACAGCCTGCAGTCCTGCGTCGATGTGCTGTTCTCGATGAGCGACCAGCAGAAAACCAGCGTGCTGCAGATGAAAGGCAGCATTGCCACCATCGATGCCAGCGTGCAGGAGAACATCCAGCACGTGGCCCAAACCATTCAGGTGGCGCATCAGCAGCAGCGTCATACCGGCGAATTGAAGTCGGCGATTTCCGTTTTCCGCCTGGTGTAAGGTCACAAAAATGAAAGTGGTATGATAAATCATCCAGTTATGTGACAACTTCCGCAGTTGCCAGAAAACGTAATACCAGTACGAAAAATGACAATAGGATTGTCTTAGGCATCCTCCTACATTGAAGCCTCTTCAATTCCGGAGGATATTCTCGTGGCAAATGACAGCAAATTGTCTATCGCAGAAAAGCTGGGATATGGCATGGGCGACGCCGCTTGCGGCATCGTCTACTCTTCTGTAACGATGTTTTTGACCTGGTTTTACACGGATATTTACGGCCTCTCCGCCGCGGCGGTAGGGGTGATGTTCCTGGTGACCCGCGTGCTGGACGCCATCACCGACCCGCTGACCGGCATCGTCGCCGACCGGGTTAAAACCCGCTGGGGCCACTTCCGCCCGTGGCTTATCTGGTTTGCTATTCCCTACGCGGTGCTGGCGGTGATGACCTTCACCACGCCCGCCTTTGGCGCTTCGGGTAAGCTGGTTTACGCCTACCTGACCTACACCTTACTGATGCTGTGCTACACCTTTATCAATATTCCTTACTGCGCGCTGGGCGGGGTGATCACCCGCGATGAAAAAGATCGTCTGTCGGCGCAGTCTTACCGCTTCACCATCTCTTCAATTGCTGGGCTGATGGTCTCGGTGGCAACGCTGTTCCTGGTCGATTATCTGGGCAAAGAGGACAAGCAGTTCGGCTTCCAGGCCACCATGGGGATTATGGGATTGATTGCCATCGTGATGCTGGCGTTCTGCTTCTTCTCTACCAAAGAGCGCGTGGCGCCTGCGGTTGAGCAGCAGGGCAGCATTCGTGAAGATCTGCGTTCGCTGCTGGCGAACGATCAGTGGCGGATCGTGGCGATCATTACCTTCTTCTCCAGTATGGCGGGCGTGATGCGCAGCGCCGCTACGCTCTACTACGCCACCTACCTGATGATGGGTGGCGTAGAGTCGGCGGCGGGGACGGCGATGAAGTCGGCCTTTGTCTCAACCAGCGTGGTCGGCACCATTATCGGCAGCATTGCCGCCGGCTGGCTGGCGAAGCGGTATCGCGCGGTTTCTCTATTCAAAAATATCAACCTGCTGCTGGTGGCGGTGGGCGTGGTGATGTTCTTTGTGCCACCGACCTGGCTGCCGGTCGTCTTCCCACTCTATTTCCTCGTCGGCTTCTTCCACCAGATGTATCAACCGTTTAAGTGGAACATGATGGCCAACGCCGCCGATTACGGCGAGTGGAAATTTGGTCGCCGCATTACCGGTCTTTCTTATTCCGGCAACCTGTTTGCGTTGAAAATGGGCATGGCGGTAGCCGGTGCGGTAGTTGGCTTCTCGCTAGGGCTGTTTGGCTATCAGGCGGGCGTCAGCGAACAAACCCCGATGGCGACGATGGGCATCGTTGGCCTGCTGACGCTTGGGCCATCGCTCTCTTACCTGGTGCTGTGGTGGCTGTCTCGCTTCTATAAGCTCGACGACCAGAAAATGGCGATGATTCAACGTGACCTCTCTGCTCGTCAGCAGGCAGGTTCTCCGGCGACAACCGCAGAGCCGCAAGCGGTTGACGGCGAATTGAGTAAAGCCTGAGGAGGGTGAGATGACGCAATCTGAATATCAGAACCCGATTCTGTGCGCGGACTATTCGGACCCGGATATCGTCCGGGTCGGGGATGACTTCTTTATGGTTTCCTCCAGTTTTAACCATATGCCCGCGTTGCCAATTCTGCATTCGACGGACCTGGTCAACTGGCAGATTATTAACCACGTTTTCGACGCGCTGCCGCTGCCTGGCTACGACGAATATCAGCCGGGAAAAGGCGTATGGGCACCGTCAATTCGCTGGCATGACAATAAGCTGTGGGTGTTTTTCAGCACGCCGGATGAAGGCATTTTCATGTGCCAGACCAACGATCCCTGGGGTAAATGGAGCGCGCCGCACTGCGTGCAGCCGGCGAAAGGCTGGATTGACCCCTGCCCGTTCTGGGATGACAACGGCGACGCCTGGCTGGTGCATGCTTTTGCCCATAGCCGCAGCGGCATCAAACATAAGCTCCAGTTGTTTGCCATGTCGCCTGACGGTACTTCTCTTCTGGGTGAAGGCCGCATCATTTATGACGGTAGCTGCGATCAGCCGACGCTGGAAGGTCCGAAAGTCTATAAGCGCGGCGGCTGGTACTATATTTTTGCCCCAGCGGGCAGCGTGGAGACGGGCTGGGAAACCGTGCTGCGCGCCAACCGTATGACCGGCCCGTGGGAGGCCAGAAACGTCCTGTTTCAGGGCGATACGTCGGTGAATGGCCCGCATCAGGGCGGCTGGGTGGAGCTGGACGACGGTGAATGCTGGTTTGTGCACTTCCAGGATGCGCACCTCTACGGGCGAATTGTCCATCTGCAGCCGATGCGCTGGGGGCCGGATGGCTGGCCGCGTATCGGCAAGCCGATGGGCGATGAAGGGGAAGGGCAGCCGGTGATGCGCTGGGCGCGTCCGGCGAGCCTGCCGCCGTCGCAGCGTTGCTTGCCACAAACTGACGATAGCTTCGCGTACGGTGTACCGGGCCTACAGTGGCAATGGCAGGCTAACCCACATGCAGACTGGCTGCTGCCGGGCAACGACCGCCTCAATCTACGCTGCTGTCCGCTGCCGCAGGGTGAGGATAAAGGCAACTTTTACTGGCTACCCAACCTGCTGCTGCAAAAATTCCCCGCCTGGCAGTTTACTGCCCGGACGTCGCTGACGTTGAAGGCGGCGGAAAACGGTGATGCGGGTGGTCTGATTATCTACGGCGAGCGCTACGCGGCGCTGCTGCTGGAGAAACGGGACGGGCAGCATCAGCTGCTTTGGGTGACGGGCTGGATGAGCGACTCCGGTATCGTGCGGGAAAGCCGTCAGGTTATCGCGCCGCTGAACGTCGGGAGCTGCGAGCTAAAGGTTAGCGTGACCCGAGGAGGCATTTGCCGCTTCGCCTGGCGTGAGCCTGAGGGAAGCTGGCAGTCGGTGACACCGCCGTTTGCGGCGGGCAAAGGTAAATGGGTGGGGGCTAAAGTGGGGCTTGTCGCGCTGACGCTGGAAGCCGCGGCATCGCAGGGGAGTTGTGGGTTTGACTACTTTGCGACGGATATTACCGGCTGATCCGGGCGCTTCTCGTCATCTTTATCGAGTTTAAGGATGACGTTGGAAGTCCGGTAGTCGCCATCGGCGAGGCCGCGGCTGATTTCAAGGGTCGCGGTCTCGCGGTGCAGCACATGCTGATAGCTGGCTTCGGTATGGGCGAGGATTTTATCGCGCAGGTGCGGATAGCGTTCCATCACTTCGCATAGTGCGGCACCGAAGATCTCTTCTTTCACCTGGTAGGCATAAATTTCGCGGCGATTCTTCCACTTCATTTTGACCAGCGCAGCGGTGAGCGGCACGGATGGGCTGGAGATGCGGCGACCCTCGGCGCTTTTTTCTTCGCGCAATACCTGAAGGTTACGTTGCAGGAGCGTCTCATCGCTTACTGGCGGGCTTAACGATATATTAGCCTGATTAACATCGACAAGTTTCATACTTACTTATCCGTTAAATTATAAAACAGCGGCGTGACTTTTTCCTGTGTCATTAAATTAAGCCAAATTTCATTGCCATTATCATTTATCTCCTGGGTTTTTAACTCAATAATTTGACTTAACTCCAGTGAGGAGATCTCCCCCTGAACAACCAGGTTATTTAGCATAAGGGCAAAGGCTTCAATTTTTGCAACGCGATATAATCTGTCCTTAATATGACGATCGCGCTCTTCCAGCAATGGGTTACGTGATTGACCACCACTTATCAATATCTCATCCTGCCAGTCTGCCAGCGAAGCCTTTTCCGGCTCTGCCTGCGTGCTGGCCTTTACCTCCTGAGGCTCGCCGTCTACGGCAGAGATACAGAAGCGGGCTGGGATAAGGGTTTCAGCGATCATATACCTGTCATCTTTCGAATGGCTGGAAAGTGTTTTTTATTATAGTGAGGTTCGTTGACATTATCATGGTGCACTTTTAAAATCAAAAAAAGTGGAGAAAACCATGAGCGGTATTATTTATTTTGTGATGGTGTTGCTGCTACTCACCGCCGTTATTTTAATTTTTCTGTATGGTCAAAATAACGAATCGTCTGATACCAATAATGAAACCGTTACGCCTTTGGCCCCTGCGCCACTCAGCAAAGATGAAGGTGAAAATCATTTCGCCAGCCTGATGAGCAGTATCACTCCGGTGTGGTACTGGCGTATTAATCATGAGTATATCGACTTCCTGCAATCCACCATCAAACGTATGTCGATAGACGAGTTAAAAGAGACACCTGGCCTGTTTGAAGCGCAGGATCGCTGCCGCAACCTCAACGGCGCGGTGTATGAGTATTACGATGAAATCAAACGCCGCTGTCTCAAAGGCGAGCGCGTTGCGCCGGGCGATCCGGTGGTGGAGAGCTTAAAGCAGTGCTACCAGGAGTTTGCTCACGAAGCTTATCCTGAGCTGGTCGGCCTGGTGTGGCCTGACTATCGGCGTCCGTTTATTCGTCCCCATGATGTGTGATTACATCTGTTGTTATGATGTTGCATAGTTGCGATATACTAAGCCGAATTTGACTGACGAACAGGACATTATGGAACGTTTTCTGGAAAATGCGATGTACGCATCGCGATGGATTCTGGCCCCGGTCTACTTTGGTCTTTCGCTGGCGCTGCTGGCGTTAACCCTGAAGTTCTTTCAGGAGATTCTTCACGTCCTGCCGAATATCTTCAGCATGGCGGAAGCGGATCTTATCCTGACGCTGCTGTCGCTGGTGGATATGACGCTGGTGGGCGGACTGCTGGTGATGGTGATGTTTTCCGGCTATGAAAACTTTGTGTCGCAGCTGGATATCAGCGAGCACAAAGAGAAGCTCAACTGGCTGGGCAAGATGGATGCCACTTCGCTGAAGAACAAGGTTGCCGCGTCAATTGTGGCTATCTCTTCTATTCACCTGCTGCGGGTGTTTATGGATGCCAAGAACGTGCCGGACAACAAGCTGATGTGGTACGTGATTATCCACCTGACGTTTGTGCTGTCGGCGTTTGTGATGGGTTATCTGGATAGCCTGACTCGCGGGAAAAAATAGCCAGCAAAAACCCCGGAGGCGTTAACGCCGACCCCGGGGTCTTTCATTACTTATCTGACGATGCCTGCCACAAATTCAACTGCCCATCGGCGACATGCTTATCAATCTGCGCCAGCTCTTCTGCTGTAAAGCTTAGGTTCTCCAGCGCCTTCACGTTCTCCTCAATTTGCTCCGGGCGGCTTGCGCCAATCAACACCGAGGTCACGCGGCTGTCTTTCAGCAGCCAGCTTAACGCCATCTGCGCCATCGACTGACCGCGCTGCTGCGCCATCTCGTTGAGCAAACGCAGGCTGTTGAGATTGCTCTCGCTCAGCATATTCTCCGTCAGGCCGCGCGCTTTTTTCCCTTCCGTTTGCATGCGGGAACCTTCCGGAATACCGTTCAGGTATTTGCCGGTCAGCAGCCCCTGCGCCAGCGGCGTAAAGGCAATACAGCCAACGCCGTTGTGCTCAAGGGTATCCAGCAGGCCGCTCTTATCCACCCAGCGGTTAAGCAAGTTATAAGAAGGCTGATGGATCAGCAGCGGGATCTTCCATTCGCGCAGCAGCTCGACCATCGCCTGGGTGCGTTCGGACGAGTAGGAGGAGATGCCCACGTAGAGCGCTTTCCCGCTCTGCACCGCCTGCGCTAAGGCCGCGGCGGTCTCTTCCATTGGCGTTTTCTCATCGACGCGGTGGGAATAGAAGATATCCACGTACTCCAGCCCCATGCGTTGCAGGCTCTGGTCGAGGCTTGCCAGCAGATATTTACGGGAACCACCGGAGCCATAAGGTCCTGGCCACATGTCGTATCCGGCCTTGGTGGAGATAATCAGCTCATCGCGATACCCGGCAAAGTCTTCCCGCAACAGGCGACCAAAGTTCTCCTCGGCGCTGCCCGGCGGCGGCCCGTAGTTATTCGCCAGATCGAAATGGGTGATGCCGCAGTCAAAGGCTTTGCGCAGCAGCGCGCGCTGGCCGTCGAGGGCGCTGATATGGCCGAAACTGTGCCATAGGCCGAGGGACAGCGCCGGAAGCTGTAAACCGCTGCGGCCGCAGTAGCGATACTGCATCTGTTCGTAACGGGCTGGGTTTGCATGCCAGGCCATAAGGTCTCCTTCTCTTTTTATTTTGAAACACTGTTCCCAGCGTACTTTTTTTTGTGATGTACGCCCGTTGTGCCGATCACACTGTCACCGATGAGGATGAAAAATACGCGCTTTATTCCTCTTTAGGGGTAGCCCTTAAATAGCGCTAGCCACCGCTCAAAAAATCGCTATATAATTTTATATATAACGATTGAGGGCGTAGAGATGGACAACCATTTTGGCAAAGGGTTAATCGCGGGACTGAAGGCGCCTTATGCCGACAGCGCGCAGAAAGTGGTCGGCTTTTGCACCGACTATAAGCGTGGTTTTGTGCTGGGCTTTTCGCACCGTATGTTTGAGAAAACCGGTGACCGTCAGCTTAGCGCCTGGGAGGCGGGTGTGTTGACGCGCCGCTACGGGCTGGATAAAGAGATGGTGATGGATTTCTTCAAAGAGCATGACTCCAGCACTACCGTTCGCTACTTTATGGCGGGCTACCGGCTGGAAGGTCAATAAAACCGGGTGCCTGGCACCCGGCTTTTCATCATGATGGCTGACGCTTGTCTTCGGTATGGGTATCGAAGTCACTGGCGTCATGACGCTCGTGCAGCTGTTCGTTCAGCGGGCCATTAGTACGGTTGACGATACGACCGCGCTTCACGCCCGGACGGCTGGCGATGTCCTGCGCCCAGCGCATCACGTTTTTGTAGCTCTGCGCATCCAGGAACTCATCTGCGCCGTACACATTCCCCAGCACCACGTTGCCGTACCACGGCCAGATAGCGATATCAGCGATGGTGTACTCTTCACCCGCCACGTAACGCCCGCGCGCCAGTTGCTTATCCAGCACGTCCAACTGACGTTTTGCCTCCATGGTGAAGCGGTTGATGGCGTACTCAATTTTCACCGGGGCGTAGTTATAGAAGTGCCCAAAGCCGCCGCCGAGGAACGGGGCTGAGCCTTGCAGCCAGAACAGCCAGTTCAGGGTTTCGGTGCGCCCGGCCGGATCTTTTGGCAGGAAATGACCAAATTTCTCTGCCAGATAGAGCAGGATGTTGCCGGACTCAAACACGCGGGTTGGTGGCGTGGTGGAGTGGTCGCTAAGGGCCGGGATCTTCGAGTTCGGGTTTACTTCCACAAAGCCGCTGGAGAACTGATCGCCCTCGCCAATGCGAATCAACCACGCGTCGTATTCTGCTTCCGTTACGCCTGCCGCCAGCAGCTCTTCCAGCATAATTGTCACTTTCTGGCCGTTTGGCGTGCCCAGAGAGTAAAGCTGGAGCGGATGATGGCCTACCGGCAGCGCTTGTTCATGGGTGGCGCCGGAAATGGGGCGGTTGATGTTGGCAAATGCGCCGCCGTTGCTTTGATTCCATTCCCAGACTTTGGGTGGCTGATAAGTGTTCTCTGACATAATCGCTCGCCTTATTTTGATGATGTGTTGAGGTAGTGAAGTTTAGCAGCTTCAGGCAAATATCCGTGCCGCCCAGATGCTGACATCGTCGCCGCTGCCCAGGTCTGGCTGTACCAGCCCGTTAACCATAAAGGTCGGGGAGACGTGAATGCCGTTCTGGCGGGCATAACGTGCATGCCACTTAATCTCTTTTTGCAACTCCGGCTCGGCAAAGGCTTCGGCGAGTTGAACACCGCTATAGCGTTCAATACGGGCAATAATTTCCCGCGGCGTGGTGTCCATATTCGGCCCGCTGCAGTGGTCGGTAAACTCAAATTCTTCGCGATGGTCGGCGACCGCTTTCATCACCTTGTGCGCTGCGTTTTTACCATCCGGCAGCGTGGAAGCGGCCAGAATGCAGCGAACAATCACCCCGGAGAAGAGATGCCACGGCTGTGACTGTAAGCGAATTTTGACGCTGACGTTCTCTTCACCGACGAGTTCCAGCAGCGCATCCAGCTTGTTGAAAGTCTTAACGGAAAACGGGCAGGTTGGTTCCAGGAACACCTCAAATGTGCGTGCGCCGTGGCCCCAGACCAGCGGTTGTGCCTGTAAACTCATGTGGACTCCTGATGGGTTAAGTATGCATTTTTCGGATGAATATTTTTGCCTCTGATAGGTCATCCTCGCATACACGGGTGTATGATTAATCCACTTTTGTTGGATTAATTTCAACGTGCGGGCGAGAAAATCGCACGGTATGTTTGAGGAAGGTTCATGAGCAAGGGAAGTACCAATAGTGACGCCCCATTTGGCACGTTGTTGGGGTATGCGCCGGGTGGCGTAGCGATTTACTCTTCAAATTACAGCAGCTTAAAACCGGGCGACATGCCTGATGACGCATCGTTTCGTAGTTACATCGACAACGAATACATGGGCCACAAGTGGCAGTGCGTCGAGTTTGCCCGCCGTTTCCTGTTTATCAACTACGGATTTGTCTTCACCGATGTGGGCATGGCCTACGAAATCTTCTCGCTGCGCTATCTGCGCCAGGTGGTGAACGACGCGATTCTCCCGCTTCAGGCGTTTGCCAACGGCTCACGCCGTGCGCCGCTTGTCGGCTCTTTGCTCATCTGGCAAAAGGGCGGTGAGTTTAATGAAACCGGCCACGTGGCGGTGGTGACGCAACTGCTAGGCAACAAGGTGCGCATTGCGGAGCAGAACGTACTGCACTCGCCGCTGCCCGCAGGCCAGCAGTGGACCCGTGAGCTGACGCTTGAGGTCAAAGACGGTCACTACACGCTGCAGGACACCTTTGACGACACCACTATTCTGGGCTGGATGATTCAGACCGACGACGCACGCTACGGCCTGCCGCAGCCCGCAATTGCCGGTGAAGCGCTCAAGCTTGGCGGCGCGCGACTGGAGAACAACGGCCAGTTTGAGGGCAAATGGCTGGATGAAAAAGATTCGCTCCAGCAAGCCTATATCGCCGCCAACGGTCACGTGATCAACGCCGATCCGTACCAGTACTTCACCATGACCGAAAGCGCTGAGCAGGAGCTGATTAAAGCGACTAACGAGATGCACCTGATGTATCTCCACGCCACCGACAAAGTGATGCGCGACGACAACCTGCTGGCGCTGTTCGACATCCCGAAAATCCTCTGGCCGCGTCTGCGCCTCTCCTGGCAGCGCCGTCGCCACGATATGATCACCGGGCGCATGGACTTCTGCATGGACGAGCGCGGGCTGAAGGTTTACGAATACAACGCCGACTCCGCCTCCTGCCACACCGAAGGTGGGCTGATCCTCGAACAATGGCTGAAAACCGGCTATCGCGGTAATGGGCATAACCCGGCAGAAGATCTGCTGGGCGAGTTGGTGGGCGCGTGGAAACACAGCCAGGCGCGACCGTTCGTGCACATCATGCAGGACAACGATCTGGAAGAGAATTATCACGCTCAGTTTATGCAGCGCGCCCTTGAACAGGCGGGCTTTGAGAGCAAAATTCTCTATGGCCTGGACGAGCTGCGCTGGGACGCTGCCGGTCAGTTGATTGACGGTGATGGTCGTCTGGTGAACTGCGTGTGGAAAACCTGGGCGTGGGAAACCGCCATCGAACAGGTGCGCGAGGTCGATGAAGATGAATATGCCGCCGTGCCGATTCGCACCGGTAATCCGGATAACGAAGTGCGTCTGATTGACGTGCTGCTACGCCCGGAAGTGATGGTCTTTGAGCCGCTGTGGACGGTTATCCCAGGCAACAAAGCGATTCTGCCAGTGCTGTGGTCGCTGTTCCCGAACCATCCGTATCTGCTGGATACCGATTTCGAAGTCAGCGAACATCTGGCAAAAACGGGTTATGCGATTAAGCCTATTTCCGGTCGCTGCGGCAGTAATATCGATCTGGTCAGCGGGAACGATCGGTTACTGGATCAAACCAGCGGTAAATTTGTCGATAGAAAAAATATTTACCAGCAACTTTGGTGCTTGCCAAACGTCGCAGGAAAATATATTCAGGTATGTACCTTTACCGTCGGCGGTAATTATGGCGGCACCTGTTTACGCGGTGATGAATCTCTGGTGATTAAAAAAGAGAGTGATATTGAACCGCTGGTGGTAATAAAAGATAACGAATTGTAGGCCGGAGAAGGCGGAGCCGCCATCCGGCAATCTGCGTCGGGTTGCCTGATGGCGCTTCGCTTATCAGGCCTACGTAAAGAAAGCCTGCAATAAACACAACAACAAGACAGAAAAGGAAATGAATATGCACGATCGGCGACTCGCCGTACGCGCGGGTGAACTCAAGCCCTCCGCCGTCCGCGAACTCTTAAAACACAGTAAACTGCCCGGCGTGATTTCTCTCGGTGGCGGCATTCCTGCCCCGGAGCTTTTTGATACCGAAGGGCTGGAGCTGGCGGTGCAGAAGGTGATGAGCGAACGCTTTAACGACGCATTCCAGTACGGCTTGACCGAAGGCTATCCGCCGCTGCGTCAGGCCGTCAGCGAACTGTGTCAGGCGCGCGGCGTGGCGTGTCAGGCAAGCCATGTGTATATCACTTCGGGCTCGCAGCAGTCGCTGGATATCGTGGCCCGCACGTTGCTCGACCCGGGCGATGCGATTGTCGTTGAGCGCCCAACCTATCTGGCGGCGCTGCAGGTCTTCCAGTTGGCGCAGGCCAACATTCTGAGCGTCGATACCGACGACAACGGCATGCTGGTAGAGCAGCTTGCCGAACTGCTTTCAACGACTCGCGTGAAAGCCGTTTACCTGGTGCCTACCTTTGGCAACCCAGGTGGTAAAACCCTGAGCGACGACCGTCGTCGCCGTCTGGTCGAGCTGGCGAAGCAACATGATTTCGTCATCATCGAAGACGACCCGTACGGTGAAATCAGCTTTACCGATGAAGTGCAGCGCCCGCTGTACCAGCACGCGGTGGAACTGGGCTGTGAAGATCAGGTGGTCTACACCTCAACCTTCTCTAAAATTCTGGCACCGGGTATGCGTATCGGCTGGATTGTGATGCCGGACTGGCTGGCGCAGCAGACGGTGATCGTCAAGCAGGCCGCCGATTTGCACACCAATATGCTGTCGCAGGTGATCACCGCTGAATACCTGAGCCTGGGCCGTCTGGAAAACCAGATTGCACTTATTCGCGAAGACTACCGTAAGAAGTGTGATGCGCTGGCCGACGCGCTGGAAAGCCGTCTCGGTGAGCATATCGAGTTCAGCCGTCCGAAGGGTGGGATGTTCCTGTGGGCGCGCTTCCGCTACCCGTTCGACACCATGAAATGGCTGGAAAAAACGCTGGAAAATGGTGTGGTGTACGTGCCGGGCGAAGCGTTCTATAACGACAACCCAGATACCCGCACCCTGCGTCTGTCGTACTCTACGGTCTCGCAGGAAGGGCTGATGACCGCCGTGGAACGCCTGGCTAAATCACTGTAATTCTGTTTTGCTCCGCGCTGCTGTTCAGCGCGGAGTCTCTTTTCTTATTCCTGGTCGGTAATCCGGTCATCAAGCCAGATAAGCATGAGCGACGCCAGAAAGGCGACGGCTCCAGTACCAATAAATAACAACATAAAAATATCCCGATTTATTCTTCTTATTATTCTGCTGTTTCCGCAGCGTGATTATTTCTATCCGTGAGGGTTATTTTAATATCATGCGGGGCGCTGGCGAGGGTAAAGAAACTATCGGCATCAATATCGAAATTCAGAATAATTTCCTTATATTTTCCATCGGAAATTAATTCTTTCGCTTCACTAATACTGTTGGCTGTAATGGTAGACATCGTAGGACCCTATTAGAAAACTCAGAAGAAAATAAGAGCTAGCGCTTATCAGATCAACTACTTTTTCCTGGGGTCTTGATCAGATGAAATCCTGATGATGTTAACGGGCAAAAGATAATGTCTGATTTAACTTAAGCCGCAGATTTTCGTTTTAACGTGGCGCATTTCTCCGCTGCAATCCACCCTGATAAGAGCGCTATCTGCTACCAGAAGGGAACCCCTCTCTAACCCGTTCATTGTAGGCCGGGCGTACCTCGTGAAGAGGAAATCTTTACGCCAGTGAACTTGCTACCGTATTCCCCATTGAAATTGGGTACAAAATAAGCGGTAAAAATGAGCAATGTCGTTCCAGGTGTAAGCGGCTATCAAGGGCCAGCGGGTGGATGGGGTGCGGTCAAAGCGGTCACCGCCTCGGTGTTTTCACAAAAGGCCGTCGCGCGCGATATCATCGCGATGTTCCGCATGAACCAGGTCAAAGGTTTTGATTGCCCCGGCTGCGCCTGGCCTGACCCTGGCCACCGTTCACCGATGGAGCTTTGCGAAAACGGCGTTAAGGCCGTTTCCTGGGAGACGACCAGTAAGAAAGCCTCTCCGGAATTTTTCCGCCAGCATACGGTGGCTGAACTGTGGCATTACAGCGACTATGCGCTGGAAAACATTGGCCGCCTGACCCACCCAATGAAGTACGACGCCGTAACCGATACCTGGCAGGCGGTGGAGTGGCAGATGGCTTTCGCGGAAATCGGCGAACAGTTGCGCAGCCTGGCCTCCCCGGAACAGGTAGAGTTTTATACCTCCGGGCGTACCTCCAACGAAGCGGCGTTCCTCTACCAGCTGTTTGCCCGCGAATACGGCAGCAGCAACTTCCCGGATTGTTCCAATATGTGCCACGGGCCGACCAGCGCAGGCCTGACGCCCTCTATTGGCCTGGGGAAAGGCACCGTCGAACTCGACGATTTTGAACACTGCGATCTGGTGATTTGCATCGGCCACAATCCTGGCACCAACCATCCGCGTATGCTCACCACGCTGCGTGAAGTGGCGCAGCGTGGCGCTCGCATCATCTCTATCAACCCGCTGGCGGAAAGGGGGCTTGAACGCTTTAGCTTCCCGCAAAGCCCAACGGATATGCTCAAAGGCCACGCCACCACTCTCAGCAACGAATACTACCAGGTGAAAATGGGCGGCGATGCCTCGCTGCTCAAAGGGATCATGAAAGCGCTGATCGAGATGGATGAAGCCCGTATTTTGCTTGGCCAGGAACCGTGCCTCGACCGCGCGTTTCTGGCTGAGCATACCCACGGCTATCAGGCGTTGTATGACGACCTGCACCGTTGTAGCTGGGCGGAACTGGAACAGGACTCCGGCCTGACTCGCAGCCAGATGGAAGACCTCGCCGACCGTTACGATAAATCGAACGCCACCATCATCTGTTACGGTCTGGGTATCACCCAGCATAAGAACGGCACAGAGAACGTGCAGCAGCTGGTGAACCTACTGTTGCTGAAGGGCAATATGGGCAAGAAAGGGGCGGGGATCTGTCCGCTGCGCGGTCACTCCAACGTGCAGGGCGACCGCTCGGTAGGGATTAATGAAGCGGCGTCAGAGGAATTTCTGCTGCGGCTCGAAGGGCGCTTTAACATCAGCGTCTCTCGCAAGCATGGTCGCTCCAGCGTGGAGAGCATTCGCGCTATCGAACGTGGCGACGCGAAAGCGCTTATCTGCATGGGCGGTAACCTGGCAGTGGCGATGCCGCAGCCGCAGCGCACCTTTGAGGCGATGAAAAAGCTCGACCTGCAGGTGCACGTGGCGACTAAGCTAAATCGTTCGCATCTGCTGATGGCGAAACACAACTATCTGCTGCCGGCGCTGGGCCGAACCGAGCGCGATATGCAGGCTAGCGGGATTCAGTCGGTAACAGTGGAAGATTCGATGTCGATGGTGCACGCCTCCTGCGGTGCCCTGAAACCGGCCTCGCGCTGGCTGAAGTCTGAACCAGCGATTGTGGCGGAGATGGCGCGCGCCACCTTACCGAACTCCCCGGTGAACTGGGAAGCGATGGTAGATGACTATGCGCTGATTCGCGATGCGATTGCCGATGTGATCCCGGCGTTTGCCCACTATAACGCCCGCATTGCTGAGCCGGGTGGTTTCCGCATGGATACGCCAGCCTCACGCCGTGAATGGAACACGGCTACCGGCAAGGCCAACTTTGTGGTGAGCCGCCAGCGCGCCGTGGAACGCGAACATCAGCCCGCCGATTCGCTGGTACTGGCAACATTACGCAGCCACGATCAGTACAACACCACCATTTATGGCATGAACGACCGCTATCGCGGGATCACCGGGCGCCGCGACGTGGCGTTCTTAAGCCAGGCAGAAGCCGATTCACGCGGACTGGTAGAAGGCGATGTGATAAACATTCAGGCGCTGGACGATAGCGGCAAGCCGAGCGAAGGCCGCATGATGCTCGGTTTGACGGTGGTGGTTTATAGCATGGCAAGCGGTTCGATAGGAGCCTATCTGCCGGAAGCGAATGTGCTGCTCTCATTGGATGCGGTGGACACTAAAAGTCTGACACCCGCTTATAAGAGCGTGCCGGTGCTGATAACCAAAGCATAGGTTGCGCCAACTGTTGTCGCGAAACCAGCCGTGAGGCTGGTTTTGTCGTTTCTGGTGGCAGAAGGGTTTTTATGGTAATGAGATTTATTCGCAATAAAGGCTTTACAGTGAAATCTTAAAGATGTATTTTAAATGCATCTTATGAAGCGGAGGTCATTATGAGCCATCTCAGAATTCCAAAAAACTGGACCATCAAACGTTCCACCCCATTCTTTACGAAAGACAACGTGCCTGCCGCGCTGCTCAGCCACCACAACACCGCTGCCGGTATTTTCGGCCAGCTCTGCGTGATGGAAGGGACGGTAACTTACTACGGCTTCGCCAATGGTGAGGCCACCGAACCGGAGGTTAAAGTGGTGATTAATGCCGGCAGCTTCGCGACCAGCCCGCCACAGTACTGGCATCGTATCGAGATGACCGACGATGCACAGTTCAACATTAACTTCTGGGCCGAACCTGAATTCTCCGGCGACGAAGTCTACAGCGCGAAAAAATCCTGATTCTGCCGCTTCCCCATCACCGCTGATGGGGAAGCCCTCCCGATAGTGTAAAACGCCATGATGACATTCTTCACCAATGCGTCGACGCGAGTCGATTACGGCGAGCAGGAGTGCTGCCGTGAACAGCCTTTACTCCACGTTGCCGAATATCAGGAATATCTATACTGCGAAGGACCAGACTGCCCCGCAAGTCAAACGGAGCGTCATGCTGACGCCGCATCAATTCGTTAAATCATCAGGGTACTGACATGAAGATTGTCGCCATTGAGGCAAATATTGCCGCAGGAAAAACCACGCTGCTTGATCCCCTGGCTCAGGCGCTATCCGAGAAAACGGGCGTCAGCTGGAAAGTCATTCGAGAGCCGGTGGATGAAGACCCGATGTTTCTGGAGCTCCTGCAGGTCTTTGTTGAAAACCCCCGCGATGCGGATGCGAGGGTAGCGTTCCAGCTTTACATTACCCGCAGTCGACAGGCGCTGCTAAAGGATATTCCGGACGGTAACTACGTGATTGAACGTTCGCTGTTTAGCGATATCGTGTTCTGTCACGTTAACTTCCTGATGACCGAGCAGCCGTCGGCCCGTTACATGTCCTATTTCTATCAAATTAAACAGTATCTGAAGAGCTACCCGCAGATTGACCTGGTGGTTTACGTCGACCGGGACGTGGAGTCGTGCTTTAGCGCCTGCATGGCGCGTGGTCGGGCAGGGGAGAGCGAATATACGCTGGACTATTTTGCCGATCTTAAAGCGTTCCACGATGCCTGTTTGCGACTTTGTTGAATAAATCGAACTTTTGCTGAGTTGAAGGATCAGATCACGCATCTTCCCGACAACGCAGACCGTTCCGTGGCAAAGCAAAAGTTCAAAATCACCAACTGGCCCACCTACAATAAAGCCCTCATCAACCGTGGCTCCATAACTTTCTGGCTGGATGAGGAAGCTATTCAGGCCTGGTATGAGTCGGCAACGCCTTCATCACGGGGAAGACCTCAGCGCTATTCTGATCTCGCCATCACCACCGTTCTGGTCATTAAACGCGTGTTCAGGTTGACCCTGCGGGCTGCACAGGGTTTTATTGATTCCATTTTTACACTGATGAATGTTCCGTTGCGCTGCCCGGATTACACCAGTGTCAGCAAGCGCGCAAAGTCGGTTAATGTCAGTTTCA
>NZ_JAPKIC010000005.1:0-355734 GCF_036759945.1 Kluyvera sp. CHPC 1.251 | reverse complement strand
TTTTGCGTCTGCGGGAAATGAAAGAGCGGTGAACATCCCGGGGTCGCTGTGCTCGTCCGGGCTATAACGGTGATGCACACTGCCGGATGGCGGCGTGAACGCCTTATCCGGCCTACAAATCTTACGCCATCTCCCCAATCGTCTTACGAAAACGCACCAGCGCAATACCAAAGAACGCCCCGCCAATGGCTAGCAACGTCAAAAACTGCGGCCAGACGATAGAAAAATCAGCACCACGATAGAGAATTGCCTGCGCCAGGCTCACGAAATGTGTTGTCGGCATGGTGAGCATAATGTCCTGCACCAGCTGCGGCATACTTTCTCTCGGTGTTGAACCGCCGGACAGCATCTGCAGTGGCAGCAGTACGAGGATCATCAACAGCCCCAGTTGCGGCATCGACCGGGCAATCGTGCCCATAAAAATGCCGATCGACGTTGTCGCAAACAGACTCAGCGCGACCCCCAGCATAAATAGCGGGATCGACCCCTCTATCGGCACCTGCAGGATCCCCTGCACCATCAACATCAGCGACAGCCCCGACACCACCAGAACGACCAGCCCCATCGACCAGACCTTGGCGAGCATAATCTCAAACGGCGTCACCGGCATCACCAGTAGATGCTCAACCGTGCCGTGCTCACGCTCGCGGATCAACGCCGACCCGGTGAGCACGATCGCCAGCATCGTAATATTGTTGATAATTGCCATCACCGCGCCAAAACGCGCCTGCTCGAGGTTTGGGTTAAAGCGCATCCTCACTGCCAGCTCTACCGGCAACGCACTGTTATCCCGATACCGCGCCACAAAGCTATTTACCTCGCCGGTCACGATATTCTGGATGTAGCTGTTGCCGGTAAACGCCTGGCTCATACGGGTGGCATCAACGTTAACCTGTAAATCCGGCTGCCTTCCTGCCAGCACATCCCGTTGAAAATTAGGCGGAATATTGATGGCGAAGGTATAGCGCCCGGCGTCTAATCCCGCATCCATCTCGTCGGCGGTAATCAGCTCTGGCTCCAGGAACCACGGCCGATAGAAGCCGTTGATAATCCGCGATGAGAGCTGTGATTTATCCATATCGGCGATCGCAATCGGCGCCAGATGGAGCGAGCCTGGCATCACCGTTGCCGAAGAGTAGACCGACACGGTGAAGGCAAACACAATCAGCGTCAGCATTGCTTTATCGCCCAGCAGGCTGCGGAGTTCCTTCACGCCGAGGTTATAAATATTGCGTAATCCGCGCATCATCCCTCCTGTTTTTTCAGCAGCCACACGCTTAATCCCAGCACCAGCGGCACGGCAATCAGCAGCGGAATAAACGACGCCCACAGGTCACCTAGCCCCAGCGCTTTTGAGAAGGTGCCGCGGGCAATGGTCAGGAAGTGGCTGGTCGGGTAGATCTGGCCAATCCAACGCCCTGGCCCTTCAAGCGACGCGACCGGATCGATCATCCCGGAGAACTGGGTGGCCGGAATCAGCGTAATGATCGCCGTCCCGAAGATCGCTGCGATCTGACTCTTCATAAAGGTAGAGATCAACAGCCCCAGCCCGGTGGCGATGGTGACGTACAGCAGTGCCGCCAGCGTTAGCGTCAGGAAGCTCCCTTTGTGCTGCACGCCAAAAACGAATACCGACAGCGCGCAGAGCAGCAGGAAGTTGAACATCCCGAGCACGATGTAAGGCATCTGTTTACCGAGTAAAAACTCGGTACGGGTGGTGGGCGTCACGTACAGGTTGATGATCGAACCCAGCTCTTTCTCTCGCACCACGCTCAGCGCGCTGAGCATCGCTGGGATCATCATCAATAGCAGCGGGATCACCGCCGGAACGATCGCCGGCAGGCTCTTCACATCCGGGTTATAGCGATAGCGCGTCTCAATAGAAATCAATGACGTATCGCGATTGGCAGAAGGCTGTCGCCCGGCCATCTCCTGTAGCCACGAAAGGTGCATCGCCTGCACGTAGCCGCGTACCGTTTCCGCGCGGTTTGGCATCGCGCCATCGACCCACACGCCTATCTGCACCGGCGTACCGCGGGCGATATCGCGGCCAAAGTTGGGTGGGATTTCGATGGCGACCGCCAGCTCGCCATCGCGCATTCGGCGGTCCAGTTCATCGTAGCTATGCAGCGGCGGCTGCTCGATAAAATAGCGCGAACCGGCAATGTTCTGCGACCAGCCCTGGCTGCTGACCGTTTGATCGCGGTCGAGCACCGCAAAGCGCAGATCCTCCACGTCCATGCTGATCCCATAGCCCATGATAAACATCAGGATCACCGTTCCCAGCAGCGCCAGCGTCGATCGCACGGGATCGCGGCGCAGCTCCAGCGCTTCACGACGGCTATAGCTGAACAGACGGCGCAGGCTAAAGGCCTGGCGCGGTGGTTCACTCTCGGTTTTCACGGGCGCTTCCGCCATCTCTGCAACAGGAATCGGATCGGAAGCCTCTTGCAGGTAAGCGATAAACGCCTCTTCCAGCGTGGCCGCGCCGCGCCGTTCGACCAGCGCCTGCGGGGTATCGCTGGCCAGCACCTTGCCCGCATGCATCAACGAAATACGGTCGCAACGCTCTGCTTCGTTCATAAAGTGGGTGGAGATAAAAATGGTGACCTTATCCTGGCGCGCCAGGTCGACCATCAACTGCCAGAACATATCGCGGGCCACCGGGTCTACGCCGGAGGTCGGTTCGTCGAGGATCAGCATCTCCGGGCGATGGATAACCGCCACCGCCAGCGACAGGCGCTGACGAATGCCGAGCGGCAGCGCGGTAGGCAGGGCGTTCTCTACCTCGGTGAGCATAAAGCGCCGGCTCATCTCGGCAACTCTGGCGGGGATCTCGTCATCCGGGATATGGAACAGCTTCGCGTGCAGTTCCAGGTTCTGCCGCACGCTCAGCTCGCTGTAGAGTGAGAAGGCCTGCGACATGTAGCCCACCCGGCGGCGGGTCTCGATATCTTTTGGGTCGACCGGCTGACCAAACAGCCAGGCTTCCCCTTCGCTGGCGGGCAGCAGCCCGGTCAGCATCTTCATGGTGGTGGACTTACCGCAGCCGTTGGAGCCGAGAAAGCCGAAAATCTCGCCGCGGGCGATACGGAAGTTCACGTGATCCACCGCGACAAAGTTGCCAAAGCGCATGGTCAGCCCGCGCGCTTCAATAGCAATTTCCTCTTCAGAGGTATCGCGCGGCGGGATGATAACCTGCTGGTGCGCGTTGCGTTGCGCCTCCGGCAGCAGGGCGATAAACGCCTGCTCCAGTGTCTGGCTATGGGTGTGGCCACGGAGTTCTTCCGCGCTGCCGGTGGCCAGCACCTCCCCGGCGTTCATGGCAACCAGCCAGTCGAAGCGCTCGGCCTCTTCCATATAGGCGGTGGCGACCAGCACGCTCATCTCCGGCTGGCGCTCGCGGATGCTGTCGATAAGCTCCCAGAACTGCGCACGTGAGAGCGGGTCCACACCGGTGGTGGGTTCATCGAGGATCAGTAACTCTGGGTCGTGGATCAGCGCACAGCACAGGCCGAGCTTCTGCTTCATCCCACCGGAGAGTTTCCCAGCAGGGCGGTCGCGGAACGGCGCCAGCCCGGTGCTTTGCAGCAGCTCGTCGATGCGCGCTTCACGCTCGCTTTTATTGTGGCCAAACAGGCTGGCGAAGAAGTCGACGTTCTCGTAGACCGACAGGGTGTGATAGAGGTTCTTACCCAGCCCCTGCGGCATCCAGGCGATTTTCGGGCAGACATCGCGGCGGTGCCGGGCATCGCGCATATCGCCGCCGAGCACCATCACGTTGCCTTGTTCAATCACCCGTGCGCCGGCAATCAGCGACAGCAGGCTCGATTTCCCCACGCCGTCCGGGCCAATCAGCCCCACCATACGGCGGGAGGGGATGGTCAGCGTGATATCACGCAGCGCGACGGTGGCGCCAAAATGCTGGCCGACGTGCTCCAGCCGGGCGACGGCGGGGTGGATATCCTGTTTCATTGCGGCAACCTCACCATCAGCATGGCAGGCCATGGCTGTTGGTTATCCAGGCGCACGTAGGCCATCCCCGGCAGGCCGGTTTTCACATACTCAAGGTGTTCGGCCAGCAGTTCCGGCGGAATGCGCGCTTTGACGCGGAACATCAGCTTAAGTCGTTCATCGCTGGTTTCGACGGTTTTCGGCGTGAACTGGGCGACGCTTGCCACAAAGCTGATATTGGCAGGGATTACCAAATCCGGCGCGGCATCCAGAATGATGCGCACCTCGCTGCCTATGGCTAACAGCCCGGCCTGTTCGGTAGGCAGGAAGAAGGTCATGTAGACGTCGGCCAGGTCGACCATATTCAGCACGCGCCCGCCAGCAGCCAGCACTTCACCCGGTTCGGCCACGCGGTACTGAATGCGACCATCACGCGGGGCTTTCAGTTCGCTATCGTCGATATCGGCCATGATGCGGCGTTCGGTTGCCTGGGCAGCTTCGACGCGGGTTTGTGCCTGGATGATGCTGGTGCGGGCGGCTTCTATTGCCGCACGGGCGGCAGAGACCTGCGCGCGGGCGGATTCTAGTGCAGCCCTGCCGCTTTCGGCGGCGGCACGGTCATCGTCAAGCTGCTGGGCGGAAACGGCACCGCGCTGCGACAGCGTGCTGGAACGGGCGTGACGTTTGGAGGTGGAGTCCAGCTCTGCCTGGCGCTGTTTAACGATGGCTTCGCTGGCGCGCATTTCGCTTTGACGCTGATCCAGCAAGGCTTTAGCGGCGGCAACGGCGCTTTGCGCCTCTTTAATTTGCGCGGCAGCTTCCAGGCGCTGCTCGTTCAGCACCCGTGTGTCCATGCGGGCCAGCACTTCACCCTGACGGACAAACTGGCCCTCTTTAACGACAATCGACTCGATACGCCCGGCGGTTTTGGTGGCGATATCCACTTCCGTGGCTTCAATTCTACCATTACTGCTGGCGAACCCTGCCGGTAGCCCCGGCGGACGAAGCATCCACCACGCCACGGCGGCAATCACCACCGCGATACCGACGATATACCAGGCCCAATGCTGCTTGAATTTGTCCATACGCTACCCGCTCTGTTCCCTGTTGCTGAGTGCGCGCGTTTCGTCTTAAACGAAAGGAAAGGATGCTGTGAAGAGTGCTACTCATGTGGTCATCGTCAGCAATCCTGGCCGTAAATGAAACACGCATAAATATAGCTACTGTCAATGTCATACTAACACCGACATTCATTATGTCCATGCCGTTAACATGGGTTTGCGAAAGCATTAACACAATTAATCAAAGTGGATGAGGGCTCGGCAGCGCCTGAGCCCTCATAGCGTTCAGAACAGTACTGGCAGCCCAAGCCCACGTTTGACTGCGTGCAGCGTCTGCTGAGTCACCTCGTGCGCCCGTTCGCTGCCCTGACGCAGCAGTTCCAGCAGCATACCTTTATCCTGAATCACGGTTGCACGGCGTTCACGGATAGGGGCCAGCAGTTCCTGTAGGCACGCTTCCAGCACGTTTTTACACTGCCGGTCGCCCAGTCCGCCCTGCTGGTAGTGCGCCTTCATCTCTGCGACCAGCGCTTTATCGGGATGGAGTGCATCGAGGTAGGTGAAGACCACGTTGCCGTCGACTTGCCCGGGATCGGCTACGCGCAGGTGGTTAGGGTCGGTGTACATGGCACTGACTGCCTGGTGAATTTCTGTCTCGCTGGCGCTAAGGGTGAGCGTATTGCCGAGCGATTTCGACATCTTCGCGCCGCCATCAATGCCCGGCAGACGGCTCACGTCACTCAGCAGCGCTTTGCAGTGGTGCAGCACCGGCTCGGTGGTCAGGCTATTCATCTTGTGTACGATCTCGTTGGTTTGTTCGATCATCGGCAGCTGATCGTCGCCCACTGGCACGAGGTCGGCGTTAAACGCGGTAATGTCGGCGGCCTGGCTAATCGGATATGCCATAAAGCCGACCGGCAGCGAGCGGGAGAAACCTTTCTGCGCAATCTCGTTTTTCACCGTCGGGTTACGCTCCACGCGGGCCACGGTGACGATATTCATATACAGCGCGGTCAGCTCCGCCAATGCGGGCAGGGCGGATTGCAGGCAGATGGTGGTGCGGCTTGGGTCAATGCCCACCGCCAGATAGTCGGCCATCACTTCCAGAATATGGTGGCTGATTTTTTGCGGATTGCTGCCGTTGTCGGTCAGCCCCTGCAGGTCGGCAATCAGAATAAACTGCTGATGTTCATGCTGTAGTTGCACGCGCTGGCGCAGTGAACCGACGTAGTGGCCGAGATGCAGTTGGCCGGTAGGACGGTCGCCGGTCAGGATAGTGTGAGTGGTGTTCATCAGTCGTTCCTTATGAGGTATAAAGCCGAAAGACGAGACTGAGAAACAACAAAGCCGCCTTTCGGCGGCTTTGAAAAAAGATAACGTAACCCGAGCCGCCTGTTATGAAGGCAGCCACCAACGGTTGGAGCGGGTAACGGTCACGTTCGTGTTCATCTTTTTATCCTGCCACCAAACGGCCTGCGCTGTCTACCCTTTCACCATAAAACGATTTTATTTCTGGAAATGGGTCTCCATAAATATATAAAAATAGGCGTTTTGTATTATTAGACTTCGTTATTTTGATGGTGTAAAAATAAATAGGGAGAGTAATTAAGATGACGGTGTAAAACAATTAAAGGAGATTAACAACAATCAGTATGCATATATTATGGTAACTCATCTTTTTTACTGAGTTATTTATTCGATATTTACGCAACAATACCAACGGGTGGGTTTACATACCCCCTGATGTTTCTAGAATACCCCGATGTGATAATACGTTAACTCAACCTAACCTACCTTCAGCATGAAAAAGACATTATTAGTGACTGCACTATTTTGTGGCCTGCTGACTGCAGGCGTTTCGACGATTTGCGTTGTTCATGAAACCTTCCACGATACGACATCGGCCTGTCGTCCGGATTTCTCCCGTAAAGCGCTGCTGCGGGTGAAAGAGGACTATTTACGCGGCCGCTTCCCGCACTGGTATCAGGAAAAAAGTCAGCTCGGTACGATGACCCCCGAACTTCGTTTCGGCGAGGTGACCATTGAAGATGAAGAGTACCATGTCCCTTTCACCGCGCGGGGGCCCATCACCTCGCTGGCGCGCATCGGCCTTGTTGACTGCGTGTCCATGGATGTGGAGTACATCGCCGCCAGGTAGGCCCGTTTTACAATCCATGCGGTTTAGCCTCTCCGTTCCTTGATACTTATCATGGTAAGTATTATCGTAGTGGTACGAAACGATCGGAGAGTGTGATGACCGAAGAAGAGCTGTTTGCCCGCCGCCCAATGGGCATGCGCATGGCGATGGTGGTACGCCAGTGGCGTTCAATCATCGATCACGCGATTACCGATACCGGCCTGACTCAGTCTAGCTGGACGGTGCTGATGCAGCTTCATCAGCTGGGTGACAACGTTTCGGTCAGTGAGCTTGCGGAGACGCAAGGCATTGAACTGCCGCCGCTGATGCGCACGCTCACGTTACTGGAACAGCAGGGCTACCTGCAGCGCACCGTCTCACCGTACGACAAACGCATTCGCCTGCTGACGCTCACCGACGAAGGTCGGGCCGTGCTCCAGACGCTAAACCAGGTGATTGAAGCCTTCCAGACTCGCGTCGCTAACGGCATTCCCGCCGCCGACATCGCGAAGTTTAGCGACACCCTGAATCAAATAGCCTGCAATCTGCGGAATATCCGCGAAGAAAATAATAAAACCGACTAAACACCATGATGACGCCAGAACAGAAGTTTGCCCGCTGGGTAAGGGTCAGTATTGCCTCTTTCCTGCTGATGTTTCTCTATTTTATCGTTGCTGATATCTGGATCCCGCTGACGCCGGACTCCACGGTGATGCGCGTCGTGACGCCTATCTCTTCGCGCGTCTCCGGCTACGTTTCACAGGTCTACGTGCACAACAACAGCACGGTGAAAAAGGGCGACCTGCTGTATGAACTGGATCCAACCCCATTCCAGAATAAGGTCGATTCCGCTGCGTTAGCGCTGGCGCAGGCCAAGCTGAGCAATCAGCAGCTTGATGCCCAGATTGCTGCCGCACAAGCGAACCTCAAGACCGCGCAGCTCACGGCCCGCAACGACCGCGTGACCTACGATCGCTACCAGAGTCTGAGTCGAATGCAGAACGTCTCGCAGTCGGATCTCGATAAAGTCCGCACCACCTGGCAGACCAGCGAACAGTCGGTCAGTGCGCTGCACGCGTCTATCCACAACCTGCAAATTCAGCGCGGTGAGCGTGACAATAATCGGAACGTCACCCTTCAGCAGTATCAGACGGCGCTGCGGGAAGCCCAGCTCAACCTCGACTGGACCAAAATCCGCGCCGAAGCGGACGGTACCGTCAGTAACCTCCAGCTTAGCCCCGGCCTGTATGCCTCAGCGGGCAGTGCGGTGATGGCGGTGGTGAATCAGAAAACCGATATCGTGGCCGACTTCCGCGAAAAGAGCCTGCGTCATACCAAGCAGGGGACCGATGCCGCGGTGGTGTTTGATGCGCTGCCGGGTCAGGTGTTTGCCGCGAAGGTGACCAGCAGTGATGCGGGGATCCTCGCCGGTCAGGAAGCGGTGAACGGCGAACTGTCGCAGCCGGAGCAGTCCACCCGCTGGGTGCGTGACGCGCAGCGTATGCGCATTCACGTGGCGCTTAACGAACCGCTGGATAAAACCCTTCCAACCGGCGCGCGCGCCACGGTGCAGTTGTATAACAGCGAAGGCGGCTTTGCCCGCTTCTTCTCAGGGCTGCAAATCCACCTGATTAGCTGGTTGCACTATGTCTATTAAAACCCTCGCGCAGGTCTTTACCCCTCACGGCAACATCGTCTATACGGCGAATGATTTCCGTCAGACCTTGCGCATTGCCTTTGCCGGTATGGTGGCGCTGAGTATCTCGACGTTTTACGATACTCACTACGGCGTGTTCTTCGTCGTTTACCCGCTGCTGTTAATGTCTTTAGTACCGGTATTTAACCGCCACGTCGCCAAGCAGTTTATCTTCAGTGCGTCGTTGAACTGCCTCGAAATGGTACTGATCATCGGCTATCTCAGCCAATGGCCGGTCATCATGACGGCGGTAGTGTTTGCGCTGTACGTGGTGCGTTTTCGTTTTATGAGCCAGGGGCCGCTGTTCCTGTTTGGCTCGATGGGCGTGGTCTGCCAGAGTGTGATGCTCAACTTTATGAGCTACCCTTCCGCCAACTGGCACACGCTGCTGTTTTCCAATATTGAGGCCAGCGTGATGGCGGTGGCATTGAGCGCGCTGATGCATTACCTGATCCCGGATGCCGAACCGCGTAAGCCGCCGCCGCTGATTGAAAAAGACGCGGCGCGGGTGCGCCACGAATCGCTGCTGTCGGGTACCGTAGCGACGATTATCTTTATCGTCTTCCAGGTGAGCGACCTGAGCGATTCGCTCTCGGCGTTGATGGCCGGGATCCTGATCCTCTTCCCGATGCACTATCGCGGCGCGGTGATCAGCTCCATCTGGCGCGTGGCGGGCGTGGTGCTGGCCTGCCTGTACATTCTGGTGATACAGCTGATCCTCTACGACCACAGTAGCCATATGCTGTTGATGATGCCGCTTATCGGCTTAGGGCTGGCGTTCAGCGCGCGGCTGCACGTGATGGAGAAAGTCGGGGCGGGCGTCGGTTTCGCCAGTATCACCACCATCGGCATTATGTTTGGTCAGAACCTGCAGCCGGACGGCGACCTGGTGTTCAGCGACCTGTATCGCGCCACTTCGGTGACCATCTCGCTGCTGGCGACCCTGACGATGGTGTTTATCCTGCACCGCCTGCTCAACTGTTTCGCCCCAACGCGTTTTATTGTGAAGTAGCGCACTTCAGGACGCTGATTCTTCTCCCCCATTTGTGCTAACAATAGCCGCTCGCCGCGGTGGCGTGAGGGAGAAGACGATGTGGAAAACGCGTGCGCTGGAACTGAATAACCAGGAGTTCTGGAACTGGGAGAAAGCCTGCGAGCTGGTGCAGTGGGCGGCCCGCCATGATTTTAATACCGTGATTGTCGGGCAGGTCGACTTGTTCGACAAGCTGGTCTCGCCGAAGGGCTACACGCCGCACCAGTACAACGACCGTCTCTCCAGCCAGCAGCGTGCTCGCTGTGTCTACCTCAATCGCCTTGCCGGTTACTGCCACAAGCAGGGGCTACGTTTTTATCTCCAGGCTAAAGAGTTAAGTTTCCCGGCTGACCTGCTGGCGGCACATCCGCAGCTGATTGATAAAGACGGCAGCATCCGCTTTGACGTCGAGTTCTGGTGCCAGTATCTGGCGGATAAGCTCACGTTGCTGTGCCAGCAAATCCCCGCCATGAGCGGGCTGCTGGTGGCGCTCTCCAATACTGACGGCCTGCTGCCGGTCTCTCGCCCCAACTGGGAGCTGACCGGGCAGGACGACCCCTCGCCGCATATCGACCCGCGCAGCCTGTCACGTTATACCCAGTGTTTTAGCGCCATGGCGCGGGCGATGATGCGCGAGAATAAACATCTGGTGCTGCGCGCTTTCCCGGCGGGCAACCACGACATCGCCAACGTGATGGAGGCGATTCGCACTCTGCCGGAATGCGTATCGGTGTCGATCAAACTCACGCCGGAGCGCTTCTGGCCGACGTTTCCCAATAACCCGGCGCTGCTCGACGTGGAAAATCGTGACGTCTGGGTGGAGCTGGATCTGGTGGGTGAAGAGGTGGGCTGGGGCGTGTTTCCGTTCCCGCGTATCGACGAACTTCAGGGGCGTCTGCTGTGGTGCCGGGGCAACACCAGCATTAACGGCGCGGTGTGCAAAACCAGCTGGGAAGGCGTTGATAACCACTGGGTGATCGGCACGCTGAGCGAGTGCAACCTGGTGGCCTGTAGCCAGATCCTCTCGCGGGAAAATGAACATCTGACCCGCGCGGCACTGCTGACCCACTGGCTGGATGAATGCTACGGCTGGCGGCCTGACGAGGCGACGTTCGAGGAGTTTCAGTCGCTGATGGCGCAGGCCGGGCAGGTGCTGTATCAGGCCATCTACGTGCGCGATCACGTCTTCCATCGCCACAGCCAGGTACCGGCAAGCTACGGCCAGGCGGTGTGGAGCCTCTACGGCCAGCTCAACCGCAACCACTGGTTGCCGGGTTCTGAGCGCGATATCTTCTTCAGCGCCAGCGACGTCGAGATCTCCGGGCGCAACCTGTCGCTGATTGCCGAAGAGAAAGACGGCGCCTGGCAGGCGGCGGTGACGCTGCGCGAGCAGGCGCTAGCCTTTGCCGACCGCGCGGCGTTCCCGTATTCACTGCAAAAACGCTGGCAGGAAGAGTGGCAGGGCTTTGACCTCTATTGCCTGCTGTTCCGCCACGCCCAGAAAGCCTTCTTCACCCTCCATTTTGCACGGCTGGTGGAAAACAGCTGGAGCATGCGTGAGATTTGCCAGGTCAATCTTCAGGAGCTGTACCGCTGCGCGGCAGAAATGGACAGCTTCTGCGCCCAGCACACCGACGCGTCGCCGGGGCTGCACGTGATGTTCGACCCGACCCGCGTGCGCATGCTGGCCGACAGCCTGAGCCATGAGCTGACGCAGCTGAAAGGGTAAAGTGTGATAGCGATCACCATGCCATTGACCGCTGTGGCGGGGAAACGTGAATTTCCCCGGTTCATCATGGGCAGATAGCCATCCTCATGTGATATTCATCACGTTTTATCCCCGCGCCCGGTCAGGATTGTGAATGACCGGGCAGTTCCGCAAAACCCCGCCCTTATCCGCATAGCCTGTGGCGTACCGTTTCCAGAGAATAACGAGCAATTACTTAGCGGTTATTGAGGAAAGCATAATGAGGCTGGTTGCGGGCGAAGCGCTGACGCGCTTTACGGTGTCACTGCCGCACAATGAGCGGTTTGCGGAGTTTTTCACGGGCGAAACGGTCGATGAGCCGATGGACTATCGGTTCGCCAACGGCAAAGGCCCGGCGGAGGCGTCATTCTGTCGGCGCATCTTCCGCCGCGACGTTGCGCAGCGCGCCGTGTCGCCAGACAAGGCGTTACCGGCAAGCGAAGCTACCTGGACCGGACACAGTGATACCGTGACCTTTTCGGGTGTGCAGCCCGTCGCCACCCACAGCCAGCGCTGGCTGCGCGTCACCCTGCATGTGCCGCAAACGGGTCGCTATCCTTTCGAGATTGCCACTTGTGGCGGCGTGCGTATCTGGAGCGGCGACGAGCAGGCCGTCTGCTTCACGCCGTTTACCCGCAATACGCTGCAAACGCAGGCCGTTGATATTCCTCTCCAGCAAGGGGAGAACGCGCTGCTTATCCACCTCGACGAGCTGTTTGAGCGCGACACGATTTTTGCCTTCCGCATGATCTATCTTGGCGAGCATCCGCTTGAGGCAGGGCTGCCGACTATGGATACAGCGTATGTGGAAGCGCTGGCGCAGTTTATGGGCTCGCTGCCCGCCACTGCTACCGTACGCGACCAGCGTCTGGCGCTAACCTGCCCGGCGAATATGACTCTGACGCTGCGCGGCGCGGTACACAGCCTCGGCAACGACTGCATTCCAACGATCCCGCTGGATTTCGGTCTGGTCGACACCGGCAACGGCGAGTTAACGCTTCCGCTTCCTGCTTCTATCGGTATGGGCCATTACCGCCTGACGCTGACCGCTTCGCTGGGGGAGGTCACCATGAGCCGCGCGCTTAGCGTCACCGTGCTGCCCCAGGAGGCGTTGCCCGGCGGTGAAGGTGTGCTGGAGACCCGCAAACGCGTGGCTCTGAGCTACATTGCCGAGCACGGTGTGCCGCGCACCGGGCGTTTGCTCGCCATGCTGCACGTGGGCGATACCGGCTCGCTGGCGCAGAACCTGCTGATTCGCACCCTGCAACGTATCAGCGCCCGTCAGGACTGTTCGGATTTCTCGATGGTGCCGCTGCTGTGGATCTGGCATGACTTCCACGGCGAACACTTCCCGGCGGTGCTGTGGAAGCGCGTGCGCTCCGCGATTGTTGGCTATCGCTATTGGTACGACGAACTGGGCAACGACGTGATGTGGTACTGGAGCGAAAACCACGCGCTCTGCTTCCACACCGCGCAGTACCTGGCCGGGCAGATGTTCCCGGAGGAACGTTTTATTGCCTCTGGCCGCACGGGTCGCGAACAAGAGGCGGTGGCTGCCCAGCGCCTGAACGCCTGGTTCGATGCCATCGAGCAGCAGGGCTTTGTCGAGTGGAACTCTGCGCCTTACTACCCGGTGGACTACATCGGCCTGTTCGCGCTCTACCAGCTGGCCGACGATATCGCGCTGCGCCAGCGTGCTCAGCGCTTAATCGACCGCCTGATGCAGACCAGCGCGTTGCACTATCAGTCTGGCATTGCTGCGGGCACCATGGGCCGAGTGTATGAAAAAGAGCTGCTGGCAGGCCAGATGACCGAGATTTCCGCCTTCGGCCACGTCGCCTGGGGCGGTGGGCACGTCAACCGCAAGTGCGCCTCGCTGCCGTTTTTCTGCCTGAGCGACTACGTGCCGCCGCTGGAATCGGCACGAAACGCGCATTTAACCCACGGTACGCTCAGCGCCCACTACCAGTGCGGCGGCGGCAACATTGTGGCGTGGAAACAGCCAGCGGTAAGCCTCTCGAGCTGCGTGGATCACCACAGCGGCGAGCGCGGGCATCAGCAGCATCTGGTGGATGTGCAGTTTGCCGTGCGTCCCGATGCCCGACTGTGGGTAAACCATCCGGGCGACGTGGCACCGGGCAGCGAAGCGCGTCCCTCTTTCTGGGCGGGCAACGGCGTACTGCCGCGCGTAATGCAGGTGGAGAATCAGGCGATGCTGCTGTGGCAACTGGACGCGCGCGATGCGCTGGGCTGGACGCATCTGCATCTTCATGCCGAAGCCTTTGATGAAGTGCTTCCGCTGGCGCAGGGCTTTGCCGTGCGGGCGGGCAACGCCTTTGCCGCGGTGCTGTGCTCGCAGCCGCTTGCCGTCAACGGTGATGAAGTGCGTGCCGAAGGCCGCCGCGTGGCGTGGTGGCTGGAGGTGGGCGAGGGTGATTTTAGCGCCTTCTGCCAGCGGGTTCAGGCGCTGCGCATTGAACATCAAGACGACGTCGCACGGGTGATGAATGACCAGCACATGCTGATGCAGCTTGACGGGCAGGGTAACTGCCAGCACAACGGCAAAGCCGCCGCGTTCCCGACGCTGGTGGGTAATGAAATTCAGGTCACGCTGTCAGGAGACGCGCAATGAACAACGTAGCATTAAACGGCCTGCTGGAGCAGGTAGTTCAGGGCTTCTGCCGTCTGAAAAATATGGGCGAAGTCGGTACCGGCTCTGGCGAAGGCTTTGCTATCCACTTCGAAGAGTGGGAATGGGAAGTGGGCGTTGGCCTGTACGGATTCTGGCAGTATGCGCGTCAGCAGAATGATGCCAGTCTCCAGCAGTCGATCCTCACCTGGTATGAAGATCAGCTGGCAAAAGGGCTGCCGGAAATTCAGATCAACACTACCGCGCCGATGATCACTCTCGCGCTGCTAGCCGGACATACCGGGCGAGACGATCTACTGAAGGTGGTGAACGACTGGGCCGATGCGCTGTTGCGTACCCTGCCGAAAACCGAAGAAGGCGGCTTCCAGCACGTGGTGAAAGAGCAGCCGAACACCGGGCATCTGTGGGACGACACGCTGTTTATGACCTGCCTGTTCCTCGGTACCGCGGGCGTGGTGCTGAAGCGCAAAGACCTGATTGATGAAGCCTCGTACCAGTTCCTGCTACACACCCGCTACCTGTGCGAACCGGCGAGCGGCCTGTGGTATCACGGCTGGACGTTCGTTGGCAAACATCACTTCTCGGCAGCGTTCTGGGGGCGCGGCAACGCGTGGATCACCGTAGCGATCCCGGAATTTATCGCCTTGCTCGGCGACAGCCTGGATGCCAGCGTGAAGCGCTACCTCTCGGTGGTGGTCGCGCGCCAGGTCAACACGCTCTGCGAGCTGCAGGCCGACAACGGCATGTGGCACACGCTGCTTGACGATCCTTTATCGCCGCAGGAATCTTCCGCTACGGCGGGGATCGCCTACGGTATGTTACGCGGCGTGCGGATGGGGATCCTCGACGAGAAGGTGGCCGATCATGCGATGCGCGCCTGGCATGCGCTGCGCGACAGAATCGACGATGGGATCTTGCTGGAAGCGTCGAAAGGGACGATGGTCGGGCCGGATTTGCAATATTACTGCGATATTGCGATGGCGCCGGTGCCGTACGCCCAGGCGCTGATGATGTTGCTGTTGCTGGAGCTGCAACAGGAGAAGTGGATCGCCTGATGGCGCTGCGCTTATCAGGCCTACAGGCAGGGTTTTGTAGGCCGGGTAAGGCGCAGCCGCCACCCGGCATTTATCCGGCTACATGCTCAACTCGCGGGTATAAACCCGCGAAGACTCACCCCACGGGTGATAGCCCAACCCGTTGAAGCTAAAGCCAGCTTGCTCGTAAAACCCGTCCATATCGGTGCACAGATGCAGCTGCGTAAAGCCAAGCTGCTTTGTGTGCTGGGCGATATGCTCAATCAACCGCCGCGCCAGTCCTTGCCGACGATAGTCCGGCTCAATATAGAGCGCACACAGCCACGGGTACAGTTCGCCGCGGCTGATAAAATCGTTGGTAATCAACCCCGCGCAGCCGATGATCCGCTCGCCATCCTGCTGCCAGTACCACTGCGGCAGCGGGTTTTTCGCCCCCGGCGTGCGGCGCAGCGCGTCGTCGTAAACCATCATCGATGCTTCCGATGCCCACTGCTGCTGGAAATAGGCGATAACCACCTCCATCTGCTCGGGATGGTCGCGCAAAGAACGAATAACGTACTGTGAACTCATAGAATTTTCTTCAGATCCATCTCTTCCTGAATGCGCTCGCTCCACGCAAAGTGGGTACGAATCGCCTCATCAATCCCGGCGTTATAAAAGGCCGGCCCCAGCTTCTCGATAATAAAATCGATAAAGAACTCCGCGTCGAACTGCTCCAGCTCGAGGTCGAACTGTTTGGCGCAGTAATCCGTTAGCTGATCGCGCAGTTTCTCGCGCTCGGCGGGGGTGAGGTTGATTTCCGTGCTCATAAAGACTCCTGTTTCATTCCCGGGCGAGGCGTTCACGCCGACCCCGGGGCGGCTCGATGCCGAATAATGCAATCCCATCTGCGACCTATCAATATCACAAAGTCGACTTTGTGACCCGGCGGAATATTTCTATATTCGGGTTTCTGACGATTTTAACGGGGCGCAATCATGACTGCTGTGAACACTGCTGATACCGATTTTCCTTTACTGAACGTACGCCGCGTAGCGGGCAACATCGGCGCGGAGATCCGCGATATTCACCTCTCTGCAAGTCTTGATGCCGACACTTTCGCCCAGATCGATGCGGCGCTGGTCAAATACAAAGTGCTGTTCTTCCGCCAGCAAGGTCACCTGACCGATGCCGAACATCAGGCTTTCGGCGCGCGCTTAGGCAAGATTGTTCCCCACCCTACGGTACCGTCTCCCGAAGGCACCAAACTGTTCGAACTCGACGCCTCCAAAGGCGGCGGCCGCGCCGACTCGTGGCACACCGATGTCACCTTCGTTGACGCCTTCCCGAAAATCTCCATTCTGCGCGGCGTCACCATCCCGGAATACGGCGGCGACACCGTGTGGGCCAACACCGCCCGCGCCTACGAGCAACTGCCGGAGACGCTCAAGCGCTTCGTCGACACCCTGCATGCGGTACACAGCAACGACTATGACTACGGCGCCGAACGCGTCGTCGTCGAAACGCACCGCCTGGCGCATCACCAGAAAGTGTTCGTCTCATCCCTTTGGGAAGCCGAGCACCCGGTGGTGCACGTCCACCCGGTCAGCGGCGAACGCGCGCTGCTGCTGGGGCACTTCGTCAAACGGCTGGTGGGCTTCAGCTCGCGGGAATCCGCGCAGCTGTTCGAACTGCTGCAAAACCGCATCACCCGCCTGGACAACACCGTGCGCTGGCAGTGGCAGCAGGACGACGTGGTGATTTGGGATAACCGCAGCACCCAGCATTACGCGGTGAACGACTACGGCACCCAGCCGCGTGTGGTGCGCCGGGTGACGGTGGAAGGGGAAATTGCCGTTGGGGTGGATGGCAGTAAAAGCCGCACGGTTTCACGACCGCAGGATGCGGCGAATGGGGAAGGGGCGGTGAGCGCGGCGTCGTGAATGCGAAGGTGGCGTTGGATTGATGCCAACGCCATGCGGAATCGGGATAAATCAGTTTTCCTGATAGGCTTTTTCAACTAGCAGTTTGGCTTTATCCAGGTCGTGTTCATTACGCACAATCAGCTCGACGTCGCCGGTTCCCCAGTGGCCGATATGGGTGACGTCCCGGCTAAAGCCGTCTTCTAGCTGGATATGCTGCGGATTGATTTTCAGCCATAGCCGCAGGTGCGGGTCGGTGACGGGATAAGCCGCGACGCAGACAAAATTGCGAATGCGGCGGAAGGCGTCATACAGCTTCAGCTCTTTAAACTGAACTTCATCCCCAAGCGACAGCACGAAGCTTTTTAACTGCTCGTGCAGCGACAACAGCGCGGGGGAGGAAGAGGAAAGCTGTTCGCGCTGCGTGCGGGTATGGCGCTTACCGTTGCTGGTCGGGGCATCGATGGTGATCTGTTGGGAGCTGTTTTCGACCACGGCGTTAACCAGTTCCAGCATCAGCAGGTCGTCGGCAAACAGCTTGTAGCGAATCAGGCTGATATTACGATTAATCTGCTGCACGGCGTGTTCATCGTATTTATTAAAATCAGCGGCGATACAGATTAACCGTGTGCCTGACCAGTCGATGGCTTCGGCCGTGGTTTTACCCATCTTCTCCATCACCTGCCACTGAAATTCCGCTTTATGGTCGAGCAGCCAGTCGAGATAAAACAGCCCCTGGTTAATGACGTTTTCATTGCTGTGGCGCTTATATTCAATAATCACCGGGCAGTTATTTTCATCGAGGCCGAGGGAATCAATCCGCCCACGGTGGGTTTTACCCGTGCTGTATTCGGTGTCGAGAAAGCGGACGCCGAGGAAGGTTTCCATATGGGATTCGATCAGTGTTTGCAGATCTTTTTCAATGGCCGCAGCTTTGCCCGGCAGTTCTTGTACTTTCCCGGCACCGAGGCGGAAAAGCTGGATATCGCTCATGGATCCCTCCTGAAGGTTATTCGCACTATCATACGTGGAGTGGGAGGAGATAAAAGAGGAATTCGGGCTTTTGGCTGTGGGGAATAGTGCAAGCCCGACAGCGGATAGGCTGCCGGGCGACGGGTTTTAGGCTTCCCGCTTGCGCGACTTATTGGCAATGACGCCGATAAAGTCCTGCACCTGACGCTGTTTACGCGCCGACAGCGTGCAGGCCTGATGCAGCGACTGCATCAGCGGCGGCTCTGGTGGTTTCACGGTCAGCACAATACAGCCTTCCATCACCTTAATATCCATTTTGCTGCCGGTGGTAAAACCGGCGGCTTCCAGCCACTGGCCTTTCAGAGTAATGGCGGGAATACGGGTGTATTCCGGGTAGCGGCTCGCATAACTGACGGTGGCGACGCGGTTATTTGTTGGGGGAGACTTCTGGATCGGTGAATTCTGCAATAGAATGCGGGGTAGTCATGATGGCTATTCTCTGTAAATAGTGATTGTGATTAGCGAGGCGCTCGTGTTGCAGCACGGGCGTCTTGCGAAAAATACCTGTATATATCATCAGGGAATAGAAGGAAAGTCCAGCTGAAAATGAATGAAAATAAGGGTGTGGATGCGGGGATGGATTATTTCTGGTGATGGGAATAAAGCGGCTATTTAGCCGCTTTATTGGTTTCTGGGGGGGAGTTAATTTATGGCGGCGTCGGTGAGGGCGTCGGCCAGGTGGAGCTGGGTTTGTTGGGCGGATTTGAACGCTAAAGTTAAGGTTTCAAGGATTTCCATGAATATATTTACTGTATTAACGATTCTTTTTTGCTCTTTTAATGGAGGTACAGGGAATCGAAATTTGCTTATTTCGCCAAGATATAAACAAGGTTGTGCTCCACCGCGTTTGTGCGAGTGAATCATAGATTGTAATAACTGGGAGTCCATAGCTATTTTCAAGAAATTTGGTTCAATAATTAATGGTTTTATTATTGCAACACTACGTACGAGTGCAAATTCAGAGTCGCCAGTAATTAATGATGATCTTCCTATTGTTCCGCCAACCGAAACGATTAATAGGTCACCTTTCTCAGGTAAGCATCTTTCACGGGATTTTATATAGCTAGACTCTGAAATATAATCACAGTTTTCATAGTCTAAAAAACCATCGCGAATATTTTTGGCTGAAAGTAATTTATAACCTTCAGCAATGCGTGGTGGAGTTTTATGATCACCATCGGTAATCTTTGTTGCAACATGATCTAATCTAGACCATTCCCACCCATCCGGCAGTTCAAACGGTTTTTCCTCATCACTAACCGGTGGCAACGGTTTTTGCTTTTTAATTTTCCCATCTTTCACCAATTGCGATTTTTCCTGCGCAATACGTTTGAGCAGTTCAGAGGCCGGTTCGTCGTTCGGATTCTGCGGCACCAGTTTGCCCATCACCGCCAGTTGCAGAATGGTCTGTTTTAAGGCGTCAATGCTGGCTTCGGTGGTAAACAGCGTGTCGAAATGCTCGCTGATACGCGCCCAGCTTTCGGCCCGTTCATCGGCGTTCTGGCTGTCGGTTAGCGTGGTTAGCAGGGTTTCAACCAGCTGTTGATGAGCATCCAGACTGGTCAGGGAATGCTGCTCCAGTTGGTCGCAGAGGGACATTAGGGTTATGACATAAGATAAAATCTTCTCTTGCATTTTTAGAGAAGGAAGTGCGATAGGTATACTACCTATGACACTTTGGTTTATCGCGGGTATCGAGGTACCTGATTGGTACTTTGACATATCGAGAGCACTAAGGATTAGATAGAACCACTCACCTGAAATTGCATTACAGGGTTTTATTCCAAGACAGTTGTTATCAATTGCTGTTTCCTGAACTAAAATTCTTCGCTTATTAGTCGCAATTGCTCCTCCAATTTTAGGGAAAATGATGGTGCCGGGCTCTGAAATTTTAATTTTATATTCATCAGCTAGATCTTTTGAAATTGTATTTATTGTTGAAACGATGAATTTCTCGTTACCCTCGAGATTCATGTCGCTAACCTTGCACATCAAAATTTCTTTATCAGAGCCTCCTTGAACCGCGTTTGGAAAACCAGAACCTAAAGCCCATGTACCAAGATTAATTAATCGTGTCCACTCCCACCCCTCCGGTAGCTCAAACAGTTTCTCCTCTTCGCTAATCTCCGGCAGCTGTTTTTGCTTTTTAATTTTCCCCTGCTTCACCAGCTCGGCCTTTTCCGCCGCAATACTTTTTAGCAACTCAGACGCTGGTTCATCGTTCGGATCCTGCGGCACCAGCTTGCCGCGCACCGCCAGCTCCAGAATCAGCTCGCGCAGCTTCTTAATGCCGTACAGGTTAATCTTGCCCGAGCTGCCGCGTCCGGCGGTGGAGCGGGTCTGTAGCGCAGTGCTCCAGGTATCGATATGGTCGACAATCAGTTTTTCCACCGCCATCAGTTGGCCTCCTTGCCGGAGAGCGCCGCGCCGAGGATATCGCGCAGCTGGTGGCGCAGGGACTGGATTTCTTCCTGCTGCTTCGCGTACTGCGCCAGCAGTTCATCCGGATCGTGACTGACGGTTTCCGCCTGGTGGGGGTTCTTGATATCGAGGTTAAAGTTGCGGGCAATCACCTCGTTGATGCTGACCTTCCACGCCTGCTCGTTCTCGACGCGGCTGGCGAAGCCGTCGGCCTCGTTGCCCCACCAGTCGATCTCGGCCTGGAACTCGTCAAACTTCATCGGCTTAGTTTTGCTGTAGTTCTTCACGCCCGCCGGGTACGGATGCTCGTAGAACCAGATGTCTTTGGTCGGCTGGCCTTTGGTAAAGAACAGCAGGTTGGTTTTGATCCCGGTGTACGGGTTAAACACGCCGTTCGGCAGACGCACGATGGTGTGCAGGTTGCACTCCTCGGTGAGCAGCTTTTTGATTTTGGTTTTCACGCCTTCGCCAAACAGCGTGCCGTCCGGCAGCACCACCGCCGCGCGGCCGTTTTTCGCCAGCACTTCAATAATCAGTTGCAGGAACAGATCCGCCGTTTCGCGGGTCTGCATCTCTGCCGGGAAGTTCTTCTCGATGCCGTCTTCTTCAGTGCCGCCGAACGGCGGGTTGGTGACGATCACATCCAGCTGTTCATCCCACGACGACAGCGGCTTGTTGAGGGTGTTGTCGTGACGGATTTGCACCGGCACTTCGATACCGTGCAGCAGCATATTGGTGGTCGCCAGCAGGTGCGGGAGCTGCTTTTTCTCCACGCCGTGGATCTGCTGTTGCAGCGTCTGGTGATCGGCCACGCTCTTCACGTAGTGGTTTTTTACGTGATCGAATGCGCAGGCGAGGAAGCCGCCAGTGCCGCAGGCGGGGTCCATAATCGACTCGCCGAGCTTCGGATCGACGCGATCGACCATAAAGCGGGTGACGGCGCGCGGAGTATAAAACTCACCGGCGTTGCCCGCCGATTGCAGATCTTTGAGGATCTGTTCGTAAATGTCGCCGAACAGGTGGCGTTCGCTGGCGCTGGTGAAGTCAACTTCGTTGAGCTTGTTGATCACCTGACGCAACAGGGTGCCGTTTTTCATGTAGTTATAGGCATCGCTGAACGCCTGTCTGACCACAAAGCCGCGCGGGTTTTTATCGATAGGTGCGGTGAGGTTTTTCAGCGCCGGGAACAGGTCGTCGTTGACGAACTCCAGCAGGGAATCGCCGGTAATGCCCTCGGCGTTTGCCGCCCAGGTGCGCCACAGGTAGCGCTGCGGGATCGGGTACTGATAGTTATCCTGCTCCAGTTCCAGCGCCTCTTCCTGGGCGTCGAAGATTTTCAGAAACAGCAGCCAGGAGAGCTGGCCGAGGCGCTGCGCATCGCCGTCCACGCCGGCGTCTTTGCGCATAATGTCCTGTAAGGATTTGATTACTGAGCTGATTGACATGATGTGTTCCATGTTTCATTAACAATAAGGCCTTCTGCTACGCGGCGGCAGCAGAAGGCGCAAAAGGGGGAGTGGTTACGCGGAGCGGGGCGGTAAGTGGTAGATTTCGCTCTCCAGCTCGCTGATGGCCTGATTATACCCGTTACGGTCGCCGAATCCGCTTTTAATGATCTCCGGCAGCGTACCCATGCTGTCGAACGGCTTGAGCTTCAGCACCTGAATACTCTCTATTTCCTGCACGCCCGCATCGGCGTATTTATCCAGCAGCGTATTCAGCACCGCCTGCGCGGCGTCGGAGTATTTGGTGAAGTAGTTGCGCTTACGCACGTTCTCCGCCCGCTCTTTGCGGGTTAACGGCGGCTGACCATACACCACGTGGCACAGCATGTCGAATGGGTCGAGCTCTTTACCGACCTCTTCCGCCAGCACTTCCCAGATGATCCCCTGCTGCTCCAGTTCCTTGATGATGGCCTCTTTGCGTTCGGTGTTCTGCCACTTGCGGGTGAAATCATCCAGCGAGGCGTACTCTTTGAGCAGCGTTTTGCGGGTGTAATCTTTGAAGGATTCGGTGACCAGCTTGCCGTCGGCATCGTAATACTGCACGCGCTGGGCAATCACGCCGACGGCGACGCCGTTAACGTGGAACTTACGCACTTTGTTCTCGTCGTCTTCCGGCAGCGGGCCGACATCGTCTGAGCTGGTGACGGTATACGGCGCAGGATCTTCATCGGCCCCGGTGATGTCGTCTTCGGCCTCTCCTTCGTGCTCGTCGAACTGCGCTTCAAAATCAGAGTCCGGGTCGGCGATATCTTCCGGCGTGGTGTCCATCACCTTTTCCGGGATGCCGTCGAAGCGTTCGTCGGCGAACAGTTCGGTAGCCTTTTTGAAGTCGAGGATGGTGAACCATAGCTTGCCGTAGCGTTCATCGATGCGGGTGCCGCGGCCGATGATCTGCTTGAATTTGGTCATCGACTGAATGTTTTGGTCCAGCACCACCAGTTTGCAGGTCTTTGCGTCGACGCCGGTGGTCATCAGCTCGGAGGTGGTGGCGATAACCGGATACTCTTTTTTGGGGTTAATAAAGTTATCCAACTGGGCTTTGCCAATGTCGTCATCGCCGGTGATTTTCATCACGTACTTGTCGTTCTTCTTGACCTGTTCCGGGTTGAGATTGACCAGCGCGCGGCGCATCCGCTCCGCGTGATCGATGTCGTTACAGAAGATGATGGTTTTATCCATCGGGTTGGTGCGCTTGAGGTAATCGGTAATGGTTTTGGCCACCAGTTCGGTACGCTCATCAATCACCATCGTGCGATCAAAATCTTTCTGGTTGTAGATACGGTCGTCGATCAGCTCGCCGTTTTTATCCGTCTGGCCTTTAGTCGGGCGCCAGCCCTGGAGATCGACGTCGATATCGACGCGCACCACTTTATAAGGGGCAAGGAAGCCGTCTTCGATGCCTTCTTTCAGCGAGTAGATATAGACCGGGTCGCCGAAGTAATCGGTGCTGGAGACTTCATGAGTCTCCTTCGGCGTGGCGGTTAAGCCAATCTGCGTGGCGGCGCTGAAATAGTCGAGGATTTCGCGCCACGCGCTGTCTTCGGAGGCGCTGCCGCGATGGCATTCGTCGATCACAATCAGGTCAAAGAAATCCGGGGCTACCTGCTTAAAGGCTTTTTGATCTTCTTCCGGACCGGTGATGGCCTGGTACAGCGCGAGGTGGATTTCAAATGCCGGGTCGATGGTGCGCCCGGTGACCTTGGTCATTGCCGTGCCAAACGGCAGGAAGTCGTTATTTTTGGTCTGATCGACCAGAATGTTGCGATCGGCGAGGAACAGGATCCGCTTCTTACTTTTCGCTTTCCATAAACGCCAGATAATCTGGAAGGCGGTGTAGGTTTTCCCCGTGCCGGTCGCCATCACCAGCAGAACGCGGTTCTGCCCGGCGGAAACGGCTTCAATCGTTTTATTGATGGCCTGTAGCTGGTAATAACGCGGTGCTTTGCCGCTGCCGTCGTCGTAGTAGTCCTGAGTAATCACCGGTAGCTGGGCAGCGGTGTAGCCTTTCCAGACGCAGAGCTTGTGCCAGAGTTCGGCTGGGGATGGAAACTCGTCGAGGGTAATGTGTTTTTCGAGCAACTCACCTTCGGCTGCCGTGGCATCGCGGAAAATAAAACCGTCGCCGTTAGTGGCGAAGACGAAAGGAACGTCCAGCAGGCGCGCGTACTCGATCCCCTGTTGCATTCCTTTGCCGATTTCGTGTTTGTTGGCTTTGGCTTCAATGACCGCCAGCGGAATCCCCGGTTTGTGATACAGCACGATATCAGCGGATTTCACCGTTCTTCGCGCCGCGACTTTGCCGCGCACGATGACCTTACCGTCCCGGAGTTTGACCTCTTGTCTGATTTGCGTTGTGTCGTTCCAGCCAGCATCAAGGATGGCGGGCATAACGCGTTTGGTGATGATGTCTGCTTCCGTCAGGGTACTCAGGTTCAGGTCAGCCATTGGGCGCTCTCAATTTAATCAGGACCATTCCGATTGTACATAAAATCAGAGGGCTGGCTATGACCACGGACAGTATATGATCTTCAAGTTATGGAAAATGACTCGCATAATGATGCTGCTATAGTCGCGGTTGAAGCCAAACTTAGGGTATAATTAAGCTCGGTAATTGCTCTTAATTATTAGAATTAGAGTACTGCTCCTGCAACATAGTGATACGAACAGAAATATGAAAGGTGATCTCAACATGCGTGATGTGGATGTAGAAAACGACATTATTGAACTCGAAGGGCAAGAAGAACTCGAGTTAACGTCACATCCGCATCAGATGGGGACTGATACGGAAGTTCGAATTGCGAAAGAACAATCCAGTGTTTTTGAGTTATTACGCCGTGAAGCACGTGGGCAATTAGTGCTTGCTCCTGATTTCCAACGTAAGATTGTGTGGGATCGAAAGCACCAATCAGAACTAATCGAATCTATTTTGATGGGGATTCCTATACCGTTAATTTATCTTTTCGAAGATGAAAATGGTGTCCGACAAATAATTGATGGGAAACAGCGAATTTCTGCGCTTAAACGCTATATTAATAATGAATTTGCGTTAACAGATCTATCCATGTTACCTGACTTGAGAGGAAAACATTTTACTGATATACCTCCATTATTGCAGGCTAAACTTGAGGATTGTCAATTACACTCTTATGTAATTCAACCGCCGACGCCGGAATATGTGAAGTTTAATATTTTTGAACGGGTGAATCGTGGTGGCATTAATTTGAATAAACAAGAAATGCGTCATGCCCTGTATCAGGGAGTTGCAACTCTTTTAATTCAAAATTTAGCTGAACATGAGTCATTTAAATTAGCAACCGGAGGTGGTGTAAAGTCTGAACGAATGAGGGATCGATATCTTATTCTTCGATTCGTTGCTTTTTATTTATTGATTACAGGGCAGTTGCCTGGAGTCGAGTTTCGTTCTGACATTGATGCTTTTCTCGCATCAGCTATGAAATTTATTAATACAAAAGCAAGTGATGCTTTAATTGATGAAGTTGAATATGCTTGTATAACTGGAATGACTAATGTTTACAAATCTTTAGGTTCTGAGGCTTTTCGATTCTCTTCAAAATCGGGGGGGAAGAGGCGGCCAGTTAATATGGGCTTATTTGAAGTATTAGTTATGGTTTTCAGTCAGATTGATTTAAATTTTTTACCACACAACACATCTCTACTAGGATTTATAGAAGAATATAAGAGTAATTTTGATGCGTTAGGTGTTTTTTCTGGAGCGATAGATACTACGGAATATGTAAAAATTCGATTTGATTTTGCTCGGGAAATGATAAGGAGGATTAAAGATGCTTACACAAATTAGCATAAATGGTTTTAAAAGTCTGGACTCTGCGGAACTGTCATTATTACCATTGACAATATTAACAGGTACCAATTCGTCTGGTAAATCTAGTGTTTTACAGGCGCTAATGTTAATCATTAAGCATAGCGCTTCAGTAAACCAATATAGCATGGAAGATGTTATTAGATTTTTGGCTGATTTTACATCAATTAGAAATAAAAAAGTTAACGCGAAATCCATCCGTATAAGTGTTCAGGATTCTAACAATACAAAACACAATCTAGTATTGAATGCAGAATACACGGATATTGATAGTCGATTAGGATATCAATATGAACCTCGCGTGATTGGAAGTGAGCCTGAATTACTTTATTTAAATGCTAATAGATTAGGTGCGCAAGAATTTCTTCCTGTAGCTGAACGTCGGGTTGGCGGGGCTGGAGAGCATTTGTTTTCAACTTTCGATAAAATGAAAAACAATCCAGTTCCTGATTATCTGGTTAAAACTACTGAGTCGAAAACATTGGCATATCAGGTTTCATACTGGTTGAAATTAATTACTGGAACGAGTTCAGAACTGGTCACTGAAAAAGTAGGAGATCAAGTTAAAGTCGCATTTAGCATTAGAGAATTGGAGGGGAGTGTATCGCCATTAAATTTAGGCGCCGGAATGAGCTATATTGCTAAGGTGCTTATTATCTGTCTTATGGCGAAAAAAGGAGATCTAATTTTATTGGAAAATCCTGAGATTCAATTACATCCTAAGGCTCAAGCTCATTTGGCTATATTCCTGACATTTATTGCGAGTAAAGGGATTCAGGTTATTGTTGAGACTCATTGTGAGCATTTAATTAATCGCGTCGCTTATCAAATTTATGATGATGCAATATCCTCTACTGATGTTGTGGTTCATTATAAACCTAGCGTAGATGAATCTTTTGTTTCATTGCTTATCGATGATAATGGTGATTTTACCGATCTTAGCCATAATAAATCATCATTCCCGAAAGGGTTTTTCGATGCTACATTAGCTGAGTTGATGGAGATGAGATAAATGCTAGGGAATATAGTACTTGAAACGCCATTGCTAGTGGAATATTTAAATCATACAGGTTCTAAGAAGTATAAAAGAATATTAAAAAAAATTACGTTTCCGTATTCCACAAATAAAAAACAATGGGAAGCAGCTAAAAAATTAGGCCTCAATGATGCAACTTATGAAAGGATATTACCTCAGCTATTAAATGAAGGGGAAAAGGATGATGATCTTCTTACATTAGCTTCAAAATCTGCATTGAAAGTTATTTTAACTGATGACCCATCAAAGAAGTTGCCTTATGTTCACTATAAGGATGGATTAATCAATAATCATATTGCCATAAACATTGAGGCTAATGCATCTCGAGATGATTTGAAAAAGTACCTAGAAATACTATGCCGTGATGCACGGAGAGTAACAATTTGTGATAATTACTTTGCAACAAACTGGGATCATAATAAAAGCCTGTTTTATTCTATTCTTCCAAGGGGCAATCTAATTATTGAATATGCAGATACTCCCGAGAAATTAAATGTTTTACTAAATAGTAAAGAGATTACAAATGATTTTGTAAAAAGTGTATGTTCTGATTGGAGTGTTCAGGAAACTACTCAACAAAAATATCTAGGTTGCCATGATCGTTACCTATTGATAGAAATGCCTGGGCATAAGGTCGAAATATTACTATCAAGTGGTTTCGATCATATTTGGCGATCTAATCCTAAAGAACTCACCTGTGTCTTTCGTAATGTATCTTAAATACTATTTATTTTTAAGTGTTTATTGATAATAACTAGCATAATTTTGCGTGGCGACATCATATATGTTTATTTTACCGCCCACTCCATCGCCACCTTCACCGCCTCCCCCAACTGCACCATCACCTCCCGATGTTTCTCAATCGGTGGCAGCGCGCAGTTGATCCTCAAGCAGTTCCGATACTTTCCGGATGCCGAAAACAGCGATCCCGGCGCCACCTGGATCTTCATTCGGCACAGCTGCTGGGCGACGCAGACCATATCGACCTGCTCGGGCAGCTCCACCCATAGCATAAAGCCGCCGGTTGGGCGGGTGACGCAGATCCCGCAGGGGAAGAACTCGCGTAGCCAGCAGGTGTAGATCTCCATGTTGCGCTGGTAGATTTGCCGCATCCGCCGCACGTGGCGGTGGTAGTGGCCTTCGCGGATAAAGTTAGAGGCGGCAAGCTGGGTCGAGGGCACGTTGGTGCCGCTGGCGGCGTATTTCATCTGTAACAGCTTGTCGTAATAGCGGCCCGGCGCTATCCAGCCAATGCGCAGGCCGGGGGCGATGGTTTTGGTAAATGAGCTACACAGCATCACCCGGCCGTCGATGTCCCACGAATGGATGGTGCGCGGGCGCGGGTACTCGGTCGCCAGTTCGCCGTAAATATCATCTTCAAAAATCACGATGTCGTAGCGCTGGGCAAGGCTCAGCACCGCGCGCTTGCGGGCGTCGGGCATGATAAAACCCTGCGGATTGTTGCAGTTGGGGACGAGGATCACCCCTTTGATCGGCCACTGATCCAGCGCCATCTCCAGCGCTTCGATGCTGATCCCGGTGTTGGGATCGGTGGGGATCTCAATGGCTTTTAGTCCTAACCCGCGCAGCAACTGCATGGTGCCGTAATAGGTGGGTGATTCAACAGCAATAATATCGCCGGGCTGGCACACCGACAGCAGCGCCAGCGACAGCGCGCTGTGGCAGCCGCTGGTGATAATCAGATCGTCGGCGGTCACCACCGATCCGCCGTCGAGCATCAGGCGGGCGATCTGCTCGCGTAGTTCGCGGCGACCGGCCAGCTCGTCGTAGCTCAGCACATCAACGATGTTGTGCTGTACCACCCGGCTCATCTCGCGCCAGAGCGGCTTCAGGCTGGGCTGGGTGACGTCCGGCGAGCCGCCGCCGAAAGGGATAATCGATTTATCGCCGCGGGCTTCCAGCATATCCAATACCTGATCCCACTGGGTGATCTCCACCGGGCGCTGTACCGGGCGCGACATCGGCGGTACCGGCGGCTGGGCTTTTTGCGGGGCAACGAAGTAGCCGGAACGCGGCTGAGGGGTAATCAGCTGGCGCTGCTCCAGCGTCTGATACGCCTGCTGGACGGTGCTGATGCTGACGCCGTGCTCCTGGCTCAGGCTGCGCACGGAAGGCAGCTTCTCGCCATGACGATACAGCCCTTGTTCAATCCGCTCGGCCAGCAGGTTGGCCAGATGTTGGTAACGGGTCATCGCTGTATCCTCAGTTTTCGCCATACAGATGAAAAAACCAGTACAGTCAGGCGAGAAAAACCGCACGCAGATATCGTTTTAGCGAATCTGTATGTTAAAGAAAAGTGTTTTTTGAATCTGTATTGTTAGGCCTGAAATCCGTGAAGATAAAGCCTCTGGCAAGGTGAGGAGGTAGAGGATGGAATTTCACGAGAACAGGGCGAAACAGCCGTTTATCGGTTTTGTGTTGGTAGGGCGTTTTATTAAAAAATGGTGGATACAGCAGCAAACGCGCCGCATATTGCAGAAAATGAGCGACGAACAGCTCAAAGATATTGGACTGCGACGTGAAGAACTGCGTTAAAATTCGGGCGGCGTGTAAAGACACGTCGCCCGCCATCGTTTTAGCTGGCGACAAATTGCCACAGAATCCAGCCGCCGAAGCCGATCAGTATGCCGCCAGCGGCCCGTTCAATTTTCCAGACAAGATTGCCCAAACGGCGCTGAACCTGCGGCAGCGCGATCAGCACGATCAACAGCAGATCCCACAGCAGAACAACGCTGGTCATCCAGACGCCACAAATCGCCTGCTGCGCCACGGTCACGTTCGGGCCCAGCAGCGCCGTCATCAGCGCCAGATAAAACAGCGCGTTCTTCGGGTTGAGAAGCGAAGAACCTAATCCTAATAACAGCTGTTTGACGAGCGAAGGTCGTGACGATGATGCGGTATGTTGCCACTCCCGTTTCCCGGCGCGGCTTTTCAGTAGCTGGCTGCCGACCCAGAGCAGATAGGCGGAGCCTAACAGTTCGATGAGGGTGAAAAGCAGCGGCGTCTGGTGCAGCAGCCCCGAGCCAATCACCACCAGTAAAATATACAGCCCGTTCCCTGCCGCAATACCAAAGCACAGCCCCATGCTGCCGCGCAGCCGATAACGGATGGCGTAGCCAATCAGTAAAAAGAAGTCCGGCCCCGGGCTGAGCAGCGCCATAAAGTGCGCCAGCGCCAGTGCGGGAAACGCCGGAGGAAATAACGATGTGACCTGTTCCATAGCGACCTCAATGAAAAGCGTGAGGTCAGCGTATGCCTGTGGGGGCGCTAATTATTGTCGGATATTGATCTAACCGACGCGTACTGACGCGGTGTGGCGGCCGTGTAGCTGACGAAGGTTTTGTGGAAATGGCTCTGGTCGGCGAAGCCGGTCTGGTAGGCCACGTCGGCAATCTCGTCCCCGGCCCGCAGGCGTGTTTTCGCTAACTCCACCCGGGAATTGTTGAGAAAGCTACCGGGCGTCAGGCCCGTATCCTGCTTGAACGTCCGGATTAAGGTCTCTTTGCGCAGCGAGAAGCGCGCGGCGAACTCATCAAGGGAGGGCGGAGAGACGGGGTCAGCCAACAGCGCCTGCTGCAATTGCTGGCTGGTGGCTCGCAGCGTTTCTTCACCTTTAGCGCTCAGTGAGAGGGCAGATAACAGGGCGGTCAGCGCGTCGGCGGACATCTGCTCGACAACGTTGAGATACAGACGGAACAGCACATCATTGCGGATAACCTGCTGGGCTAATGGCTGTGGGGTATCGATATAGAGCATATGGTAGCTGCGCGGCTTCCCCTGTATCGGGTTGCAGCTGTGCGGCGCGTTAGCGGGGATAACGATAAGGTCGCCGGGTGACAAAAGATACTCATGCTCGTCACAGACGCAGCGCGTTCCGCCTTCCACGATCGCCCCGATTGAGAGCTGCGGGTGGCTGTGACGCTTATAGGCCTGCGTGCTCTGCCAGGTGCTGCGTCGCTCAAGTCCGGACTGTCGGGTGAAGGTTTGATAAATATCGCGTGGTGTGGTCATTCGTTCGTCCCGGCGGTTTTTTATTTTTATACCACATCAGGGGAAAACGGACAGAAATGCGTGAAAATTAAACGATTCGCTTTGGATCACATTAACTAATTTAATGTATCAAATAACTGATATCAGACTCACAGTTCACGCTGAAATCATTCGCAACGTATAGATAAATACTGCTCCACAGCTAGTATCAATTCGCTAATCATACACCTGCAAGAGGATACAATGAAAAATACAAATCGTATGATCGTGAACTGTGTTGCTGCTTCCCTGATGTGTTCCTGGAGCCTTTCCGCGCTGGCGGCAGGCACCCAGACCGAGGTCAAGATTGTTCGCGATGAATACGGCATGCCGCATATTTACGCCGATGATACCTATCGGCTGTTTTACGGCTATGGCTACGTGGTGGCGCAGGATCGCCTGTTCCAGATGGAGATGGCGCGGCGCAGTACTCAGGGCACGGTCTCTGAAGTGCTCGGCAAGTCGTTTGTGAGCTTTGATAAGGATATTCGCCAGAACTACTGGCCGGACTCGATTCGGGCGCAAATCGCGGCGCTCTCACCGGAGGATAAGTCTATCCTGCAAGGCTATGCCGACGGTATGAACGCCTGGATTGATAAGGTGAACGCCAACCCCGGCAAGCTGCTGCCAAAACAGTTTTCCACCTTTGGTTTCGCCCCGCAGCACTGGCAGCCTTTTGATGTGGCGATGGTTTTTGTCGGCACCATGGCGAACCGTTTCTCTGATAGCACCAGCGAGATTGATAACCTGGCGTTGCTGACGGCGCTAAAAGACAAATACGGCAAACCGCAGGGGATGGCGGTCTTTAACCAGTTAAAATGGCTGGTTAACCCGTCTGCGCCCACCACCATTTCCCCTAAGGAAAGCCACTACCCGCTCACCTTCGACCTTAAAAATGCGCAAACCGCGGCGCTCCTGCCGCGCTATGACCGCCCGGCACCGATGCTCGACCGGCCAGCAAAAGGCGCTGATGGCGCTCTGCTGGCGCTGACGGCGGGGCAAAACCGGGAAACTATCGCCGCGCAGTTTGCGCAGAGCGGAGCCAACGGGCTGGCGGGCTACCCAACGACCAGCAACATGTGGGTGATTGGTAAAAACAAAGCGCAGGATGCGAAGGCCATTATGGTCAACGGTCCGCAGTTCGGCTGGTACGCGCCGGCCTACACCTACGGCATTGGCCTGCACGGTGCGGGTTATGATGTCACCGGGAATACGCCATTCGCCTACCCAGGTTTGGTGTTTGGCCACAATGGTTCTATTTCCTGGGGGTCTACCGCTGGTTTCGGCGATGATGTCGACATCTTTGCCGAAAAACTGTCGAAGGATAAACCGGGCTATTACCAGCATAACGGCCAGTGGGTGAAAATGCTGAGCCGCGAAGAGACCATTAAGGTCAAAGACGGTCAGCCGGAGACCTTTACCGTCTGGCGAACCCTGCACGGCAACGTGATTCAAACCGACCCCGCTACCGAAACGGCCTATGCCAAAGCGCGCGCGTGGGACGGCAAAGAGGTGGCATCGCTGCTGGCGTGGACTCACCAGATGAAGGCCAAAAACTGGCAGGAGTGGACGCAGCAGGCGGCAAAACAGGCGCTGACCATCAACTGGTACTACGCCGACGTCAACGGTAATATCGGCTACGTGCACACCGGCGCGTATCCTGACCGCCAGCCGGGCCACGACCCGCGTCTGCCGGTACCTGGCACCGGGAAGTGGGACTGGAAAGGGCTGCTCTCTTTCGATTTGAACCCGAAGGTATATAACCCGCAGTCGGGTTATATCGCCAACTGGAACAACTCGCCGCAAAAAGATTACCCGGCGTCCGATCTGTTTGCCTTCCTGTGGGGCGGCGCGGATCGTGTAACCGAGATTGACCGTATTCTTGATAAACAGCCGCGCTTTACCGCTGACCAGGCCTGGGACGTGATCCGCAAAACCAGCCGTCAGGATCTGAACCTGCGGCTGTTCCTGCCTGCACTGAAGGACGCGACGGCGAGCCTGCCGGTGAGCGACCCACGTCGTCAGCTGGTGGATAAACTGGTGGGCTGGGATGGCACCAACCTGCTGAGTGAAGGTGGTAAAACCTATCAGCAGCCAGGTTCCGCGATCCTGAACGCCTGGCTGACCAGTATGCTCAAGCGGACGGTTGTGGCGGCGGTGCCGAAGCCGTTCGGCGACTGGTACAGCGCCAGCGGCTATGAGACGACGCAGGATGGGCCAACCGGCTCGCTGAACATCAGCGTGGGGGCGAAGATCCTTTATGAAGCGCTGCAGGGCGAGAAGTCACCGATTCCGCAGGCGGTTGATCTGTTTGGCGGAAAACCGCAGCAAGAGGTGGTGCTGGCGGCGCTGGACGATGCCTGGCAGACGCTGTCAACACGCTACGGTAATGACCTGAACGGCTGGAAAACCCCGGCGATGGCGCTGACCTTCCGGGCCAATAACTTCTTCGGCGTGCCGCAGGCGGCAGCGGAGGAAGCGCGTCATCAGGCGGAGTACCAGAACCGCGGCACGGAAAACGACATGATCGTGTTCTCACCGTCGGCCAGCAAAAGCCCGGTGCTTGCCTGGGATGTGGTCGCACCGGGTCAAAGTGGGTTTATTGCCCCGGACGGCAAGGTGGATAAGCACTATGACGATCAGCTGAAAATGTACGAAACCTTTGGGCGTAAGTCGTTGTGGTTAACGCCGCAGGAAGTCGATACGCATAAGGAATCGCAGGAAGTATTGCAGGTTAAGCGGTAATTTTTTTACCTGGCGTCCCCCGAGGTGTCTGACGGGGGACGTCTATTCGGAAACCTCCGTTTATACCCAACTTTACGCCCGTAACCAGCCAGATTGACTACCCTTAATACCCTAAGCGGTAAAAAAAAGGAGATTCATGATGGCTTACCAGACAGTTAATCCTGCCACTAACCAGCTTATCAAAGCGTACTCTTCCCATACCGACGCAGATGTTGAAGCCGCGCTGAAAGCGGCCGATGCGCTTTACCATTCCGACTGGGCAAAAGGGGATATCGACCAACGTTTGCCGGTGCTGTATAAACTGGCTGATTTGATTGATGCCCGCGTTGAGGAATTGGCAAAGATTGCCAGCCAGGAGATGGGTAAACTGATTGCCCAAAGCCGCGGTGAAGTGAAACTGTGCGCGCAAATCGCCCGCTACTATGCCGACAACGCGAAGCAGTTTCTTGCGCCGGTGAAGTATAAATCTGAGCTGGGCGAGGCGTGGGTCGAACATCACCCCATCGGCGTGTTGATGGCCGTTGAGCCGTGGAATTTCCCTTATTACCAACTGATGCGCGTGCTGGCTCCGAACCTGGCGGCGGGTAACCCGGTGCTGGCGAAGCACGCCAGCATTGTGCCGCACTGCGCAGAGGTCTTTGCGCATCTGGTGCGTGAAGCGGGCGCGCCGGAAGGGGCGTGGGCGAACCTGTATATCTCTCAGGAACAGGTGGCTAATATTATCGCCGATGACCGGGTACAGGGCGCGGCGCTGACCGGCTCCGAAAAAGCGGGGAGCGTGGTGGCGGCGCAGGCGGCGAAGCACATCAAGAAATCGACCCTTGAGCTGGGTGGTAACGACGTCTTCGTGGTGCTGGACGATGCCAACCTTGATAAAGCGGTGAAAATTGGCGTCAATGCGCGGCTGAATAACGCCGGGCAGGTCTGTACCGCAGCAAAACGCTTTGTGTTGCACGAAAAAATTGCTGATGCTTTCCTGAGTAAATTTACCGAAGCCTTTAAGCAGGCAAAAATTGGCGACCCGCTGGATGAAAGCACCACGCTTGGGCCATTGTCGTCAAAAGACGCGCTGGAGACCTTGACCAAACAGGTCAACGATGCGGTAAAAAATGGCGCGAAGCTGCACCTTGGTGGCAAGCCGGTTCAGCGTGAGGGTAGCTTCTTTGAGCCCACCATCCTGACCCATATTTCCCGCGATAACCCGGCATATTTCGAAGAGTTCTTCGGCCCTGTCGCACAGATTTACGTGGTCAAGAACGATGATGAAGCCGTCGCCCTGGCCAATGACTCCCACTATGGGCTGGGCGGCGCGGTCTTTAGTCAGGATATTGAACGGGCGAAGAAAATGGCCTCGCGCATTGAGACCGGGATGGTGTACATCAACTGGCTTACCGATACCGCTGCTGAGCTACCTTTTGGCGGCGTTAAGCGTTCCGGCTATGGCCGCGAGCTGTCGGATCTGGGGATTAAAGAGTTTGTGAACCAGAAGCTGGTGGTGGTCCGTCGATAACGGCACTCATAAAAAAACCTGCCGTCTGGCAGGTTTTTTTTGTCGGTATAGCGCGGGTTTTCCGTTTTATTAGAAAGTCACGCCGCCGCCCACGTACGCACCGTCAATCAGCGTGTGGCCAGGGCGACCGTCTTTACCGTCAACGCTCACGTGGCGGTAGCCCACTTTCAGCGTTACCGGTTTGATTGGGGTCCAGCTCACGCCGCCGTTGGCTTCAACGTAGTTTTTCACGCTGTTGTTCAGCCCTTCTGGTGCGACATAGCCTTCACCAAACACGTTAATGCTGTCGGTCAGCGCCACGTTTACGCCGCCACCGATAGGGAACGCAACGCCGTTATCGCCTTTTTTCGGCCCGAGGTAGATGGCTTTAGCGCCAGCGTTCAGCATGACCGGGCCAACTTCAAAGTTATAGCCTGCACCCACGCCGCCGGTCTGCGTACCGTCATCGGTATTTTTCAGCCAGTTGCTTTCCGCATAGAGGCCGGAAGAGGATTTGCCCATTTCCAGATTAAGGTTGGTGAAGTTCTTACCTTGCTCAATGCTGCCACCCATTGCCAGTGCGGAACCGGATACAGCAGTCAGAGCGGAAAGGAGCAGAATATTAAGCTTTTTCATGGTGTAGACCTCGTCATAAAATTAATCTGAGGGCACCTTAACAAGTGGATTTTATTTCTGCAAATGTGACTCATGTCGATTTTTAATGCTGGCATTGTAATCGACATGGTCTTTTTTTGTTGCTTGAGTGTTTGTTTTTACCAGCGTCAATGATTAGCGTTTTGATGTTTAGCGCCCGTTTAGTGTTTGACTAAACGGACCTTGAACAGAGCGGGGGATATTGGTTGGCAATGAATTAATTGCCTTTCTAATAATTTCCAAAAACACTCCAATTGTCATGAATAAAAATGGGAATTTACATTTCTACGCATTTAATTACCCCTCCAGGCCAAGTGAGAGCGTGATTTAAGCTGTTGCGTAGCCCGGCGAAGCGAAGCTCCGCCGGGATTTGCACCGAGCCATTCCCGGCGGTGCTTCGCTCGGCCGGGCTACGGGTTATTTTTTCAATCCTGCAAACGCCGCGCGGATTTCTTCTTCCGGTAGCTGGATGCCAATAAACACCAGCGTGCTGTGCGGCGCTTCATCGCCCCACGGCCTGTCCCAATCGGCGCTGTACAGACGCTGCACACCCTGGAACAGCAGGCGGTTCGGCTCGCCATCAATCCACAGCATCCCTTTGTAGCGCAGCAGCTTATCGGCGAAGTCCAGCAGCAGATTCTCCATCACGCGGGAGACGTCGCTGATATCCACCGGGTAGTCCAGTTCGACGACGATAGACGACACGTCGTTTTGCTGGTCGGCCATAAAGTGGAAGCGTGGCTTCGAGGTGACGTTCTCTTCCAGCATAAAGCCGTTAGTGTTGAACAGCAGGCCGAGGTCGATATCGCCGTGGGTGACGGTGTAAATCGGCGCGCGGGCGTTGATGCGGGTCAGGCGTTCACGCAGCTTTTCGGCCTTGCCGGCGACGTCGGTTTTGGTCAGCAGAATACGGTCGGCGTAGCCCACCTGCGACTGGGCGATGGTGAACTGGTTCATCTGCTCGTCGGCGTGTACCGCGTCAACCAGCGCAATCACGCCGTCCAGCAGGTAGCGTTCGCACAGCACCTCATGGGAGAAAAAGGTCTGAATGATCGGGCCGGGGTCGGCCATGCCGGTGCACTCAATGACCAGACGGTCAAAGCTGATATTGCCCTGGTCGAGGTTATCGAGCAGGTCTAACAGCGCGTCTTCCAGCTCGTTAGAACGGGTGCAGCAGATGCAGCCATTGGTCAGGGTTTTGATCTGGGTGGCGCGGTCGCCAATCAGCTGATCGTCGACGGAGACTTCGCCGAACTCGTTTTCAATCACGGCAATTTTAAAGCCGTGCTGTTCGTTGAGGATGTGGCGCAGCAGGGTGGTTTTGCCCGCGCCGAGGAAACCGGTAAGTAGGGTAACTGCAATCGGTGCCATGATGTCTCCTTTAACAGCAGCGCATGCCGCCTTTTCCATCGCCGCCGTAGCGTGCCTGCTGGCGCTCGCGGAAAAACTCTTCGTAGGTCATGTACGGTTTATCCGGATGGTTGGTCTGCATATGTTCGACGTAGTTGTCGTAATCCGGAATGCCAATCAGCATTTTTGCCGCCTGACCGAGATATTTTTTAGCTTGCCCTAAGTTACCAAACATAGACCATCCTGATAAGACAAAGCCCGACGAGGTTATCTCTATCGGGCTGGGGAACACGTTTTCCCTCACCCCGACCCTCTCCCGGAGGGAGAGGGAGGGTTCGGTGGATTAGTGGTGTGAAGAGGTCTTCACACCGCCTTCCGGTACCGGCACGTACGGTGTTTCTTTGTCGGTACGTTTATCGCTATTGCGCACCTGCATCCAGGTTTTGAAACCGTAGAAGATGATGCTGTACACCACCACCAGGAACAGAATACTCAGGCCTGCGTTGGTGTAGTTGTTGATAACGATATGGTTCATGTTGGCAATCTGCTGTGCAGTCAGTTCACCACCGGCAGCAATCTTCTCTTTGTACTGATTCGCCATGAAGAAGAAGCCTTCCATCTGCGGGTTGGTGCTGAACAGTTTCAGGCCCAGCGCCCAGGTGGTGCAGATAAGCAGCCAGACAGCCGGGATGGTGGTCACCCAGATGTATTTGGTGCGCTTCATCTTAATCAGGATAACGGTACCCAGTACCAGCGCTACGGCAGCCAGCATCTGGTTAGAGATACCGAACAGCGGCCACAGGCTCTTCACGCCGCCCAGCGGGTCGACCACGCCTTGATACAGCAGGTAACCCCACAGGCCCACGCAGCCCGCAGTGGCGACCACGCCAGCCACCAGAGAGTCGGTTTTCTTCAGGAATGGTACGAAGTTACCGAGCAAATCCTGCAGCATAAAGCGGCCCGCACGGGTACCGGCATCCAGCGCGGTGAGGATGAACAGCGCTTCGAACAGAATACCGAAGTGGTACCAGAAGCCCATATCGGCCATCGGCAGCACTTTGTGGAACACGTGAGCAATACCAACCGCCAGAGTTGGCGCGCCGCCTGCGCGGTTCAGTACCGACGGTTCGCCGATATCTTTCGCCGTTTGCAGGATCTGCTCAGGGGTGATGACGAAGCCCCAGGAGCTGACGGTCGCCGCTGCGTGGACAGTCACATCTTTCAGCTGTGCGGCAATCAGCGCCGCGTTCTCGCCGCCCATCTCATGCAGGTTTGGCATGGTGATGCCAAGGCCCGCTGGAGGGGTGTTCATCGCGAAGTAGAGGCCCGGTTCGATGATAGACGCTGCAACCAGCGCCATAATCGCCACGAAGGACTCCATCAGCATGGCGCCGTAACCAATCAGACGCGCATCGTTTTCGTTCGCCAGAAGCTTCGGCGTGGTGCCGGAGGAGATCAGCGCGTGGAAGCCAGAAACTGCGCCACAGGCGATGGTGATAAACAGGAACGGGAACAGCGCGCCTTTCCACAGTGGGCCGGTGCCGTCGATGTACTGGGTCACGGCTGGCATTTTCAGATCCGGGTTGAGGATCACGATGCCGAGCGCCAGGCCCACGATAACGCCGATTTTCAGGAAGGTGGCGAGGTAGTCGCGCGGTGCCAGAATCAGCCAGACCGGCAGCAGGGCAGAGATAAAGGCGTAACCAATCAGCGCGAAGGTGATGGTGGTATCTTTAAAGGTCAGCGCCGGGCCCCAGTACGGGTCGTGGGCAATCACGCCGCCGAAGTAGATAGAGGCAACCAGCAGCACGATACCAATCACCGACACTTCGCCTACGCGGCCCGGGCGGATAAAGCGCATGTAGATACCCATAAACAGCGCAATTGGCACGGTTGAGCAGACGGTGAACACGCCCCACGGGCTTTCTGCCAGGGCTTTCACCACGATCAGCGCCAATACCGCCAGGATGATGATCATAATCAGGAAGCAGCCGAACAGGGCAATGGAGCCCGGCACGCGGCCCATCTCTTCTTTGACCATTTCACCCAGCGACGAACCGTTACGACGCGTGGAGATAAACAGCACCATAAAGTCCTGCACCGCACCCGCGAGCACCACGCCCGCCAGCAGCCAGAGCGTACCCGGCAGGTAGCCCATCTGCGCGGCCAGTACCGGCCCTACCAACGGGCCTGCACCGGCGATAGCGGCGAAGTGGTGGCCGAACAGCACGTAGCGGTTGGTCGGCACGTAGTTCAGGCCATCGTTATTAATGACCGCCGGCGTCGCACGCGTTGGGTCAAGCTTCATCACCTTCTGGGCGATGTAGAGGCTGTAGTAGCGATACGCCACCAGATAAACAGAAACCGACGCGACGACGATCCACAGGGCACTGACGTGCTCACCGCGGCGCAGTGCGACGACCGAGAGGCAAAATGCACCGATGATTCCGAGAATCACCCAGGGTATGTGCTTGAATAGCTTTTTCGTATCCATAGTAAAACCTGGTTCTAATAGGATGAATAATCAGCCGAAGCTGCCGTTGTTTTGAGTTTGGGTTTGAGGAGGTATTGACCGTTATGCTGATGACAAGCTTGCCAGAGATACGCGCGCGTAAAGTTGGGTAAATCGGTGAGCGGTTGAAAGCGATGGCTAAGCGGTCAAAAATGCCTATGAGTGGTTTCTTAAGCGGCGGGGGAAGGGTGAAAATGTGATGCATATCACTATGTTAAGCTGATTAAATTTCTCGCATCCGTCTACCCTATACGCCAGCCCTACAATATGGAGAACAACAATGACAACCATCAACATCGCGCTTAAGGAAGCCTATCAACTGGCCTTCGACGTCCTCAGTTCCAATGGATTCTCGTCAGCTCATGCCGACGCTATCGCCCGCAACGTCACCGCGGGTGAACGCGACGGCTGTGCTTCACACGGCCTGTGGCGCCTGCTGGGGATCGTAGAAACCCTGCGCAAAGGCAAGGTGTCGCCGGATGCGGAACCGACGATTGTCGATCAGGCGCCCGCTATCGTGAAAGCGGATGCCAACGGGGCGTATTCACTCTGTGCCTATGAAAAAGCGCTGCCGCTGCTGATTGAAAAAGCTCGCCACTGCGGCATTGCGGCGCTAGCGATCAACCGTTGCGTGCACTTCTCGGCGCTGTTTGCCGACGTGGAACCGCTGACCGATGTGGGGCTGGTGGGCTACGCCTGTACGCCAAGCCACGCGTGGGTGGCCCCAGCGGGCGGCACCCAGCCGCTGTTTGGCACCAACCCGATTGCGTTTGGCTGGCCGCGCGGTGAGAAGCCGCCGTTTATTTTTGATATGGCGACCAGCGCCGCAGCACGCGGTGAGATTCAGCTACATCAGCGGGCGGGTAAGCCAATTCCAGAAGGTTGGGGGATTGATAGCGACGGTCAACCTACCACCGACCCGCAAGCGGTACTGGACGGGGCGATGCTGACCTTCGGCGGCCATAAAGGCTCGGCGCTGGCGGCAATGGTGGAACTGTTCGCCGGCCCGCTGATTGGCGATATGACCAGCGCCGAATCGTTAGCGTGGGATAACGGCGCGGGCGGCCTGCCGTACGGCGGCGAGTTGATTCTGGCGCTCGACCCTCAGCGTTTCCTGGGTGCAGAGGCAGAGGCGCATCTGGTGCGCGCCGAGACGTTGTTTAGCGGCATGCAGGCGCAGGGCGCGAGGCTGCCGGGTGAGCGACGTTATCTGGCGCGCGAGCAAAGTGAGTTGCATGGGCTGGATGTTTCTCGTGGCCTGTACGACGAGATTTGTGCGCTGCGCGGGTAACGAGCATCCCCGGCGGCGCTGCGCTTGGCCGGGCTACGTGATCCGTCAATCTGCACTCATCAGTTCCCTCGCCCCTATGGGGAGAGGGCTCGGGTGAGGGGAATAGGCCAGCTCAGCGTTAAACCCTCACCCCAACCCTCTCCCTTAAAAAGGGAGAGGGGGCAGCCCGGTGGCATGTTTTAATTCCCAGCCTATCAATTTGCACCTATCGGTTCCCTCGCCCCTTTGGGGAGAGGGTTAGGGTGAGGGGAACAGGCTAACCCGGAGATAAACCCTCATCCCCCTTAAAAAGGGAACAGAGCACACCGACCTCTGATGCAAAATCGCGCCGTTACCGCGTATTAATAGTCACATTTTCTATAAAGTTTTGTCTTTTCCCGCCGAAAACTCGTTATTCGTCCGGAGGAAAGAGAAACATGTTAAAACGTATAAAGATCGTCACCAGCCTTGTGCTGGTTTTGGTGTTGTTTGGCCTGTTACAACTGGCGTCAGGGGGACTGTTCTTTAACTCTTTGAAGCATGACAAAGAGAACTTCACTATTCTGCAAACCGTGCGTCAGCAGCAGTCCGGGCTGAACGGGAGCTGGGTTGCTCTGCTGCAAACCCGCAATACCCTGAACCGCGCGGGGATCCGTTACATGATGGATCAGAACAATATTGGCAGCGGCGCCACCGTCGCCGAGCTGATGCAGATTGCCACCAAATCACTGTCAGATGCGGAAAAACGCTGGGCTGAGTACGAAGCGATGCCGCGCGATCCGCGTCAGAGCGAAGCGGCAGCGCTGGAAATCCAGCGTAACTACGACATCTACCACGGCGCGCTGTCCGAGCTTATCCAGTTGCTGGGCGCAGGCAAAATCAACGACTTCTTCGACCAGCCGACCCAGGGTTATCAGGACGGCTTTGAGAAGGCGTACGTCAACTATCTGCAACAGAACGACAGCCTGTACGACCTGGCGGTCAACGACAGCAATGCCTCCTACACGCAGGCCATGTGGATCCTGTTTAGCGTGATGATCGCCGTTCTGGCCGTAATCATCTTCGTCTGGCTGGGCGTGCGCAAAACGCTTATCGAACCACTGAATCGTTTAATCGACAGCATTCGCCACATTGCAGGCGGTGACCTGGTCAAACGCATCGAGGTGGAAAGCGACAACGAAATGGGCGAGCTGGCACACTCTCTGCGCCATATGCAGGGTGAACTGGCGCGTACCGTGGGCGAAGTTCGTCAAGGGGCCCACGCCATTTACAGCGGTGCAAGCGAAATTGCGATGGGCAACAACGACCTCTCTTCACGTACCGAGCAGCAGGCGGCTTCTCTGGAAGAGACGGCGGCCAGTATGGAAGAGCTGACGGCGACCGTGAAGCAGAACGCCGAAAACGCCCGTCAGGCGAGCCATCTGGCGCTGAGCGCATCGGAAACCGCGCAGAAGGGCGGTAAAGTGGTGGATAACGTGGTGCAAACCATGCGCGATATCACTGCCAGTTCGCAGAAAATCGCCGACATTATCAGCGTGATTGATGGTATTGCCTTCCAGACCAACATTCTGGCGCTGAACGCCGCGGTGGAAGCTGCACGTGCCGGTGAACAGGGGCGTGGTTTTGCGGTGGTCGCAGGTGAAGTTCGCAACCTGGCACAGCGCAGCGCCCAGGCGGCACGGGAGATTAAGAGCCTGATCGAAGACTCGGTAAATCGCGTCGACCTCGGTTCCACGCTGGTAGAAAGCGCGGGCGAGACGATGGATGAAATCGTGAATGCGGTGACCCGCGTAACCGATATCATGGGCGAGATTGCTTCCGCATCGGATGAGCAGAGTCGGGGTATCGACCAGGTTGGTCTCGCGGTATCGGAAATGGACCGTGTTACCCAGCAGAACGCCTCGCTGGTGGAAGAGTCTGCGGCAGCCGCCGCCGCGCTGGAAGAGCAGGCTAGCCGACTGACGCAGGCGGTGGCCGTGTTCCGGATTCAGCAGGGCCAGGCAAGTACCGCGCGCGAACCGGTCAACGTGGCCACTGCGCCAGCGCCGGGTACGCTGCGTAAAGCGGCGGCAACCGACACCGGGGAAAACTGGGAAACCTTCTGATATGACATGCGCCCTGTCAGGGCGCATTAGCTCAGCATCAGGCGCATGGCGCAGCGTGATTCATACGCCATGCCGTGCGCCACTTCCTGTGCCAGCTTTTGCCGAAGCGCCGCGCTCAGCGATGCTTCCGGCAGCATTTCGAATCCCATTCGGGCATACCACGGCGCGTTCCAGGGCACATCCCGAAAGGTGGTGAGCGTGAGCGACGTGAAACCCCTCGCGTTGGCCTCTCCCGCGACATCGCTAAGAAGCCGCCGACCCAATCCCATTCCCTGACTTGCCTGATGCACGGATAGCTCGACAATAAACAGCGTCGAATCCTGTGCCTCTGCTAACAGAAAACCACGCGGTTGACCGCCGTGTTCTACCACCCAACTCATTTCCTGCTGCCGATAATGCTGATGACAACGGGCAGAGATGACGGGGCCTTGAGCCAGCCAGCTCAATTCAGGGATCTGCCGAAAGCGTTGCCCGGCGGTGCGTTCAATGTCAGGAAGTACGGTGATATCCGCAGCGGTGGTCGGGCGAACGAGAGTTATCATGGGGCAAGTATAGCTTGTCATTAGCCGGCGCAAACCAGTATTGGCGAATAAAAATTACTGATAATCATCGCGTTATCCGGTGTTTTGCGAATACTCAGCAGCCGTTTCTGACCCGGAGTAATACCCAGCGCGTATTTTTCAAATACCCCTGCGGGCACGTTGTCGTGGCCAAACTTCTCGACCTGTTTAATGTGTAGCTCGTAAAACGTTTCATGCACGTAGTGCCAGTCAAAACTTTCCTGGCGAGAGACTTTAGTATGTTGCCCATCGTTCAGCACCTCGCCGTTCATATTGAAATAGCCGGTACCGTCAGGCGCAAAGTGCATCACCACCATTCCTTCAAATGAGAAGCGGTTGTCCTGATGGCTGTCCTTATAGGTCAGGCTGCCCTGGCAGGTCATGGAGAGGCGTGTGGTGTTGTGTATCCAGAGCGAGGTGCCAAGGATAATCAGCAGGTTAACAAGGAGGACGACAATCAGCCGTTTATGCTTTTTCACTTTTGCCACTCGTAGTAATAGAGCGTCTGGCAGGCGCTGGCTTTGCCAAGAAACTGAGAGCATTGCGAGAGTACCAGTCGGCCATCATCGCCGTACAGCAGGGGATCCTGAATGTGCGCGTAGAACACTGAATGGTTCAGACAGGAGAACGCCCCATCGTTTTTAATCTGTTTTATCAGCGTCCTGGCCCGCTCCCGGAAGACATCTGCCAACGGAGCGAGGGTGTAGACCGGGCAGGTGTCGATATGATCCAGTAAATAGATCTCAGCCTGCTGTTGCTGATTTTTCCAGGCGATTGCCGTGCCGCAAAGCGTGAGTACGATAACCGTGATCAGTGCGTAGAGCGCGGTAAAATTTCTGCGAGGGGAGACTTTTTCGGGTTTAACCACCGTAGGGACGGGCGGGGCAGAAAGCGGCACGATGGAGGTGTCTGCGCTGAGCATAAACCCGACTTTTGGCACGGTGACAATAAACGGGCTATCAGGCACCAGCGTGGCGAAGATTTTCCGCAAAATACTGATGTACTGATTCAGTGAGTTGCTGGAGCCGCGCAGGCCGCGCTCATCCCACACCTGTTCGAAGAACGTTTCTCGCTCGACCACCATGCCGTGATGGGCAATCAGCAGGTTGAGGATATGTTGCGCCGTGCAGGTGAGCACCTGACTGTCCGAGTCGGGATCGTTTTGTAGTGTCAGTGAACCGTCCTCGTTGTCATAAACAAGCACGTTCGCGAGCAGATATTTCATGTTTTTTCAGCGATCCGGATTGGGGAAGCCAGGTGGTTTTTGCGTGTGGATGGAGATATTAACTCGAATTGTTATCGGTAACATTGATCCGACTCGCCCAAACCTGATTAATAAGTAAGCGTAATCACCACATCGTCACTAAACAAGCCGGTACCGGTGAGCGTCTGCGGAGGTACGGTGCCGTAAACGGTGAAGTTCTGTACGTTTCCGTCTTCGTGCGTGACCTCCAGCGTATTGCTGCCGATCTGTTCTCCCCAGGGGGTAGTGGCGGCAGCATCCTGCCACAGCGCATATTGCAGGCACTGATGCTTATCGTTACACAGCTGCCGCTGGCTGGCTGAGGCATTTTCACCGGCGCTGATGCCCAATGAATAATGCGTTCCAACCGGGCAACGAGAACGAATGGTGGCGGTCGAGGCGACCCGCGACATCAGCGATGTGCTGTTGACCGTACCAAAATCCAACGGCGTGACGCTCTGAATAAAACAACTGTCGGACAGCGTAGCGCTGGCGCTGGAGGAGTTGTCGATGGCTTCCCCTTCGTTCTCGCCATCCTGACAGTTGGGCAGCGACGCCGTAGACGTCGCACTGTTCCAGGTCAGCCTCAGCCCCATGGTGTAGTTAAAGTAGCTGCGTACAGGCAGGTTACTCTGCCCGGCCGGTATGGACGCCAGAAGGGGAAATGTCCCGCCAACAACCTGGTTTCCCCCCGCGGTGAGTGAGGTTTGCAGCGCGCGTCCTGATGCCTGTGAGGTCAGTTCCTGGCTGGTATCGAGGGCGCTATAGAGGCGAAACAGCATGGTGTATTGCTTACCTTCTTCATCACCGTTCGAGGTCATTTTAAACGGCGAGGTATCCAGGCTGCTCAGGCAGACCTTGAAGTAGCGGGTCTCGCCGTAGTCGGCGTAGCAGCTGAATTTTACGCTTGCCTGCGTCGAACTGCCGCTGCCGGTGACCAGCGTACCAAAGGCAGAGGTTTCCCCCTGGGTTATCCAGCAGTTCGAGGCGTGAGCCGGACGGCACAGGAGGCCCGCGCACAGCAGCAGGAGCAGAACGAGGGGGATTTTTAATGACACGGCAAGACTCCCAGATTGATGGTCGTTTCGCCCCTGGAGGCTGGCAGAGTCACTTCGCAGCGTCCTGAGGGGGTCTGTATCGCAAGCGTGCCGGGCATCGGCGGGTTTTCCAGCCAGATAAAGCCCTCGCGGCCAACGATAGACTGGCTATCGCCAAAGGTCACAAGGCTGCCGATAGGCAACGGTCTGTTCTGCCGATCGATAAGCTGTGCGCTGACTAAGCGTGAACGGTGTACCTGGAAATCAACTTTGACGGCTTCGCTCCGCCCTGGAGTGGCGTGCATTTCCGTGAGCGGTGTGACGACCTCTGGCGGCAAATTCAGCGGGTCGAGTGAAACTTTGCTGTTCTGGTAACGGGGCAGATCCGTTAGCAGCAGAAAGCCGTTGGTATCGGTTGTACCCGCGGGGCGGTTTTCCACCGCAATCGGAACGCCGCTAATGCCGTCGGTGGTGACCAGCGCAATGCCCTGACGGTTGTAGCGCAGCGCGTAGGGGTGTGAGTCCAGCAGAATGAAAGATCCTTCTCCGCTGAGATAGTGGCTGTTGCTTTGGTTATCGCGGTCCATCCCCGCATGCCACTCGCCGTACTGACTCAGATACCCCAGATCGGCGTGCTGTTGTCGGGTATTGCCGCTATTCTGGCTGAGCTGCCATGACCAGCCGCCGAGCTGATAATCTGGCTGATGGCGATAGTCTGCGCGCGTGGATTGATTGCCCATCTGCAGCGATACCGTATCGTTACGGCCTAGCGGGACGGACAGCATCAACTGAACGGTCTTATCCCCCGTGCTGAGCGCATGGGTAAACGCGAAGGTGGTTGAGATGCGGTTGCTGAACGATTTTGACCAACTGGCATTAAGGTAGCGGGCGCTGTCCTGGCGTACCCATCCCGCGCCGAGCGTTCCCCAGCCTGATAGCGCCTGGCTGATCCACACGTTGTCGGTGCGTCTGACCGGCAGGCTGCCGGAGAGCCGTGCGATATCCGTCCAGGCATCGCTGCTGCGGCTGGTACTGGCGGCGACGCCCAGACCCTGCCCGTTCCACTGATAGCCAAATCCCCACTTCACGCCATCCCCCGTCGGGCTTTGGCTACCGGCGATATGGCTGCTGACGATACCCAAAAGCGGTGAAACCAACCAGTCGCCCGATATGCCGAGGTTATGCGCATCCCGGTGCTGCTCGGTGTGGGTGCTGAGGGTCAGGCTGTTGTTGAGGCCATAGCGCCAGCCGGCATCCAGCATCGGAGAAGCGGCGTAATCGTTAGAGCGCTCGGCATAGCGCTGTCGCAGCCAGCCGATATCCAGCGAGCCGCTACTGACGCCCTGTGCCAGCATACTGGGAGCGCCGTATAAATCGAGCGTGACTTCACGGCGTTGACCGTTGATGTCGGTGATCACCACTTGTGCCTGACCGCTGCCAGAGAAGGTTGGAAGAGTGTTGAGCACGTAGTTGCCCGGTGTGACCTGCTGGTGGCTCTGCTGAAGCCCGTCGATATATAAATCGACCGTTGACGGTAATACCACGCTGTCGCTATAGGCCGTACGGGGGGCAGTATTGAGCTGCGGGTCGAGCTGAAAATTCCGCGCCAGATGCAGGCCACCAAAGCGCACCTGGCGACTCCAGTTCACGCCTGTCGTCACGTTATCACCCAGCGAAAGACTGGTGAGCGAGGCGGGCAAATCCAGCTGCCAGGTGGTCATCAGACGCGTGTTGGCCTCAGGCGTGGCGTTATCTCCGCGCTGAAAACGGCTGTTCATGCTGTTGCTAAGCTGACCCGGCAACCAGCCGGAGGTTTGCAGCTGGCTTTGTAAGCTCGTCTGTGTGAGCGTTGGCGTTTCGCTGGAGTAGAGTGAGTAATCCAGCGTGAGGTTGCCCATTTCATCGGCCTGAGGCAGGGCATCCGACGCAGGGTGAGGTGCATTTTCCAGATGCTGCACGTTGGCTAGTTTCCCTTCAGGCAGCGTGAGGGCAAGCTGTTGCTGCAGGCCGTCATAGCTGATCTGAATGCCCTGCACCGCCGCAAGGTTAACCCACGGTGCGGATGATTCTGGCATAGCGATACCCAACCGCGCCGCATCTTCCACGTTTATCCATAGCTCGCCGTTGTCGACGCGAACGGGCCACAGCCCGTCGTGAAGAGAACGGTTAACGGTGATGGAGAGATACTGCGTAGTTTCAGCGGGCGGCTCAGCGCGAAGCGGCATGGCTATTAACCACAGCAGCAGAATGCACGCTGAGCTGACTGGCTTGGGTGTGTTCATTCAGATAAGCGCGTAAGGAGGAGAGTAAATCGCGGTGAGTACGTTTAAACGGCAGCGAAAATTGCTTCCCCGCAAGCACATAGCCAGCCAGACCTGAGAGCGAATCGACCACCTGCCCATTACGAGCAATAGCCTGAACGTCGCTCAGGCGGACATGCGTATTGCCGTAGTTCTGGCACCAGATATTCCCATTTCCCTGCTGACAGGAGAGCTGCGTGGCTTCATCTTTTTGCGCGACATCCTCAGGTGCGATAAACAGCGGAATGGAGTAGCGCAGCAGGAAATGGACGCCGTTCTGGCCGTCGGCGCCGGGATGGGCACGGGGCAGTTCATCAACCAGCAGCCGGAAGCTCTGCTCCTGTGAATGGGGGGCAGGGTTGAGCACCACAATACGTACCAGCTGGCGCTGGCCGGGTGCCAGCGACGTTACCGCCGGGCTGCTGACAACCTCGTTCGTCAGCGTCATGACATCTTTCCCTGAGGATTGCGTCCAGTCGTAGATGCGGATTTGTGCATGAATGGGCTGGTCACCGGTATTGGTGAGGTACAGCGCGCCGGCACGCTGAGTGGCTGAGAGATTTAGCATCACCGGTGCCACCTGCAGGGTGGCGCAGTGCGCGTAGTGGGTAAACGCGAACAAAATAGCCAGCCAGCAAAGGGCAAAGAGAGAGAAACGACGCATGCTTAGTACACCAGATTCAAGGTGACATCATCGCTGTATAAACCAGCTTTGGCATTGGTCAGGGCACCTGCTTCAATAACACCAACGATGGTTTCCGATTGGGTCTGCCCGGTACCGGTCCCTTCAATCCCGCCGCTGGCATTTACCGGCGTTTTCTTGCTTTCATCGGCATACAGTTTATAGGCAATGTTCTGTGCCCCAAGACTGCTGTCTTCTGGCTTGAGCCAAAACGTACCGTCGCTTTCGCTATCGCTGCTGGCCGCGGAGAGATTAAACGGCGTACCGTTGGTACACAGCACGCTAAGCTGAGTAGAGGTATTAATTTCGCGGGATTCGTCAGAGCCGTGGCTGGCGAAGTTCAGATCGTTGGTCTGAAGCGTGCAGGACTTCAGTACTTCCAGCGAAACGTGCATGGTTGCCGTGGCAGAACTGTCTGCCAGTGCAGAGTGGGACATCAAGTAAAATAGGCTGAAAATGACGATAGGCATCCTTTTCATAGATAAGCTCCGGTAGATAAATTGACGCAGTCGTGGATTAAACGTATTCCTGGACGGTATTTGTGCAAATAGTAAATTTGGCTACCTCCTGAAGGATACTTTTATTCGCTAAATCTCAGCCTATTCCTAACAATGTAATTAAAATGTTCACTTCGCGTTTCTGGACTATTTCAATCAGGAAGCATGGCGGTAATATTTGGTGGGAAATGCTTATGATTTCTTTTGGTTATTAATGATAAAGTGAACTGTTATTTACAGTGCGAATTTTTCGGTGTAATTCCGCCAGCGTATTGCAGTGAAATTTCGCCATAGCATTGCGGCGATGGGTATAAATAGTCTTCGGCGATTTGTGCAGCATGTCGGCAATGGTCTTAGGTGAAAAACCCAATATTATCAATAAACAAACGTGAATTTCTGACTGTGTCAGCGGTGATTCTTTGCGTAAGGTTCGGCGAAATTCGGGCTTATTAAGCTGCTGGCCCAGTGCTCTGAGCGAGAGTTTATCGCTGAAAACGCAGGCGCGTTCCGGCGGCAGGAATTGTTGTACTTCCTGTACCCGGTTATGCTCAGTAATGACCAACCATTTTGCTTCTTTATCGTCGTGGAGAATGATCTCGCGTAATTGAAATACGCTCTCATCGTTATCTTTATTCAACCATTGAATAGCAGGATTTGGGCACACCATATAGGGAAGGGCGTGCTTTAGCCCCAGCCATAGGAAATAGTTTGTGCTCAGAATAGCGACCTGATATGGCGGATAGATCATGGCTATTTATTCCACAAAAAGCCCTGACCATAATTAGCGTGTGAATCACGGGCTAATTGGAAGTCAGCAAGGGTTTCAATACCTTCAACGAGGACCTCATCGGCTATTTTTTTGCACAGGTGGGCAAGTTTGAGAAAGGCATCTTTGCATTCACGACCGGTCCAGAACGCATGTTTATCAATTTTTGCGCCAGAGAAACGGTAATCCTGTTCCACGAGGCAAGGCAGAATGTCGTCATGGACGTCATCGGCCCAGACCGCGATACCCATTTCCCGCAGCGTAGCAATACGCGCACGCAGCCGCTGGCTATCGTCGGCCGAGAGCTGCGGAAGCTGCTCCAGGTCAGTGAGTTCAATGGCGATGTTTTCAATCGTGCCGAACTCACTACACAGGCGCTGCAAAAAATCAGGGGTGAGCAGGACCTCTGCATTGGCATTGAGGTAATACTTGCCGCAGGGCGGCGTACTTAGCACATGTGATAGCTGGGCAAAGAAAAGGGACAATCTGGCTTCCAGCGCCATATTGCTGAAAAAAAGCTCAAGGTTAATTTGCGCTGGTGCGGTGGAGAGGACTTCCCAGGCGACGATATTTTCATCATCTAAGAAGCGAATGGATTCGAATTTATACCCTGTGAGCATGATTACGCAGCAATGTTTACCAATAGTTTTTGTGTTGGTAAATGCTAGTCAAACTCAATTTTGCGGTATATTTATAAATACAAATAGTATTTATATGGTTATTAAGGCTGGTTTTTAATGATTATAAAGCTTTATATGCTTTCATAAGGGGTGGTGTACCCCCTATGAAAGCGTGCCGCGGTTAGCCCTCGGCGTCGATGACTTTTATTTCGACCATGCCAACCCCGAGTTGACGAGGCGAATGGCCGAGGATATTCCCTTCATTGGTTGACTGCGGGTCTGGCGGCACAATGACCAGCGTATTGGCGCTGGAGGGATTATCGAAGTGCAGCGTCGTGGTGGTGACTTCGTGGCCCAACGTCAGCGTTTGTTCGCTGTTGCCGACGCGAACTGGAATGGGCTTATCGGCGTTCGGGCCAAAAGCTTTGGCGGTAATGACCAAATCAAAGCGCTTCGGCAGCGGGTGCTGATACTCAATCTTCACCTCCTGACCTAGCTGGGCGTTGGACCAGCGTCCCCAGGATTCCGGGCGGGATATACCGCTGAAGGATTTCACCTCTTCCGGCGCGCCCGCCACGTTGAAGATAAAGCTGTCTGCTTTATAGCGAATATTGTTGTCGACGGTTTTGAGTGAGTCCACGTTGCCGTTGTAACGCACCATGTCGATCACCGTGTCTTTAAACTCGGTTTTGCCGTTCCACTGGGCTTTATCAACGTGCTGAACTTTCTGCTCGCCGCCAAGCTGTCCCTGGGACACGCACCAGTCGGTGGAGAGCGATAGATTTTGCGACCACAGCTGGCCCATCTTGTAGCAGCGATCCACCCAGACGAAGTTATCGCGCGGGGCGAAATCTGCCAACTGATAGCGCAGCGGTGCGGAGTATTCGCTTTCCGGTAGCGGTTCAACGCGATTATCAGAGACGCGCAGCAGCAGCGGCAGACGGAAATGGCTGCCGGAGAAGGCGATCATGTTTTTCTGGGTATCGATAGAGAAACTTTTGATCTCTTTCGGGAAGTTCCACAGACGAATAACGTCCGGTTTCCAGGCCAGCACCTTCTCCTTCATATTGAGGAACACTTCCGAGAGCGACTGGCCAGACAGGCTGCTACGGCCAAGGCCGATAAAGTTATCCCCGCCGAGCAGATCCAGCACCGTTGCGCCGTTATCCATGGTGTTACGTTTTACCGCCACCACGTCCTGCTCGTCCGGCTGGTCGCCGCGAATCACAAAGAACAGGTTGCTGCGATCCTGCTTGTTGAGGTAGTCCCAGGCGGTGTTTTTCATCGCCAGATGGTCTGAAGAGACGACGATAATGGTGTTCTTAAAATACGGTGATGCTTTGATCTTATTGATAAATTCCGCGATGTTTTCCTGGCTACAGGTCACTGCGCTGAACGATTGGTTAGCTTTGCCGCCGATCTCATACTTTTTGCGGTTGCAGGTGCGTGAGATAAAGCCGTCTGGGTGGTGGGTATCTACGGTCAGGGTAAACAGCGAGAAGCGCTTGCCTTCGCGGGACAGCGACTCGAATTTCTTCCACGCTTCATCCAGCACGGTGTCGTCGTAGTAGCCCCAATCGTTTTTGTAGCTCGGATCGGCGACGGTGGTTTTCAGCTCTTCTGCACCGTAGAGATAGTCGAAGCCATGCGATTTCAGGAACACGTCTTTCCCGGCAAAGCGCAGGTTGGCGCCCTGTACGAAATAGTTTTCATAGCCCGAGTTTTTCAGGATATCGCCAAGGCAGATGTTCTGCGGGAAGAAGCTCGACAGTGAGGCGGAGGCGTTACCTTCAAACGGCGCGAAGAGCGGAATGCCGCACTGCGAAGCGACCATACCGGCGATGGTGTAGTCGGTACCAGGCAGCTGCATGGTGTGGCTAAAATCGATCCCCTCGTTTTTCAGCGAGCCCAGTTCTGGCGTCAGGTTCGGGAAGGCCTGGTCGTCAAAATAGGTGCGCTCCAGGCTTTCGCCATAGATATAAACGAGGTTCATTTTCGGGTTCGGGATCGTCTTCGACGGTTCTTTGTAGTAAGCCGCGAAGTCGGGATCCCCATCGCGGGACTGCGATTTTACCAGCTCGCTAATCTGGCGAAACGCCGGGCTGGCGTCCACGGAGCCCACGGCCAGCGCTAACGCAACCAGGCTGTAGCCGAAGTGATGAGGATGGTGACGGCGGCGGCGCAGCACCCAGCCCAGCGCGCCAAAGACGGCTACCAGCCCGACGACGAGGCCGATGCCCGGCAGAATATATTTGCCCACGCCGGCACCCGTCAGGCTGTTGGTCAGCGTGTAGAGCACGGCATCGTTGATCCCATCGCCGGTGAAGTAGTCGCTTGCGTACAGAGTGATATTCAGGACCACAAACAGGCCCAGTACCGTTAGGGTGGCAGCAAACCACCATTTGTTACGCCCCGCTTTCCAGGCATAGATAGCGATGGAAGCGAGAAAAAGCACGAGGGATAACAGCTCTGACACTACACGTCCTCAACAGCGCCAGGGTCTCTGGCTGAACAGAAGTTAACTTCACAATGTAATTGTGTCGTCATCTGTCTGCAATTCTATCGTAGCGAAAGTGTGCTGTTATTCGGAATTGGTTTAGAAATGGATGTTTTTTGAGCGGAATATGTGCGGCGAGCAGGGTGCTCGCCGCAGGAATAGCATCAGGAAATGTAGTTAACGCCTTGTTTTAATACGAAATCACAGGCTTTTGCTTTCACTTTCTTGCCCAGTTCAGTGTTGCCCAGGCTATCGAGATCGAGTTTTTGGCCATCTTTCGCGTTCAGCAGGCCCTGAATACCTTCCATATAGCCGGTATCCTGTTTCTGTTCTGCCTGCGTGTTGAGACCCAGTTTATCCAGCACCTGGTTTTTCACGTTGTCGACGTTGGTGACGGAGGCCAGCTTCTCTTTCGCGCAGTAGCCCAGGATCCCCGCCGCATTGTTCATGCTGCTGGAGCTCAGAGACTGGCTGCCGCCGTTAAGCAGGCTGGTGAGCGAAGAGAGAGACGTGCCGCCAGACTGCGACGAGCTGCTACCGCCGGTAAGCTGGGTAGCCGCGCTGCTCAGATCATTTAACGATACGGCGCCCGCAGCGGTAGACACAAACGCGCTGGCAATAATAACTCGGCAAAGCATCGATTTTACTGATTTCATGGGTGTACTCGTGTGTGCTATTAAAAAGTTGGCGTGATGAGTATACGCCTATCATTCACCGGATTTATCTTAATACTCTTTGCCGGTAACGCGGCTGCGATAACTTTCCCAGTTGAAAATCACCCATAGGCTATTACCGAGGCGCATACGGTCCATCACGCGCTCGCCCAGCATCTTATTCATTTCATCAAGATTGCTGTTGGTGAGCATGCCGGTCGGGCGTTTGGATGAAGAACGGCGATCGACAATCTGATTGATGATCACTTTTTCATAGCGTGATTCGGTCTGCATGCCGATCTCATCGATCACTAACAGATCGACGTTGCTGAGATCGCTCAACAGCTGCTCTTCACTGGTTTCCCGATTACCGAAGGTCTCTTTCATGGCGGACATAATATCGGCCACGGTAATGATCAGCACCGATTTGCCCCGCAGCAGCAACTCGTTGCAGATGGCGGCGGCGAGATGGTTTTTCCCGGTGCCCGGCTTGCCGGAGAAGATAAAACTCGCGATGTTGCCATCGAACTCCTCTACGTACTGCCTCGCTTTCGCCAGTGCGTTCATCTGACCTTCGTTTTCAACGCGGTAGTTTTCAAACGAACAGTTTTGATGCAGCGGACGAATACCGGAGCGGTTAAAGGTGCGCTGCATTTTCATAGCGCGATTCTCACGCGCCAGCGCGGCGGCGCGGATCTCGCCCTGTTCCTTCTGCCAGGCCAATAGCTCTTCGCCGGTTTTAAATGCCGGTTCGATATGCGCCGGCATCATTTTCTGCAGGCGCTTCATTAATTCACCAACGTCTTTCATGCTCAACCTCTGAAACCAGGTGGAATATGACTGTCAGGCTCGCTGACGGTGTTGATATCGCGGCGCGTCTGGCCGTTATTGTTGGCCCGGCCCATCTGTACGCTGCGCGCCAGCTTTTGCTGCCACTGTACATGATGGAACACTTTCCCCTCCGCCTGCCAGTAAGCGACGAAAGAGGCCAGCTCTTCCGGCGTAACGGGCTCGCTTAATGCAATACCCCACAGCGCGGAAAGGCGCAGGAACTCGGCGTCAGGCTGCCAGCCCGCATACATGGCAAATTTGCCCATGGGGATGGCGATAGGTGCCGGGGTTGGCTCCTCAAAAAATTGAGCATCCAGCGTCACGTCGCTACCCGGTCGGGACAGCTTTTCTTCCAGCGCCAGGAGTTGCGCCAGACGTTCTTGCGTAATGGCATAGAACGCGGGCTGATTATTGGCAAACACGGCGAGCGCGCCGCCCTGTGTTTGCGCAAGAATCGCAGCAGGCTCGGCGACGAAAGCGTCAATACCGATCACGTTAGGCGTTAAAATACGAGAAGACATAACACTATCTCAATACTGAAAAAACAACGGGAAGGGGGCGGAAGCACCGCCGTATATAGTGCACATAGTAGCACAAGCTATGGGATGGGCGGCACTCCCCGTACCGCCGATGCTTCACACTCTTGGGCGTTTGCGATAGAGCCACAGGCCTGGAATCGACAGCCCGATAGAGAGTGCGCCGACGATAGACGACGCCTTCAGGAAATTACTCAGCAACATGATCATCAGCTCTTCGGAGTAGCCGAAGTGGCTGATTTTGACCGCAGAAATCATCGCCGTGTACGCCGAAATACCGGGGAACATTGGAATGACGGCGGCTACGGTGAAGATCTTAGGGTGCGCCAGATACCAGCGCGACCACTGGATGCCGATGCTGCCGACCAGCAGCGCCGCCAGGAAGGTGGCCCATTCGATATTAAACCCGGCGGTCATCATGGCGAATCGTGAGGTATGGCCGATCGCCCCCAGCAGCGCACACCAGGGCAGCGCGCGTTGCGGGACGTTAAAGACCATGGCGAACCCGACGGCGGGAATCGCCGACAGTACGGCGTCCTGCGCCAGTAAAAACAGAAAATGCATCACACCCATCCGCGCAGCCCCCATAACGTCATCGCCATCACTACGCCGACGCAGGTCGCCAGCGTCAGCAGGCTGGCAATTGCCCAGCGCGCCAGACCGGTGTTGATATGGCCTTTGAACATGTCGGCAACTGCGTTAATCAACGGGAAGCCGGGCACCAGCAACAGCACGCTGGCTGCCATCGCCACCGTTGAGGTCTGATGAAAGGCGGGTAGTTGCAGCATCAGGCCGGAAACGGTGGTGGCGACAAAGGCGGTCAGGCCGAAGTTAATCTGTGGGTGCATTGAGCGGTGGGTCAGCACCTGGCGGATGTACATGGCGATAGCGCTGGCGCAGAAGGTGATGAGCGCACCGTCCCAACCGCCGTTGTTGAGCTTGCAGAAACAGGCACAGGAGAGGCCCACCATCAGCACAACCAGCCAGCGCGGGTAACGCAGCGGTTTAATCTGCGTGAAGCGCTTGCCGACGTCTTTATAGTCCAGCAATTTATGCTCGGCCATGATGACAATGTGCTGCACCTCTGTGACCACGTGCATGTTAATACCGCGATCGCTATTTTTACGCGTTGAGGTCAGGCACTGCCCGTCTTTAATGGTGGTCAGCACAATCGCGTTTGACGAGATCGCGCTTTCGACGCTGTCCATCCCCAGCGCGCGTCCCAGACGCGTTGATAGCTCCTCAACCAGGGCGCTCTCCGCCCCATGCTGGAGTAAAAAAAGACCGCACTGAATACAAAGCCGTGTGACGATGCGTTGTTCTGACTGATCTACTTCCATAATGATCCTGGTATCGAGAACGCCGATGTAATGACCTACTTTTACCCGAAGAGCGCGGGGAAGCAATCCGGCCAGGATCAAACAATGTGCAAAAATTCGGCGGCCCGCCGCTTTTGTTGAAGAGTTGATGCTGCCCACACTTTTGCAAAACTGTTCGAAAGTGCAATTTTTGAACGGATTCTGACCTTCTTTTTCCCCTCTGACTTATCAAAAATGCATTCTGAAACTTTATTGATACACAAAACAAACAAATAATTAACCAGAGGTCGAGGTCACCCATGAACACGCAAGTTGCCATTATCGGCGCCGGACCTTCCGGGCTGCTGTTAGGCCAGTTGTTGCATAATGCGGGCATTAAAACCGTGATCCTGGAGCGTCAGACCCCGGAGTATGTACTGGGGCGTATTCGCGCCGGGATCCTCGAAAACGGTACCGTCGAACTGCTGCGTGAAGCGGGTGTCGCTCGCCGTATGGAGGCGGAAGGGTTGGTTCACCACGGCGTGGAGTTCCTGTTTGCCGACCGGCGTATTCCCGTTCCACTGAGTGAATTGACCGGCGGAAAGAGCGTGATGGTTTATGGCCAGACCGAGGTGATGCGTGATTTGATGGAAGCGCGGCAGGCCAGCGGAGCGCAGACCATTTATGGCGTTGAGCAGGTTGAATTGCACGACCTGAAAAGTGATAAGCCTTCCGTCACCTTTATGAAAAATGGCGAACGCTGCCGCCTGGAATGTGAGTTTGTCGCCGGCTGTGATGGCTTCCACGGCGTTTCTCGTCAGAGCATTCCTCGCGATATTCTGCGTGAGTATGAAAGCATCTGGCCGTTCGGCTGGCTGGGGTTGCTCTCTGACACGCCGCCGGTCAACCCGGAACTAATTTACGCGCATCATGAGCGTGGGTTTGTATTGTGTAGTCAGCGCTCACTAACTAGAAGCCGCTACTATCTGCAGGTTCCGTTGACCGACAGCGTTGAACAATGGTCTGACGAACGCTTCTGGGGTGAGCTGAAGCGCCGCTTGCCGTACGAACTGAGCCAAAAGTTAGTGACTGGTCACTCACTTGAGAAGAGCATCGCGCCGCTGCGTAGCTATGTGGTGGAGCCGATGCAGTACGGGCGGATGTTCCTGGTTGGCGATGCCGCACACATTGTGCCGCCAACCGGGGCCAAAGGGCTGAACCTGGCCGTTTCGGATGTGAATTATTTGTGGCGTATTCTGCGGCAGTATTACCAGAATGGACGTGCCGACCTGCTGAGCCGTTATTCACAGCTGGCGCTGAACCGGGTCTGGAAAGGCGAACGCTTTAGCTGGTTTATGACCCATCTGCTGCATGATTTTCAGGACCAGAGTCCGTTTGCCAGAAAGATGCAGGAGGCCGATCGCCAGTACTATCTCAGCTCGCAAGCGGGCCTGACGACGATTGCTGAAAACTACGTGGGGCTGCCTTATGAAACGGTGGAGTAGACGATGAAAAGAGCGGGTGTCGAAGCGAATATACCGGAGGTGGTGCCGGTATTTAAGCTCTATGGCGAGTATATGGGCTGGCCGACACCCGACCTGCTGCACTGTGAATCGATCCATAAACGGAGCAGTCTCTACGAATGGCATATTCGGGTTCACCAGCATGCCGAGCTGGTGCAACTGCTTTATTTGCACAAAGGACAGGCTGAAATAGAAATAGAGGGACAACGCCTGGTGGTGAACGAATCTTCTATTCAGGTCGTTCCCGCGCTCTGCGTTCATGGCTTTCATTTTTCGCCGGGGACGCAAGGCTACGTGCTCTCGCTTGCGCTGCCGTTGTTAAGTCGTCTGGAGACGCAGTTTGGGCAACCGCTGGATATATTGAGCCAGCCCGTCTGTGTTCCGGTCAAACGCTCTGGCCACCATATCCGTACCCTATTTGCTACGCTGCTGGAAGAGTACATTCAGGATCACGACGCGCGGGAGATGATGCTCTATTCGTTGCTAAGCGCGCTGCTGGTGTGGCTCAATCGTCAGGGCAAGGCGGGAGGTGCGGTGAAGGATAACAGCGAGCGGAAACGCAGCGTGCTGCGCCAGTTTAGCCGGTTGATTGAGAGCCACTACCGCGAGCATTTATCGTTGGCCGACTATGCGCAAAAGCTCCGGATTTCTACCACCCATTTGAACTGCTTGTGCCGTGAATATCACGGAACCAGTGCATTGAACGTTTTACATCAGCGACTGCTGCTTGAAGCAAAGCGCAGCCTGCAGTACACCAGCATGACCATCACGCAGGTTTCTGATTATCTGGGATTTAGTGACGTGACCTATTTTTCGCGTTTCTTCCGCAAGCGGGAAGGGGTGACGCCCAAAGAATTCAAAATGAAAATGGAACTATCTAAGTAGGCTATTTTGTAAATGTTTAATTTTGCTTATTGAGGCTTTAATATTTTCTAAGCAACCTCTTTTACATTGATATGCCATACTGTCGTAGTTAGTCCTGCTAACCAGATGAAATCATCTCATAGGTAAAGTCATACAGCGGTCAGGTTTATTTGATAATTAACCGGAGAGCATTATGCCGCTATTAAAGGGAAATAGAAATGGATGGGTTCATTTCCTGCGAATACGCTTATTTGATTAAATAAAAACATATTCAGGAAACGAATCTTCGAAAGGATACGGAGGTTATATGACGCCAGAGTACTGCAAGTTCGCAGTGATTATCAGCAAAATACCGGTTATGCAGTCTGGGCTGAATTCCATTATGCGAATGCACTTCCCGAATTACGAGCTTAATTTTTGCCAGTCTCTCGAGCAGCTAACGCTGCTTCAACTTCGCCGAACTGATGTGGTTATCGTTGATTTATCCGGCGATATTGGTAACCCGCGTGCGCTCTGTGAGCAATACTATACGCTGCTATCGCAATATCGTGATATTCACTGGGTATTTATGATTAGCCGCCAGTATTACGCATTAGCCGTTGAATTTTTAATGCGTCCGGAAAGCACGCTGCTTTCAGACTCTGACTCCGTTGAGCGGGTGGTAAAAGCTATTCAACAGGAAAATGTTAGCACGGATAACGTGAGTGAAATGCTGCTTGCGCTGCAGCATGATGCGGACGCTGATGATGATAATCAGCGACTCATTATACTGACGCTGTCCGAGCGGAAAGTACTGCGACTGCTGGCAAAAGGATGGGGGATTAACCAAATCGCCGCGTTGCTGAAAAAGAGTAATAAAACCATTAGCGCGCAAAAAAATAGTGCAATGCGCCGCCTGTCTCTGCGCAGTAATGCGGAAATGTATGCCTGGCTCAACAGCAATCAGGGAATGAAGGAACTCAATCTCTATTCAGCCTACGGGGAGCAAGTCGAATGGAAAAATGCGGCAGGAAGCAGCGCATCGCTATCATAGAGCATTGTAATGTGACGGCGGTAGGGCTACGTCATCTACTGATGAGTGCTCGCGGCAGGCATTTTACTTTCCATTTTTTTCGCAACATTGCTGAATATAAGCTGGCGGTCAGGCAGGGGCCGTTTGATGGGGTCATGTATTGTCTCTCTGGCACACGTGAACTTCGTATTGAATGCCTGTTAGCGATGGGGGAGATTGCCAGCCATCATCCTGAGGTGATGCGTACCATTCTGGCTAACGATAAAGATGAAGCCGCACTGATTCGGCACCTATCGCCAACCTATATTCACGGCGTGCTCAGTAAATCCGAAACCTTGAGCGATCTGCGGCATAGCGTATTTGCGCTGCTGGAAGAGGCGATAGAGGTTCGTGAGGCGATGGAGGATTCAGCTGCCCAGCGAGAAAATCGTTTTCTCAGCCCGACTGAGAATCTGATCCTGCGCTATATGACCTACGGCTATTCGCTGATGGATATTTCTCAGCAGCTGGGGCGGAATATCAAAACCATTCGCGCACATAAATTTAATGCGATGACGAAGCTGGGGGTCAATTCCGATATTGAACTACTGAGCGCCGCCGACCTGCTGGTGTCGTTAAACGATATGGATGATGCCAGCACTTCGCCCATCTGTTAAAGGCAGACATCCACCCATGTGGCAGCGGTAAGGCTAGCCATTCGCTCTGGCGAAATGCGTACCGCGCTGTGTATGGCTCCTGCGGCAGGAAGAACTTCCTCGTATTGCTGCAGCGAGACATCACAGTACACTGCCAGCGGATTCTCCAGCCCAAACGGGCAGACACCGCCGACTGGATGGCCGGTGAGCACCACGACTTCATCACTGCTTAGCATGCGAGCCTTCGCGCCAAAAGTCTCTTTCAACTTTTTATTGTCCAGACGAGCATCTCCTTTCGCAACCACCAGAATGACGCGGTCTTTTACCTTCAGCGAGAGCGTTTTGGCAATTTGTCCGGGTTCAACGCGGTGTGCGGCGGCGGCAAGCGCAACGGTCGCGGTACTTTGCTCAAGCTCGATGATGCTGATGTCGGGCGCGTGCTCGGCAAAGAATTCCTTTACGGACTGTAGGCTCATGGTTCTCTCCTGATAATTCGGCGAATCACTCTGTCATAAAGCTACCTGGGTTGTAAATAAAGCGGCTAAGTTGTGCAAAAATTGTTTGTTTTTTGGATCTCCTTCACAATCAGTGCAACCGGTTACTGTAACCGGTTGCGGTTATTCATCAGGCGATTGATACTGCGGGGGTAACTTCCTTTGTATCTATAATAAGAGCCGTGTATGAACTGTATCGGTATGAACATCATTGCAGGTCGCAGACCCGTAACACCTGATGCTTCAATGTACGCCCAGTTGCATGTCGGCAAAATCGTTGTTGCTGTGTTGACGTCTAAAGCCTGTCAGGAGGGCTGTTATGTCTGCTAATCACGCTGCATTTAATCTGATATTCCGCTTTGTAGAAAACTACGTTAGTCCGGTTGCGGGACGAATTTCCTCTCAGCGTCACGTTATGGCGATTCGTGATGGTTTTATCTCTGCAATGCCTTTTATGATTGTAGGATCGTTTTTACTGGTATTCGCCTATCCGCCGTTTTCTCCCGATACCACCTGGGGATTTGCCCGCGCGTGGTTAGATCTTGCTAAGCAGTTTGAAGGTCGTATTCTGACGCCGTTTGATATGACGATGGGCATTATGTCGATCTATATCTGCGCGGCTATCTCCTATAACCTCGGTAAACACTACGAAAAGAGCAACCAGCTCGATCCGTTCATGTGTTCGATGCTCTCCATCATGGCGTTCCTGCTGGTTGCCGCACCAAAAACCAGCGGCCATCTGCCGGTTGATAGCCTGGGGGGAACCGGGATCTTTACCGCGATCCTCGTTGCTGTTTACTGCGTGGAGATGATGCGTTTCCTGAAAATCCGCAACATCGGGATCCGTCTGCCGGATCAGGTGCCGCCGATGATCAAAAACTCCTTCGACCTGCTGATTCCAGTGCTGGTGGTGGTGTTAACGCTCTATCCGCTGAGTCTGTTTATTCAAAGCCAGTTCGACATGCTGATCCCTCAGGCCATCATGTCCGTGTTCAAACCGCTGGTTTCCGCTGCTGACTCCTTACCGGCGATTCTGCTGGCCGTACTGATTGGTCACCTGCTGTGGTTTGCAGGGATCCACGGGGCGGCGATTGTCTCCGGTATGCTGCAGATGTTCTGGCTGACTAACCTTGGCCTGAACCAGACTGCTCTGGCGCAGGGCGCGCCGCTGCCGCACATCTTTATGGAAGCGTTCTGGACCTTCTTCATCGTGGTCGGGGGCTCCGGTGCAACGATGGGGCTGGTGTTCTGCTATCTGCGTAGCCGTTCAGCACACCTGCGCTCTATCGGGCGTCTGAGCGTGGTGCCGAGCCTGTTCAACATTAACGAACCGGTTATCTTCGGTACCCCAATCGTGATGAACCCGGTGTTCTTCATTCCGTTCCTGCTGGCACCGATGGTCAACGCGATTCTGGCGTGGGCGGCGATGAAGCTGGATCTGATTGGTCGCGTGATTTCTGTCGTACCGTGGACGGCACCGGCACCTATTGGCGGCGCATGGGCTTTAGGCTGGGACTTCCGCGCGGCGATTCTGGTGGTACTGTTGGCCTGCGTTTCCGCAGTTATCTACTATCCGTTCTTCAAAGTGTATGAAAAACAGTTGTTAGAGCAGGAAAACGAAGAAGCGCAGCGTGCGGCTGAAGAGAGCCAGCAGGCAGCGTAAAAGAAAAGCAGCAAAAAATAACGGGGCGAAAGCCCCGTTGTTTATTTCAGCGTACAGTCGCCACACTGTTTAACGTCGGGCAAGCGGTAACGCTGGCAGCAGGTGCGACGTACCAACAGGCCATCACGTAATACCACAGTACGCCATAACGGATTATCCTGGCCATCGGCCAGCGTGCTGGTAAAGAAACAGCGCTGGCGCAGCAGGTTCACCTGCTCTTCACCCAGCAGCGTTTTCATTTCGCCGAGATACCAGTTAATCAGATAGCCGGTATTACTCCAGATGAGTTTGCCGTTAATCTCACCCGTCGCTTCCAACGCCTGCACAACTGGCATAAGCGCCTGGCTCACCAGATTGTCCATGCGTTCGATGGCTGGCTTCTGGCTGGCGCGAACATCAGCGTGTACGTCGATCCAGAAGCAGGCCGCACGGCCGGTTTCGTGGAATTCCACGTGGAAATGGTCAGGGCTTAGCGAGATAGCGGATTCTTCAGTCAGCAGCGCGAGCATCAACGGTGGCACCAGCAGGCCGATATACCATTGTGCCCAAAGGGAAAGCAGAGGTTTATTTTCTCGCGCCAGGGTCGGTTGATTGCGGTAGATATGATCGGAATAGACGGCCAGCAGGGAGCTGAGCTCCGTCGGTTTCGCCCATTCGCTGAGGGTTCTGGCACAATCCGGGGCCGTTTCGCCCAGACGAAACATGTCCAGCAGGTGCGGACGCAGCTCGGCTATTTTGGCGCGCACTGACTCTGCGAATGCCTGTTCCTGTGAGGGAATCGGCGTGCGCCAGATAAGGTCATCTGCGATCGGTGCGGAACGGTAAGCCATAACGTTGCTGGATTCGAATCTAAATGATAATGATTAGCAATCCTAGCTATAGATAAAAGCGAGCGCAAGAAGTTTGTCTCCTGCGCTCGTGTTTTGTGAACCTAGACGGCGGGAGCCTGCTCGTAGGTCAGGATGTTATTGCGCCCCATGTTTTTCGCTTCATACAGCGCTTTATCTGCGCGCTGCATGGCCTGGTCAATGTTGTTATCCTCCAGCGGGGCTACGCCGATGCTGATGGTCACATGGGTTGCCACGCTAGAGTTGAACATATGCGGAATTTTGAGATCGTATACGTGTTGGCGAATACGCTCGGCGGTCTGCATCGCGGCCTCAATGTTGCAGTGCGGTAGCACGACCATAAACTCCTCACCGCCAAAGCGCGTCACAATATCCCGGGAACGCACGGCGTTTCTAATCGCTGCCGAAACGCGCATCAGAGCCTGATCGCCCATCATATGGCCGTAGTGGTCGTTGTAGGCCTTGAAGTGGTCAATATCCAGCAGTAGGACAGAGTGCTGCGCCTTGCCCACTGACATTAATGAATCCAGGCGGAACTGGAACCCACGGCGGTTGTAGAGCCCGGTCAGCGGGTCGAGCATGCTCAGACCGTTCAGCGTTTCGCGCTCTTCCAGTAGTTTATACATCAACCCCTGCGCGAACTTATCGTTACGCCGCTGGATCACGTGCTGAATAGCGATGCCAACTAACGGTAGCGCCATACAGTAGATCATTCTCCACCATTCCCCGGAAGGGCTGGTTATCAGGCACACAATAAAGGTCGGCATTGAATGGAGGGAAAAGGCGACAATATTATTGGAAAAGGCAATGGTGCCGACAAATAGTACGCTGAAAAGCGCCACCATCTGGAAATTGTCATTAGGTAAAGCGAGCACCAAAGTTTTACTTAAAATATGCCAGCCCCATAAGCAGCCGAATATAACTGAAACTATTAGTAGATTCAGTTTTATGCTGGTATATCGCCAGTTCCATACCAGCAGCACGCTGCTGCCCACCGCGATCAGCATTGCAGGTAGTGGAAAAATATTAACGTTATATATCGGGCTGAAGACAGACAGCGTCGATGAGACCAGATTCAGAAACAAAAATAGCCGGAACGTTAGCTGATATTTTTGCGCACGCAGGGTGCGCCAGGATTGTACTGTCATTGTTGGATGTTGTAGTCAGCCTTTAATATAAGTAAATGCATCAAAAACAAGAATAATTCATGAATGCAAAGCGCAAATTTTTTTTATTTAGACATGCTATTTTTTGTACAAGTTATCACCATACAATATACATGTCATTAATCATTATGAAACCTTAGCGCATGAGCAGACAATTGACAAAAAACAATATATGATATTGGTAATCATTATCATTTAGATGGGCTGATTCATGTTGCAACGAACGCTAGGCAGCGGCTGGGGTGTACTGATTTCGGGAAGTGCAATAGCCATATTGAGCACGATGGGGTTGTCGCTTGACGTCTGGCGCGGCGTTATCGTGTGCGGGTTGCTGCTGAGCTGCGCGATGATATGGCATCGTCGGTTACGTCACTTTGTGCTGCTACCGTCATGCATTGCGTTTGTTGGCGGTCTTGTGCTGATAACAATGAATATAAAGCTAATGGGATGACTATCAAAAATGGGGGGGAACTACCGGGAGAGAACGAGGAGTCTGGTGCGAGGGGGGGGACTCGAACCCCCACATCCTAAGGACACTAACACCTGAAGCTAGCGCGTCTACCAATTCCGCCACCTTCGCACAGATTATCTCATTTCTTTTGTTATATCGCTTCGTTGGTGCGAGGGGGGGGACTCGAACCCCCACATCCTAAGGACACTAACACCTGAAGCTAGCGCGTCTACCAATTCCGCCACCTTCGCACTCTGCGAACGATATAACGTGGTTTATGGTGCGAGGGGGGGGACTCGAACCCCCACATCCAAAGGACACTAACACCTGAAGCTAGCGCGTCTACCAATTCCGCCACCTTCGCATACCATTGACTCTTTATGAAAGAATCATTACCACGGGGGCGAATTCTAGAGATTTTACGCTGGGCGTCAATAGTTAATTATCGAACTCGGCGCGATTGCCGAAAAAAAAGGCGTTTCTTCGGTTATGGGGAGTTTATGTAGGCCGGATAAGCGATAGCGCCATCCGGCGCTGCTCGGTGTCTCGCCGGATGGCGGCGTAAACGCTTTATCCGGCCTACATGAGTTAGGCTTTTTTAGCCTGACGGGTCAAAACGGTACGGTACACTTTAAAACGGCCAGTCTGGGCAATCACTTCGTGGAAACCAAACATCTCGTCCAGCACCGCCGGATACGGCAGGAAGGCGTTCGCCACAATACGCAGCTCGCCGCCGCTGTTCAGGTGACGAACCGCGCCGCGGATCAGCGTTTGTGCGGCATCCAGGCTGGTTTGCATCCCATCATGGAACGGCGGGTTGGAGATAATCATGTCGAAGCGACCGTTAATCTCAGAGAAGACGTTACTGGCGATGACTTCACCTTCAAAGCCGTTAGCCGCAAGCGTTGCGCGGCTGGCTTCAACGGCTGAAGCGCCCACGTCGCACAGCGTCAGACGCACCTTCGGTGAATGGCTGGCAAGGGTTGCCGCCAGTACGCCAGCGCCGCAGCCGACATCCAGCACTTTGCCTTTGGTATGCGGGGTGAGGGTAGAAAGCAGCAGCTGGCTACCGACATCAAGACCGTCGCGGCTGAATACGCCAGGTAGGGTTTTGATGGTCAGGTTATCCTGCTGGTACTCGCCCCAGAAGCTCTCCGCATCGAAGGTCGGCTGTTTTTCCAGACGGCCATGGTACAGGCCGCAGCGACGCGCGCTGTCGATTTTGTTCAGCGGGGCATATTCAGCCAGCATCTGCTCGGCGCTACGTACGCCGCTGCGGTTTTCACCGACGACAAAAATATCGGTACCAACCGGCAGCAGAGAAAGAATGTTCATCAGCTGGAACTGAGCTTCCGGCTTGTTCTTCGGCCAGTAGTAGATCAGGGTATCGCAATCCGCCACGTCTTCTGCCTGAGCCACCAGGCTAAAGCGAACGTTATCTTCCATCTGACGGCTCAGCACCTGCCAGTGGTGAAATTGTTGGGTATGCGCGCGGCTTGCCGCGGTTTCCAGACGTGCGGGCAGGTCATCCTGCAGATCGCCGGCAAAGAAAATACGGCTCTGTTCGAAATCATCACTGTGGCGCAGCAAGACTTCACTTGCCGGGGTAAAAGCAGACATGAATTAATCCTCAATAAACTTAGGCGGGGATTATAGTGTGTAATTGGCGCAGTTTCGATGAATTTGCTATATTTGCGCCCTTGATAGACAGGAGCGTTTCACATGACATCCCGGCGAGACTGGCAATTACAACAGTTGGGTATCACCCAGTGGGCATTACGTCGCCCTGGGGCACTGCAGGGTGAAATTGCGATTACGCTTCCGCCGCACGTCAAGCTGGTGATGGTTGCCGAGGCGTTACCGCCGCTCACTGAGCCGCTGATTAGCGATATTCTCCGCGCGCTGTGCCTGACGCCGGACCAGGTTTTACCGCTGACGCCTGACCGGGTGGCGATGCTGCCGCAGGACAGTCGATGTCACTGCTGGCGTCTTGGCAACGATACGCCGGTGACGCTGGAAGGGGCGATGATTTCGACGCCTCCGTTTAATGAACTACAGGCTAGCGCGCAAGCTCGCGCCGCGCTGTGGCAACAAATTTGCGCCCATGAACACGATTTCTACCCTCAGCACGACTGATTTATCCCGCGCCTTTCACATTGAAACGCGCGCGCATGCGTTTCCCTGGAGTGAAAAAACCTTCGTCAGCAATCAGGGCGAGCGCTATCTGAACCTCCAACTGTCCGTCGATGGGGAAATGGCCGCGTTTGCCATTACTCAGGTCGTGCTGGACGAAGCCACGCTGTTCAACATTGCCGTCGATCCTGCGTATCAGCGCCGTGGTCTGGGGCGTGAACTGCTGGAGCATCTCATTGATGCGCTAGACGCGCAGGGCGTGGTGACGCTATGGCTGGAAGTGCGAGCCTCAAACCACGCGGCCATCGCGCTGTATGAAAGCTTAGGCTTCAATGAGGCGACGATCCGTCGCAACTATTACCCCACGGCAGAAGGCCGTGAGGACGCCATCATTATGGCGCTGCCACTCAGTATGTAAGACAAGGTGAAAAGATGAAGAAGTGGGACTGGATTTTCTTCGATGCCGATGAAACGCTGTTTACGTTTGACTCGTTTAGCGGCTTACAGCGGATGTTTCTCGACTATAGCGTGACCTTTACCGCGGAAGATTTCCAGGACTACCAGGCGGTCAATCAGCCGCTGTGGGTGGACTACCAGAATGGCGCGATCACCTCGCTGCAGCTTCAGCACCAACGTTTTACCAGCTGGGCGGAGCGTCTGAACGTGAAACCAGGCGACCTGAACGATGCCTTTATGAACGCGATGGCGGAAATCTGCGCCCCGCTGCCGGGCGCGGTATCCCTGCTGAATGCCCTGAAAGGCAACGTGAAGATGGGTATCATCACCAACGGCTTTACGTCGCTGCAGCAAATTCGCCTGGAGCGCACCGGGCTTCGCGAACACTTTGATCTGCTGATTATTTCTGAAGAAGTGGGTGTGGCAAAACCGGATCGTCGGATCTTTGACTATGCCCTGGAACAAGCCGGCAATCCGGACCGTTCCCGCGTGCTGATGGTCGGCGATACCGCCGAGTCTGATATTCGCGGTGGGATGAACGCTGAGTGGGCAACCTGCTGGCTGAACGCGCATCAGCGTCCACTGCCAGAAGGCATTACGCCTGACTGGACGGTGACCTCATTGCATGAACTGGAGTTACTCCTGTGTAAACAGTGATTGCCAGCCCCCCTTTGATGGGTAAAATAGCCGCAATTTTTTCGTATTCAACATGCGCGGTGCGAAGCCGTGCTTACTCAAGAAGATTGAATTATGACGTTGTCTCCTTATTTGCAAGAGGTGGCCAAACGCCGCACTTTTGCCATTATTTCCCACCCGGATGCCGGTAAAACGACAATCACTGAAAAAGTACTGTTATTCGGACAGGCTATTCAGACCGCCGGTACGGTAAAAGGCCGTGGCTCCAGCCAGCATGCAAAATCTGACTGGATGGAAATGGAAAAGCAGCGTGGTATCTCCATTACCACCTCCGTGATGCAGTTCCCGTATCACGATTGCCTGGTGAACCTGCTGGACACCCCGGGGCACGAAGACTTCTCCGAAGATACCTACCGTACCCTGACGGCGGTGGACTGCTGTCTGATGGTTATCGATGCCGCGAAAGGCGTTGAGGATCGTACCCGTAAGCTGATGGAAGTGACCCGTCTGCGCGATACGCCGATCCTGACCTTTATGAACAAACTCGACCGTGACATCCGCGATCCGATGGAAGTGCTGGATGAAGTTGAGCGCGAGCTGAAAATTGGCTGTGCGCCAATCACCTGGCCAATTGGCTGCGGCAAGCTGTTCAAAGGCGTTTACCATCTCTATAAAGATGAAACCTATCTGTATCAGACTGGTAAAGGCCACACCATTCAGGAAGTGCGTATCGTTAAGGGCTTAAACAACCCGGAACTGGATGCCGCCGTCGGTGAAGACCTGGCGCAGCAGCTGCGTGATGAGCTGGAGCTGGTTCAGGGCGCTTCCAACGAGTTTGATAAAGAGCTGTTCCTGGCAGGCGAAATTACGCCGGTATTCTTCGGTACCGCGCTGGGTAACTTCGGCGTTGACCATATGCTGGACGGTCTGGTGGAGTGGGCGCCGGCGCCAATGCCGCGTAAAACCGACACCCGTCTGGTGGAAGCGCAGGATGAGAAATTCACCGGCTTCGTCTTCAAAATTCAGGCCAACATGGACCCGAAACACCGCGACCGCGTCGCGTTTATGCGCGTAGTGTCCGGGAAATATGAGAAGGGCATGAAGCTGCGTCAGGTTCGTATCGGTAAAGACGTGGTGATCTCTGACGCACTGACCTTTATGGCAGGCGACCGTTCTCACGTTGAAGAAGCCTATCCAGGCGACATCATTGGTCTGCACAACCACGGTACCATCCAGATTGGTGACACCTTCACCCAGGGCGAAATGATGAAGTTCACCGGTATTCCGAACTTCGCGCCGGAGCTGTTCCGTCGTATTCGCCTGAAGGATCCGCTGAAGCAGAAACAGCTGCTGAAAGGGCTGGTTCAGCTGTCTGAAGAGGGCGCGGTACAGGTCTTCCGTCCAATCGCCAACAACGATCTGATCGTGGGCGCGGTGGGCGTGCTGCAGTTTGACGTGGTCGTTGCGCGTCTGAAAAGCGAATACAACGTGGAAGCTATCTACGAATCGGTGAACGTCGCTACGGCCCGTTGGGTTGAGAGCAAGGACGTGAAGAAATTCGAAGAGTTCAAACGTAAAAACGAAGTTCAGCTGGCGCTGGATGGCGGTGATAACCTGACCTATATCGCCCCAACCATGGTGAACCTGAACCTGACGCAGGAACGTTATCCTGAAGTTGAGTTCCGTAAAACTCGCGAGCACTAAAAAACCCTTCAGGGTGCGGCATCCGCTGCACCCTGACGCTTTTCCTTCCTAATTAGCCGCTTACGGAAAGTTCTTAATTCCCCCTCTTTTTCCGCTAACTGTCTGTTTTTTGACCAGTGAAGCGGGCGATTTCAAAATTGTGATCTATATTTAACAAAGCGATGACATCTACGTTGGCTTTAAATGCTGATAATGCGTCCTTGTTAAGCGCTTAAAGCTAACGTTTATTTCTGTCGCAATATTAATAACTGGCTCAGAGCGCAATTTCGCGGTGTTTGATGGCCCTGGTGGACTCGGGGAGCCGTGAGAAGTATGCGAGCAGGGATTCTTGACCCTATTCAGCAATGCAACCTGCGTGTTGCTAGTGCTCGGATGATGAGCAAAACATACAGGAATATATTGATGACGATGAAAAAACTGACGATCTCTAAAACGCTGCTTGCCGTGATGCTGACCTCCGTTGTCGCCACCGGCGCTGCCTATGCCGAAACCACGACAATGGATAAGGCTCAGGCGAGTGCTGAAAGCGCAGGAAGTAAAGTGGGTAGCTTTATGGATGACAGCACCATCACGGCGAAAGTAAAAGCCGCGCTGGTAGATAACGAGAGTGTGAAGAGTTCCGACATCTCGGTGAAAACGGACAAAAAAGTCGTGACGTTGAGTGGCTTTGTGCACAGCCAGGCTCAGGCCGAAGCGGCCGTTGCGGCGGCGAAAGCGGTTGAGGGCGTCGCTTCTGTGAGTGACAAACTCCATGTTCGCGACAGTAAAGAAAGCTCTATGAAAGGCTACGCCGGCGATGCGGCAACGACCAGTGAAGTCAAAGCAAAACTGCTGACTGATGATATCGTTCCCTCGCGTGATGTGAAAGTTGAGACCACCGATGGGGTTGTACAGCTGTCGGGTACCGTGAAATCTCAGGCACAAAGCGATCGTGCTGAAAGTATCGCCAAAGCAGTTAAAGGCGTGAAAAGCGTCAAAAATGATCTGAAAACGCAGTAATAAGTGGTGATTTTGTCTGCTGCTATTTGGCAGGAGACAAAATGTGCACCACACTAAAAATAGTGCATATGAGCGGTTTGAAGGCTCATAGCAAGCGGTCGACATTAACTATGGTAAAGGAGAAGCTTATGTTTCGTTGGGGCATTATATTTCTGGTTATCGCGTTAATTGCCGCCGCATTAGGATTTGGTGGACTGGCAGGTACGGCTGCGTGGGCAGCAAAAATCGTGTTCGTTGTCGGGATTATTATCTTCCTGGTGAGCCTGTTTACCGGGCGTAAACGGCCCTAGAACGCTACGCGTTAACTAGCATGACACCAAAGCCAGTCCAGCGGACTGGCTTTATTAGTTTTAGCCGAGCGGAAATTAGGCTACTTTGTCAGTCTGGTGAATAAAAAACAGGTAGGCAGAGATGGGGCAGCGTATACCCGTCACGCTTGGCAATATTGCGCCATTATCGCTGAGTCGTTTCAAACCTGGCCGCACGGCACTGGTTTGTGAAGGGGGAGGACAGCGAGGAATTTTCACCGCTGGGGTGCTTGATGAGTTTATGCGCGCGCAGTTCAACCCTTTCGATCTCTACTATGGCACCTCTGCGGGCGCGCAAAATCTTTCCGCCTATCTGTGTAACCAACCGGGATACGGGCGTAAAGTCATCATGCGCTACACCACCCGGCGGGAGTTTTTCGACCCGGTACGTTTTGTCCGTGGCGGTAATCTTATCGACCTCGATTGGCTGGTTGGGTCTACCGCAGGACAGATGCCGCTGGCGATGGAAAACGCCGAACGCCTGTTTGAGTCGGGAAAATCCTTTTATATCTGTGCCTGTCGAAGCGATGACTATACGCCCAGCTATTTTTCGCCCACCAGGCAGAACTGGCTCGATATTATTCGGGCGTCCAGCGCGATTCCTGGCTTCTATCGCCCCGGCGTCGCACTGGATGGCGTCAGTTACCTGGATGGTGGCGTGAGCGATGCGATCCCGGTGCGCGAGGCGGCAAAACAGGGGGCTAAAACGCTGGTGGTGATCCGTACCGTTCCATCGCAGATGTACTACACGCCGCAGTGGTTTAAACGTATGGAGCGCTGGCTGGGTGAAAGTAGCCTGCAGCCGCTGATGAATCTGGTGCAGCACCATGAAACGACCTACAGTGAAACCCAGCAATTTATTGAGAACCCGCCGGGTAAGCTGCGTATTATTGAAATCTACCCGCCGAAACCGTTACTGAGTATGGCGCTAGGCAGCCGCATCCCCGCACTGCGTCAGGACTACAAGACAGGGCGCTTATGTGGCCGTTACTTTCTGGCGACCATTGGTAAACTGTTGGCTTCGACTCCACCGCTAGTGCGCCACCTCAAACAAGGCCTATCTATTCCCCCGGTGCCCGTGGTGGAAGATATGCCCAACGTCGCGATGAACGACGTACCCTCCGTAAACGAAACACTCTTTGATGATAAGGATCTGGCGTGAACGGCCGTTTTATTGATACCCATTGCCACTTCGATTTTCCTCCATTTACCGACGATGAAGAGGCGAGTATTCAGCGTGCGGCCGCCGCTGGCGTTAGCAAGATAATCATTCCGGCCACCGAGGCCGACAATTTCCCTCGCGTACTGGCGCTGGCCGAACGGTTTTCTCAGCTGTATGCCGCCATTGGGCTTCACCCTATTGTGGTCGAGCATCATGGCGATGAGAGCCTGGCGCAACTGGAAGCGGCAATCGCCCTAAGGCCAGAAAAATTGGTGGCGGTGGGGGAGATTGGGCTCGATCTCTACCGGGAGAACCCGCAGTTTGAACGCCAGCAGTACCTGCTGGATGAACAGTTGCGGTTGGCAAAGCGTTACGATTTGCCGGTGATCCTCCATTCACGACGCACCCATGACAAGCTGGCGCTTCACCTGAAACGACATAACCTGCCGCGAACCGGTGTGGTACACGGTTTTGCCGGTAGCCTCCAGCAGGCGGAACGCTTCGTTCAGCTGGGCTATAAAATCGGCGTAGGCGGTACGATCTCCTATCCTCGCGCCAGTAAAACCCGCGACGTGATGGCGCAGTTGCCGCTTTCATCGCTGATTCTGGAGACTGATGCCCCGGATATGCCGCTCAACGGCTATCAGGGGCAACCGAACCGCCCGGAGCGGATTGCTGATGTGTTCACGCACCTCTGTTCGCTGCGCAGCGAACCTCCGGAAGAGATTGCTTCAGCGCTGCTGGCAAATACGCACGCCCTTTTTTCGCTCTCATGAAGTGACGTAGATCTCATTACTGGTTATTCATCTGTTACTGTTGCGTAAAACCTGTGACGTTTTGCAAAAAATATAATTACGTAGCGTTATAATCGCCGCGATTGGTTTGCCGTAATTATTATGTTTTTCAATACACAGGGACTCTGTATGCAAATCCTCATGGGACTCATCGGCATGGTGGTGTTGCTCGCCATTGCCTTACTTCTCTCCAGCAATCGTAAAGCGATTAACTACCGAACCGTACTGGGTGCCTGGCTTTTGCAGATAGGCATTGGTGCACTCATCCTCTATGTACCTGCCGGGCGTAAAGTCCTGCTGGCGATGTCCGAAGGCGTGGCCAACGTGATTGCCTACGGCAATGAAGGTATCGGCTTCCTGTTCGGCGGCCTGGTCTCCGATAAGATGTTTGAAGTCTTTGGCGGCGGCGGCTTTGTGTTTGCGCTGCGCGTACTGCCAGTTATCGTCTTCTTCTCCTCGCTGATTGCGGTGCTGTACTACATCGGTATCATGCAGTTCGTGATCCGTATTCTGGGCGGCGCGTTGCGTAAAGTGCTGAAAACCTCACGCACGGAATCGCTCTCTGCTACGGCAAATATCTTTGTCGGTCAGACCGAAGCACCGCTGGTGGTGCGTCCGTATATCGCCACCATGACCCGTTCCGAGCTGTTTGCCGTGATGTGCGGCGGCCTGGCCTCGGTGGCGGGTTCCGTACTGGCGGGCTATGCACAGATGGGCGTACCGCTGGAATACCTGATTGCAGCCTCGTTTATGGCGGCGCCTGGCGGCCTGCTGTTTGCCAAAATTATCGTGCCGGAAACGGAAACGCCGCACGACTCTCCAACGCTTGAAAAAGATACGAAGAACCCGGACGCACCGGCAAACGTACTGGATGCTGCGGCATCGGGCGCGGCATCCGGTATGCAGCTGGCATTGAACGTAGGCGCGATGCTGCTGGCGTTTATCGCGCTGATTGCACTGCTGAACGGGATGCTCTCCGGCATTGGCGGTTGGTTCAACCATCCGGAATTGTCGCTGCAGCTGATTCTTGGCTGGCTGTTCGCACCGCTGGCGTGGGTGATTGGTGTGCCGTGGGGCGAAGCAACGGTGGCGGGCTCGTTTATCGGGCAGAAGCTGGTGATCAACGAATTCGTGGCCTACATGAACTTCGGTGAATACCTGAAGGCGGATGCTGAAGTGGCTGCGGCCGGTCTGCAGGTGATCTCCAACCACACCAAAGCAATTATCTCCTTCGCCCTGTGCGGATTCGCGAACCTCTCCTCGATTGCCATTCTGATTGGCGGTCTGGGCAGCATGGCGCCAAACCGTCGTCAGGATATTGCGCAGCTCGGCCTGAAAGCCGTTGCCGCCGGGACGCTCTCCAACCTGATGAGCGCCACCATCGCGGGCTTGTTCCTCGCCCTATAAGTACAGCGCCGGAGGGATAAGCCTCGTTATTCCTCTGGCCTGTAGCGCCTGGCTGACGGCATCAATATCCGTCGGCCCGGCGCTACCCCACGCCTTTGCCTCACCGTAAACGCCGTGCACGTGAAATGCGTTCAGACGCACGGGAATATCCCCCAGCCCGGCGATAAACGCGCCTAGCGGCTCCGCTTCCTCCAGATAATCACTGTGCCCCGGAATGACCAGCAACCGTAGCTCCGCCAGCATGCTGCGTTGGGCAAGCCACTGAATGCTCTGTTTGATCCGTGCGTTACCGCGCCCGGTCAGGGCCAGATGGCGGTCGCTATCCCAGGATTTTAAATCGACCATCACCCCGTCACACATCGATTGCAGCTTCTGCCAACCGCTTATCGGCAGCTCGCCGTTGCTGTCGACAAGGCAGGTCAGGTGCGCCAGTGAAGGCGTAGACTTCAGCGCCTGGAAGAGGGCGATGATGAACGGCAGCTGCGTGGTGGCTTCGCCGCCGCTGACGGTAATACCCTCAATAAACGGCGCGACCTGCGCTATTTGCTGAATCACCTGTTCTACGCTCATGGTTTGCGCCATCGGCGTGGCCTGCTGCGGGCACATATGCAGACAGGTATCGCACTGCTGGCAAACCTCCGCCTGCCAGCTGACTTTCCCGTCGTGCACGCTTAACGCCTGGTGCGGACACTGCGGCACGCACTCACCGCAGTCGTTGCAGCGCCCCATCGTCCACGGGTTATGGCAGTTTTTGCAGCGCAGGTTGCAGCCCTGCAGAAACAGGGCCAGGCGACTGCCGGGCCCATCGACGCAGGAGAACGGGATGATTTTACTGACTAAAGCGCATCTGCTGTTCATGGCTCACGACACGAGGTTGACGTTCCAGGATACGCGTGTTGCGTGCGGCTTCTTCGCCCAGCCACGTGGTGTTGGTGCGGGAGCCTTCATCACGATATTTTTGCAGGTCGGACAGGCGCACCATATAGCCGGTGACGCGCACCAGATCGTTGCCGCTGACGTTGGCGCTGAACTCACGCATCCCCACTTTGAACGCGCCGAGGCAGAGTTGCATAACCGCCTGCGGATTGCGCTTCACGGTTTCGTCCAGGGTCAGAATATCGCTGATCCCCGCGGTGTAATGGGCGTGATGTGGCGCGACGGTGAGCAGGTGGTTAATCGGATCCGGCTCGTCGCCATACGGCAGACGCGCGCCCGGCGTGGTGCCAATGTCTGAGCTGATGCCGGACTGCGCATGGAGCAGCGCGCGCTGCTGCCAACCGTACTGTACCGGCGTACGGGCGACAACGGCGGCAAGCTCAGCGCTGATGCGGTAGGCCAGCTGATTCGCCTGCTCGTCTTTACCGTAGCGCCCGCTAATCCCTTCGCGCTCGCATAAGGTGTTGACCGCTTCGGCGAGCGCATAGATGCCGAACATCGGCACAAAACGATCCGGGTCGATCAACCCTTCACTCACCAGGAAGCTATTCTCAAAGAAGTGCGACTCCTCGTAGAGGAAGCGACAGCGCGCATCAATGATCTCGATTTGCAGCTGGCAGAAGCGCGGTAACGCGTTGGCAAAGAAATCATCGAGCGATTCACTGCGCTGTGCCACCTGCTGGAGGTTCAGGCGCACTAGCGTACTGCCACCGCCGGCAAGCGGCAGCGAGTTGTAACAGCTTACGATGCCATATTGACCATTTGTGAATATTTTATCATTTAACGGCCCGTTGGCGATGTGCGGTTTACTGCACTCGCAGATATTTTGTGCCACCTGTAACAGCAAATCATCTGGTGTAATCGCTGGGTCGTAGATAAAGGTAAGGTTTGGTGCAACCTGCTTTAACTCAGCGTCTGCGCGTAAAATGGCGCGTGTGACAGGCGTATCGTGCGGGCCGATGTTAACGTGAGTGAAGGCGTCCGGCAGCGTGCGGTCGAGATAGCGCCAGAAACGTTTTATTCGAATATCAATTTCATCTTGTGTTAGAATTCTAACATAAGGCGATAACAGTGCATCAAGATGACCGAGGTAAACCGGCATCGCCGTCACGGAAGGGACGTGGTGGTACAAAATGGTTAGCAGCGAAAGGGCATCATCCAGATCTTTGGCTCCCTCCAGCTCCAGCCATTCAGACCCGTTAGCCAGAAAACGCGCGTAGTCCGGTAAGACGTAGCGCGGTTTATATGGCGCATGCCCTTCATACATATCGCAAATGACGCCGTCGGCCAGCGCCGCCCGCGCTTCCTCAGAGAGTTCTGGGTATGGCAGGGCGTTTTCGGCCTCCAGCGCCAGAAAATGACGTTTCTGTTCTGGGGTTAACACGGAGCTTGTCACAATTTGCTGGCAGTGTTGCAGCAGTGATGAATCATTCGATGTTGGCATGTTCAGTTCCTCAGACGAGCGATAGGCGAAGTGTATGAAAAACGATGAGGCCGTCTTTTGATCCCAGCGGCCGAACGGGTGCTTTAATTACCGTTTCTGGTTCCAAAATTTGATGTATGTCTCGTTATTGTTATGCAATTTTGTACGAAGTTTTCACTAAGTGTGATGAAAGTCGAAGTGTGAACGCGGGGCAGTGTTACAATAGTCACAGACCCGCAAGGTAACGATTTACACGGCAGTATGCCGTCGGAGAGAAAAATGACTGATTTAAAGGCAAGCAGCCTGCGTGCGCTGCAGTTGATGGACTTAACTACCCTGAACGAAGACGATACCGACGCGAAAGTGATCGCGCTGTGTCATCAGGCGAAAACGCCGGTGGGCAACACCGCCGCTGTCTGCATCTATCCGCGTTTCATTCCGATTGCGCGTAAAACGCTGAAAGAGCAGGGAACCCCGGACATCCGCATCGCCACCGTCACTAACTTCCCGCACGGTAACGACGACATCGATATTGCACTGGCGGAAACCCGCGCGGCTATCGCCTACGGTGCTGACGAAGTTGACGTGGTCTTCCCATACCGCGCGCTGATTGCTGGCAACGAGCAGGTTGGTTTTGATCTGGTGAAAGCTTGTAAAGACGCCTGTGCGGCGGCAAACGTGCTGCTGAAAGTGATCATCGAAACCGGTGAGCTGAAAGAAGAAGCGCTGATTCGTAAAGCGTCTGAAATCGCCATCAAAGCCGGTGCTGATTTCATCAAAACCTCTACCGGTAAAGTGCCGGTGAACGCGACCCCAGAAAGCGCGCGCATCATGATGGAAGTGATCCGTGATATGGGCGTGCAGAAAACCGTGGGCTTCAAGCCAGCGGGCGGCGTTCGTAGCGCAGAAGACGCGCAGCTGTTCCTGTCTATCGCTGACGAAATGTTCGGTGCGGACTGGGCTGACTCCCGTCACTACCGCTTCGGCGCTTCCTCTCTGCTGGCTAGCCTGCTGAAGGCGCTGGGCCACGGCGACGGTAAGAGCGCTAGCAGCTACTAAGTTTGCATGCTCGACGGGTGTACCCTCACCCCGACCCTCTCCCTGGAAGGGAGGGGGAGAAAACCGGGTAACGTGATGACGTATAAACGATGTCATACGGTTCCCTCTCCCCTCGGGGGAGAGGGCTAGGGTGAGGGGTTATCCCCGCAGCCTCGCTATTAACTCCAAAGGAGGGTACCTTGTTTCTCGCTCAAGAAATTATTCGCAAAAAACGTGATGGCCATACGCTGAGTGATGAAGAAATTCGTTTCTTTATCAACGGAATTCGTGACAACACCATCTCTGAAGGGCAGATTGCCGCGCTGGCGATGACCATTTTCTTCCATGATATGAGCATGCCGGAGCGTGTCTCGCTGACCATGGCGATGCGAGATTCAGGCACCGTCCTGGATTGGAAGAGCCTCAACCTCAACGGCCCGATTGTCGATAAGCACTCTACCGGCGGCGTGGGTGACGTAACCTCGCTGATGCTTGGCCCAATGGTTGCGGCCTGCGGTGGCTATATTCCGATGATCTCCGGTCGCGGCCTCGGCCATACCGGCGGTACGCTCGACAAACTGGAAGCCATTCCGGGCTTCGACATCTTCCCGGACGACAACCGTTTCCGTGAAATTATTAAAGACGTGGGTGTGGCGATTATTGGGCAGACCAGCTCGCTCGCACCGGCGGACAAACGTTTTTATGCCACCCGCGATATTACCGCAACGGTGGACTCCATCCCGCTGATCACCGCTTCTATTCTCGCCAAAAAGCTGGCGGAAGGTCTTGATGCGCTGGTGATGGACGTGAAAGTAGGCAGCGGCGCGTTTATGCCAACCTATGAACTCTCTGCGGCGCTGGCGGAAGCCATTGTGGGCGTTTCTAACGGCGCAGGTGTGAAAACCACGGCGCTGCTGACCGACATGAACCAGGTGCTGGCCTCCAGTGCAGGTAACGCCGTGGAAGTGCGCGAAGCGGTGCAGTTCCTGACCGGTGAATACCGCAACCCGCGCCTGTTCGATGTCACCATGGCCCTGTGCGTTGAGATGCTTATCTCCGGCAAGCTGGCTAAAGACGATGCCGAAGCGCGCGCCAAACTGCAGGCCGTGCTCGACAATGGCAAAGCGGCTGAGATCTTTGGCCGCATGGTGGCGGCACAGAAAGGCCCGACTGATTTCGTTGAAAACTACGCGAAATATCTGCCGACGGCGATGCTGAGCAAAGCCGTCTATGCTGATACCGAAGGTTTTGTCAGCGCGATGGACACCCGCGCGCTGGGTATGGCGGTGGTTTCTATGGGCGGCGGTCGTCGCCAGGCTTCTGACACCATTGATTACAGCGTTGGCTTCACTGACATGGCCCGTCTGGGCGACAGCGTTGACGGACAGCGTCCGCTGGCGGTGATCCACGCGAAAGATGAAGCAAGCTGGCAGGACGCGGCGAAAGCCGTGAAAGCGGCAATTAAACTGGACGATAAAGCGCCTGAAATTACGCCAACCGTCTATCGTCGCATCACCGAATAGTTATATACTGATCTGATCGCTTTTTTGCAGCGCAAGATGTATGGAGAACAAGATGAAACGTGCATTTATTATGGTGCTGGACTCCTTTGGGATTGGTGCAACGGAAGACGCGGACCGCTTTGGCGATGTCGGCGCAGATACGATGGGCCACATTGCAGAAGCCTGTGCCAAAGGCGAAGCTGACAATGGCCGTAAGGGCCCGCTGAATTTGCCTAACCTGACTCGTCTGGGTCTGGTGAAAGCACATGAAGGTTCAACCGGCAAAATTGCTGCCGGCATGGACGGCAACGCGGAAGTGGTGGGTGCATACGCTTGGGCGCATGAGCTCTCTTCCGGTAAAGATACGCCGTCTGGTCACTGGGAAATCGCCGGCGTGCCGGTTCTGTTCGACTGGGGCTACTTCAGCGACCACGAAAACAGCTTCCCGCAGGAACTGCTGGATAAACTGGTTAAGCGTGCCAACCTGCCGGGTTACCTCGGCAACTGCCACTCTTCCGGTACCGTGATCCTCGATCAACTGGGTGAAGAGCATATGAAAACCGGCAAGCCGATTTTCTATACCTCTGCTGACTCCGTGTTCCAGATCGCCTGCCACGAAGAGACTTTCGGCCTGGATAAACTTTACGAGCTGTGCGAAATCGCGCGTGAAGAGTTGACCGAAGGCGGCTACAACATTGGTCGTGTTATCGCGCGTCCATTTGTGGGTGACAAAGCGGGTAACTTCCAGCGTACCGGTAACCGTCACGACCTGGCCGTTGAGCCACCGGCGGCGACCGTTCTGCAGAAACTGGTTGATGAAAAGCACGGTCACGTGGTTTCCGTCGGTAAGATTGCAGATATCTATGCCAACTGCGGTATCACCAAAAAAGTGAAAGCCACTGGCCTGGATGCGCTGTTTGACGCCACCATCAAAGAGATGAAGGAAGCGGGTGATGAGACTATCGTCTTCACCAACTTCGTTGACTTCGACTCTTCATGGGGCCACCGTCGCGATATCGCGGGCTACGCTGCGGGTCTGGAACTGTTCGACCGTCGTCTGCCGGAGCTGATGGAGCTGGTAGGTGAAGATGACATTCTGATCCTCACCGCTGACCACGGCTGCGACCCAAGCTGGACCGGTACTGACCACACCCGCGAGCACATTCCGGTGCTGATCTACGGCCCGAAAGTCAAACCGGGTTCGCTGGGTCACCGTGAAACCTTCGCGGATATTGGCCAGACGCTGGCGACTTACTTCGGTACGTCCCCAATGGCGTACGGTAAAAACATGCTGTGATTCTTTGGGCGGGAGGATTCCCGCCCTTCGTCTATTTGAAAAATAAAGGAAATTACGATGGCTACCCCACATATTAACGCTGAAATGGGCGATTTCGCTGATGTTGTGCTGATGCCGGGCGACCCGCTGCGTGCGAAGCACATTGCTGAGACTTTCCTCGAAGATGTGCGCGAAGTAAACAACGTTCGCGGCATGTTAGGTTTCACCGGGACTTACAAAGGCCGTAAGATCTCCGTCATGGGTCACGGTATGGGCATCCCATCCTGCTCCATCTACACCAAAGAGCTGATCACCGACTTCGGCGTGAAAAAAATCATTCGCGTGGGTTCCTGCGGCGCAGTACGTGCTGATGTGAAACTGCGTGACGTGGTTATCGGCATGGGCGCATGCACTGACTCCAAAGTGAACCGTCTGCGCTTCAAAGATCACGACTTCGCGGCTATCGCTGATTTCGGCATGGTGCGTGATGCGGTTGATGCAGCTAAAGCGCTGGGCGTTGATGCTCGCGTAGGTAACATCTTCTCCGCTGACCTGTTCTACACCCCAGATCCAACCATGTTCGACGTGATGGAAAAATACGGCATCCTGGGCGTGGAAATGGAAGCGGCGGGTATCTACGGCGTGGCAGCAGAATTCGGTGCGAAAGCGCTGACCATCTGCACCGTATCCGACCATATCCGTACTCACGAGCAGACCACTGCCGCTGAACGTCAGACGACCTTCAACGACATGATCAAAATCGCGCTGGAATCTGTTCTGCTGGGCGATAAAGCTTAAGATTGTGCTGTGCCCGGTAGCGCTTCGCCTACCGGGCCGACAATCTGTTGTAGGCCGGATAAGGCGTAGCCGCCATCCGGCAATGTTCTTAGCGTACCGCTCCTACTAGCCAATTCGCCAGCTCCCTCAGCTCACTCTCCTGTTCCGGAAACTCCACAACCAGTGCTTCACAGGCTTGCTGCAGCACGTCTGCACGATACTGACGGCCCTGTAAACGCGCGGCCAGCGCTTCCAGCGGTGCGGGGTTCAGGCTATCGGTAAACACCTGCGCGCGGGTGATGACGCCTTTCTCTACGTCGAAATGCAGCTCTACGCCGCCCCAGGTAAAACGCTCGTCCAGCAGATGGCTGAACGCCGGGGCCTGGCCGAAATTCCACTCCCAGCTGCTTTGACGCGCAAACGTCTCGGCAAAATTCGGCAGATCCGGTGTTTTATCCGGGGAGATTATTTCAGCTTCGACTCGCTCGCCGTAGTGGCGGAAAAACGCCTCAGTGACGGCTTCGCAGATTTGTTCATGGGTGATATCGGGCAGCAGCTCAACCAGATTCGCCACGCGTCCACGCACCGAAGTAATACCCTTAGCCTGAAGCTTTTTTTTATCAGGGTTCAGGTAGTTAGCCAGACGACTAAGATCGGCATTGAGCAGCAGCGTACCGTGGTGGAAGCCACGGTCGATGGTCTCCCGGTAGGCGGAGCCGGAGACTTTACGGTCGCCTTCCTCGGTTTTCACAATCAGATCGTTACGCCCGGAAGCCTCGGCCGTAATGCCCAGCGAATTGAGCGCCTCGAGCACAATGGCCGTGGAGATAGTTTTATCGTACTCCGGTTTACCGGCCATAAAGGTGAAGCAGGTGTTGCCGAGGTCGTGGAACACCGCGCCGCCGCCGCTGCTGCGGCGAGCCAGACGAACGTTGTCCTCTTCCATGCGCCGGGTGTTGCACTCTTTCCACGGGTTCTGCGCACGGCCAATGACGACCGTATCTGCGTTGCGCCACAGGAACAGCACCCGCTGTGTGGCGGGCATCTGGCGAAAAATACACTCCTCCACGGCGAGGTTAAACCACGGATCGTGGGAGTCTGAAAGCAGCAGGCGCAGCGTTGACATAGCGATTTCCTTTTCTGATTAATCTTTATCTTCGTCCTGCACCGGCTTGTTAGCGGTAAGCAGGAACGGCGACTGCTGCCAGCGGGTACGTTTGCCACGCAGCAGCGTGCGGGCGAGCACTACGCCGATAGCCAGCGACAGCAGCAGCATCAGGCGAAGAATGTTGGTGGTGTTATCTACCTGACGGGATTCGGTGGCAATGGTGTGGGTATCCAGCGTCAGGCGCAGGTAGCCGAGGGGGCCGTTTTTCCCCTGGATAGGCTCAACGATTTGCTGATTAAAATAGCTGCCCGCTTTTTTGCCATCCAGCGCCAGACGGTCGCGGAGATCGACCTGTTCCCCGGCGCGGGCGATCAGGTCACCCTGCTCATCATAGACCCCAGCGTCCAGAATACGGCTTTTGTCGGTGAGCTGTTTCAGTAACTGGCCGATCTTTTTCTCGTCCGGCGTTTCGCTTTTCATCATCGGCGCAAGGTTCAGCGAGACCTGAAACGCCAGGGTCCTGGCCAGTTCTTCCAGCTGCGGATTTCGTTGTTTCTGGCTTTGTTGACTGAACCAGGAGGCACCCTGCATCAATGCCACCAACAGAGCGAGACAGATCAGGACAATCGCGGTGCGATGCAGTCGAAATTTCAGTTTTGCGCGAACCATATTCCACCTTTGAAAATTTACAGCTTAATGTTGCCAGAAGCGCTGGTTACAAGGTAGCCTCATGCGTTATTTTCCTGGGCTTAATAGATACACAAAATCATTCAAGTTGCATCACAACATGCTTTAGCATATTGAACAGCGCTTGCGCTGGCCCCGAAGGGGCGAGGCTGTAAGCCGAGTAACGCGGCAAGCGAGTGCAGCCACGCAGAGGCAGCTTGAAGGATGAAGTGTAGAGAAGAGTGGAGCTGCAATGCCAAATAGTTTGACCTGGTGCGATCTGTCAGAAGATGTCTCCCTGTGGCCTGGATTGCCGCTGTCCCTGAGTGGCGATGAAGTTATGCCGCTGGATTATCACGCCGGTCGCAGCGGTTGGCTGCTGTACGGCCGCGGGTTGAATAAAGCGAGCCTCACCACCTATCAGCGCAAGCTGGGGGCGGCGATGGTGATTGTGGCGGCCTGGTGTGTTGAAGACTATCAGGTTATTCGCCTGGCAGGGTCATTAACGCCGCGCGCCACGCGCCTGGCGCACGACGCTGGTCTGGACGTTGCCCCACTGGGTAAAATCCCTCACCTGCGTACGCCGGGTCTGCTGGTGATGGATATGGACTCTACGGCGATTCAGATTGAGTGCATCGACGAAATCGCCAAACTGGCCGGTACCGGTGAACTGGTGTCGGAAGTGACCGAACGCGCGATGCGCGGTGAGCTCGATTTCAGCGCCAGCCTGCGCCAGCGTGTTGCTACGCTGAAAGATGCTGATGCCGATATTCTGCGTCAGGTACGCGAAACGCTACCGCTGATGCCGGGGCTGACCCAACTGGTGCTCAAGCTTGAAACGCTGGGATGGAAGGTGGCGATTGCCTCAGGCGGCTTTACCTTCTTCGCCGATCACCTGCGCGATAAGCTGCGTTTAACCGCTGCGGTTGCCAACGAACTGGGTATTCGCGACGGCAAGCTGACCGGCGAAGTGGTTGGCGACATCGTCGATGCGCAGTATAAAGCGAAAACCCTGCTGCAACTGGCTGAGAAACATGAAATTCCGCATGCCCAGACGGTGGCGATTGGCGACGGTGCCAATGACCTGCCGATGATCAAAAAAGCCGGGCTGGGGATTGCGTATCATGCCAAACCAAAAGTGAATGAACAGACGGAAGTCACTATCCGTCATGCCGATTTGATGGGGGTGTTCTGCATTCTCTCCGGCAGCATGAATCAGAAATAAAGAGGTTAACGTGGCGAAAGCTCCTAAACGCGCATTTGTGTGTAATGAGTGCGGTGCGGATTACCCGCGCTGGCAGGGGCAATGCAGTGCCTGCCATGCCTGGAATACCATCACCGAAGTGCGCGTTGCGGCTTCCCCTACGGTCGCACGTAACGAGCGCCTGAGCGGCTATGCGGGTAATGCTGGCGTCGCAAAGGTGCAAAAACTGTCGGATATCAGCCTGGAAGAGTTGCCGCGCTTTTCCACTGGCTTTAAAGAGTTCGACCGCGTGCTGGGCGGCGGTGTCGTGCCCGGTAGCGCCATCCTGATTGGCGGTAACCCTGGGGCGGGGAAATCAACTCTGTTGCTGCAAACGCTGTGTAAGCTGGCCGAACAGATGAAAACGCTGTACGTCACCGGTGAAGAGTCATTACAGCAGGTGGCGATGCGTGCGCACCGTCTGGGGCTTCCCACTGCTAACCTGAATATGCTTTCGGAAACCAGCATCGAACAGATTTGCCAGATAGCGGAAGAAGAGCAGCCGAAGCTGATGGTTATCGACTCTATCCAGGTGATGCACATGGCGGATATTCAGTCCTCGCCAGGCAGCGTGGCGCAGGTGCGTGAAACCGCGGCCTATCTGACTCGTTTTGCGAAAACGCGCGGTGTGGCGATTGTGATGGTCGGCCACGTGACCAAAGATGGCTCGCTGGCAGGGCCAAAGGTTCTTGAGCACTGTATCGACTGCTCGGTACTGCTCGACGGCGATGCCGACTCGCGCTTCCGTACGCTGCGCAGCCATAAGAACCGTTTCGGTGCGGTGAATGAATTGGGTGTGTTCGCGATGACCGAACAGGGCCTACGCGAAGTAAGTAACCCTTCCGCCATCTTCCTGAGTCGTGGTGATGAAGTCACCTCCGGCAGTTCGGTAATGGTGGTATGGGAAGGCACGCGTCCGCTGCTGGTAGAAATTCAGGCGCTGGTGGATCACTCCATGATGGGCAATCCTCGCCGCGTAGCCGTTGGCCTTGAGCAGAACCGTCTGGCGATTCTGTTAGCGGTACTGCACCGTCACGGCGGCCTGCAGATGGCGGACCAGGATGTGTTTGTGAACGTGGTGGGCGGCGTGAAGGTCACCGAAACCAGCGCCGACCTGGCGCTGCTGATGGCGATGGTCTCCAGCCTGCGCGATAGGCCGCTGCCGCAGGATTTGGTGGTCTTTGGTGAAGTGGGGCTCGCCGGGGAAATTCGTCCTGTACCTAGTGGGCAGGAGCGCATTTCAGAAGCCGCTAAGCATGGTTTCCGTCGCGCTATCGTTCCGGCGGCAAACGTACCGAAGAAAATTCCGGAAGGCATGAAGGTCTTTGGCGTGAAGAAACTCGCCGACGCGCTGGACGTCTTCGACGAACTTTAATGTTCATTCCTGGCGGCATATTGCGCCGCCGGTCTCTTTCCCCGGAGAGTACCGTGAGTACATCCGGGTTTTTTGTATAATGGGTAGATGGTTTACCCCAATTCAGCAGGAGGCTCTTGTGTCGTCGTTCGACTATCTCAAAACCGCAATTCGTCAGAAAGGCTGTACGTTGCAGCAGGTCGCAGACGCCAGCGGCATGACCAAGGGCTATTTAAGCCAGCTTCTCAACGCCAAAATTAAGAGCCCCAGCGCGCAAAAACTCGAAGCGTTACACCGCTTTCTCGGGCTCGAGTTTCCGCGCCAGCAGAAAAATATCGGCGTGGTGTTTGGTAAGTTTTATCCGCTGCATACCGGTCATATCTATCTGATCCAACGCGCCTGTAGCCAGGTGGACGAACTGCATATCATTATGGGCTATGACGATACGCGCGACCGCGCGCTGTTTGAAGATAGCGCCATGTCGCAGCAGCCTACCGTACCAGACCGCCTGCGCTGGTTACTGCAAACCTTTAAATACCAGAAGAACATCCGCATTCACGCCTTTAATGAAGAGGGGATGGAGCCATACCCGCACGGCTGGGACGTATGGAGTGCGGGCATAAAGACCTTTATGGAAGAGAAGGGTATCGAACCCAACTGGATTTATTCCTCTGAAGAGGCCGATGCGCCGCAGTACCTCGAGCATCTCGGGATTGAAACGGTGCTGATTGACCCGAAACGGACTTTCATGAGCATCAGCGGGGCGCAGATTCGTGAGAACCCATTCCGCTACTGGGATTACATCCCAACCGAAGTGAAGCCGTTCTTCGTGCGTACGGTCGCTATTCTCGGGGGGGAGTCCAGCGGTAAGTCGACGCTGGTCAATAAGCTGGCGAATATTTTCAACACGACCAGCGCCTGGGAATATGGGCGAGACTACGTCTTTTCGCACCTGGGCGGTGACGAGATGGCGCTACAGTATTCCGACTACGACAAAATCGCCCTGGGGCACGCTCAGTACATCGACTTCGCGGTGAAGTACGCTAACAAGGTCGCGTTTATCGACACCGATTTTGTCAGCACTCAGGCATTTTGTAAGAAGTATGAAGGCCGTGAGCATCCATTTGTGCAGGCACTGATCGATGAGTATCGCTTCGACCTGGTTATCCTGCTGGAAAACAACACGCCGTGGGTTGCCGATGGTTTGCGCAGCCTTGGCAGTTCGGTTGATCGCAAGGAGTTCCAGACTTTGCTGGTCTCGATGCTCGAAAAGAACAATATCGAATTTGTACATGTTGAAGAGTCGGACTATGACTCTCGGTTCCTGCGCTGTGTTGAACTGGTGAAAGGATTGATGGGCGATTAGCCTTCCGGCACGGTGTCATCGCGGTACCGTGCCGTTTTTATATTCCCTGTTAATATTTCATCATGGCTATCATCAAGTTAAAAATATAATAAGTGGCTTTGTTTTTATTTTACCGTTGTTATTATTGAATGATAACTTTATAAAATCGTATTTCTCATTGTTGCCTATTCCCCAGCAACCTCTTGATTTGTAGATGAAGTATTTTATTTAATATGCGCTTAATGATGATTTAAGTTTAATTAAATAAGATACTACTGGTCATGATGGCAATTAAAAGATAAATTCCACTTTCCAATTTATCACATTGGAATACATCAAGGGAATGATGTAGTTGTATTTATTTATGGTTTTTATAATTCACTTTAATTAGTGTTTCACTCTCTATTATTCACTCCCTGAAGATGTCCATCCCCAATGATTTTTGCTCTTCGCTACGGTCGCATAAGGCCAGGGCGGTAGCATGCCTGAATGGAAGCAACATCTTATGGCCAGAAGCGGTATCGATGTCCAGCGTGCAGCAGTTTGCGCGCTATTTCTACGTGAGATCAAAACGCGTTTCGGCAAGTACCGGTTAGGCTACTGCTGGGCTATTCTTGAGCCTGCCGCGCATATGCTGGTCATGCTTGCGGTGTTTGGTTTTGTTATGCACCGCACGATGCCGGATATTTCATTTCCCGTTTTTTTGATAAACGGCATTATCCCCTATTTTCTTTTTAGCCATATCGCCACCCGCTCTATCAGCGCAATTGATGCGAACCAGGGGCTATTTAATTATCGGCCGGTAAAACCGATCGACACAATCCTGGCAAGGGCGCTGCTCGAAAGCCTTATCTACACCTGCGTCTATATTGTCCTCATGCTCGTGGTCGGAATTGCCGGTGAGGTGTTTAGCGTCACGCAACTCATTACCTTAGTAGTGACGTGGTTGCTATTGATTCTCTTTTCCTGTGGGCTAGGGATGGTGTTTATGGTCATAGGGAAGACGTTTCCTGAAATGGAGAAGTTTCTGCCTATCCTGATAAAACCGCTCTATTTCGTCTCCTGCATTATGTTCCCGCTGCACGCCGTACCGCGTGACTATTGGCCCTATCTCCTCTGGAACCCCATTGTGCATATCGTTGAACTGAGCCGCGAATGCGTGGTGGCGGGTTACGTGAGCCAAGGGGTGAGTCTACCTTATCTGGCCTTCTGCACTTTGCTTATGTTGTTTATCGGGCTTGCGCTGTATCGCCTGCGCGAAGAGGCTATGTTGACATCATGATCCGCATCGAGAATCTCACCAAATCCTATCGTACGCCCCAGGGGCGGCACTATGTCTTTAAAAATCTCAATATTGAACTGCCGAGTGGAAAAAGCGTGGCGCTTATTGGCCGCAATGGCGCGGGGAAATCGACGCTACTACGTATGATTGGCGGTATAGACCGACCAGATAGCGGCAGGATCGTCACCAACAGTACCATCTCGTGGCCTGTGGGCCTTTCCGGCGGTTTTCAGGGAAGCCTGACTGGACGTGAAAATGTGAAGTTTGTCGCCCGGTTGTATGCACAAAAAGGCGAACTGAAAGAGAAGGTCGCTTTTGTCGAAGAGTTTGCTGAACTGGGGAAATACTTCGATATGCCGATTAGAACCTACTCGTCAGGGATGCGCTCGCGACTGGGTTTTGGTTTAAGTATGGCGTTTAAGTTTGATTATTATCTGGTTGATGAGGTTACCGCAGTGGGTGATGCCAGATTTAAGCAGAAGTGCGCGGACATGTTTAATTCGCGGCATAAAGAGTCGAGTTTTTTAATGGTGTCGCATAGTTTGAATAGTTTGAAAGAGTATTGTGATGCGGCAATTTTTGTTGGTCGTGATAATGAGATTGAATATTGCAATAGCATCGATGATGTTATTAATCGGTATAGAGATGACGAGGGTTTATCAGCATAGTAGGAAATATTCAGATAGTTAAAAGGATTAAAGCATGAGGAAACAATCATCATTGATGAAAAGGATGACAAAGCTCATTCATTCTCCAGGCATATTTTTTCGGGACTATTTTAACAAAAAATATCCAGTGATTCGTAATGAAATATTATGTCCGGAAGTTGAAGAGTCAATTCTAATCAGGCACGATCTTCAATTGGAAAATATCCTGCATGCTGATTTTCCTATTGATGTCGTGTTTACATGGGTGAATGACAAAGACCCTAAATGGCAAGAGAAATATAAACGATTTAAAACGGTTAATGTTGATTCTCATGGCCAATACGCGACAGATGAAGCTCGTTTTAGCAATCACAATGAACTCTATTTTTCTGTTAAAAGTGTGCTGACTTACCTCTCTTGGGTTAATAACATCTATATCGTTACTGATGAGCAATATCCTGAATGGGTTGGTAAATATGATAATGTTATCGTTGTCGATCATAAAGATATTATTCCAGAAAAATATCTACCAACATTTAACTCTCATGTAATTGAAGCCCATCTTCATAAAATAGACTCTCTGTCAGAGCATTTTATCTATTTTAATGATGATGTCTTTGTTGCCCGTGAATTGCCAAAGGGACATTTTTTTAAAAGTAACGGAATAGCCTCTATTTTCTTATCACGGAAAAATATTGTAGAGATGAAAAATAGAGGCGTGACTACCCCAACGCTAAGCGCGTCTATACATGCTAGTGAGTTATTAAAATGTACCTTTGGTTATGAAGTGTTGACGCCGTTGGTCCATACTTATGTGCCACTAAAGAAAAGTATGTTCGAAGAAGTTTGGAGGGGATATTATAATGAAATTGATGGGTTTTTATGTAATAGATTCAGAACTGATTTTGATCTGAATTTAGCAACGTTTTTAGTCCCATGGTTTTCGTATTTTAAACAGCAGTCAATTCCTGCCAGAGATATCTGTTATTATTTTAATATTCGCTCCCCTGTTGCCAGGGGATGTTATTTAGCGTTGCTTAAATATAAAATCATCAGCGCCCCTCATTCATTTTGCGCTAATGATTTCACATCGACGAGAAAAAATGTAGAGAATTATCAAGACTCACTAATAAATATGTTAATAAAGTATTTTAGAAAGGGTAATATGGATGTTAAATAAAAAGTTAAAAAAATTAATGAAAAATCCAGGTTTGTTTTTTCGCGATATGCTCGCAAAAAAGAAAAAAAAGGTCAGCGGTCTCTATTCTAAGAAAGTCGATGGCAACTATGAATATACTGTCGTTTCTGCCGTTTATAATGTTGGGCGATACCTTGATGATTACTTTAAAAGCTTAGTTAACCAGAAGCTAAACTTCAAGAAAAATATTTATTTAATTATGGTCGATGACGGCTCTGTCGATGATTCGGCGGAGATTATTAAGAAGTGGCAGAGCAAGTACCCCGATAATATACTCTATCTTCGAAAGGAGAATGGAGGGCAAGCTTCAGCGCGAAATCTGGGCCTTGAGCATGTAAAAACAGAGTGGGTGACGTTTATCGATCCCGATGATTTTGTTGATATTAATTATTTCTATGAGGTTGATTCTTTTGTCAGTGCAGGAGATGATCAATACTGCATGGTTTCATGTAATGTTGTGTTTTATCATGATAATAATAAATCAATAAAAGATTCTCATCCGTTAAATTTTAAATACTCTAAAGGAAATCTTTCATTAAATGTAAGCAATCTCAATAAGCACATTCAATTATTTTGTAATTCTGCTTTCTTTAAAACTAAAATTATAAATGATTATGGGCTGAAATATAATTCAGAGATCAAGCCTAATTTTGAGGATGGGAAATTTGTTGCTGACTATTTAATGTATCAACAAGCAGGTAAAGTGGCATTTGTTAGTACAGCAACATATCTCTATAGAAAGAGAAGTGATGGCACTTCTACTTTAGATTTATCCTGGGACCAGGTTGGGCAGTTTACAATGGTAACCAGAAATGGTTATCTGGCATTACTAAAAGAATATTATGAAAAATTTGGCTATGTGCCTGTTTTTATTCAGAATACAATTCTTTACTTGATTATTTGGCATCTTAAAAGACTCATTAACCATGCAGAGCGGGTTTCATTTTTATCAAATGAAGAGAAAAATGAATATATTCAAAATATATTTTCTGTTTTCAAATTCATAGATCCTGATGTAATTAACCGTTTTGATCTTGCTGGTTGCTGGTTTTACCAAAAGATAGGCATGCTTTCTTGTTTTAAAGAACTAAATCCTGATTTCCAGATTGTATATGTGGAGCGCTACGATAAATATAAAAATATGGTGCAATTGAAATATTTTTGCAAAAGTGAAGATTTTGAAAATATACAACTTGATGGTGTAAGTGTGCTTCCCGCGTATACTAAGACTGTTAGTCATGATTTCCTTGGATTTGAATTTATTCTCGAAAGAAGACTATGGGTTAATGTTGGTGAGGCAAAGGAACTGCTTATTCAAATATCTGATGTTCCTACAAGGATATCGCTGTCAGGGAAGCATTATACTACACCAGTTAATATGGTTGATGTTGTCAGTTGTTTTCAAAATAAGATTCCATTCTATGGTAATCAAAGCAAATATTTATCTTCGTGGGTATTTCTTGATAGAGATTCGCAGGCTGATGATAATGCTGAGCATCTTTATCGCTATGTGATGAACAATCATCCTGAAAAAAATATTTTCTTTGTTTTAAGAAAGGATTCACATGACTGGGATAGGTTAAAGAACGAAGGTTTCCATCTCTTGGAATATGGCTCTGATGAACATGTTAATGCACTGAAATCTTGTAGGAAAGTGATCAGTTCGCATATAGATATTTATGTGGCTAACTACCTTGGTAATGATATGTTAAAAGGTAGGCATTGTATATTCCTTCAACATGGCGTCACAAAAGATGATCTTTCTACATGGATTAATAATAAAGATAATATTGATTGTTTAGTGACTGTATCTCCATATGAATATAACTCGATAGTAAATGATGGTTCTCGATATATTTACAATGAAAAAGAAGTTGTTCTTACTGGTTTTCCAAGGCATGATTCACTGATTAAATTTAATAATACAGAGAAATTAATCTTAGTTATGCCGACATGGCGTAAAAACATCGTTGGTGACGCTGTTACCTTGGGTAATGAAAGAGCATATAATCCTAAATTTATGCAGACAGAGTTTGCGCTGCATTGGTATAGTTTTATACATTCTGATAAATTAAAAGAGCTTGTTGAACGTTATCAATATAAGGTTGTGTTTTTCCCTCATGCAAATATACAACCATATCTTCAGAAGTTTGAAGTTCCGGAATACATTGAGGTAATTACCCACCAGGACGGTAGTATTCAGAACCTGTTTGGGAAAGCAGCAATGATGATAACCGACTATTCATCGGTCGCATTCGAAATGGCGGTTATCAACAAACCTACATTGTACTATCAATTTGATGAAGTTGATTTCTTCTCCGGTGGTCATGCCTACACGAAAGGGTATTTTGATTATCGGGAGCACGGCTTTGGCGATGTTGCCACTACTGAAGAGGCGTTGTTATCAAGCCTTGAGGTGTTGTTAGAGAATGATGCAAAACCCGATGCGATTATCCAGTCACGTATTGATGCCACGTTCCCCTATCGCGACGGACACTGCTGCCAGAGAGTTTATGACGAAATTATCAAACTTGATGCACCTATGCCTGATAACTATGTTGATGATAATATTTTGCGAGACTATGCCATTCAGTCATTAAATGCACATCAGATCACACTCTCTGAACGTTGGTGGGAACAGTATATTTCCAGAAATACGAATGTTTCTCTAAGTGACAGCCTTTTATATGTAACGGTATTGCGAGAATCTGGTAAATTAAACGCTGCATCTAAATATCTTGAGATGCTATTTTCCTCTTGTGGCGATAATGCCGATTCCTCATGGTATTTATCAAAAGCATTGCTGATGTTTGCAAGGCAGGATTGGAACTCCGCAATTAACTACTTTAAAATATCAGGAGTTAAATCAGAGTCAGGTGATTTTTATTATTATCTCTGCTGTTTGTTATATTCTGGGAGGTATAATGAGTTACCGATTAACTCAATGTTGGAGTGCGGTAACAATGATTTGTTAAATGCATTTTCACTTTTATCAAATTGTCAGTATAAAGATATTATTGAGTTACTTGACCCAGAGTCTATTCAGTCGAGTGAAAGGTATTATTGCTTGTTAGTTTTGTCCGACGCTTATGCAGGGTTGAAACGGTATGAAGAAGCAATGAACTGTATTAATAAGGCTGAGTCTTTACGAGGTATCGATATCTTTATTGTCTACAAAAAAATAGCCTTGCTTTATGAATTACAGGAGTGGGAACTCGTGTGTGAGCAGTTCTCGATTATTTCTCATGATATAGCATCTCTGCCCATTGTTTATGTGTTCTACTATATGTCATCGCTCTGTCATCTTGACAAAATGGATGTAGCCAGAGAACAGTTTGAGCAATTGAATCCTGACCATTATGATGAAAGTAGTGAATATTTTTATTCGAAAATATGTATGTTGCTGGATAAATGGGATTTAGCTGTGAGTTATCTGTCAAAAAACAGCTTGTCTAATTCGCAGGCCGTCGAGGACCTATCAAATGCGTTAAGATTCAGCGGGCATTTAATACCGGCATTGTTGAATTTAAAAACAAAAGAAGAGATTCTGGAGCCCTCGGGGTGGGCCTTAAGGACTGAGCTTGCACAGTTGAATGATGACTGGCAGGATGCTTATCAAAGCTGGCGTCGCTATTTATCATCAGCCCCGTTACAGGTGACAACCGAGGCTATGGCAAAACTTTATGATTTGAAAAAGTTAAGTGAGTTAGTAAACGTAAATCGGTACTAGTTTCGCCTTCTTCAGGTCAGTTTTGTTTAGTGATTTTCCTATGTGTGGAGACGGCCTTATCAGCGATAAAGGCATGGGCATTTACCCGATTAGGTTGTTCCACACTGGCATTATGTTTTCCGTAAAATACTTCATTTATCTGCGTCGTTTCCAACAAATACCCCCGAAACTTACCCAACAACTTCATATCCGGGCGAAAGCCCGCCGTCCAGAACTGATGCAGATGTCCCTGATACGTCAACCCTTTTATGTCGTACAGGGCATCGCCCATCACCTTCAGCGATTTATTGTGTATCAGCGCAGACAGCCCCGCCGTGCTGTTAATCGTCACCACCGCTTTTGCATGCTTCAGCATTTCCGGCATCGGTAGGTCGTGCACGTAGAGCACACGATTCTGCACCCCATATTTTTTACTCAGATGCTTAATCAAGGGAGAATATAAACGGTGGCCGCGATCCATCGGGTGGTGTTTAAACACGAGGAACTTTGTCGCTGGTGCTTTGGTCGCAAAAGAGTAAATCACATCATTAATATATTCACGAACGTCGTTATATGGGCTGTGTTGCCGAATCTGGCTGTCGTTGTAGACCTGCAAAATGGCCAGGTAAAAACGATTATCCAGTTGGTTTTGTAAACGAGGGAGCACGTGTCGCTCGCTGAAGGCATACCAATGCTTACGCCTCCACGCTCGGATCCAGCATCGCATCTCATACCACGGAGAGAATGACTTGTGGTGCCGGTAGTGCGGGTACTGTTTTTGGTGAAACCAGCCAATCAGGTAATACCAGGTCGCATGCCAATATCGCAGGCGCGTTGAGGGTTTCAGCGATTGAATAACGCGCGGCGGCATCTCCGGCAACTGGCGATAAAAGTCGGGTTCCTGAGGGAGGGAAGAGTAGGCGTTAACGCCACCCACCTCGAGCGTGATGAAGTGAGGACGCAAATAGCCTTCTTCGAACGCCAGAAACCGCAGTCCCTTTGCGTTAGCCCACTGGCGTGCCGCCTGGTGCAAAGGTCGGCAATCACCAAAACAGACCAGCGTGTCAAAGGGATAGGTTTGCCAGACTTCTTTAAGCCAGTGGGCAAACTGCGCTGGCGTTTGGGTGTAGTGCAGCACTGAGCGCTGACGGCAATAAAAATGGTCACCGCCGTTAAACACAACGTTGACGGCCTCGCGTCCCTTACCCTCCAGCCAGCCGGCCAGTTCAGAAAAGAAGGGGCCCATTGGGCCTTGTAAAAGCAAATAGCGCTTACCTGCCAGCAGGTTGTTCATTGCGGTGCTTTCCATGCACCCTCCTGATTTTATTTGAATTTTACGCGATAAAAATTGATGGCCTTGCGACTCAGACGAACTAACCGATTAGCTTTTTTCTTTGCCGCCATTTCGGGGCGGGTTTGCGTCATCAGCCACGCCGCAGCTGCTTCGGCCGTGATGATGCGCTGGTCATGCGGATGGATGTAGGTTGGGTAGGCAATGAGGGTCTGGTAGATGAGATCCTGCAGCGTTAGCGATCGCTGGCGACGAGCATTGGGGTGTTCATCCACGGTAAGCCCCCATCCGGCGTAGAACGGCTGACCGTAGCAGTGCACCTGCTTACCGTGCAGCAGCGCTTCAAACCCGGACAGCGAGGTCATGGTGTGGAGTTCATCGGCCTGCTGAATGCACTCGATAATATCGGCATCAAGCGCCACGCAGTCGGCGAGGCGCGTCATCTCTTCTTCAGCAATGTGGCCGGGACGGTTGCCGGTGAGCACGTCGGGGTGCGGTTTATAAATAATAAATGCATCTGGATGACGCTCACGTACGGTACGCAGGAGCGCCAGGTTGGTATTGATGCTGAGCGTTCCCGTCGCGATAGAGGCATCGTTTTCTACCTGCCCTGGAACCAGCAACACCCGTTTATCCCCGGTCTCCGGGCGCTGCCAGCGTTTACCGAGGTTGTACTTGCTGAGCTTATTCTCCACCAGATGCTGATGAAGTTGCGATGCTCGCTGCTGCTGCTCGACGGTCAGCAGAGAGTGGCTGAGCAGCTTCTCCAGATCGCTAGGGCGAGTGGCGTCGTAGTAAATTCCTGTCTTGTCGAGCACCAGCGAAAGCGGAGGTAACAGGTCTGAACCAAGGCCTGATGAACGTAGAAAGCCATCTTCCATTCTCCAGATAGGGAGGTTACCTTCAGTCGCCTTATCTTTCCAACGCGCCTCGCCTTGAATTCCCCAGACGATGCACGCCGTCGCCTCTTTGCTACGGCGGGAGAAACTCACCTGATTATCCGTCGTGCGTAAAAAGGGCTTCACGACGCTGCTTTTCCAAAGCGTCATACCCGGTGCCCATAAATGTCCTCGCCGGGCGAGTTGGTGGGTTCGATTCAGATGCAGATAGTCCAGCACGTCGAAAAGCGTGGCCCGTTCGCCGGTGTAGGGGTCAATATAGCGGGTGTAGCGGAGCCAGGCGGCGCTGACCAGCGCCGTTAGCGGTGCAGAACCACGTCGTGCAGCAAGCCCTGGCGCATCAGGGTGCCGATCGTCCGTTAGCCCCCATCCGGCATACCAGGGCAGCCCGAAACAGACAACACTTTTACCGACCATCAGCGCTTCGATACCGTACTGCGATGTTGCGGTGTAGACCGTGCTGACGTGTTGCAGCAAAGACTGCGGGCTGACGTCTTCGACAAACAGCCGAATTCGTGGGTTGGCTGGCAGAGCGTTGAAATAGCCGCGTTTTTTACCACACAGCACGTCGGGATGCGTTTTAACCCAGATTTCAGCCTGCGGATGCTCGCGACAGGCGCTGGAAAGCATGGCGGCAAACTGGTGTTCGTTTGCTCCGCCCAGTTGCACGGAGATATCGCCATAGGTCTGGTCGATAACCAATACGATCTCTTTGTCCGTAGCGCGCTCTGAAAAGGGCGGAGCATGGTTATATTTTGAGAGATCGTAGTTAACCATCATGGCGATAGCGCGCAGCGCGTCGCTTTCCTGATAGGGATCGGCGGCGGCTATCTGAATCAGTTTTTCCAGCCGACTGGGCGTGCGGGCATCGTAGTAAATGCCCAAATCATCTACCACCATTGCCAGCGGCGGTGCGCCATTTACGCCTAGCCCTAGCGAGCGGGTAAAACCATCTTCCAGTCGTAGGATGGGAATACCGGCCTGCCGGGCCAGCTTGATGGGACGCTGCGCCGAAGGACGCTCTCCCCATACCGCGACGGCGCGAAGGCGGATTGACGCGAGGTTGCTGTGGGGCGTCAGCTTGATGCCGGGTTCACCGAGAAACGCCTCAAGGTGCGGCGTCTTCCAGATGCCTGATGAATAAATGCCAATCATCCTGATTACATTCTCTATCGCTATGATGAGGTCGCGGCGGAATAACCCGCCGCTCTTATCGGGTTTTACAGATCCAAAATCACTTTTGCCGCAACGGCCAACTGGTAAAGGATGGTAGAAATGCCGCGCGTGACCTCGATGTTCTTCGATTCATATTTCGGCAGAACCATAATTTCATCGCCCGCTTTGATGGCATTAACATCGTCGGCGTTTAGCGCTTCGCCATCCTGGCGAATAACGATGATTTTCGACTGCCCGGACTTTTGCGTCAGGCCGCCACATTTTTTAATATAATCATCAACATCAAGCTTCTCTTGCCAGCTGACTGCATTGGGAAACAGCACCGAACCGTGCACCATCACGAGTGACGTTTTCTCTGGGATGGTGACGACGTCTCCATCCTCCAGCAGTACCGAATCGAGATTGCTTTCATTGAGAACGACCTGGCCTTTGGGAACGACGCTGCGGGCTTTAGCCACAAATCGGCTCACCAGCTGTGCTTCCTGGACGCGTAGACGCGCTTCTTCCTGGGTGGCGGACTGGGAGGAGAGGGAAGCCTCTTCCAGCTTCTGTAAGGAGAGATCGAGCATCTCTTTTTGCCGCAGGGCGACGGATTGGCGATACAACTGAATGCTGTCCATCCGCGACATGCTGTTGGTCCTTATCTGCGAGAGCACCTGTTTCATCGTGCTGCCGTAAGGCAAAACCAGCGCGTGCTCGCCGGAATGCGCGCCTTCAATGCGCACCTGGATGGTGCCCGCGTAACGGTCGGAGCTGATAATCAGCTTGTCGCCATCCTGCAGGTTTCTCCCGGCCGCGCTACCCAGCGGGTAGTATTCTGTCCGCTTGACCGTACCCTGCTGGCGCACGATGGTGAAGTGCGTTGAGCCAGGCTTCGGCCGCGCCCAGTTCAGGGCCTCCTGAACGGGAATTGAACCTTCAGAAAACTCGAAGTCGTAGCCGTTATAAACGTCGCCCTCAACGCTAAAAGTCTGTTTTCTGGCGCCAACCACAATGGTATCGCCATCGGAAAACTGTGAGAGCGCCAGCGTGCCGTTAAGCAGAAAATCGTACAAATTGACGCGGGTACGCGTTGATTTTCCGCGTTTTATCGCGATATCGATGTAGCTGCCACGTTCGCTGTCCACGCCTCCGGCTTTGCTCAGATAGGAGAGTAGTGAATCAGACGCCACACCGCCGTAAAGTCCAGGATTTTTGACATACCCGGTGACAAAGACTTTCACCGGCTGAGCCTGCAGCAATGAGGCATATACGTTGACGTTAGACTGGTACACCTCTTTTACCTTGGCGGTGACCAGGCTATTGAGTTGGCTGTTGGCGACGCCGGTGACTTTTAGCGGACCAATATTCGGCACAAAAATATTGCCTTTAGGATCGACCGTCAGCGCGCCGTCGAAAGCAAATGCCCCCCAGAGGCGAACCTGTACGGTATCGCCGAGTCCAATCACGTAGTTAGGGTTAAAGCCGATACTGGCTCCGCTATCTGCTGACGTGCCGGTAAAGAGTTGGGCGCCGAACATCCGGCTATTGGAGGGCAACAGCGGCGGAGGCGGCGTGTTATCAAAACCGCTGGTGTCGGCGGTGCTACCGTTTTGCGGCGTTAGCACAGAAGGGAGTTGGGCCGCGCCGGTCAATTCAGGGTCTGCGGTTACGCCAACGGCAAAAGAGGTGCTCGATTGCAGTAACAGAAATAAGAAAATGAGTGTGGCTCGTTTCATAGAGAATCCGTTTCAGTATTGGCGTTAGCGTCAGTCGCGATGATCTTCAATAATGGTCAGCAGTAATCGGGCTACCCCGTACAACAGGCAGCAGACCAGCAGCCAACTCATCAGCAGGTAAGGGACATTGGGAAACGTCGACTCTTGTGCCAGTTGCGGGGTGCTGATGGTGGCGAGTGTTTTTAACTTTCTGGCGCTTTCTACTCGCGTTTTTTCAAAGGCTTTGAGCGCGAGCGCGTACAGATCGCCTTCAAAAACGGCCTGCGACTTTATCTCTTCAAAATCGGCCGCCATGCTGTTGAGCTTTTTGCCTTCGGGGGCGGTGATCTTGCTTTGTTCTTGATCGATTTGAGATTGCAAAGAGGTGATGGCGTTCCTGGCGCTGACTACCTGCGGCGCATCGCTACGCAGGTAGGTCTGTAGGTTGCGCAGGTCTGCCTCCATTTCAATTTTTTTCGCCAGTAGCGTATTCACCAGCGTGGTGGCCGCTTCCGCAGAGGCCAGCGGATCCAGAATATTGTGGTTGTTCTGATAGGTGATTAACGCTTGTTTGCTGGTGTTTAATCGGGATCTGGCCTGTTGTAGCTGCTCTTCCGCAAACGCCATCTGCTCACGAGATATCTGGTGAGACAGTTCATTGATAAAGCGTTCCGACTCGTTGAGCACAGCGCGGTTAAATTGAAGGGCAAATTCAGGGCTAAACCCCTGCGTCTGGATGGTCAGCAAGCCATTTTTTTCATCATAGTTCACCGAAATGCGCTGGCGATAATAGTCCAGCAGTCGTTCATTCGTAGTCTGTGACGATAAATGATAAAACATATCTAAGCCGCTCTCGCCAAACGCCTTATGGAAATCCAGTTGTTTATCGAGAATATGCATCATATCCGGAGAATTTATATATTCTTTAAGATACAGTGAATCTTCTGCGGATGAAGAGGTTGCCCCCCCTAATAATAGGCCGACGTTCAGGCTGGCACTATCAATATCTGCAGGGCGTTTAACGGCCACTTTTGATTCGCTGATAAACCGCGGTTGGCTGAAGATAAACAGATAAATGAGCAGCAGTAGCATGGGGGCGGCGATCATCACTCGCCACAGGTGACGTTGTATTTCAACGTGCTGCAGTTCGCTGACTATCTTGCGATAGTTTTTTGTTGATGTTAGTAATATCGCCGAAATGCGCGGAGAAATTATTTTCATAGCTTCGCTGATTTAAACCTTTTCAATAGATATAAAATAGTTATTATGAATAATCGGTTTACCGTCACGCGTAGCGATAAAGATAGAAAAAATAAGACATGTCAATTCCTTATGAATGTCATTGATTTATTATTTAAATGGCATTGTTATTGCGGGTTTGCTTCGTGAATAAATTAAAGGCGAAGTAGTCTGTTTTATTCGAAGGGATATTTTTAACACAGCTATTAAACTATCTCAATCCTGATGGGAAAGAAATGCGGTGAATGATAATAATCATATTTAAATATAATATTGAATGATCTGGAAATATAAGTGGGGAATTTATTTCTGCACTAAATAAAAGGCGAATAACCGAAGTTATTCGCCTGATGAAGATTACTTGGCGATACGTTTGTACTTGATACGTTTCGGCTCCAGCGCATCAGCGCCCAGCGTGCGTTTCTTATACTCTTCGTATTCGGTGAAGTTACCTTCGAAGAACTCAACCTTACCTTCGTCCTGGTAGTCCAGAATGTGGGTGGCAATACGGTCGAGGAACCAGCGGTCGTGGGAGATAACCATCGCGCAGCCCGGGAACTCCAGCAGGGCGTTTTCCAGCGCACGCAGGGTTTCGATATCCAGGTCGTTTGTTGGTTCATCGAGCAGCAGCATGTTGCCGCCAACCTGCAGCAGCTTCGCCAGGTGCAGACGACCGCGCTCACCGCCGGACAGCTCGCCTACGCGTTTGCCCTGGTCGACGCCTTTGAAGTTAAAGCGGCCAACGTATGCACGGCTTGGCATCTCAATGTTGCCAACCTTCATGATATCCAGCCCGCCGGACACTTCTTCCCATACGGTTTTGCTGTTATCCATTGCGTCACGGAACTGGTCAACGGACGCCAGCTTCACGGTTTCACCCAGGGTGATGGTGCCGCTATCAGGCTGTTCCTGACCGGACATCATGCGGAACAGGGTAGATTTACCCGCGCCGTTCGGGCCGATGATGCCGACGATAGCGCCTTTCGGCACGGAGAAGCTCAGGTCGTCAATCAGTACGCGATCGCCGTAGGATTTACGCAGATTGCTCACTTCAACGACTTTATCGCCCAGGCGTGCGCCAGGTGGAATAAACAGTTCGTTGGTTTCGTTACGCTTCTGGTATTCGGTATTGTTCAGCTCTTCAAAGCGTGCCAGACGGGCCTTGCCCTTAGACTGACGGCCTTTAGCGCCCTGACGTACCCACTCCAGCTCTTTCTCAATGGATTTACGGCGAGCCGCTTCCTGAGAGGCTTCCTGAGCCAGACGCTGATCTTTCTGCTCCAGCCAGGAGGAGTAGTTACCTTCCCACGGAATACCTTCACCGCGGTCAAGTTCGAGGATCCAACCGGCAACGTTATCGAGGAAGTAACGGTCGTGGGTAATCGCCACAACGGTGCCTTCGAAGTCGTGCAGGAAGCGTTCCAGCCAGGCCACAGATTCTGCATCCAGGTGGTTAGTTGGTTCGTCGAGCAGCAGCATATCTGGCTTTTCGAGCAGCAGACGGCACAGTGCGACGCGGCGGCGTTCACCACCGGAGAGTTTTTCGATTTTCGCGTCCCAGTCCGGCAGACGCAGCGCATCAGCGGCGCGCTCCAGCTGCACGTTCAGGTTGTGACCGTCGTGCGCCTGGATAATTTCTTCGAACTTACCCTGCTGGGCGGCCAGCTTGTCGAAGTCAGCGTCTGGCTCAGCGTACTTCGCGTACACTTCGTCCAGGCCTTTCAGCGCGTTAACCACTTCGGCAACGGCTTCTTCAACCGATTCACGAACGGTATGTTCAGGGTTCAGCTTTGGTTCCTGCGGCAGGTAACCAATTTTGAGACCCGGCTGTGGGCGAGCTTCGCCTTCGATATCGGTATCGATACCGGCCATGATGCGCAGCAGGGTGGATTTACCGGCACCGTTCAGGCCCAGAACACCGATTTTTGCGCCAGGGAAGAAGCTCAGCGAGATGTTTTTAAGAATATGACGTTTCGGCGGAACCACTTTGCCGACACGATGCATGGTATAAACGAATTGAGCCACGTGGACTTCGCCTCTTTTATAGTGAATAGAGTTTTTCAAAGGCGAAGTGTAGCTGTTTTCAACGTTCAATCCCAGCAGGCAAATTCAGGTGTGCTACGTCGCATATAAAACGTAAAAAAGTGTTCATGGCGTGGCGTATTAGCCGATCAGTCGTTAGCATCAATTTATTACGCGGCATGATGCTGTACTGACGTAACGTGACAACGAGGAAGAGCTTGTGCAAAAAGCCAAACAAATAACGTGGCGTCTGCTGGCTGCAGGGGTCTGTTTGCTGACGGTGAGCAGCGTAGCCCGCGCAGATACCTTGGATCAGCAGCGTAGCCGCTATGCGCAAATCAAACAGGCCTGGGATAACAACCAGATGGATGTGGTCGATCAGCTGATGCCGACCCTGCGTGATTACCCGCTGTACCCCTATCTGGAGTATCGGCAGCTGTCGGGCGACTTGATGAATACGCCGGCGCTGGCGGTGACCAACTTCGTGCAGGCTAATCCTACGCTTCCGCCTGCTCGCACCTTAAGAAACCGCTTTGTGAATGAACTGGCCCGCCGCGAAGACTGGCGCGGTCTGCTGGCATTCAGTCCGGAGAAGCCGGGTACGGTGGAAGCGCAGTGTAACTACTACTATGCCCAGTACTCCGTGGGGGATACTCAGGGGGCCTGGGATGGGGCAAAAACGCTGTGGCTGACGGGGCAAAACCGACCGAACGCCTGCGATAAACTGTTTGGCGCCTGGCGTGCTTCCGGTACTCAGGATCCACTGGCTTACCTTGAACGTATTCGACTGGCGATGAAGGCGGGCAATACCGGTCTGGTGAAAGTGCTGGCGTCGCAGATGCCGTCGCAGTACCAGACCATTGCGGCGGCGATTACCGATCTCGCCAATAACCCGAACAACGTACTGACCTTTGCTCGCAGCACTGGTGCGACCGATTTTACCCGCCAGCTGGCGGCGGTCGCCTTCAGCAGCGTGGCTCGTCAGGATGTTGAAAATGCGCGCCTGATGATCCCTGCGCTGGTGCAGGCGCAGCAGCTGAATGACGAGCAGACGCAGGAATTGCGCGATATCGTCGCCTGGCGCTTGATGGGTAATGACGTGACCGACGAGCAGGCGCGCTGGCGTGATGATGCCATCATGCGTTCGCAGTCAACGTCGCTGATTGAGCGCCGCGTGCGCATGGCGTTAGGCACGGGTGATCGCACAGGGCTCAACACCTGGCTGGCGCGGTTGCCGATGGAAGCTAAAGATAAGGATGAGTGGCGCTACTGGCAGGCCGATCTACTGATGGAGCGCGGGCGCGATGATGAAGCGCGATCGATCCTGCTGGCCTTAATGCAGCAGCGCGGTTTTTATCCGATGGTTGCCGCGCAGCGTCTGGGTGAACCTTACCCGTTACGAGTTGAGAAAGCGCCGGGTACTATCTCGTCGTCGCTGACCGGCGGTGCGGAAATGGCGCGAGTGCGCGAACTGATGTACTGGAATCAGGACAACACCGCCCGTAGCGAATGGGCCAACCTGGTGAGCAGCCGTAGCCAGACGGAGCAGGCCCAACTGGCGCGCTATGCGTTCGATCAGCGCTGGTGGGATCTCAGCGTACAGGCCACGATTGCCGGTAAGCTGTGGGACAACCTGCAGGAGCGTTTCCCGCTAGCCTATAACGACCTGTTTGTGCGCTATACCACGGGGAAAGACGTGCCCCAAAGCTATGCGATGGCGATTGCTCGCCAGGAGAGCGCATGGAATCCGAAGGTGAAGTCACCGGTCGGGGCGAGCGGCCTGATGCAGATTATGCCAGGCACCGCGACCCATACGGTGAAGATGTTTAACCTGCCAGGCTACAGTAATCCCGTGCAACTGCTGGACCCGGAAACCAACATCAATATTGGTACTAGCTATCTGCAGTACGTCTATCAGCAGTTCGAAAATAACCGTATTTTCGCCTCCGCGGCCTATAACGCTGGGCCTGGACGAGTACGAACCTGGCTTGGCAACAGCGCCGGGCGCATTGATGCGGTGGCGTTTATCGAAAGTATCCCGTTCTCTGAGACTCGCGGCTACGTGAAGAACGTGCTGGCCTATGACGCTTACTATCGTCACTTTATGGGGCAGAAAGAGGATGTGCTGAGTAGCAATGAGTGGCAACGACGTTACTGATGCGTAAGACCTGTGTTATGCTTGTACTCGTTTAAGAGTACAAGCATAACATGGTGGCCCGACATGACCCAACAATCCCCTTATTCAGCCACGGTGGCTGAGCAGCGCAACCAGGAGTGGCTTCGCTTTGTGGAGCTTCTGCGTCTGGCGTATACCGATGAGCTTGCGCTGCCGTTACTCAATCTGATGATGACCCCGGACGAGCGTGAAGCGCTGGGAACCCGCGTGCGCATTATTGAAGAGCTGCTACGCGGTGAGATGAGCCAGCGCGAGCTGAAAAATGAGCTAGGCGCGGGGATCGCGACGATCACCCGTGGATCGAACAGCCTGAAATCAGCGCCGGTGGAATTGCGCCAGTGGCTGGAACAAACCCTGCCAAAAACCTAATCAGCTCTCCGGCAGGTTACCGACGATACAGGTCGTTATGGAAGGGGCTAAGTGCCAGCACCACCGCCTGGTGATAGACGCTGCTGCGCGTCAGTACGCCCGCGGTAAATACGCCGATAGCGCCTTCTTTATTGCCAATCTTATCAATGCCGGTGTACTTCGACATCACCGGCCCCAGCGCTTCCCCGGCGCGAACCTGCTCAAGAATAGCTTCTGGCAGCGGTAGGGTGGCGGAGCGGGCTTCCCCACGCTGTTTGCCATCCTCAATGACTACCCAGCTAAAGGTGGCGCCTTCATCGATCCCTGCCTCAATGGCGACCCAAAAATCCGCGTGCGGATGGGCTTCGCGCGCGTTGGCGACGCGGTTGCGTGCACCGGCACGTGTCTCACTGCTACCGAACGGCTGCTCGGGTACACCGGTATCGACGGAAACAGGAGTGATTTGGCAGGATCCTTCACCAAAAATCTGGTCAAATGCGGCAAGAATCGCCTGAATTTTGGCAGGATTGGTGGTAGCAGCGACAACTTGATGCATAATCTACACAACTCAGCTAATAAAATGTCATCGCAGTATAACGGATAAAAAACATGTTACAGGTATATCTTGTTCGCCATGGCGAAACGCAGTGGAACGCCGAACGGCGTATTCAAGGCCAGTCCGATAGCCCGCTGACGGCTAAAGGAGAACAGCAAGCTGTACAGGTCGGCGACCGCGTACGCACCTACGGCATTACGCACGTCATTGCCAGCGATCTGGGCCGTACGCGCCGTACCGCCGAGATCATTGCGGATGCCTGCGGCTGTGGTGTGACGTTCGATGCGCGTCTGCGCGAGCTTGATATGGGCGTGCTGGAGCAGCGCCATCTCGATTCGCTAAGCGCGGAAGAAGAAGCGTGGCGTCGGCTGGTGGTCAACGGTACGCCGGACGGACGCATCCCTGAAGGTGAGTCGATGCAGGAGTTGAGCGTACGCATGCGCGCTGCGTTGGACGCTTGCCTCGATCTGCCTGCGGGTAGCCGGCCGCTGCTGGTGAGCCACGGTATTGCGCTTGGCTGCCTGGTCGGTACGATTCTGGGGCTGCCGGCCCATGCGGAACGCCGCTTACGTCTGCGTAACTGCTCTATCTCAAGGGTGGATTATCAGGAAAGCCTGTGGCTGGCGCCGGGATGGGTGGTAGAAACGGCAGGGGACGTCTCGCATCTGGACACCCCTGCGTTGGATGAGCTACAGCGTTAACGACGAATCGGGATCAGGTACTCGCAGCGCAGCTGAATAGGCGGTTCCTGATTCCGGGCTTCATCCTGCGGGAAGAAGCGCTCGATATCCTGGCCCTTACGACGTGTCAGATTCAGCATCGGCATGCATGTGCCGTACAGGGTCAGGATAAACTCCTGCAGACCCGTTCCCAGCCCTTCATAGGTAAACATCACGTATTCGCCGCCCTCAAGGGTCACCGGATGCGCATTGTTGATATGGCCGTTTGCCAGCTCTGGCGACAGCGCCGTGGTGTAGAACACCTCTTGCTCATCATCTTTTTCCAGGCTCGGGCGCGGCTCATGCAGGCCGTACAGAATTGGCGGAATAGACGGCGAGTTGCCGAGGAAGTCGGTCCAGAATTGAACGCGCATCTGCTGACGGAAATCGGAAATCTCTTCCAGTTTGCAGGTGTAGCTTTGGGTGATCCCCACCAGATGGGTGGTTGGCAGCGTGATGAACTCGTATTGCGGCATCGCAAACTCACCCAGGCGCAGCGGCGGACGCATACCGAACGAGCTCCAGTCCGGAGAACGGCGGTATAGTGCTGGCGTTAACGCAAACTGTTTCTTAAACGCGCGGGTAAAGGTTTGCTGGGAGTCAAAACGGTATTGCAGGGCAATATCCAGGATAGGGCGCGCGGTTAAACGCAGCGCAACGGCAGATTTAGACAGACGGCGAGCGCGGATATAAGCGCCGATAGCATGGCCGGTAACGTCCTTGAACATACGTTGCAGGTGCCACTTGGAATAACCCGCTTTTGCCGCCACATTATCCAGCGATAAAGGCTGATCTAAATGCCCTTCCAGCCAAACGAGGAGATCGCGAATAATTCCAGCCTGATCCATAAAATGCCCTCATCCTTAATTTCGTAGGTGCCTGTTACCAAAGTAGCGGATAATAGCATCTTTTGCTGTTTTAGCATTCAGTGTTTTTTTTATGCATAAGTGCGTTTTTACATGAAAAATCAGGCTGATTTTTGTAAAGCTGTGATCTTTAAATACTTTCCTGGCTGATGTTGAATAATTCTTCAATGCAATCGACGAAAATGGTAACAATATGAAATACAAGAAATTAATGGCTGGTCTGTTATTAAGTCTCTCTAGCCTGGGCGCTCACGCTGAGCAGATTGGTTCTGTTGATACGGTTTTCAAAATGTTTGGCCCCGATCATAAAATCGTGGTGGAAGCTTTTGACGATCCGGACGTCAAAAACGTGACCTGCTATGTGAGCCGTGCCAAGACCGGTGGCATCAAAGGTGGGTTGGGGCTGGCGGAAGATACTTCCGATGCCGCTATCTCCTGCCAGCAGGTTGGGCCGGTGGAGCTGAGCGATAAAATTAAGAACGGCAAAGCGCAGGGTGATGTGGTCTTTAAGAAGCGTACATCGCTGGTGTTTAAATCACTGCAGGTCGTTCGTTTCTACGATGCGAAACGTAACTCATTGGCCTACCTTGCCTATTCCGACAAGGTGGTTGACGGGTCGCCGAAAAATGCCATTAGCGCAGTCCCTATCATACCGTGGGCTGCCGCGCCTTCCGAGGTAAAATAGAGACAAAAAAAACGGCGCTGAATGCGCCGTTTTGTTCTCTTATTCCTGCAGCTCGCCGCAGAAGCGGTAACCTTCGCCGTGGATTGTGGCGATGATTTCCGGGGTATCCGGCGTAGACTCGAAATGCTTACGGATGCGACGAATGGTCACGTCAACCGTACGGTCGTGTGGCTTAAGCTCACGGCCGGTCATTTTCTTCAGCAGTTCAGCACGAGACTGAATTTTGCCTGGGTTTTCGCAGAAGTGCAGCATCGCGCGGAATTCGCTACGCGGCAGCTTGTACTGCTCACCGTTCGGGCTCACCAGAGAGCGGCTGTTGATATCCAGTTCCCAACCGTTGAACTTGTAGCTTTCTACGCTACGACGTTCTTCGCTGACGGTACCCAGGTTCATGGTACGGGACAGCAGGTTACGCGCACGGATAGTCAGTTCGCGTGGGTTAAACGGTTTGGTGATGTAATCATCTGCACCAATTTCCAGACCGAGGATCTTGTCGACTTCATTGTCGCGGCCGGTCAGGAACATCAGAGCGACGTTCGCTTGTTCACGCAGTTCGCGCGCCAGCAGAAGGCCGTTTTTACCTGGCAGGTTGATATCCATGATCACCAGGTTGATGTCATTTTCAGACAGGATCTGATGCATTTCCGCGCCATCGGTCGCTTCGAACACATCGTAGCCTTCTGCTTCGAAAATACTTTTTAACGTGTTGCGTGTTACCAACTCGTCTTCAACGATAAGAATGTGCGGGGTCTGCATGTTTGCTACCTAAATTGCCAACTAAATCGAAACAGGAAGTACCAATAGTCCCTGACCTGCCTGATGCATGTCGAAAATTAACATGATCGGCGTAACATGACTAAAGTACGTAATTGCGTTCTTGATGCACTTTCCATCAACGTCAACAACATCATTAGCTTGGTCGTGGGTACTCTTCCCTCTGGACCCGACAGTGTCAAAAACGGTTGTCATCCTAACCATTTTAACAGCAACATAACAGGTAAAGAGGCACCAGACCGCCAATAAACCTACGCTTCGTTGACATATATCAAGTTCAATTGTAGCACGTTAACAGTTTGGTGAAATCATCACTCTGGAATGATAACGCCTATCACATTTTTTCCACAACTCAAGTAGTTGCACAGGTTAACTGATAAATGTGGTGAATCCAATTGTTATTGTTCTATGGTAATGAAAATAGTTCGTATAAACATAGAGATATATCACTTCTGTTAACATAACTAATTGATAATTTCGCCCTGAATAGTTTAGCTTCTTTTATATGTTATGAAACATCATTTCATTGATTTTTGTTGCATTTTTGTAAATTCGCGCTGCGCAATATGTTGAAGTACATCACATTATTGCTGCTGACAGGAAATTAAGAGAACTTTAAATGCGCTTATCTATTGTGCTGGTTTCTCCAGCAAGAGCTGAAAATATCGGCGCTGCCGCCCGAGCAATGAAGACCATGGGATTCCACGATTTGCGTATCGTGGATAGCGTTGCGCACCTCGAGCCAGCAACCCGCTGGGTAGCTCACGGTTCGACCGATATCATTGATGGCATCACCTGCTACCCAACACTTGCGGAAGCGCTGCACGACGTGGACTTTACCGTTGCCACCACCGCCCGCAGCCGTGCCCGTTTTCACTACTACGCTACGCCGCAGGAGCTGCTGCCGATGCTGGAGGAAAAAGCGCAGTGGATGGGGCACGCCGCGCTGGTCTTTGGCCGCGAAGACTCGGGGTTAACCAACGAAGAACTGGCGCTGGCCGATGTGCTGACCGGCGTGCCAATGGTCGCTGATTATCCCTCGCTGAACCTGGGGCAGGCGGTGATGGTTTATTGTTATCAGCTCTCCTCGCTGTTACAAACCGCGAACCCGACGGCAACGGAAGGTGACGAGAATCAGCTGATTGCGTTAAGGGCACGTATCACTGCTTTGCTGGCGCGCCTGGATGTCGCCGGAGATGTAAAAATGGCTGACTGGCTGCAACAACGTATTGGCTTACTCACGCATCGAGATACGGCAATGTTGCATCGTTTGCTGCATGATATTGAAAAAAATATGCCAGAGTAAAACTCTGTCATCATGTTTACGTATGGTGTTATGCCCCAACATTTTGCTTAACTTATGGCTGTTGTGGTGGTTTATCGGTGGTTGTTTGGGCTGATGTGAACTGATTGCGGAACGTGACGAAGTTAAAAATTCATTGACTTAGATGGACAGATACTTTAACCAATATAGGCATACAGACAGAGAAATAACAGAGCACACAACATCCATGATTCGCATCAGCAGCATTATGACCATTACCACCACCACTATTACCACAGGTAACGGTGCGGGCTGACGCGTACAGGAAACACAAAAAAAAGCCCGCACCTAAACAGTGCGGGCTTTTTTTTCGACTAGTGATCAAGGGGTAAAAACCATGCGAGTCTTGAAGTTCGGCGGTACATCAGTGGCAAATGCGGAACGGTTTCTGCGTGTTGCCGATATCCTGGAAAGCAACGCCAGGCAGGGGCAGGTAGCAACCGTGCTCTCTGCCCCGGCAAAAATCACTAACCACCTCGTGGCGATGATTGAAAAAACCATTGGTGGCCAGGATGCGCTGACCAATATCGCCGATGCCGAACGCATTTTTGCTGAACTGCTTCAGGGACTCGCTAACGCCCAGCCCGGTTTTCCGCTCGCCGACCTGAAAGCCGCCGTCGAGCTGGAATTCTCCCAGATTAAGCACATCCTGCACGGTATCAGCCTGCTGGGTCAGTGCCCGGACAGCGTCAACGCAGGGCTTATCTGCCGCGGCGAGAAGCTGTCGATTGCCATCATGGCTGGCCTGCTGAGCGCACGCGGCCACAAAGTCACCGTGATTAACCCGGTTGAAAAACTGCTGGCCGTTGGCCACTACCTTGAATCTACTGTCGATATTGCTGAATCCACCCGCCGCATCGTGGCAAGCCAGATTCCATCAGACCACATGGTGCTGATGGCGGGCTTTACCGCCGGTAACGAGAAGGGCGAGCTGGTGGTGCTGGGGCGTAATGGCTCCGACTACTCTGCTGCCGTGCTGGCCGCCTGTTTACGCGCCGACTGTTGTGAAATCTGGACCGATGTTGACGGGGTCTACACCTGCGACCCGCGCCAGGTACCGGATGCGCGCCTGCTGAAGAGCATGTCGTATCAGGAAGCGATGGAGCTCTCCTACTTCGGCGCCAAAGTTCTCCACCCTCGCACAATTGCCCCCATCGCCCAGTTCCAGATCCCTTGCCTGATTAAAAACACCGGTAATCCTCAAGCACCCGGTACGCTTATCGGCGCCAGCAGCGATGATGATTCTCTTCCGGTGAAAGGGATCTCTAACCTCAACAATATGGCGATGTTTAACGTCTCTGGCCCTGGCATGAAAGGCATGGTGGGCATGGCAGCGCGCGTGTTTGCGACCATGTCTCGCGCCGGTATCTCGGTGGTGCTGATTACCCAATCATCCTCCGAATACAGCATCAGCTTCTGCGTGCCGCAAAGCGACTGCGCGCGGGCGAAGAAGGCGATGGAAGACGAGTTCTATCTGGAGCTGAAAGAAGAGTTGCTGGAGCCGCTGGCCATCATGGAGCGTCTGGCGATTATCTCCGTGGTTGGCGACGGTATGCGTACGCTGCGCGGCATCTCGGCGAAGTTCTTTGCCGCGCTGGCCCGCGCCAATATCAATATCGTGGCGATTGCTCAGGGTTCTTCAGAGCGCTCTATCTCCGTGGTGGTGAACAACGACGACGCGACGACCGGCGTGCGTGTGACCCATCAGATGCTGTTTAACACCGATCAGGTGATTGAAGTGTTCCTGGTGGGTGTTGGCGGTGTTGGTGGCGCGTTGCTGGAGCAGATCAAACGCCAGCAGGCGTGGTTGAAGAAAAAACATATCGACCTGCGCGTGTGTGGCGTAGCGAACTCCCGTGCGCTGCTGACCAGTGTCCATGGCCTGAATCTTGAAAACTGGGAAGCTGAGCTGGCGGAAGCCAAAGAGCCGTTCAACCTGGGCCGTCTGATTCGCCTGGTGAAAGAGTATCACCTGCTGAACCCGGTGATTGTTGACTGCACCTCAAGCCAGGCGGTGGCCGATCAGTACGCCGACTTCCTGCGTGAAGGTTTCCACGTGGTGACGCCGAACAAAAAGGCCAACACCTCGTCGATGGATTACTACCATCAACTGCGCCATGCTGCCGGGCTGTCGCGCCGTAAGTTCCTCTACGACACCAACGTTGGCGCGGGGCTGCCGGTGATTGAAAACCTGCAAAACCTGCTCAATGCGGGTGACGAACTGCAGCACTTCTCCGGGATTCTTTCCGGCTCGCTGTCGTTTATTTTCGGTAAGCTGGACGAGGGGATGAGCCTCTCCGAAGCCACGGCGATGGCGCGCGGAATGGGCTATACCGAACCGGACCCACGTGACGACCTCTCCGGGATGGACGTCGCGCGTAAGCTGCTGATTCTGGCACGTGAAACCGGGCGCAACCTCGAGCTGAGTGATATTGTGGTCGAGTCCGTGCTGCCGGACAGCTTCGATGACTCGGGTGATACCGAAAGCTTTATGGCGCGTCTGCCGCAGCTGGACGATGAATTTTCCGCTCGCGTGGCGAAAGCGCGTGATGAAGGCAAAGTGCTGCGCTATGTTGGCAACATCGAAGAGGACGGCGTGTGCCGGGTGAAAGTGGCCGCCGTCGATGGCAACGACCCGCTGTATAAAATCAAAAATGGCGAGAACGCGCTGGCGTTCTACAGCCGCTATTATCAACCGCTTCCGCTGGTACTGCGCGGCTATGGCGCCGGTAACGATGTGACGGCGGCAGGGGTATTTGCCGACCTTCTTCGCACGCTGTCATGGAAGTTAGGAGTTTAACATGGTTAAGGTTTATGCCCCGGCTTCCAGTGCCAATATGAGCGTCGGGTTTGATGTACTGGGTGCGGCCGTGACGCCGATTGACGGCAGTCTGCTGGGCGATAACGTATCGGTTGAGGCGGCTGACCGCTTCAGCCTGCAAAATCTGGGGCGCTTTGCGGACAAGCTGCCGAGCGACCCGCATGAAAACATCGTTTATCAATGCTGGGAGCGCTACTGCCAGGAGATTGGCAAGAACGTGCCGGTGGCGATGACGCTGGAAAAAAATATGCCGATCGGTTCAGGTCTGGGTTCCAGCGCCTGTTCCGTGGTCGCCGCGCTGGTGGCGATGAACGAATTCTGCGGTAAGCCGCTGGATGAAACCCGCATGCTGGCCTTGATGGGCGAGCTGGAAGGGCGTATCTCCGGCAGCGTGCATTACGATAACGTCGCACCGTGCTATCTGGGTGGTATGCAGTTGATGATTGAAGAGAACGATATCATCAGCCAGCAGGTGCCGTGCTTCGATGATTGGCTTTGGGTGCTGGCCTATCCAGGCATTAAAGTGTCGACGGCGGAGGCGCGGGCCATTCTGCCAGCGCAGTACCGCCGTCAGGACTGTATTGCTCACGGTCGCCACCTGGCAGGTTTTATTCATGCCTGCTACTCCCGTCAGCCTCAGCTGGCGGCGAAACTGATGAAAGACGTGATTGCTGAGCCTTACCGTACCAAACTGCTGCCGGGCTTTAACGAAGCGCGTCAGGCGGTTGCCGGTATTGGCGCTATTTCCTGCGGTATCTCCGGTTCCGGGCCAACGCTGTTTGCCCTGTGTGATAAAACGGAAACGGCGCAGCGCGTGGCGGACTGGCTCGGCCAGCATTATCTGCAGAATCAAGAAGGCTTCGTTCATATTTGCCGGCTGGACACAGCGGGCGCACGAGTAGTGGGATAACCGATGAAACTCTATAACTTAAAAGATCACAATGAGCAGGTCAGCTTTGCGCAGGCTGTGACTCAAGGGCTTGGCAAACACCAGGGGCTGTTCTTCCCGCACGACCTGCCGGAATTCAACCTGACCGACATTGATGACCTGTTGACCCAGAACTTCGTCACCCGCAGCGCGAAGATCCTTTCTGCGTTTATCGGTGATGAAATCCCGCAGGCTGAGCTAGCCGCGCGTATCGGCAAGGCGTTCACCTTCCCGGCACCGGTTAACAAGGTGCAGGAAGACGTCGGCTGTCTGGAGCTGTTCCACGGCCCAACCCTGGCGTTCAAAGACTTCGGCGGCCGTTTTATGGCGCAGATGCTGACTCTTATCGCAGGCGACAAGCCGGTGACGATTCTGACCGCGACCTCAGGCGATACCGGTGCAGCCGTGGCGCATGCTTTCTACGGCTTGCCGAACGTTAAAGTGGTGATTCTGTATCCACGCGGCAAAATCAGCCCGCTGCAGGAAAAACTGTTCTGTACCCTGGGCGGTAACATTGAAACCGTGGCGATTGACGGTGACTTCGATGCCTGCCAGGCGCTGGTCAAACAGGCCTTCGACGATGAAGAGCTGAAGGTCGCGCTGGGCCTTAACTCCGCTAACTCCATCAACATCAGCCGTCTGCTGGCGCAGATTTGCTACTACTTTGAAGCGGTGGCGCAGCTACCGCAGGAAGCACGCAATCAGCTGGTGGTTTCCGTACCAAGCGGTAACTTTGGCGACCTGACCGCAGGCCTGCTGGCTAAGTCCCTGGGCCTGCCGGTGAAACGCTTTATTGCAGCCACCAACGCCAACGACACCGTGCCGCGCTTCCTGCAGGACGGCAAATGGGCGCCAAAGGCGACTCAGGCTACGCTGTCGAACGCTATGGACGTCAGCCAGCCTAACAACTGGCCGCGCGTTGAAGAGCTGTTCCGTCGTAAAATCTGGCGTCTGAACGAGCTGGGCTATGCGGCGGTGGATGACGAAACCACCAAAGCGACCATGCGCGAACTGCAAGGACTTGGCTACACTTCTGAGCCACACGCGGCGATTGCCTATCGTGCGCTGCGTGACCAACTGCAGCCAGGCGAGTACGGTCTGTTCCTCGGCACCGCGCACCCGGCGAAGTTTAAAGAGAGCGTCGAAGAGATTCTGGGCGAAACGCTGCCGCTGCCAAAAGCGCTGGCAGACCGCGCCGACCTGCCGCTGTTATCACACAACCTGCCGGCTGATTATGCTGAGCTGCGTAAGCTGATGATGAGCAAAGCGTAATTTCTCCGTTTCCCCCTTTCTAAGCGAAGGGGGAAATAGGGAGAAATTATGCAGGGATTCGGCAGGGAAAAAGGAGGAATTCCCAATAAATGCGGGGCCTCAGAATATAGGATTGCGGACAATAACAAGCTGAGTTTCACCGCAGTAAGCTTTGTTTATCGGCCATATTGGCGAATGATGAACAAAGGAGTTACCTATGTTAAAACCTGCGATGTTAGCACTGGCAATGCTATTGGCGGCTCCGGTTATGACACAGGCCGCAGAGATTACTCTGCTGCCGGCAGTGACGCTGCACATTGGCGATCAGGATAATCACGGCAACTATTGGGATGGCGGACACTGGCGTGACCATAGCTGGTGGAAGGATCACTATGAATGGCGCGACAACCGCTGGCATGCTCATACGCCACCGCCGCCACACTATGATAACCGCTGGCACGACGATCATCATGGCGATCGCCATGACGGTTGGGATCACAACGATCGTGGCCATGGCAACGATCATCGCCCGCCGCCAAATGACCATCACTAACCTGTAGCCCGGCGTCGCTTTGCTCGGCCGGGCTACTTTATTACTGCTCGTGGCGCTTGAAGACGAGTTCTTCAGCGCTCGAGCTTTCCGCATCGAAGAAATACCCTTCGCTATCAAACCCGGTCAATTGCTCCGGCTTGCTCAGACGATTTTCAATGATGTATCGGCTCATCAGTCCGCGCGCTTTTTTGGCGTAGAAGCTGATCACCTTGAATTTGCCGTTCTTCTCGTCGAGGAATACCGGTTTGATAATACGGCCTTCAAGCGCTTTCGGTTTCACCGAGCGGAAGTATTCGTCCGAGGCCAGATTAATCACCACATCGTCGCCCTGTGCTTCTAGCGCAGCGTTTAGCGTTTTGGTTATCTCATCGCCCCAGAACTGGTAGAGATCTTTGCCGCGTGGGTTCTCAAGACGAATGCCCATTTCCAGACGATAAGGCTGCATCAGATCCAGCGGGCGCAGTACGCCGTACAGGCCTGAGAGCATCCGCAGGTGCTGCTGAGCAAAATCGAAGTCCGCCTCGCTGAAGGTCTCCGCCTGGAGCCCGGTATAGACATCGCCTTTAAACGCCAGAATCGCCTGACGTGCGTTATCAGGCGTGAAATCCGGGTGCCAGTCGTGGAAGCGGGTGGCGTTGAGGTCAGCGAGTTTGTCGCTAATGCCCATCAGCGCCTTTATCTGCGGTGCGGAGAGCTTACGCGCTTCGCGGATAAGCTGCTGGGAGTGCTCCAGCAGCGCGGGCTGGGTAAAGCGTTTGGTGGCAAGCTCGCTTTGATAATCGAGCGTTTTGGCCGGGGAGATCAGAATCAGCATATCCAGTCCTTGCAGAAAATTTCACGCAACTTTAACAAAAAAACGGCGCAAAGTGATCGATTGCTGTCATTGGCGCGGCGGTTGATCCCAACTCTCCGGCGCCAGCTGCTGGGCGATTTCCGGATAATAATCAGGGTCAAACACCGGCGTTACGCCGAGCTTACGCTGGCGCAGATAGTCCAGCGCAATAATACGCACCACCGGCGAGAGCAGCAGAATGGCCGTCAGGTTGGTGATGGCCATCAGCGCCATAATCACATCCGCCATCTGCCAGACCACCGGCAGACTCAGCAGACTCCCCAGCACCACCATCGACAGCGTTGCGATGCGCAGCAGCCAGATTGCCCACGGCTTATCCCAGCGTAAAAAGATCAGGTTGTTCTCAGCGTAAATGTAGTTCGCCACAATGGAGGTGAAGGCGAACAGTATCATGACGATGGCCACAAAGCTGGCACCCCATTCTCCGACTAACACGCTCATGGCGTGCTGGATGAGCTGAATACCGTCATAGCTGGTGGTTTTCGTGCCATGGCCAGCCAGCAGAACCACCATGGCGCTGGCACTACAGATAACGATGGTATCAATCAGCACGCCAATCATCTGCACAATCCCCTGTGCCGCTGGGTGCGGAGGGAACGATGCGGCAGCGGCAGCGGCATTGGGCGTTGAGCCCATACCGGCTTCGTTGGAGAACATGCTGCGCTGAAAACCGCTGGTGATGGCCTGGCTCACGGTGTAGCCCGCTGCCCCGGCCGCCGCTTCCTGCCAGCCAAAGGCGCTGCGGATAATCAGATTGATGATGGAAGGGAGCTCGACAATGTGCCACAGCGTAATCAGCAGACACGCGACCACCCACAGCAGCGCCATGCACGGCACCAGCCACTGACTAAGCCGCGCGGCCCCTTTCAGCCCGCGCACAATGACCAGCAGAGCGATAAAGGCCATGACCACGCCGGTCACCCCGCCGGGGACGTTAAAGGCATATTGCAAAGCGTGCGCCGTGGAGTTGGCCTGCACGGTATTAAAGATTAACCCGTAGGCCACGAGCAGGAACAGTGAGAAGATCACGCCCATCCAGCGCATTCCCAGCCCGCGAGACATATACCACGCCGGGCCGCCGCGAAACTGTCCTTTGGCGTCGCGCTCTTTGTAGAGCTGGGCAAGTGAGCACTCTGCGAAGCTACTTGCCATGCCGATAATCGCCGCTACCCACATCCAGAACACGGCACCAGGGCCGCCGATGGTGATCGCCAGCGCGACCCCGGCCAGATTGCCGCTGCCTACGCGCGCGGCGAGACTAATACACAGAACCTGAAATGAGGTCAGCCCACCTTCACGTGGAGCCAGGCTTCTTTTCAGACTTTTGCTAAACTGACGGATGTAGCGAAACTGGATGTAGCCGGTTCTCCAGGTGAACCAGATGCCGCACCCGAGGAGCAGGTAAATCATTACCGAACCCCACAGTATCTCGCTAATAAAAGACAGGAAATCAGGCATTAAACGTCCTCTTGTCTATGCCGAAACTGGCGGCTGCTCCCGGGAAGGTCACGTTCCTTCGCACGATTCAATTCAGCCAATGTAAGCGTTACCACAATAAGGGTAGAGAATCTCACCCCTCAAAGTTTGATGCTTCAGTTTATCATACTCTGCGGTCTGGCGATGTCGGCGGTTGCGCTGAGGAAGGGGCGTGATATTATCGGGGCAGACCGGTTACATCCCCCTAACAGCTGTTTAAAGAGAAACACTATCATGACGGATAAATTGACATCTCTGCGTCAGTACACAACCGTAGTGGCTGACACCGGAGACATCGCAGCAATGAAGCTGTATCAGCCTCAGGATGCGACAACCAACCCTTCCCTGATTCTGGGCGCCGCGCAGATCCCTGAATATCGCAAACTGATTGATGATGCGATTGAGTGGGCGCGTAGCCAGAGCAGCGACCGTGCTCAGCAGGTTGTGGATGCCACTGATAAACTGGCCGTCAATATCGGCCTGGAAATTCTGAAGCTGGTCCCTGGCCGTATCTCTACCGAAGTCGACGCACGTCTGTCCTACGACACCAACGCGTCTATCGCTAAAGCGAAACGTCTGATCAAAATGTACAACGATGCTGGCATCAGCAACGATCGTATCCTGATCAAACTGGCTTCTACCTGGCAGGGTATCCGCGCAGCGGAGCAGCTGGAAAAAGAAGGTATCAACTGTAACCTGACGCTGCTGTTCTCCTTCGCTCAGGCGCGTGCTTGTGCTGAAGCTGGCGTGTTCCTGATCTCCCCGTTCGTGGGCCGTATTCTGGATTGGTACAAAGCCAATACTGATAAGAAAGAGTACGCACCAGCGGAAGATCCAGGCGTGGTTTCGGTTAGCGAAATCTACCAGTACTACAAGCAGCACGGTTACGAGACTGTCGTTATGGGCGCAAGCTTCCGTAACATCGGTGAAATCCTGGAGCTGGCTGGCTGTGACCGCCTGACCATCGCCCCTGCGCTGCTCAAAGAGCTGGCAGAAAGCGAAGGCGCTCTGGAACGTAAACTGACCTATACCGGCGAAGTGAAAGCGCGTCCAGACCGCATCACCGAATCCGAGTTCCTGTGGCAGCACAACCAGGATCCAATGGCGGTTGATAAACTGGCGGAAGGTATCCGTAAGTTTGCCATCGACCAGGAAAAACTGGAAAAAATGATCGGCGACCTGCTGTAATTCAGCCAGGTAGCATGACAACAGCCCGCTTCTCTAAAGAGAGCGGGCTGTTTTTTTATTAATGCTGGAGGGAGGGAAGTTCTTCTGCGCTCACGCCGGTCATTTCGATGATATCGGCCGCTGGGATACCTTTTTCGAGCATCGCCCGTACAATCTTACGCGACGTTTCGCGTTCCCCGGTTTGGATACCCTGCTGTAGACCTTGCTGCATACCTTGTTGTATTCCTTCGATGCGTCCTTCCTGCTTTAGCTGCTCTGCTAATGTCATGAGTTCGTCTCCAACAGTGGTGCGCGCTGCGCCATTTCGTACAGCAATGTGCGGGCATCCTGCGCTTCTCCCGCCTGAAGCATGTAGTTTACCAGCGCGATGACCGGTTGTCCGCTGATGTGGTTCCGGGTTAGTAATCCGGCGAGTTTGTCGAGAAACCGTGTGAGGTCGTGAGGCGTAGGCGTCCTGTTTTTTCACATATCCAACCTTCCGTGGAAGCATTTGGCCGGAGTCTGCCACCATCACTCTCGATACGATAGCGAATCGTTATTTGGCTTTTTCATTTTGCGGCGCGCCTCGGGAAACCCGACGGATAACCTGTTTGGGGTCTTAGTATTGCCGCCCATTCGCGTGTATTATTCTGCTTAACGCTACGGTTTTAACGGAATAATCATGAACACTTTACGCATTGGCTTAGTTTCTATCTCTGACCGCGCTTCCAGCGGCGTTTATCAGGACAAAGGCATTCCGGCACTGGAAGAGTGGCTGGCATCGGCGCTGACGACCCCTTTTAAGGTGGAAACCCGCCTGATCCCTGATGAGCAAACCATTATTGAGCAAACCCTGTGTGAGCTGGTGGATGAGATGAGCTGCCACCTGGTGCTGACTACCGGCGGTACTGGTCCGGCGCGGCGCGATGTGACTCCGGATGCGACGCTGGCGATTGCCGACCGCGTGATGCCGGGCTTTGGCGAGCAGATGCGTCAGGTGAGCCTGCACTTTGTCCCGACAGCCATTCTTTCCCGTCAGGTGGGCGTTATCCGCAAGCAGGCGCTGATCCTCAACCTGCCGGGTCAGCCAAAGGCGATTCAGGAGACGCTGGAAGGGGTGAAAGACGCTGACGGTAAGGTACTGGTGAACGGTATCTTTGCGAGTGTACCGTATTGTGTACAGTTGCTGGAAGGGCCATACATTGAGACGAACAGCGATGTGGTAGCAGCTTTTCGCCCTAAGAGCGCGCGTCGCGAGACTTTATCCTGAATGTGATGCTTTTCTGACATAACCTATCATTCCTCTGGAGTGCGATAGGGTTTACGGTATAGTCATTTTTGCTTTACACAAATCGTAAACTTATATCAACAGCTCGACTTTGCGAATGGTTTGTTATGTCACATTACACCCGACCTCTGAATCGACAAGATTATAAAACACTGACGCTGGCGGCATTAGGCGGCGCGCTGGAGTTTTATGACTTCATCATTTTCGTCTTCTTCGCCGCTGTCGTCGGAGAACTCTTCTTCCCGTCTGATATCCCCGAGTGGCTGCGCCAGGTGCAGACCTTTGGCATCTTTGCCGCAGGCTACCTTGCTCGTCCGCTGGGCGGCATTATCATGGCGCACTTCGGCGATCTGGTCGGGCGCAAAAAGATGTTCACCCTTAGCATTCTGCTGATGGCGGTGCCAACGCTGGCGATTGGCCTGCTGCCGACCTTTGCTACTGCAGGGCTGGTCGCACCGCTGCTGCTGTTGCTGATGCGTATTTTGCAGGGGGCGGCAATCGGCGGGGAAGTGCCGGGGGCCTGGGTGTTTGTGGCTGAACATGTGCCCGCACGCCGTATCGGCATTGCCTGCGGTACGCTGACCGCGGGGCTGACGGTGGGGATCCTGCTGGGCTCTGTGGTGGCGACGCTGATTAATACCCAGCTCTCCGCGCAGGCGATTCATGACGGCGGCTGGCGTATCCCGTTCCTGCTGGGGGGTATCTTCGGCCTGGTGGCGATGTATCTGCGCCGCTGGTTGCAGGAAACGCCTATTTTCCTGGAAATGCAGCAGCGAAAAGCGCTGGCGCAAGAGCTGCCGATTAAATCTGTTGTCCTCAAGCACAAACAAGCGGTGGTGGTTTCGATGCTGCTGACCTGGCTGCTGTCGGCGGGCATTGTGGTGGTTATCCTGATGTCGCCGGTCTGGCTGCAAAAGCAGTACGGCTTTGCCCCGGCGCTGACCTTACAAGCCAACAGCGTGGCGACGATTATGCTCTGCGTGGGTTGCCTGCTGGCAGGGTTAATTATTGACCGCGTCGGGGCCAGTAAAACCTTTATGGTTGGCAGCGTCCTGCTCGCCTGCTCAAGCTGGTTCTTCTACCATCTCGCAGGAACGCATCCTGAACAGCTGTTCTTGCTCTACGGGTTAGTGGGGCTGTGCGTTGGCGTGGTGGGCGCGGTACCGTACGTCATGGTGCGCGCTTTCCCGGCGGAAGTGCGTTTTACCGGAATTTCCTTCTCTTACAACGTCTCCTACGCCATCTTCGGCGGCCTGACGCCAATTGCTGTCACCATGCTGATGGGCGTATCGCCGATGGCGCCAGCCTGGTATGTACTGGCGCTGTCGTTGATAGGTCTCGGTTTAGGCGTCTGGCTGCGTAAAGAGCTACCCGCAGAAAACCGTAGCCCGGCCGAGGCGTAAGCCGACGCCGGGGTATAGGAGTGACGGGGAATCGCGCATATGGTGAGGAATTAATAATCCCAGGAACAGTAGTTTTCAGGTAAAAAAAACGCCGGACAGGCCGGCGTTTTAGAATGAGACGAGGATTAGTGCTTTTCACCAATCGGCAGCACGGTGCGACCGAACTGCTCGTTCAGTACTTCACCCATTGCCAGGTAAACGGCACTTGCGCCGCAGATCAGGCCAATCCAGCCAGCGACATGGATAATCGCTTCGTTGCCGTTGATGTTGCCAATCGCCAGCAGGGCGAACAGTACGGTCAGGCTCAGGAACACGAACTGCAGCATACGTGCCGCTTTCAGCGTACCGAAGAACATGAACAGCGTGAACACGCCCCACAGACCCAGGTAGGCGCCGAGGAACTGTGCGTTAGGTGCGTCGGACAGACCCATCTTCGGCAGCAGCAGAATAGCGACCAGCGTCAGCCAGAAAGAACCGTAAGAAGTGAATGCGGTCAGACCGAAAGTATTCCCTTTTTTGTATTCCAGCAGGCCCGCGAAAATCTGCGCGATACCGCCGTAAAAAATACCCATTGCGAGAATAATACCGTCGAAAGCAAAGAAACCCGCGTTATGCAGGTTCAACAGAATGGTGGTCATGCCGAAGCCCATCAGGCCCAGCGGTGCCGGGTTAGCCAACTTAGTGTTGCCCATAATTCCTCAAATCATCATTGAATGGTGAAGTTCTCTCCCCAAATTCGGGGGCGCGGCATCATAATCATGGGTAAACCCGCTGTCTATGATCTGAACGGGTGAAAATGAAATATTTTCTCCCCGATAGGGCGATTAACCGGCGCGTTGCAGTGCGGCTCTGGCAATAATTCGACGCAAACAGGCAATGCGCAGCACTGCCGGAATGGTGACGCGATAGGCGCTGCCGCTGACGGCCTTCACCCCGTTTACCGCAGCACCCACCGGGCCGCCCAGGCCAGCGCCGCGCATCAGACCGTGACCAATGACGCTAACGGCAGCATGCTTGTGCAGAATATGGCTCAGTTGATCGCCCAGCAGATGCTCAATACCGTAGTCCAGGCGATGGTGGTCAATTAAGTGCGGCAGCAAGGCTTCCAGCTCCATCACCTTCAGCTCAACGGCCGTATGAAAACGGACTTTCTGCTCATCACTCATGCGCTTCCAGGCGTTGCGAACAAACTGCTCCAGCAGCAGTTTTTCGATGGCTGGCGTCGGCATCGTCTTGTCGGTTTTGAGCCCCAGGCGCTTTGCCACATCGCGCAGAATTTCGCGATACAGCTTGCCGTGGCCGCGAATCTGGTTGGCGATGCTGTCGCCACCAAAATGCTGAAATTCACCAGCAATCAATTGCCAGTTACGGCGATGCTGCTCCGGGTGTCCGTCCATCGACATATAGAGTTCGTTATGCAGCAGGGCGCTGGACAGACGGCGTTTGCCTTTTTCGTTGTGCGTCAGTAGCTGTGCAAAGTTGGCCAGCTGCTCTTCGCTACAGTGCTGGAGAAAAACGAGGTCTTCATCATTCAGATAGGAAACTTTCATTAGGGGGTCGCTTCTCAGGAATTCGCTTAGTCGTCGCCGATGATTTTTAAAGAGGCCATATCGGAAGAGTTCACGGTATGCCCTGAGAAGGTGATTTTTGAGACGCAGCGTTTGTTGTCGTTATCGCTGTTGATATTGATCCAATCGGTGGTCACACCCTCTTTCAGCGACGGCGGTACGTTCAGGCTCTGGCTGCTGCTGCGGGCGGCTTTGAAATAAACGGAGGCGCCGCTAAGTTCAGCGTCACCGCGGTCGACGGTCAACTTGATACGTTTGACGATGCGGCAAACCGGCAGCTTTAGCGTCAGATCGTTGGTTTCATTACGAGGCAAAGCGATGACGCCCAGGGTTTTGTGATCGTTCGCGTAGGCGGAAGAGGCCAGCATCAGGCCGAAAGCCAGGCTGGCAGAGACGTTTAATACTGTTTTCATTTTATTCCTTACCGGATAGACCTTTTAACAACCTCAAATACAGCGGCGGATTTTATCCCTCTCCGATATGGCTTTCAGCGCTCAATCATTTCAACTTATGACAATAATTAACTGAATATATTGATGTTTTTATATATTCAATGTGAATGAGTCTTGCCGGGTGAACCTCGTTTTGGCCGCAATGAAACCGCACTGAATGAAAAAATTTTACGGCTGCCCCTTGATGGATGACGTTGCGACCCCATCTTGTAGTCAACCGCAGTGAGTGAGTCTGAAAAAAAACGATTCAGGGCAGTTGAAACCGCAGGTTTCGCCCTTATTACAGATTCACAACCACATGTTGACTGAATTTTTAGTGGAGACGTTTAGATGGGTAAAATTATTGGTATCGACCTGGGTACTACCAACTCTTGTGTAGCGATTATGGATGGCACTACCGCTCGCGTTCTGGAGAACGCCGAAGGCGACCGCACCACGCCTTCTATCATTGCTTATACCCAGGATGGTGAAACTCTGGTTGGTCAGCCGGCTAAACGTCAGGCAGTGACAAACCCGCAAAACACCCTGTTTGCGATTAAACGCCTGATTGGCCGCCGCTTCCAGGACGAAGAAGTTCAGCGTGACGTTTCTATCATGCCTTACAAAATTGTTGCCGCAGATAATGGCGACGCATGGCTTGATGTGAAAGGCACCAAAACTGCACCACCGCAGATCTCTGCTGAAGTGCTGAAGAAAATGAAGAAAACCGCTGAAGATTACCTGGGTGAGCCGGTAACTGAAGCTGTTATCACCGTACCTGCATACTTCAACGATGCTCAGCGTCAGGCAACCAAAGATGCTGGCCGTATCGCAGGTCTGGAAGTCAAACGTATCATCAACGAACCAACCGCTGCTGCGCTGGCTTACGGTCTGGATAAAGAAGTCGGCAACCGTACTATCGCGGTATACGACCTCGGTGGTGGTACCTTCGATATTTCCGTTATCGAAATCGACGAAGTTGATGGCGAAAAAACCTTTGAAGTTCTGGCGACCAACGGTGATACCCACCTGGGTGGTGAAGACTTCGATACTCGTCTGATCAACTACCTCGTTGACGAGTTTAAGAAAGATCAGGGCATCGACCTGCGTAACGACCCGCTGGCGATGCAGCGCCTGAAAGAAGCCGCTGAGAAAGCGAAGATTGAACTGTCTTCCGCTCAGCAGACCGACGTGAACCTGCCGTACATCACTGCAGACGCGACCGGTCCTAAACACATGAACATCAAAGTGACCCGTGCGAAACTGGAAAGCCTGGTAGAAGACCTGGTTAACCGTTCTATCGAGCCGCTGAAAGTTGCGCTGCAGGATGCTGGCCTGTCCGTATCCGATATCCAGGACGTTATCCTGGTCGGTGGTCAGACTCGTATGCCAATGGTGCAGAAGAAAGTTGCTGAGTTCTTCGGTAAAGAACCGCGTAAAGACGTTAACCCGGACGAAGCTGTTGCTATCGGTGCAGCGGTTCAGGGCGGCGTTCTGACCGGTGAAGTAAAAGACGTGCTGCTGCTGGACGTTACCCCGCTGTCTCTGGGTATCGAAACCATGGGCGGTGTGATGACTGCGCTCATCAACAAAAACACCACCATTCCAACTAAGCACAGCCAGGTGTTCTCTACCGCTGAAGACAACCAGTCTGCGGTAACCATCCACGTGATTCAGGGTGAGCGTAAACGTGCATCCGATAACAAATCACTGGGTCAGTTCAACCTGGACGGTATCAGCCCAGCACCGCGCGGCATGCCGCAGATCGAAGTCACCTTCGATATCGATGCTGATGGTATCCTGCACGTTTCCGCGAAAGACAAAAACAGCGGTAAAGAGCAGAAGATCACCATTAAGGCTTCTTCCGGTCTGAACGAAGAAGAAATTCAGAAAATGGTTCGTGAAGCCGAAGCTAACGCCGAAGCTGACCGTAAGTTTGAAGAGCTGGTTCAGACCCGTAACCAGGGCGACCATCTGCTGCACAGCACTCGTAAGCAGGTTGAAGAAGCAGGCGAACAGCTGCCAGCTGACGACAAAACTGCCATCGAGTCTGCGCTGACCGCGCTGGAAGCGTCTCTGAAAGGCGAAGACAAAGCGGACATCGAAGCGAAAATGCAGGCGCTGGCGCAGGTTTCCCAGAAACTGATGGAAATCGCTCAGCAGCAGCACGCACAGCAGCAGGCGGGTGCCGCAGGCGCTGACGCTTCCGCGAACAATGCGAAAGACGACGACGTTGTTGACGCTGAGTTCGAAGAAGTGAAAGACAAAAAATAATCGCCCTGATGCAGGGTAATTAATCAGCACGGGCGAAGAGGGTTTCCTCTCCGCCCGTGCTCGCATGTTAAGGGGCTGAAAAAAACCAATGGCAAAGCAAGACTATTACGAGATTTTGGGCGTTTCCAAAACAGCGGAAGAGCGTGAAATCAAAAAGGCGTACAAGCGCCTGGCCATGAAATTCCACCCGGACCGCAACCAGGGTGATAAAGAGGCCGAAGCCAAGTTTAAAGAGATCAAAGAAGCGTACGAGATCCTGACCGACGCGCAGAAGCGTGCAGCCTACGATCAGTACGGACATGCGGCCTTTGAACAGGGCGGTATGGGCGGCGGCGGCGCGGGTGGTTTCGGCGGCGGCGCGGACTTCAGCGATATCTTTGGTGACGTATTCGGCGATATCTTTGGTGGTGGTCGTGGTCGCCAGCGCGCGTCCCGTGGCGCAGATCTGCGCTACAACATGGATCTAACGCTGGAAGAAGCGGTTCGTGGTGTGACCAAAGAGATCCGCATCCCGACGCTTGAAGAGTGCGACATCTGCCACGGCAGCGGCGCTAAAGCGGGCTCGCAGCCGCAGACCTGTCCAACCTGTCATGGCTCCGGCCAGGTGCAGATGCGTCAGGGCTTCTTCGCCGTACAGCAGACCTGTCCACACTGTCAGGGCCGCGGTACGCTGATTAAAGATCCGTGCAACAAATGTCACGGCCACGGTCGCGTTGAGAAGACCAAAACCCTGTCCGTTAAAATTCCGGCAGGCGTGGATACCGGCGATCGTATTCGCCTGACCGGCGAAGGCGAAGCGGGCGAACATGGTGCACCGGCAGGCGACCTGTACGTTCAGGTTCAGGTGAAGCAGCACGCTATCTTTGAGCGTGAAGGCAACAACCTGTACTGCGAAGTGCCGATTAACTTCTCTATGGCTGCCCTGGGCGGCGAGATTGAAGTCCCGACGCTCGACGGTCGTGTGAAGCTGAAAATTCCAGGCGAAACACAAACCGGCAAACTGTTCCGTATGCGCGGCAAAGGCGTTAAATCCGTCCGCGGCGGCGTGCAGGGTGACCTGCTTTGCCGTGTGGTGGTAGAAACCCCGGTCGGCCTGAATGAGAAGCAGAAACAGCTGTTGAAAGACCTGCAGGAAAGCTTCGGTGGTCCAACCGGCGAGAACAACAGCCCGCGTTCGAAAAGCTTTTTCGACGGCGTGAAGAAGTTCTTTGACGATTTGACCCGTTAACCCTTCGCCCCCTCGGGCGAGTGCGGACCAGATAAAAACCCGAAGCCTTCCGCTTCGGGTTTTTTATTGTTCGGCTAAACTGAATTATCATCCAGTTATAATCTGATTTTACCGATCTGTTAGACGCGATAACATGGTTTTATCGATGAATATCTGCTTATAGAGAGAGTAAAGGTGAAGCATCTTCAGCGCTTTTTTAGCAACGATGCCTCTGGTGGCATCATCCTGATTATTGCTGCGGTCCTGGCCATGCTGATGGCCAACATGGGGGCGACCAGCGGCCTGTATCATGCCTTTCTGGAAACGCCAGTGCAGCTGCGCGTAGGCGCATTAGAAATTAATAAGAATATGCTGCTGTGGATTAACGATGCCCTGATGGCGGTGTTTTTCCTGCTGATTGGTCTTGAGGTCAAACGCGAGATGATGCAGGGCTCGCTGGCTACGCGTCGTCAGGCTATTTTCCCGGTTATTGCCGCGCTGGGCGGTATGGTGGTGCCTGCGCTGGTCTACCTGGCGTTTAACGCTCAGGATCCGATTGCGAGCGGCGGCTGGGCTATTCCTGCGGCTACGGACATTGCCTTTGCTCTTGGCGTGCTGGCGCTGCTGGGCAGCCGTGTACCGGCCTCACTCAAGATCTTCCTGATGGCGTTAGCCATCATCGACGATTTGGGTGCCATCGTCATTATCGCGCTGTTTTACACTAACGATTTGTCGCTGCTGTCGCTGGCTGTTGCAGCTGCCGCCATTGTGGTGCTCGCGATTCTGAATATGAGCGGTGTTCGCCGTACCGGTATCTATATTCTGGTGGGTGTGATTTTGTGGACGGCGGTGCTGAAGTCCGGCGTTCATGCCACCCTGGCCGGAGTGATTGTTGGCTTCTTTATCCCGCTGCGCGAGCAGAACGGTAAGTCACCGGCGAAGCAGCTTGAGCATGTGCTGCACCCATGGGTGGCCTTTATGATCCTACCGCTGTTTGCCTTTGCCAACGCGGGTGTCTCTTTACAAGGCGTCACGCTTGCCGGGCTGACCTCGCTGCTGCCGCTGGGCATCATCGCGGGTCTGTTTATCGGTAAGCCGCTGGGTATCAGCCTGTTCTGCTGGCTGGCGTTGAAGCTCAAGCTGGCGAAGCTGCCGGAAGGTGCAGACTTTTCACAGATTATGGCCGTTGGCCTGCTGTGCGGGATTGGCTTCACCATGTCTATCTTTATCGCCAGCCTCGCCTTCGGCAGCGTCGACCCGTCGCTGATTAACTGGGCGAAGCTCGGCATCCTGATTGGCTCGGTGATGTCGGCGGTCGTTGGATACAGTTTATTACGTGCGCGTTTGAAGCCGCAGATGGCCTAAGCACAAGATGAAAATCAAAGGAGAGGAGAGCACAGGGCATGTCGCATATTAATTACAACCACCTTTACTACTTCTGGCATGTCTACAAGGAAGGCTCGGTGGTGGGGGCAGCGGAAGCGCTGTTCCTGACGCCGCAAACCATTACCGGGCAGATCAAGGCGCTGGAAGAACGGTTGCAGGGCAAACTGTTTAAACGTAAAGGGCGCGGGATTGAGCCGAGCGAGCTGGGTGAACTGGTCTTCCGCTACGCGGATAAAATGTTCACCCTAAGCCAGGAGATGCTGGATATCGTCAACTACCGCAAAGAGTCGAACCTGCTGTTCGACGTCGGTGTGGCGGATGCGCTGTCTAAGCGGTTGGTTAGCGGCGTGCTGGATGCCGCAGTGGTGGAAGATGAGCAGATCCATCTGCGTTGCTTTGAATCGACGCATGAGATGCTGCTGGAGCAGCTGAGCCAACATAAGCTGGATATGATTATCTCCGATTGCCCGATCGACTCTACGCAGCAGGAAGGGCTGTTCTCGGTGAAAATCGGCGAATGCAGTGTCAGCTTCTGGTGCATGAATCCGCCGCCGGAAAAACCGTTTCCAGCCTGCCTGGAGGAGCGTCGACTATTGATCCCAGGCCGCCGCTCCATGTTGGGCCGTAAGCTGCTGAACTGGTTTAACGTGCAGGGGCTGAAAGTCGAGATTCTGGGTGAGTTTGACGATGCGGCGCTGATGAAGGCATTTGGTGCGGCGCATAACGCTATCTTCGTCGCGCCAACGCTGTACGCGCATGACTTCTACGCCGATGACAATATCGTCGAGATTGGCCGGATGGACAACGTGATGGAAGAGTATCACGCGATATTCGCCGAACGGATGATTCAGCACCCGGCGGTGCAGCGTATTTGCCACCGCGATTATTCGGCGCTGTTTGCCGAACCGTTGAAGTAACTGGTGGTTCCCCGGGGTCGGTGTTACACACCTCGCCCGGGCTACAAAGGGTTGTAGCCCGGCCAGGCGAAGCGCCGCTGGGGAATCACCCAAATAACAGGCATAAAAAAACCCGCATTAAGCGGGTCTTTTTCAAAGCTGATAACAAGCAGGCGATTAAGCCAGTTTGTTGATCTGTGCAGTCAGGTTTGCTTTATGACGTGCAGCTTTGTTTTTGTGGATCAGACCTTTAGCAGCCTGACGGTCCACGATTGGTTGCATTTCGTTAAATGCTTTCAGTGCAGTAGCTTTGTCGCCAGCTTCGATAGCTGCGTATACTTTCTTGATGAAAGTACGCATCATAGAGCGACGGCTAGCGTTGTGTTTGCGAGCCTTTTCAGACTGAACGGCGCGCTTCTTAGCTGATTTGATATTAGCCAAGGCCAACTCCCAAATGTGTTCTATATGGACAATTCAAAGGCCGAGGAATATGCCCGTTTAGCCTTCTTTTGTCAATGGATTTGTGCAAATAAGCGCCGTTAATTTGACAACGCTGCATTACGTATTGATGGCGCAGGATTCTACCAGCTTGTGGGCAACGAATACAGTCCTTCCGGCACAAAAATCATGCGCGTCGGCCATATTTTCTTACCTTTCCAGCGGATGCTGATGAAAACATTCCTTCTTTCCGCCGTGAGGCGTAATCGCGGGTTAACGTGGCGGGTTGTACAAGGTATACTCTGACGATTTTCACTCTTTTGAGCCAGACATGAAGCTGATACGCGGCATACATAATCTCAGTCAGGCACCGCATGGGTGCGTGCTGACCATTGGTAATTTCGACGGTGTGCATCGCGGGCATCAGGCGTTACTGCAAGGCTTACGTGCCGAGGGCAGAGCGCGCGGTTTGCCTGTGGTGGTGATGATTTTTGAACCGCAGCCGCTGGAGCTTTTCGCGGCTGATAAGGCCCCGGCTCGCTTGACGCGCCTGCGTGAAAAGCTGCGCTATCTGGCCGAGAGTGGAGTGGACTACGTCCTCTGCCTGCGCTTTGATCGCCGCTTTGCGGCGCTGACCGCACAGGACTTTATCAGCGAACTGCTGGTGAAGCGCCTGGGGGTGCAGTTCCTCGCCGTTGGCGATGATTTCCGCTTCGGCGCTGGTCGTCAGGGCGATTTCTTGTTATTACAGAAGGCTGGCGAAGATTTTGGTTTCGATATCACCAGTACCGAAACCTTCTGTCACGGTGGCGTGCGCATCAGCAGCACCGCTGTGCGTCAGGCGCTGGCCGAGGATAATCTCGAACAGGCCGAAAGCCTTCTGGGCCATCCGTTTATCATTTCCGGGCGCGTGGTGCACGGCGATGAACTGGGCCGAACCATCGGTTTCCCGACGGCGAATTTACCGCTGCGTCGTCAGGTGTCCCCGGTAAAAGGGGTCTATGCGGTAGAAGTCATGGGGCTGGGTGATAAGCCTCTGCCGGGCGTGGCAAACATTGGTACGCGCCCGACCGTTGCTGGCGTTCGTCAGCAGCTGGAAGTGCATTTGCTCGACGTTGTAATGGACCTTTACGGTCGCCATATAGATGTAGTGCTGCGTAAAAAAATACGCAACGAGCAGCGATTTGCGTCGCTGGATGAACTAAAAGCGCAGATTGCGCGTGATGAATTAACGGCCCGCGAGTTTTTTGGGCTTTCAAACCCGGCTTAAATGCCTACGTAAATATACGGAACCGAGAATCTGATGAGTGACTATAAATCAACCCTGAATTTGCCGGAAACAGGGTTCCCGATGCGCGGCGATCTCGCCAAGCGTGAACCGGGAATGCTGGCGCGTTGGACTGATGATGACCTGTACGGCATCATTCGTGCAGCCAAAAAAGGCAAAAAAACGTTCATTCTGCATGATGGCCCTCCATATGCGAACGGCAACATTCATATTGGTCACTCGGTTAACAAGATTCTGAAAGACATTATCGTGAAGTCCAAAGGGCTTTCCGGTTATGACTCTCCGTACGTGCCTGGCTGGGACTGCCACGGCCTGCCTATCGAGCTGAAAGTTGAGCAAGAATTTGGCAAGCCGGGCGAGAAATTTACCGCCGCCGAGTTCCGCGCCAAGTGCCGCGAATACGCCGCAACCCAGGTTGACGGTCAGCGTACCGACTTCATCCGTCTGGGCGTGCTGGGCGACTGGCAGAAGCCATACCTGACTATGGACTTCAAAACGGAAGCCAACATCATTCGTGCGTTAGGCAAAATCGTTGCTAACGGCCACCTGCACAAAGGCGCGAAGCCGGTGCACTGGTGCGTTGACTGCCGTTCTGCGCTGGCGGAAGCGGAAGTTGAGTATTACGACAAAACCTCTCCGTCCATCGACGTGGCGTTCCACGCTGCCGATCCGGATGCGGTAAAAGCGAAATTTGGTGCCGCGAATGTGACCGGCCCAGTCTCCCTGGTTATCTGGACCACCACCCCGTGGACTCTGCCAGCGAACCGCGCCATCTCTCTGGCGCCTGATTTTGACTATGCGCTGGTGCAAATTGACGGTCAGGCGCTGATTCTGGCAAGCGACCTCGTTGAGAGCGTGATGAAGCGCATCGGCGTGAGCGACTACACCATTCTGGGCACCGTCAAAGGCGCCGAGCTGGAACTGCTGCGCTTTACTCACCCGTTCATGGGCTTCGACGTTCCAGCTATTCTGGGCGACCACGTGACGCTGGATGCCGGTACCGGTGCGGTACATACCGCCGGTGGCCACGGCCCTGACGACTACGTGATCAGCCAGAAATATGGTCTGGAGATCGCTAACCCGGTTGGCCCTGATGGCGCTTACCTGGCAGGCACTTACCCAGAACTGGACGGCGTGAACGTCTTCAAAGCCAACGACAAAATCGTTGCGCTGCTGACGGAAAAAGGCGCACTGCTGCACGTAGAAAAAATGCAGCACAGCTACCCATGCTGCTGGCGTCACAAGTCACCGATCATCTTCCGTGCGACCCCGCAGTGGTTCGTCAGCATGGATAAAAAAGGCCTGCGTATTCAGTCTCTCAAAGAGATCGACCGCATCGAGCAGGAAGGCCTGGCGAAAGAAGATCTGAGTGGCTGGATCCCAGCCTGGGGTAAAGCACGTATCGAATCCATGGTGGCGAACCGCCCTGACTGGTGTATCTCCCGTCAGCGTACCTGGGGCGTACCAATGGCGCTGTTCGTGCATAAAGACACCGAAGAGCTGCACCCGCGCACCACCGAACTGATGGAAGCGGTCGCCAAATACGTTGAGAAAGACGGCATTCAGGCGTGGTGGGATCTCGACCCGCGTGAAATCCTCGGTGACGACGCAGACAACTACGTCAAAGTGCCAGATACGCTGGACGTATGGTTCGACTCCGGTTCAACCAGCTACTCCGTCGTCGATGCGCGCCCAGAATTTGGTGGTCACGCGGCTGACATGTATCTGGAAGGTTCTGACCAGCACCGTGGCTGGTTCATGTCCTCCCTGATGATTAGCGTCGCGATGAAAGGCAAAGCGCCGTATCGCCAGGTACTGACCCACGGCTTCACCGTCGATGGTCAGGGCCGTAAGATGTCTAAATCTATCGGTAACACCGTTTCTCCGCAGGACGTGATGAACAAACTGGGCGCGGATATCCTGCGTCTGTGGGTGGCATCGACCGACTACACCGGCGAAATGGCGGTATCGGATGAGATCCTGAAACGTGCTGCCGACAGCTATCGTCGTATCCGTAACACCGCGCGCTTCCTGCTGGCGAACCTGAACGGTTTCGATCCGGTAAAAGACATGGTGAAACCGGAAGAGATGGTTGTGCTGGATCGTTGGGCCGTGGGTTGTGCGCAAGAAGCGCAGGCCGACATCATGAAAGCCTACGAATCCTATGATTTCCACGAAGTGGTACAGCGTCTGATGCGCTTCTGCTCCGTAGAAATGGGCTCGTTCTACCTCGACATCATCAAAGACCGCCAGTACACCGCGAAAGCGGACAGCGTGGCGCGTCGTAGCTGCCAGACTGCGCTGTACCATATCGCAGAAGCGCTGGTTCGCTGGATGGCGCCAATCATGTCCTTCACCGCCGACGAAATCTGGGGCTACCTGCCGGGTAACCGCGAGAAATACGTCTTCACCGGTGAATGGTACGAAGGTCTGTTTGGTCTGGCCGACAGCGAAGCGATGAACGATGCGTTCTGGGAAACGCTGCTGCAGGTTCGTGGCGAAGTGAACAAGGTCATCGAACAGGCGCGTGCTGACAAGAAAGTTGGTGGTTCTCTGGAAGCGGCAGTCACCCTGTACGCTCAGCCGGAACTGGCGGCTAAGCTGAATGCACTCGGCGACGAATTACGATTTGTCCTGTTGACCTCCGGGGCAACCGTTGCGGATTATGAAGCGGCAACCGCTGACGCCCAGCAGAGCGAACTGCTGAAAGGGCTGAAAGTGGCGCTGAATAAAGCCGAAGGCGAGAAGTGCCCGCGTTGCTGGCACTACACTCAGGACGTCGGTAAGGTGGCGGAACACGCAGAAATCTGCGGACGCTGTGTGAGCAACGTGGCCGGTGACGGCGAAAAACGTAAGTTTGCCTGATGAGTAAATCGATTTGTTCAACAGGGCTGCGCTGGCTGTGGCTGGTTGTAGTCGTGCTGATTATCGATCTGGGCAGTAAATACCTGATCCTCCAGAACTTTGCTCTGGGGGAGACGGTTTCGCTGTTCCCGTCGCTTAATCTGCATTATGCGCGTAACTATGGCGCGGCGTTTAGCTTCCTGGCCGACAGCGGCGGCTGGCAGCGCTGGTTCTTTGCGGGTATCGCTATCGGTATCTGTATTGCGCTGGCGGTGCTGATGTATCGCGCTAAGGCCACGCAAAAGCTGAACAATATTGCCTACGCGCTGATTATTGGCGGCGCGCTGGGTAACCTGTTCGACCGTCTGTGGCACGGCTTCGTTGTCGACATGATCGATTTCTACGTCGGCGACTGGCATTTTGCTACCTTCAACCTGGCCGATACGGCAATCTGTATCGGTGCAGCGCTTATCGTGCTGGAAGGTTTCCTGCCGAAAAAGCAGGCGTAAGATAATGCCGGATGGCGCTGCGCTTATCCGGCCTACAATTCGTTGTAGGCCCGGTAAGCGTAGCCCCACCGGGCAATCGTTGCGCCGAACGTATAACAATAATCGTCATTCCAATGTCGTAAGATAAAAGGCTGTCCCTGCATGTCTAACTCGATTCAAAGCAATAGTGCGGTGCTGGTGCACTTCACGCTGAAACTGGACGATGGCTCTACCGCAGAGTCGACCCGTAACAACGGTAAACCGGCGCTGTTTCGTCTGGGCGATGCCTCTCTGTCTGAAGGGCTGGAGCAGCATCTTCTCGGCCTGAAGGCCGGGGACAAAAAAGCATTCTCTCTGGAGCCTGACGCGGCGTTTGGTATTTCTACGCCCGATCTTATCCAGTATTTCTCCCGCCGCGAATTTATGGATGCGGGCGAACCAGAAATCGGCGCTATCATGCTGTTCACCGCAATGGACGGCAGCGAGATGCCAGGCGTGATCCGCGAGATTAACGGTGACTCCATCACGGTTGATTTCAACCACCCGCTGGCGGGCCATACCGTTCATTTTGATATTGAAGTACTGGAAGTCGATCCGGTACTGGAGGCGTAACATGCAGATCCTGTTGGCCAACCCACGCGGCTTTTGTGCAGGCGTTGACCGCGCTATCAGCATTGTTGAAAATGCGCTCGCCATTTATGGCGCGCCAATCTACGTTCGTCATGAAGTGGTGCATAACCGCTACGTGGTGGACAGTCTGCGCGCTCGTGGCGCGATCTTTATCGAGCAGATTAGCGAAGTGCCGGACGGCGCTATCCTGATCTTCTCCGCCCACGGTGTTTCTCAGGCCGTGCGTAACGAAGCGAAAAGCCGTGACCTGACGGTCTTTGACGCGACCTGCCCGTTAGTCACCAAAGTGCATATGGAAGTGGCGCGTGCCAGCCGTCGCGGCGAAGAGTCGATTCTTATCGGCCACGCTGGTCACCCGGAAGTCGAAGGCACCATGGGCCAGTACAGCAACCCGAAAGGGGGGATGTACCTCGTTGAGTCGCCGGAAGACGTGCTGAAGCTGGCGGTGAAAGACGAAAGCAAGCTGTCGTTTATGACCCAGACCACGCTCTCGGTAGATGATACTTCCGACGTTATCGATGCGTTACGCCAGCGTTTCCCGAAAATCGTCGGCCCGCGCAAAGATGATATCTGCTACGCCACCACCAACCGTCAGGAAGCCGTGCGATCGCTCGCCCAGCAGGCAGACGTGGTGTTGGTCGTCGGGTCGAAGAACTCTTCTAACTCTAACCGTCTGGCCGAACTGGCGCAGCGGATGGGTAAAGCAGCCTATCTGATTGACGATGCATCAGACATCCAGGAAGCCTGGGTGAAAGAGGCAGCCTGCGTTGGCGTCACCGCTGGGGCATCCGCGCCGGATATTCTGGTGCAGAATGTCATTGCTCGCCTGCAATCGTTGGGCGGCGGCGAGGCGATTACCCTTGAAGGCCGCGAAGAGAATATCGTCTTTGAGGTTCCGCGCGAGCTGCGTGTGGATGTTCGTGAAGTCGAATAAATTAATTCTCCCGCAGATGTGAAAAAATGCCAGGCTTAACGTCTGGCATTTTTTATGGAGAAATCATGCGACTGCCTATCTTCCTGGATACCGATCCCGGTATCGACGATGCCGCGGCGATTGCTGCCGCGCTGTTTGCTCCCGAGCTGGATCTCCAGCTCATGACCACCGTCGCCGGCAACGTCTCCGTCGAGAAAACTACCCGTAATGGCCTGCAGCTGCTGCATTTCTGGGAGGCGGATGTGCCGTTGGCACAGGGCGCGGCCGCACCGCTGGTTCGCCCGCTGCGCGATGCAGCGTCGGTGCACGGCGAATCTGGCATGGAGGGCTATGATTTTGTCGAGCATAATCGCCAGCCGGTGGCAAAACCGGCGTTTCAGGCGATCCGCGATGCGCTGATGCTGGCATCTGAACCGGTCACGCTGGTGGCGATTGGCCCGCTGACCAATATCGCGCTACTGCTGACGCAGTACCCTGAGTGCCGCTTCAATATTCGCCGCCTGGTGATTATGGGCGGTTCCGCCGGACGCGGTAACTTTACGCCGAACGCCGAGTTTAATATCGCTATCGACCCGGAAGCGGCGGCACTGGTGTTCCGCAGCGGTCTGGAGATTGTGATGTGCGGGCTGGATGTGACTAATCAGGCAACGCTTTCGCCGGAATATCTGGCCTCGCTGCCCGCGCTGAATAAAACCGGTGACATGCTCCACGCGTTATTCAGCCACTACCGCAGCGGGAGTATGCAGAGCGGCCTGCGCATGCACGACCTGTGCGCGATTGCCTGGCTGGCACGCCCGGCGCTGTTTACCCTGCAAAGCTGCTACGTCGCCGTTGAAACGCAGGGGCAATTTACCGCCGGGACAACGGTCGTGGATATTGAAGGGAAACTCGGACAGCCCGCTAACGCGCAGGTGGCACTGGGGCTGGACGTCGAAGGCTTCCGCCAATGGGTCGCGGAAGTGTTTGCATTAGCGCCATAAGCGTTTACCAGGGAACGGTGTTGCCGCGAAAATCGAGGTACTCCAGCCCGGGGCGCTGCTGTTTTTCCAGCAGCACGTTCACCAGTGAGGGAATGGTCTCGGCGATGGTGTAAGGGGCATCAGGGCCGCCTAAATCGGTCTTGATCCACCCCGGTGCCATGGTCACCATTGGCCGGCTTTGCATGGCCGGGCGTGCGGCAACGCTGCGCATAAACATATTTAGCGCCGCCTTACTGCCGCGATACAGTTCCCGCTGCCCATTTTCGTTATTAGCAATACTCCCCTGTCCTGAGGACATCACGCCAATCAGTCCTCCGGTGGTAACCTGCGGTTCCAGCTTCTCAATCACCCGCATCGGGGCCAGCGCGTTAGTCAGCATTATCTGCATAAACTCTTCCGTTGTAATATCTCCGATGCCCTGAGAAGGGTCGCGATTGGTGGTACCGGCGTTCACAAACAGCATATCGATGCGCTGGCCTTGCAGGCGCTGCGCCATCGCGGCTATCTGCTCCTCGTCGCAAATATCCAGCAGCTCAATACGCACGCTGCCCGGATGCTGGAGCGCCAACTGATGTAAAGGAGTAGCGGGTGTCAGTTGACGTACGGTGCCAATCACATTCCAGCCATGACCGATAAACGCCTCTGCCATTGCCTGCCCAAGGCCGCGTGATGCGCCAATGATGAGTACGGTTTTTGCCTGCATGGGGTATCTCCTGCGGTAATACGGATGAGTTGCAGAAAATATAGGCGCATTTCATATACGGCGGAAGACGCAGCATCTACAGTAATAACCTGCACCAAACGCCTTATCAAAAAGAGATGACATGACGGAACCTGATTTCAATCTGCTGGTGGCGCTTGATGCGCTGCTCAGTGAAGCGAGCGTGGCTGGTGCGGCGCGCCGTTTGGGGCTGAGCGCCTCGGCGATGAGTCGCACCTTGAGTCGCTTACGTGCGGCGACGAACGACCCACTGCTGGTGAGAGCGGGAAGAAAGATGGTGCTCACGCCCCATGCGCAAGCGATTCGGGAAAGGGCTAACAGCGCAGCGCTGGAGGCACGTCAGGTGCTCAGCCCGGCGCTTTCCGCGCTGACGCTACCGACGCTGGAAAGAACCTTCATGCTGCGCACCAATGAAGGTTTTGTTGAAACCTTTGGCGCCCGTCTGGTCGCCGCGGCAGCAGCGGAAGCGCCTGGTGTGCGTCTCTGTTTTGTCGCCAAACCGGAAAAGGAGTCTGCGCCGCTGCGTGAAGGGCGGGTGTGCCTGGAGATTGGCGTGCAGAAGGAGATGGGGCCGGAGATCCGTTTGCAGGCGTTGTTCCGGGATCGCTTTATCGGTGTGGTGAGGGAAAACCATCCGCTACTGGCGAGTTCGCTGAGCGCCGAAGCGTACACGCGCTGGGGGCATGTGGTGGCTTCACGTCATGGAAGCGGGCAAGGGCCGGTTGATGAGGCATTGGCAGCGCTAGGACTATCGCGCTACGTGGCGGCGATTGTGCCGGGGTATACGGCGGCGCTGGCGGTTGTGCAGGATACCGACCTGATTGCGCAGGTGCCATTGTCCTGGTTTATGGGGCTACAGAACCGTATTGGAACCGAGCGGTATTCTTCATTTACGCTGCCGGTAGAGACACCTGAAATTACCGTCTCGCAGATGTGGCACCCGCGTATGGACGTCGACTCCGCGCACCGCTGGCTGCGGCATTTGGTGCTAAGCGTTTGTCAGTCATAGCGCTGCGGTAGCTTTTCGCTCAGATAATCAATCATCGCCCGCATTCTGGCGGGCATATGCTGGTTACGCGTCCATAACAGCCACAGATCGCCGCTGTAGTCGCTGATAAACTCCCACTCCGGCAGTACCTGCACAATCTCACCGTTAGCCAGCGCTTCCCGCGCGGTAAATAGCGGCAGGCTGCCGATGCCGAGATGGTTTTTCACCGCATCCAGCCGCACGCCGGTATGGTTGGCGGCGTAGCGTCCGCGAGTTTGAATCGTCTCGCTCTTCTCGCCAAGCCGGAATTTCCAGCGTGCATCGGCGGGTGTTTCACCGAGGCTGATACAGCTATGGTGGCGCAATGCCTGCGGCGTGTCTGGTATGCCGTGCTGACGCAAATACGCCGGGGTTGCACAAATGACATGGCTGACCGGCATCAGTGCTTTACCGTACAGACCGGGGGAGGGTGACTGGCTGATTCGCAGCGCCAGGTCGACGCCGTCGTCAATCAAATCCATATAGCGGTCTTCAAGACGTAAGCACACGTCTACGTCCGGGTAGCGCTCAAGGAATTCGGCCATCAGCGGGTGAATCACAAAACGTCCCACCGCTTTCGGTACGCTAACGGTCAATTTACCCTGTGTCACTTGTTGACGGCTACTGCCGGAGTCCATCGCCATCTGCGCGGCATTCAGCATCTCCTGCGCGTGTTCGTACACCATTTTCCCCGTCTCGCTCAATGCTAGCTTGCGGGTGGTGCGATGCAGCAACTTACTGCCCAGGGCCTGTTCCAGGCGCGACACGCTGCGGCTAATGGCGGAAGGCGTGGCTCCAGCGGCTTTTGCCGCCGCGGTAAAGCTGCCCTGGTCGATAATCAACACAAAGGTGGCAAGGTCGGGCAGAAGGTTAGGGTTCATTTGTGCGTACCGGGCAAAGAAGCATTGAATGTGAACAGGATTATCGCCGTTGATAAAGTGAATATACTCTTCTCATTAAGAGGAGAACAACCATGACTGAACGTCTTTATTACACCTGTGATGACACTGAAGGCCGGGCCAACGTGCTGAGTTGTACGCTAGAGCACGACGGGCTGTATGCGGTGGTGCTGGATAGCACCCTGTTTCACCCGCAGGGCGGCGGGCAGCCTGCGGATGTGGGCTGGATTGACAATGAGCCGGTTGAGGCAGTGCTTGCGCGCGGTGACGATGTGCTGCATATCGTGGCAAAACCATTATCCCCCGGCGCAGTGAATCTGCGCGTGGATGCCGCGCAGCGCAAGCTTCACACTCGGCTGCATTCCGCCGGGCACCTGATCGGCCAGGCGGGGACAGAGTACGGCTGGCACCCGGTCAAAGCGCATCATTGGCCCAATGAGGGGCGTATTACTTTCGCCGCTGGTGGAAACGGCGCGTTGCCGGATGTGCTGTCGCTGCTGGCGAAAATCAGCGCCTGGCAGGCGGAAAATCTCGCCCGCCAGGTGACGTTCTCTGGCGGACTGCGGCAGGTTGGCTTTGGCCATCTCCCGGCTTACCCGTGCGGCGGGACGCACGTTGCCCATCTTTCTGAGATTGGGCCGGTCACGATTACCCAGGTGAAGATGAAAAAGGGGCAGATGATCGTCAACTATACGCTCGAGGCATAAAACCGACGTCGCGAAATTATCTTAGCGGATTCGCTGGCCACTGCTCGGTTTTCCCGCGGTTTCCCCACCTCTTCTCGCCATCCCGAGCGAGTTTGACTTCTTTCCTTTGCTGCGGCAATGATTCATCCTGCGGGATGAATCATGTCTTTTACTGATATTCCTCTCTGTTTATCATTAAATTCTAATTATGGGCGTTTTCGGCTGGCGACCCTGCAGCGGGCTGGTTACTCTGAAAACGATTTACGCAATTTTAACAAAAGAGAATAGCTATGCATGATGCACAAATCCGCGTCGCCATTGCTGGCGCTGGCGGCCGCATGGGACGGCAGTTAATCCAGGCAACCCTGGCGATGGAAGGGGTTCAATTAGGGGCCGCGCTGGAGCGTGAAGGCTCTTCTTTACTGGGCAGCGATGCCGGTGAACTGGCGGGCGCAGGCAAGTCTGGCGTCACCGTTCAGAGCAGCCTGGATGCGGTAAAAGATGATTTTGACGTGTTCATCGATTTTACCCGCCCGGAAGGCACACTTGCGCATCTGGCGTTTTGCCGCCAGCACGGCAAAGGTATGGTCATTGGTACCACCGGCTTTGACGATGCCGGTAAACAGGCCATTCGCGAGGCTTCAGAAGAGATTGCGATCGTTTTCGCGGCCAACTTTAGCGTTGGCGTAAACGTCATGCTCAAGCTGCTGGAGAAAGCGGCCAAGGTAATGGGCGACTATACCGATATCGAAATTATTGAAGCGCACCACCGCCACAAAGTCGATGCGCCATCGGGTACGGCGCTGGCAATGGGTGAAGCGATCGCCGGGGCGCTGGATAAAGATCTGAAGGACTGCGCGGTCTACTCGCGCGAAGGTTATACCGGCGAACGCGTGCCGGGCACCATTGGTTTTGCCACCGTTCGCGCAGGTGACATTGTCGGTGAACACACCGCGATGTTTGCCGATATTGGCGAGCGTGTAGAGATCACACACAAGGCTTCCAGCCGCATGACGTTTGCCAACGGTGCGGTCAGATCGGCATTGTGGCTAAAAACAAAGTCAAATGGTCTTTTTGACATGCGTGATGTGCTGAATTTGAATGAATTATAAGTATTTATTACCCATCGTGATGTGGTTATTGTAGTCATAATTACTTGATTACACAGGGCAATATTTTATTGCCCTTTTATTTTGTCTTTTTTTTGTGATTTGTTTATGAAAGACTTGTTTTCATAACTTATCAGGCTTGAATGTGTTGGTTAAATGTAAATTTTGACCATCTGGTCTACTTTTTTACTCCCCTCAGTGAAATTTAACACTCTTCCTGCCCCGCAAGCGTTTTCTACAATGAGTTAGTTGATCTTTTTGATGGCTATCGCCTTGCTGTCACATCAGTGGCGCAAAATAATAATAAAAATTGTCCTTTAAGGTAGACATTTGCCGAGGCTATCTCTAGAATGCCGCCGTTTGCCAGAAATACGTCGGTAAGCAGATTTGCATTGATTTGTGCCATTGTTATGAATTAATATGCAAATAAAGCGAGTAAATATTCTCTGGAGGGTGTTTTGATTAAGTCAGCGCTATTGGTTCTGGAAGACGGAACCCAGTTTTACGGTCGGGCCATCGGGGCAACGGGTTCGGCGGTTGGGGAAGTCGTTTTCAATACTTCAATGACCGGTTATCAAGAAATCCTCACTGATCCTTCCTATTCTCGCCAAATCGTCACCCTTACTTATCCCCATATTGGTAATGTCGGCACCAACGCCGCCGATGAAGAGTCCTCTCAGGTTCACGCTCAGGGTCTGGTTATTCGCGACCTGCCGCTGATTGCCAGCAACTACCGCAACACCGAAGACCTCTCTTCTTACCTCAAGCGCCATAACATTGTGGCGATTGCCGATATCGATACCCGTAAGCTGACGCGACTGCTGCGCGAGAAGGGCGCTCAGAACGGCTGCATCATCGCAGGCGATAACCTGGATGCTACGCTGGCCTTAGAAAAAGCCAAAGCGTTCCCGGGCTTAAATGGGATGGACCTGGCAAAAGAAGTGACCACGGCTGAAGCCTACAGCTGGACGCAGGGTAGCTGGACGCTGGCGGGTGACCTGCCGGAAGCGAAATCTGAAGAAGAGCTGCCGTTCCACGTGGTGGCCTACGACTTTGGCGCGAAGCGCAACATTCTGCGCATGCTGGTTGACCGCGGCTGCCGCCTGACGGTAGTGCCGGCGAAAACCTCCGCTGAAGAAGTCCTGGCGATGAATCCAGACGGCGTGTTCCTGTCTAACGGCCCTGGCGACCCGGCACCGTGCGACTACGCTATCGACGCAATTGAAAAATTCCTCCAGACCGATGTGCCGGTATTTGGCATCTGCCTCGGCCATCAGCTGCTGGCGCTGGCGAGCGGTGCGAAGACCATCAAGATGAAGTTTGGTCACCACGGTGGTAACCACCCGGTGAAAGATATGGACAAGAACGTGGTGATGATCACCGCACAGAACCACGGTTTTGCGGTTGATGAAGATTCGCTGCCAGCCAACCTGCGCGTGACCCACAAATCTCTGTTCGACGGTACCCTGCAGGGGATTCACCGTACCGATAAACCGGCGTTCAGCTTCCAGGGCCACCCAGAGGCGAGCCCAGGTCCGCACGATGCGGCGCCGCTGTTCGACCACTTTATCGAGCTTATTGAGCAATACCGTCAGTCCGCGAAATAATCAGGAGTAATAAGAGCCATGCCAAAACGTACAGACATAAAAAGTATCCTGATTCTGGGCGCGGGCCCGATTGTTATCGGTCAGGCGTGTGAGTTTGACTACTCCGGTGCCCAGGCGTGTAAAGCGCTGCGTGAAGAGGGCTACCGCGTCATTCTGGTGAACTCCAACCCAGCCACCATCATGACCGACCCGGAAATGGCCGATGCGACCTACATCGAGCCGATTCACTGGGAAGTGGTACGCAAAATCATCGAAAAAGAGCGTCCGGATGCAGTTCTGCCAACCATGGGCGGCCAGACCGCGTTGAACTGCGCGCTGGAGCTGGAGCGTCAGGGCGTGCTCGAAGAGTTCGGTGTGACCATGATTGGTGCTACCGCCGACGCGATTGATAAAGCAGAAGACCGCCGCCGTTTCGACGTGGCGATGAAGAAAATCGGCCTCGACACCGCCCGTTCCGGTATCGCGCACACCATGGAAGAAGCGCTGGCGGTTGCCGCTGATGTCGGCTTCCCGTGCATCATTCGTCCGTCCTTCACCATGGGCGGCACCGGTGGCGGTATCGCCTACAACCGCGAAGAGTTCGAAGAAATCTGTGAACGCGGTCTGGACCTCTCGCCAACCAACGAGCTGCTGATTGATGAATCGCTGATCGGCTGGAAAGAGTACGAGATGGAAGTGGTGCGCGATAAGAACGACAACTGCATCATCGTCTGCTCTATCGAAAACTTCGATGCGATGGGCATCCACACCGGTGACTCCATCACCGTGGCGCCAGCGCAGACCCTGACCGACAAAGAATACCAAATCATGCGTAACGCCTCGATGGCGGTACTGCGTGAAATCGGCGTCGAAACCGGCGGTTCTAACGTACAGTTCTCGGTGAACCCGAAAGACGGTCGTCTGATTGTTATCGAAATGAACCCACGCGTATCCCGCTCCTCGGCGCTGGCTTCCAAAGCAACCGGCTTCCCGATTGCGAAAGTGGCGGCCAAGCTGGCGGTGGGTTATACCCTCGACGAACTGATGAACGACATCACCGGCGGCCGTACCCCTGCGTCCTTCGAGCCGTCCATCGACTACGTTGTGACGAAGATTCCACGCTTCAACTTCGAGAAGTTTGTTGGCGCGAACGACCGTCTGACCACGCAGATGAAATCTGTCGGTGAAGTGATGGCGATTGGCCGCACGCAGCAGGAATCCCTGCAGAAAGCGCTGCGCGGCCTGGAAGTGGGCGCGACCGGCTTCGACCCGAAAGTAAGCCTCGACGACCCTGAAGCGCTGACTAAAATCCGCCGTGAGCTGAAAGACGCGGGCGCTGAGCGTATCTGGTACATCGCCGATGCCTTCCGCGCGGGCCTCTCCGTCGACGGCGTGTTCAACCTGACCAACATCGACCGCTGGTTCCTGGTACAGATTGAAGAGCTGGTGCGTCTGGAAGAGAAAGTGGCGGAAGTGGGCATCAACGGCCTCGATGCTGACTTCCTGTTCCACCTGAAACGCAAAGGCTTTGCCGATGCGCGTCTGGCTAAACTGGCGGGCGTGCGCGAAGCGGAAATCCGCAAGCTGCGTGACCAGTACAACCTGCACCCGGTCTACAAGCGTGTGGATACCTGTGCGGCAGAATTCGCCACCGACACCGCTTACATGTACTCCACCTATGAAGAAGAGTGCGAGTCCAACCCGTCCGTTGACCGCGATAAAATCATGGTCCTCGGCGGCGGCCCGAACCGTATCGGTCAGGGCATCGAATTCGACTACTGCTGCGTACACGCCTCACTGGCGCTGCGCGAAGACGGTTACGAGACCATCATGGTCAACTGTAACCCGGAAACCGTCTCTACCGACTACGACACTTCCGACCGTCTGTACTTCGAGCCGGTCACCCTGGAAGACGTGCTGGAAATCGTGCGCATCGAGAAGCCGAAGGGCGTTATCGTACAGTACGGCGGCCAGACCCCGCTGAAGCTGGCGCGTGAGCTGGAAGCCGCAGGCGTACCGGTTATCGGTACCAGCCCGGATGCCATCGACCGTGCGGAAGACCGTGAACGCTTCCAGCATGCGGTTGACCGTCTGAAGCTGAAGCAGCCGGCGAACGCCACCGTGACCGCGATTGAACAAGCGGTTGAGAAGGCGAAAGAGATTGGCTACCCGCTGGTGGTGCGCCCGTCCTACGTACTCGGCGGCCGTGCGATGGAAATCGTCTACGACGAAGTCGACCTTAAACGTTACTTCCAGACCGCCGTCAGCGTTTCCAACGACGCGCCGGTGCTGCTGGACCGCTTCCTCGACGACGCGATTGAAGTCGATGTCGACGCTATCTGCGACGGCGAAATGGTGCTGATTGGCGGTATCATGGAGCACATCGAGCAGGCGGGTGTTCACTCCGGTGACTCCGCGTGTTCCCTGCCAGCCTATACGCTGAGCCAGGAAATTCAGGATGTGATGCGTGAGCAGGTGCAGAAGCTGGCCTTCGAACTGCAGGTACGCGGCCTGATGAACGTGCAGTTTGCAGTGAAAGACAACGAAGTCTACCTGATTGAAGTCAACCCACGTGCGGCGCGTACCGTACCGTTCGTCTCCAAGGCGACCGGCGTACCGCTGGCGAAAGTGGCGGCGCGTGTGATGGCAGGGAAAACCCTGACCGAGCAGGGCGTGACCAAAGAAATCATCCCACCGTACTACTCGGTGAAAGAAGTGGTGCTGCCGTTCAACAAATTCCCAGGCGTTGACCCACTGTTAGGGCCAGAAATGCGCTCTACCGGGGAAGTGATGGGCGTGGGCCGTACCTTCGCGGAAGCGTTCGCTAAGGCACAGCTGGGCAGTAACTCCACTATGAAGAAACAGGGCCGTGCGCTGCTCTCCGTTCGCGAAGGCGACAAAGAGCGCGTGGTTGACCTGGCCGCTAAGCTGCTGAAACAGGGCTTCGAACTGGATGCGACCCACGGTACTGCGATTGTGCTGGGCGAAGCTGGTATCAACCCGCGTCTGGTGAACAAGGTGCATGAAGGTCGTCCGCACATTCAGGACCGTATCAAGAATGGCGAATACACCTACATCATCAACACCACCGCAGGTCGTCAGGCGATTGAAGACTCCAAGCTGATTCGCCGCAGCGCGCTGCAGTACAAGGTGCATTACGACACCACCCTGAACGGCGGTTTCGCGACGGCGATGGCGTTGAATGCGGATGCCAAAGACAAAGTGACTTCCGTCCAGGAAATGCACGCACAGATTAAAAAATAAGTGCGAGCGATAAAATAAAACGCCGGGCAACTGCCCGGCGTTTTTGTTTTTGTAGCCCGTCCAGGCGAAGCGCCGCCGGGCTACGAGTATTGACGATTTACTGCTCCGTTGCTGGCATCGTCGCCGCGCTCTGTTGCGACTTGCTGGCCTGCTCTTCGCGGAATTTCAGGTTATCCCAGATGCGGAAGAACGGGTAATACATCACCAGCGAAATCCCGAGGTTGACGATTTGCAGCACTGAACCAGAGATATGCCCGCCGGTCGCCAGGTACCCGCTGACCACAATCGGCGTGGTAAACGGCAGCGCAATCCCGGCCGGTTTGGCTACTAAACCGGTGGTCATCGCCACGTAGGAGACAATCACCAGCACCACCGGGGTCAGGATAAATGGCACCACCAGGTACGGGTTCATCACGATTGGAATACCGAACACCATCGGCTCGCTGATGTTAAACAGGCTGCCCGGTGCGGCAATTTTACCGAGCTGCTTCATCTGCACGCTGCGGCTGCGCAGGATCATAAAGATAACCAACCCTAACAGCGCCCCGGTACCGCCCGGCGCAATCCACAGATCGTAGAACTGTTGGGTAATAATGTGGGGGATTGGCAGGCCATTCTGAAACGCTTCCAGGTTTTCGGACATATTGCTGAGCCAGACCGGGCGGATAAACACCAGCACGATGGTGTCGCCGTGCAGGCCGAGCATCCACAGAATGCCAATCAGCAGTACCGAAATAATCATCCCCGGCAGCGAACCGCCGACGTGGCTCATCGGAATACCGACCAACTCGGTAATCATGGTGTTGATATCGCCAAACGGCGTGGCTTCAACCAGCAGGCGCAGTGCCAGCACCACCGCCAGCACGCAGAAGCCAGGGATCAGGGCGAGGAACGATTTTGCTACCGCCGGTGGAACGCCTTCCGGCATGCGAATCACCAGGTTGCGGTCGTTAACGAAGCGGTAGATTTCGGTTGAGAGCAGGGCAATCAGGATAGCGACGAACAGCCCCTGGCTGCCAATCTGGCCCATCGGCATCACGCCCTTCACCAGCTGCGCCACATCGCTACCCGCCGGGGTAAACATGATGTGCTGTGGAATGGTCATCACGAAGGCCACCAGGGAGACAGCCCCGGCGGTCAACGGGTCGAGGGTGCGGTACTTCTCTGCCAGACGGTAGGCGATACCGAAGCTGGAGATCAGCGCCATGATGTCGTAGGTCGCTTTCACCGGATAGAGCACTTTTTCCTGCCACGTTGGGCCGAAAAGCTCGGTCATCAGCGTGCCGTAACCCGGCACCGGCAGATAGGCGAAGATCAGAAAGAACGAACCTATCAGCATAAACGGCATGTTCAGGATGATCCCGTCACGCACCGAAAGTACATGTTTTTGTCCGGCGATTTTGAGCGCGGTCGGTAAAACGTATTTATCTATTATCGACTTATTCACAGACACCCCCTGCCCGGTGCAGACGTTGCCGACCGGGCTATTGTTTTATTTATGGTTGGCTAAACTGCGGCAGCCACGCTTTATTGATGGTTAATACTTCATCGACCAGCGCCGACGCCAGATTCACATCGGCGACCAGCGGGTTAGCGACCAGCGCCAGCAGCGCTTTTTGCTTATCGCCATATACGGCGGCATCAATGGTCAGACGCTCAAAATCCTTCACCTGCTGGGTCAGGCCGTTCATCAGCGGCGGCAGTTTGCCAAAGGCCAGCGGATGCGCACCCAGCGCATCAATCAGGCAGTTGGTCTCTATCACCGCGTCGTCCGGCAGTCCTTGAATGGCACCGTTATTGGCGGTGTTTACCACCATCTCAATGCCAAGATTGTTGTGCAGTGCGTTAATCAGCTGTACGGCTACTTCGGAGTAGAACGAACCGCCGCGCTGGCTCAGCTCCTCTGGTTTCTTGTCCAGATTCGGGTCGGCGTACAGTTTGAACAGCGACGCTTCGACTTTCATTACCTGCTCGGCGCGAGTGCCTTTGCTGTCGGCATCCGCCAGTTCGTCTTCCAGCATGGTACGGGTCTGCCAGAAATAGCGGTGATACGGGCAGGGAATGGCACGCAGCGCACGCAGCAGTTCCGGTGGCCATGGAATGGCCTTGATGTTGTTCATCGACAGCTGTTCGCCGTCGCACAGCATCTCGATAACCTCGTCGGTCGCATCGCGACCCGCTGCCAGCACCTGATGCACCCAAACCATATGGTTCAGGCCAGCAAAGCGCAGCGAGACGTCGCCGTAAGGCAGCTTCAGCATGTCGGCAATCATGTGGTGCATCGTCACTGGCACGTTGCACAGGCCGATAATCTTCGCTTTGCTGTGACGAGATACCGCTTCAGTGACGATACCTGCCGGATTGGTGAAGTTGATGATCCAGGCATTCGGTGCCAGACGCTCGACGCGTTTGGCGATATCCAGTATCACGGGAATGGTGCGCAGTGCTTTGGCGAAGCCGCCCACGCCGGTGGTTTCCTGGCCCAGCAGTTTGTGACTTAAACCCAGACGCTCATCGGCGGCGCGAGCCGGTAGCTGGCCTACGCGCAGTTGGGTGAGCACGAAGCTTGAGCCGGTAATTGCTTCATCAGCATCGAAGTGTACGGAGACCTTGACCGTCTCCAGACCGTTGCGATCGAGCATACGGCGGGCGAGCGCGGCAATAATGTCTACTTTTTCACGGCCTGCTTCGACGTCAACCAGCGCCAGTTCCGCCATTGGCAGGGAAGCATGACGCGCAATTAATCCTTCAACCAGTTCCGGGGTATAGCTGCTGCCCCCGCCAATCACGGTAATTTTCATTGTCCTCTCCGAGCCCTTAGGCCATCAGTTGGATCGCTTTATCGAGTACGCGGTCGCCGCGCATGGTGCCGTAGTCCATCATGTCGATCACTTCGACCGGTTTGCCCAATGGTGCAGACAGCTCGCGCAGACGAGAGAGTTCAAACTGTACCTGCGGGCCGAGCAGCACCACGTCGGCCTGGGGCAGCATGCTTTCGATTTCGGCAACCGGATAAGCATTAATCTCGACCGCCAACGCGCGTTTTTCCGCTTCGGTACGCATCTTCTGTACCAGCATGCTGGTGGACATTCCGGCGGCGCAGCACAACATGATCTTTTTCATGACAACATTCCTCTCACTTGAAAACATATTTCACACATTAGTCGTTTTACGTAGCATGTATGAAAATTATTTTCATGAGTGTGATCGCTGTTAAAATATTGCTTTACGGTATGTTGTCGACGTTAAAGTGTGATCGCGGTAAGGAAAAACAATATTTCTCGCTCAGATGGCGACTAAGATTCGTTCTGTTGATCGAATGAATTGAAAAATAATTTCAATAAATTATGATGTTTTTAACGAGCAGCATTTGCCGACATTAGGACTCTCTGGTTATGGATATTGTTTATCAGCTGGTGAATGGGCTATCGGGCCTGCCGGCGCAGGAATCCCGGCTGGCGCGCTTTTTCCTCGATAATTTTGCCCAGATCCCTGAGGCATCCATCGAGGAGCTGGCGGCAAAGGCGGGTGTGAGCCCCGCAACGTTACAGCATTTCTCGCGCAGCATTGGCTGCGCCGATCTCAATGATTTTATTGGCCAGGTGCGACATCAGCAGCAGGAGAATCGTTTGAAAACGACGGCGGCGCCGATGCTGGGCGACGCGGCATGGGTGGACACCGGTACGCTACAGAAGCTGGCGAAAAACGCTGGGATCGGCAGTGAGATCCTCGATCGCTTTTCTCACTCTATTGGTCGCGAGGGCAGCGATGACATTCTGAGTCTGATTCGCCAGCGGCTGCAGGATTTTAGCCAGCAGGAGTCCCGCGTGGCGCAGACGATCCTCAGCGACGTGGCGTTTGCAGCCTCCGCCACCATCGATCAGCTGGCGACGGCTGCAGGCGTGAGTCCGGCCACCATCACGCGTTTTGCCCGCGCGGCAGGCTGTGATGATATTCGCGATTTGCGCATGAAGCTGGCGCAGGCCAGCGCGCCGGTTGCCAGCGGTGATATGCCGGGGCCGTGGCGCGAGCGGCTTAACCAGATTCAGTATTCGCTGAACGCGCAGCTTCACGAGCTGTCGCCCACGTCGGTGGAGCGTGCAGCAAGCCTGCTCAAGCAGGCGAAAGCGGTGCATATCTTTAGCGCCAGCACCGCTGATAACCCTTTTGCCAGCCTGTTGCAGTACCGTCTGTTAACGCAGGGTTTCCCGGCCAACGTCTGCCAGGATCCGGCGCTGATGGGGATTACTGCCTCGATGCTCGGTGCCGGGCAGGTGCTGGTCGTCTTTGCCGGTACGCCGCCGGGCAGCGCGCTGATTGCCGCCGTGCATCAGGCGCGGTGGGCGGGGGCGGATATTATCGTAATTGGCCAGCAGGAGAGTGCGCTCAGCCATCAGCAAAACGTCACGCTACCGCTTAACGACTCGCGTTACGGGTCGCTGATGATTGTCGATTTGATATGTGATTCGATGTGAGTTTGCATCGTTGCGCCCGGCATGTAGCCCGGCGCAGCGACGCCGGGGGCTCAGAACGCCGTCTCTAACGTTTCCAGCACGTTGTACTCGTCATCAACCAGCAGCAGCGCCTTCCACTTATCGAACGTCAGACAAGGGTGTGAGGTGCTGAATACCAGAATATCCCCCACCTTCACGTCAACGCCCGGTGCAAGCTTCAACATGGCGTGCTGGTCCATAATTCCCGTGGTTTCAATGCTGTTCGTCGCCATTTCAACCGTTTTCCCCGCGCGATAATGTGCTACTGGCTGCGGTAACCCGGCATCAAACGCGCTGTCGCGCTTGCCGAAATTGACGATCGCCCGGCCGCTTTCCGGTACCGACTGTACCATCGCCACCAGTTCCAGCGCAGAGACCAGATCGCCGCCGAGATCGCAGGCCGTCTTATCGCGCGCGATGATGGCGTCCTGCGCTTCCAGATAGATCCCCGCATCGTGAGTGATGTAGCAGCCGGGGCGGATGACCACCCGGCAGTTGGCCGGTTTCGGCTCGGCAAGCCAGACGTTACACACCACGTCATACCACACGGAGCCCGCGCCGGTGAGGATAAACTCGCCCACGACATAGCGCTCAAGCTGGCAGGCCAGCGCGGCGGCATCGCGCAGCAGCGCTTCCACCTTCGGCTGTGGGTTATCGCCGTGCAGCACGCCTTCATACAGCTCAAGGCCGCGCAGGCGCAGCGCCGGTAGGGTGGCTATCTGTTCGGCGAGTGCGAGCGCCTGTTCTGTGGAGCGACAGCCACAGCGGCCGCCCGGTACGCCTAGCTCCAGCAGGATATCCAGCGTCTGGTTTTGTGCAGCGAAGAACGCCGAGAGCACGCGGGCGTTATCGATGCTATCGACGCAGCACAGGTAATCCACGGCGGGATACGCCGATTTGAGCTTTGCAATCAGCGCCATATTGGCCTTGCCGACCAGTTGGTTAACCATCAGCACACGACGGATACCGCTGGCTGCCGCAACGCTGGCTTGCCAGGCGCTGCCAACACCGATTGCCCAGGCTCCCGCCTGCTGCTGCCGGGAGAAGATCCACGGCGTCATGGTGGTTTTACCGTGTGGTGCCAGCGACACGCCCCGTGCATCGGCGTAGCGCTGCATCCACTGGATATTGTTGTCCAACGCCGTTTTTTTGATGATCGCAGCAGGCAGGCAGACATCTTCGTTAAGGATGTTGGTCGGGCTAAATAGCGTGGCTGATTTGTGGGGTACGATAAGATTTGATTGGTATTTCATAACATAAATCCTTACGGTTTTTAGCTTATATCATGAAGATTTGATTGTTTATATCATTGTAAATAAATGATTTTTATTATTGGTGTTGATTTTAATGAATAAAAGTATCATTAATTGATGCGTGATTTGTGTAGTCTTTCACTGTTTTCAGCGCTTGTAAATGGTCAAATTCAAGGCAGGAAACGTCAGGGGTAGAAAAGAGATGCAGTTCGATTATCTGTTCAGGAACGTCACGGTTATTGACGGTAGCGGCGGCCCGCAGTATCGCGGCGATGTTGCCATCAAGGGCGATCGCATTGTGGAGATAGCGCCCGCTATCGACGGGCAGGCGCAGCATGAGATTGACGGCACCGGCCGCGTGCTGGCGCCGGGGTTTATTGATGTTCACACCCACGATGACATTAACGTGATCCGCATGCCGGAGTATCTGCCCAAAATCAGCCAGGGCGTGACCACGGTGATCGTCGGTAACTGCGGGATCAGCGCTGCGGGGGCGACGATCGCAGGCGCGGTGCCGGATCCGATGAACTTATTGGGCAATGCGGAACAGTTTATCTACCCGACGGTTAACGCCTACGCAGACGCCGTCGCGCAGGCGCGTCCGGCGGTGAACGTTGGCACGCTGGTGGGTCATACCGCGCTGCGTAATAATCAGATGGATTCTCTGTTCCGCCCGGCCAATGAGGCGGAGATTCATGCCATGCGTGAACAGCTGCGGCTGGCGCTTCAGCAGGGTGCGTTGGGCCTCAGCACTGGGTTAGCCTACGCCTCCGCCTTCCAGTCGACGACCGAAGAGGTGATGGCGCTGGCGGAAGAGTTGGCGGCAGAGAACGGTATCTATACCACTCATCTACGCTCGGAATTTGAACCCATTCTCGATGCGCTCGACGAAGCGTTCCGTATTGGCCGCCACGGCAAGGTGCCGGTGGTGGTGTCGCACCACAAATGTGCCGGAGCCAACAACTGGGGGCGCACTGTGGAAACCCTGGCGCGGTTCGATAAAGCCCGCGAACAGCAGGAGGTCGCCTGCGACTGTTACCCATACTCTGCCAGTTCATCGACGCTGGATATGAAGCAGATCACCGCTGATTTCGACATCGTTATCACCTGGTCGACGCCGCATCCGGAGATGGCCGGGCAAACCTTAAAGCAGATTGCGCAAAGCTGGTCGCTGACGCTGGAAGAGGCGGGCAGGCGGTTGATGCCTGCCGGGGCGATTTACTACAACATGGACGAGCAGGACGTACAGCGGGTGCTGCGCTATCCGCTGACCATGGTCGGCTCGGACGGCTTACCCAATGACCCAATGCCGCATCCCCGCCTGTGGGGCGCGTTCCCACGCGTGCTGGGGCACTACAGCCGCGATGAAAAACTGTTCCCGCTGACCATCGCGGTGCACAAGATGACCGGCCTGTCGGCGGTGCGTTTTCAGCTTACCGACCGCGGGTTTATCAAGCGTGGCTACTTTGCCGATCTGGTGTTGTTCGACCCAGAGACCATTCGCGATGTCGCGAGCTTTAGCGACCCGCAGCAGCCCGCCGCTGGTATTGACGTGGTGATGGTTAACGGTGTCATGAGCTACGGGCACAATCACAACGTTATCGGGCGCGCCGGGCGATTCTTACGCCGGTCCGCCGGCAAAATTAAGGAGCAGCAACAATGAGTATTAAACGTTATGGCGTCGGCGATAGCACTGGGACCGGCGGGCAGTCTCTGCCCTTTGCCAAGGCCGTAGAGGCTGGTGGCTGGTTGTATGTCTCCGGGCAAACGCCGATGAAAGACGGCGAAGTGGTGGAGGGGGGAATTATTGAACAGTCTCGTCTGGCCATCCAGAACTGCGTGGATATTATGCAGGACGCGGGATACAGCCTGGCGGACGTGGTGCATGTGAAGGTGTATCTGACCGATGCGCGCTATTTCCAGTCTTTCAACAAGGTGTTCCGCGAGTTCTTTGCCGACCACCCGCCGGCGCGTGTGTGCTGCGTGGCGGATCTGGTGGTGGATTGTAAGGTTGAGGTGGATTTGACCTGTTACAACGCGGAGCGGGTGAAGTAACTTGTGGGATGGGTGCGGGTTTTACCCTCACCCCGGCCCTCTCCCTGAAAGGGAGAGGGAGAAAAGCGCGCCCGTCTTGAATGCCGTAGTTTCTGGCCGCACATACCGTCCCCTCGCCCCTTCGGGGAGAGGGTTAGGGTGAGGGGAAACCCCCGCACTAATCCCCCAACGGCTGCCGGTCCGCCCCGCCACGATGGCTATCCAGCGCCAGCTTAATCCGCCGCAGACGATTCTTCGTCTCTGCCTTATTCATCACCGCGAGCTCTGTTGCCAGCACATCCACCATCGCCAGCATCGCGTAACGTGAGGTGCTGGGCTTAAAGATATAGTCGTTTTCCCGCACGATCAGTGGCAATACCAAATCTGCATGCTCGGCAAGCGGCGTCGCCTCCGGGGTAATCGCAATCACCTTCGCACCGTACTGACGCGCAATCGCCGCGCTTTCCACCACTTCCTGCGTATAGCCGCCCAGCGACAGCGCCAGTACCACATCGTTTGACGACACCGCGGAGCACATCATTCTCACCAGCAGTCCGTCGCTCTGGCTTACCACCGGTAAACCAAGGCGGAACAGGCGGAACTGCACCTCCTGGGCGCAGATAGTGGAGCCGCCGCCCATGCCGATGGCAAGGATCTGTCGCGCGCCGCCTAGCCACGCGACGGCGCGGCTGAGCGAGTCGGGATCCAGCGCCCGGCGGTTCATCTCCAGTACGTTGATGATCGTCTCGTAGATCCCCTGCACGCCCTCCAGATCTGGCACATCGAGAATAAAACGCTGCCCAACCGCCAGCGACTGGGCGAGCTTCACCTTCAGCTCGCGCACGTCTTTACAGCCAATAGCCCGCGCAAAGCGGGTGATCGATGCCTGGCTGGTATCTGTCAGCTTCGCCATTTCGGCAATTGGTAAGGTGGTCGCCGTCTGCACATCATCGAGAATAAACTGGGCAATCCGTTTTTCGGTGGCGGTCAGTTCGACAAAGCGGTCGGTAATACAGGAAATGATGTCGATGGGTACAGACATGGTAAACCCCTGAAAAAAATAGCTGATACTTTGTACCATAAAAATCCTGCGGCGGGAAAACGGACTTGTCGCGCCGTTCAATGTTGAGAGAGGGCTCAATTTTCAGCACTCTCTCACCCGGCATAATAGCCCTCTTTCTTTCTGTCATAACTCATAACTGCGGAATATATATGGCTATTTTGTTATTTGATTGGGGTGGGAGTTCAATTAAGTACGGCGTCTGGCATCAGGAAGCTTTAACGGATACGGGGGCAGTAAAAACGCCTGATAGCTGGGAAAAGATGCAGGCCCAGTTGCTGGAGATCTGTCGCCAGTACCAGCTGCGCTATGACATTCAGGGCGTGGCAATCAGCGCTCCCGGCAGCGTAGACCCCGCACGCGGCGTGATTGGCGGCCTCAGTGCCATTCCTTACATCCACCACTTCCCGATTGTTGAGGCGCTGACGGCGCTGTTTGGCCTGCCGGTCAGCATTGAGAACGATGCCAACGCGGCGGGCATTGCCGAAGCGGCGTTGGGGGCCGGGCGAGACTATCGGCACGTGCTGTTTGTGATCGTCGGCTCAGGAGTGGGCGGGGCTATCCTTGAAGATAAAGTGCTGCGTCGCGGTAGTCATGGTTATGCCGGTGAGTTTGGCCTGATGACGCTGGAGGGCGGGCAGACGTTCAGCGAGCTGGGTACCGCCGTGGCGATGGCGCGGCGCTACGCGCAACGGATGTCGCTTGAGCTGGATTCCGTTTCCGGCGCTGAGGTGTTCCGTCTGGCCGAACAGGGCGATGAGGTTGCGAAACAGGAAGTGGCGCAGTTCTATCACTGGATGGCCGTCGGGCTGCTGAATTTGCAGGTCTGTTACGATCCGGATTGTCTGGTGATTGGCGGAGGGATCTCTGCCAGCGATGCTATTTTTGCCGGGATCGCCTCTCGCCTGACGGATCTGGTCGCGGAAAAGGATCTCGCGGAATTTATGCCGAAACTGCTGCTTTGCCAGTACCGCAATGATGCCAATCTTATCGGTGCGGCGGTGAGCTTTAAGCAACAGCGGGGCTAAAATCGGCGAAAGCGCCGCTTCGGAGTGTTCTGGTTTCCCTCTCGCATTCAGCCAGCTAATCTAAAATGGTTAGAGTGATAACGATTTTAGCTGAGAAGCAGGAGGGAAACATGATGCAATATAAGCGACTTACCGTAGCGATTCTGACCGCCGGCGCGCTCTTTACCGTTGCTGGGTGTTCATCCAACCAGGCGTTAAAAACCACCGACGGGAAAACGATCGTCACTGATGGGAAACCGCAGGTCGATGAGGATACCGGCCTGGTGTCGTACAAAAATGCTGAAACCGGCAAAACCGAACAGATCAACCGCGATCAGGTGCGGTCGATGGGTGAGCTCGATAATTAAACGTTATTCGTGGCCCCGCGAGTGTTGTGCGGGGCTGGCCCGTAACGTTTAAATCAGTGCACTATTAATTTTGACAATGATCTTACGCAGCGGCGCGCCCGCACTGAGGCTGCTCATTGGGCGGTGAAGCTCGCCGGGGAAGACGATCGCAATCTCCTCTGGGTGTAGGTGAATCAGCGTTTCGCTGCTGATTTGCGTGCAGAAGCCGATATCATGCGCGTCGTTAAAGGCGCCGTCCTCGATAATCTCCAGCCCTTTATTTCCTGCCCCAATAATCTCTTCACCCTTCAGTACGATATGAATATCAATATATTGACGATGGTACTCCGGGCGCTGCTCGGCAAGCGGCTTGCTTTCCCCCTCTACCACGTTGAAGAACAGGTTATCGCCATCGACGGTATATTTACCCGGCGGCAGGGTGTGTGGTTCCTGTTGGATCACGGCGCGTAGCGCCTTGCGGATAACCTGCGGATAAAAGGCGGTTTTCTCCGCGTTGTACAGCGTGTCGATAATCATGCCGGAACTCCCGATGCGGGTTGATGGGCTAAAAGGGTGAGCGAACGGGCAACAATGCCCGGAACATCGCCGGAAATATCGACCGGCAGAATGTCCGGCTCGCGATCGTCAGGGGCTTCCAGTGCGGCAAACTGGCTTTGCAGCAGCGCTTCCGGCATAAAGTGGCCTTTGCGCGCCTGCATACGCTGCAAGATGCAGTCGTAGTCGCCGGTTAGCCACAGAAAACGCAGATGTGGATTACCCGCGCGCAGCTGGTCGCGGTAGCGCTTTTTCAACGCCGAACAGACCAGCACGCCGGACTCATTTTTCTGCCCGAGGCTAAAGATCACATCGCCAATACGTTCCAGCCACGGCTGGCGGTCGCTATCCTCCAGCGGCTGGCTGGCGGCCATTTTGACGATATTGGCCCGTGGGTGAAGGTCATCGCCGTCGATAAACTTCGCTCCCAGCGCCTGGGAAAGTGCTTGTCCGACAGTGGTTTTTCCGGTGCCGGAGACGCCCATTAAAATAATGCATTGTCCTGCCATGGTTTTGCTCCCGACTCAAACGGCAACCAGCATGCCGCCGTCAACAAACAGCAGATGCCCATTCACAAAATCAGAGGCTTTCGACGACAGGAATACCGCCGCACCAACCAGCTCCTGCGGGTCGCCCCAGCGGGCGGCTGGCGTACGTTTACACAGCCAGTCGGTGAAGGCTTTATCGTCGACCAGCGCCTGGGTCATAGCGGTTTTAAAGTAGCCTGGGGCAATACCGTTAACCTGAATGTTATGGCGCGCCAGCTCCACGCACATTCCGCGGGTCAGCATTTTGACTGCGCCTTTGGCGGCGGCGTACGGGGTGATGGTGTCGCGGCCCAGTTCGCTCTGCATCGAGCAGATATTGACGATTTTCCCTGCGCCGCGCGTCATCATGCGTTTGGCCACGGCCTGCGACACCAGGAAAACGGCGGTCTGGTTCACGGCAATCACGTCGTTCCATTCTTTCACCGGGAACTCGGTGAACGGGTGACGGCGCTGGATGCCGGCGTTATTAAACAGCACGTCGATAGCGCCGATGCGAGTTTCAATATCGGCAATGGTGTTTTCCACCGACTCGGGGTCAGTGACGTTAAAGACTGCGGTATAGGCGACGGCACCCTCGTCGCGGAGTTTCATCGCGGCCTGCTCGGCACGCTCTGCGGAGATATCGTTGATGATGATTTCCGCGCCGTACTGGGCCAGTCCCTGAGCCATCACGTAGCCGATGCCCTGTCCCGAACCGGTAATTAAAATGCGTTTGCCTTGCAGGCTGAATAAGTTGTTCATCACTGTGTCCTGTATTGCGAGCCGATGCGCCAAGAAGATGTTCCCTATCTCACGGTTTTTACCTCGGTGAAACTGTGATGAAGATCACTCTCAACTATGTTACAAAAAGGGGTTACAGCATGTGTGATCCTGAAGAGGAAAACAGGGCGAAAACCGCGCCATACGGGGCTTTGACGATGGGGTATCGCTTTCTCTTTTTTGTAACCTGCTGGCATAATAGGCCACAGGATTTCGCCAATGACGGGCAGGACTAATGAAAGTACAACGCATCACGTTAGAGGATATCGCCGCGCTGGCGGGGGTAACCAAAATGACCGTCAGCCGCTATTTACGCACCCCCGAGAAGGTGAAGCCGGAAACTGCCGAACGTATTGCCAGCGTGATTGAAGAGGTGGGCTACCAGCCGGATGCCGACAATCCCGCCATAAGTAGTAACGTTGCGCCGCGCATTGGCGTACTGATCCCCTCTTTTAATAATCAGATTTTTTCCGACGTGCTGGCAGGCATTGAATCGGTCACCACCGCCCACGGCTATCAAACGCTGGTGGTGAACTACGATTACGACAGCCAGCGTGAAGAGGAACAGATTGCTACCGTGCTGGCGCTGAACGTCAAGGCGCTGCTGTTAACCGAATCGGTCCATACGCTGCGGGCGGAGAAATACCTGAAAGCCGCAAAAATACCCATTGCCGAGGTGATGGGCTTATCGGATAACGCCGACCGCATCAACGTGGGCTTTGATAATTACCGCGCCGGGTTGGATATGACCAACATGCTGCTGGCCAGCGGCAAAAAGCAGATTATCTATTTTGGCTCGATGTCGGATATTCGCGATGAGCAGCGCTATGCGGGCTACTGCCGGGCGATGGAAGAGGCGGGTCTGGCAGTTGGGCGCATTGCGCCAAACAAGGTCTCTTCGGTGTCGATTGGCACCGGCATGATGACCCTGGCTCGCCAGATGTATAAAGAGATGGACGCCATTCTCTGCACCAACGATGACCTGGCGGTCGGGGTGTTACAGGAGTGCATCGCTTCGGGTATCACGGTGCCGCAGGAGATGGCGATTGCCGGGTTCCACGGGCTGGAAATTGGCCAGGTGGTGAGCCCGCGTCTGGCGAGCGTATTGACCCCGCGTTTTGAAATGGGCAAGGTCGCTACCGAGATTTTAATCAAGAAAATAAAAGGGTTGCCTACCATCGAGAAGGTTGACCTGCACTATCGTTTATCGATGGGTGAAACCATTTAGCTTTCGTGTGCCATCACTGTAATGTTATTCAATTGTTGCCACCCAGCCCGCATTCCCGCGGGCTTTTGCTTCCACGATCACGCCATCCGTAACACGGATTTCTAACACGATCTGGCGTGATGCAGATCGCAAAATGACATCGTGAAAACCCGTTTGATAGGCGTAACAAATTTCTAAACGCTTAAACAGGTAACACGATGAATACTGCAAACCCAAACACGGTACTGTTGATTGCCCCGGTCGTAGACGGCCTGCTGGATAAACTCTCCACTGCTTTCCAGGTCTATCGCCTCTACGAACAGACTGACCCGCAGGCTTTCTTGCGCGACGTCGGCCATCAGGTGCAGGCGGTGGTCACCCGTGGTGATATCGGTGTCACCCGCGCCGTGCTGGAGCAATTGCCGAACGCTGGGCTGGTGGCGGTGTTTGGTGTCGGTACCGACGCGGTGGACCTTGAATACACTCGCGCTCATGACATTGCCGTCACCATCACTTCCGGCGTGCTGACCAACGATGTTGCCGACCTGGCGATGGGGCTGCTGCTGGCAGGTGCACGTCAGCTCTGCCAGGGCGATAAATTTGTTCGCGAAGGCAAATGGCTGAAACAAGGGCCGGGGCTGGCGACTCAGGTTAGCGGCAAACGCATCGGCATTTTCGGCATGGGCAATATCGGCCAGGCCATTGCCCGTCGCGCCAGCGGATTTGATATGGAGATCCTCTACACCGACCGTAAAAAGCTAAATCACGTTGACTATCAGTGGTGCGCCGACCTGCACACCCTGGCCCACGAAAGCGATTTTCTGGTGATTGCCGCTTCAGGCGGCGCGGCAAACCGCGGGCTGATTGATGCCAGCGTGTTTAACGTGATGCCAAAACACGCGTGGCTGATTAACATCGCGCGCGGCACGTTGGTGGATGAGAAAGCCCTGATTCACGCCCTGCAAAATGGCGTCATTGCCGGTGCTGGGCTGGATGTGTACGAAGAGGAGCCGCACGTGCCTGAGGCGCTGATCGCCATGGATAACGTGGTGCTGTTGCCGCACGTGGCGAGTGCCACCCACGAAACCCGTCAACGGATGAGTGAGGTGGTATTTAAAAATGTCGACGCCTTTTTCAACGCGACGCCATTACCGAATGCCATTGATTAATCCTCGGTTCTTTCCGCCGTGCTGAGCATGGCTTCCCCTCGAGAGAGAGTATGAATGATGAATGAGAAAATACCTGGCACTCGCTGGCTGCGCATCATTGCGCCTGTTCTCATCGCGTGCATTATTTCGTTTATGGACCGGGTTAATATCAGTTTTGCGCTGCCCGGCGGTATGGAGTCCGACCTGGGTATTACCAGCCAGATGGCGGGGGTAGCGAGTGGGATATTCTTTATTGGCTATCTCTTTTTGCAAATACCGGGCGGGCGTATTGCGGTTCACGGCAGCGGTAAGCGTTTTATCGCCTGGTCGCTGCTGGCGTGGGCAATTGTCTCGATTGCTACCGGCTTTGTGACCCACGAGTACCAACTGCTGGCGCTGCGCTTTATCCTCGGCGTGTCCGAAGGTGGCATGCTGCCAGTGGTGCTGACGATGGTCAGTAACTGGTTCCCGGAAAAAGAGATTGGCCGTGCGAACGCCTTTGTGATGATGTTTGCGCCGCTGGGCGGTATGCTCACCGCGCCGGTCTCCGGGGCGATTATCTCGGCGCTCGACTGGCGTTGGCTGTTTATCATCGAAGGGCTGCTGTCGCTGGTAGTGCTGACCGTATGGTGGCTGATGATTAGCGACCGGCCGGAAGAGGCGCGCTGGCTGCCGGAGCGTGAGCGTGAATATCTGATTACCGCGCTGACCGCCGAACGAGAGGCTCGACGGTCAGAAGCGCCAGTCAGCAACGCGCCGGTGCGGGAAGTGTTCCGCAACTCAGGGCTGATGAAGCTGGTGCTGCTCAACTTCTTCTACCAGACCGGGGATTACGGCTACACGCTGTGGCTGCCGACCATCCTCAAAAACCTGACTGGCGCCAATATGGCGAGCGTGGGCGTGCTGGCTATCCTGCCGTTTATCGCCACGCTTGCCGGGATCTACATTATCTCCCTGTTCAGCGACCGCAGCGGGAAGCGGCGTTTGTGGGTTCGCTTCTCGCTCTACGGTTTTGCCGCCGCGCTGCTGGCTTCGGTGGTGCTGCGCGACCATGTGGTGGCGGCCTATATCGCGCTGGTGGTCTGTGGCTTCTTCCTGAAAGCGGCGACCAGCCCGTTCTGGTCGATCCCGGGGCGTATTGCCATGCCGGAAGTGGCGGGCAGCGCGCGTGGCGTGATCAACGGTCTGGGTAACCTGGGTGGCTTCTGCGGGCCGTATCTGGTCGGTGTGATGATCTATTTCTATGGTCAGAACGTGGCGGTGTGTGCGCTGGCGGGCTCGTTGATTATCGCCGGGACCATCACCTTCTTCCTGCCAAAACAGTGCGACCTGACCGCATCATCTGACGAACCGCCGGTGGCGGATAAACCGGCCAACCAACCTTCCTGACCCTGCCGGGGCGTGGTTCACACGCCCCCCAATTCCTGCTGTTGTGTGAACTGATCCTGTAAGTGTCATCATTAACTGTCTAAACTCAGGAATAAAATAATGAAGTAAGACAGGCGAATTATGATTCTTATTATTTATGCGCATCCTTATCCGCATCACTCGCATGCGAATAAGCGGATGCTTGAGCAGGTAAGGACGCTCGACGGCGTTGAAGTCCGTTCTCTCTATCACCTCTATCCCGATTTTAATATCGACGTGGCCGCCGAACAGGAGGCGCTCTCCCGTGCCGATCTGGTCATTCTGCAGCACCCGATGCAGTGGTACAGCACGCCGCCGCTGCTGAAGCTGTGGCTGGACAAAGTGCTGGCGCACGGTTGGGCCTATGGCCACGGTGGCACGGCGCTGCACGGCAAAAGTGTGATGTGGGCGGTTACCACCGGCGGCGGCGAAAGCCACTTCGATATTGGCTCACATCCAGGCTTTGACGTGCTGGGGCAGCCGCTGGAGGCCACCGCGGTGTACTGCGGCATGAAATGGCTGCCGCCGTTTGCCGTGCACTGTACGTTTATCTGCGACGAAGAGACGCTGCAGGCGCAGGCGCGACACTACAAACAACGGTTACTGGCCTGGCAGGAGGAGCACAACAATGGATAGCCATACGCTAATACAGGCGCTGATTTACCTCGGCTCCGCGGCGCTGATTGTGCCCATCGCCGTCCGTCTGGGGCTGGGTTCGGTGCTCGGCTACCTGATTGCGGGCTGCATTATTGGCCCCTGGGGTCTGCGGCTGGTGACCGACGCCGAGTCTATTCTGCACTTTGCTGAAATCGGCGTGGTGCTGATGCTGTTCGTGATTGGCCTCGAGCTGGACCCGCAGCGCCTCTGGAAACTTCGCGCCTCGGTCTTTGGCGGCGGGCTGTTGCAGATGGTGCTGTGCGGCGCGTTAATCGGCGTCTTCTGTATCTTCCTTGGCCTGCGCTGGCAGGTGGCGGAGCTTATCGGCATGACGCTGGCGCTATCGTCTACCGCGATTGCTATGCAGGCGATGAACGAGCGCAATCTGACGGTGACGCAGGTGGGGCGTAGCGCCTTTGCGGTGCTGTTGTTCCAGGATATCGCGGCTATCCCGCTGGTGGCGATGATCCCGTTGCTGGCGAGCAGCGGCGGTTCCACTACGCTTGGCGCGTTTGCGTTCTCGGCGCTGAAGGTGGCCGGTGCGTTGGCGCTGGTGGTGATGCTGGGGCGCTATGTTACACGACCACTGTTACGCTTCGTGGCGCGCTCCGGTCTGCGCGAAGTATTCAGCGCCGTGGCCCTGTTCCTGGTCTTTGGCTTCGGTTTATTGCTGGAAGAGGTCGGGCTATCGATGGCGATGGGCGCATTCCTCGCCGGGGTACTGCTGGCAAGCTCGGAGTACCGCCACGCGCTGGAAAGCGATATCGAGCCGTTCAAAGGGCTGCTGCTGGGGCTTTTCTTTATCGGCGTCGGGATGTCCATCGACTTTGGTACGCTGATTCATAACCCGCTGCGCATTATTACGCTGCTGGTCGGCTTCCTGGTGATTAAGTCCGTGCTGCTGTGGCTGATTGCCAGACCGCTCCAGGTGCCGCGCTCGCAGCGCCTGTGGTTTGCGGCGCTGTTGGGGCAGGGCAGTGAGTTTGCCTTCGTGGTGTTTGGCGCCGCGCAGATGGCCAACGTGCTGGATCCAGAATGGGCGAAGGCGCTGACGCTGGCGGTAGCCCTGTCGATGGCGGCGACGCCGATTCTGCTGGTGCTGCTGACCCGCCTGGAAAAACGCAACAGCGCGGGCGATGCCCGTGAAGCGGATGAAATCGACGAAGAGCAGCCGCGGGTGATTATTGCGGGCTTCGGGCGTTTCGGGCAGATCACCGGCCGCTTACTGCTGTCGAGCGGCGTGAAGATGGTGGTCCTCGATCACGACCCGGACCATGTCGATACGCTGCGTAAATTCGATATGAAGGTGTTTTACGGCGATGCTACGCGGGCCGATCTGCTGGAGTCAGCAGGGGCAGCGAAAGCGGAAGTATTGATTAACGCCATCGACGATCCGCAGGCAAGCCTTGAGCTGACCGAGGTGGCGAAAGAGCACTTCCCGAATCTGACGATTATTGCACGCGCCCGCGACGTTGAGCACTACATCAAGCTGCGTCAGGCCGGGGTAGACGCACCGGAGCGTGAAACCTTCGAAGGGGCGCTGAAGTCGGGGCGTCAGGCGCTGGAGTCGCTGGGGCTTGGCGCCTATGAGGCGCGCGAGCGTGCCGACCTGTTCCGCCGCTTTAACACCCAGCTGATGGAAGAGATGGTGGAGATGGCGGAAAACGATGACACTTCACGGGCAGCGGCATTTAAACGCACCAGCGCCATGCTGACCGAGATTATCAACGAAGATCGCAACCACTTGTCGGTGATTCAGCGCCACGGCTGGCAGGGCACGGAAGAGGGAAAACACAGCGGCAATCCTGAAGATGAGCCAGAAGTAAAGCCGACGCTCTAATGTCGTATTAGGTGTAATGCTGGCTGTCCACTTAACCTACCGTGGACTTGCCAGCAAAACGAAAAATTTTCTTCTTCTTTACCTGGCTGCCAGTCGACGAAAGATTAAGCTTTCCGTATAGTGGCGACAATTTTTTTTCGTATCTGGGACACACTCAATGATCAGTCTGATTGCTGCACTAGCGGTAGATCGCGTTATTGGTATGGAAAACGCCATGCCCTGGGACCTGCCAGCCGATCTGGCCTGGTTTAAACGTAACACCTTGAACAAACCGGTAGTAATGGGCCGCCTGACCTGGGAGTCCATTGGCCGCCCGTTGCCGGGCCGTAAGAACATCGTCATCAGCAGCCAGCCGGGCACTGATGACCGCGTACAGTGGGTGAAATCGGTCGATGAAGCGATCGCTGCCTGCGGAGACGTGGAAGAGATTATGGTGATTGGCGGTGGTCGCGTATACGAGCAGTTCCTGCCGAAAGCGCAGAAGCTGTATCTGACGCACATTGATGCGGAAGTTGAAGGCGACACCCATTTCCCGGATTACGATCCTGACCAGTGGGAGTCGGTGTTCAGCGAGTTCCATGATGCGGATGAGCAGAACTCTCATAGCTACTGCTTTGAGGTGCTTGAGCGTCGTTAAGACCGAGCCTTTCCCGGCGGCGCTTCGCTTGCCCGGGCTACCAAAACAAAAAAACGCCGGGTGAAAACCCGGCGTTTTTATTTTTCTATGGGGCGCACAAAACTACGACGCCACCGCCTCGCTCTCGCCCGGCGCCAGCTTACGGTTTGAAGGCTGCACAAAATACTTTTTATCTTCCCAGCGCAGACAGGTTAAATCCCCGCCCCAGCAGCAGCCGGTATCCAGCGCATAAATTCCTTCCGGCGTACCTTTACCTTCCAGTGACGCCCAGTGACCAAAGGCTACGCTGTACTCATCGGTAATCGGCCCCGGCAGCATAAACCACGGCTTCAGCGGCGCAGGCACGTTTTCCGGCGACTCTTTGCTGTACATATCCAGCTGGCCGTTCGGGAAGCAGTAGCGCATGCGGGTAAAGGCGTTGGTGATAAAACGCAGGCGCGCCAGACCGGAGAGATCCAGCGACCAGTTGTTGGGCATATCACCGTACATGGCATCGAGGAAGAACGGATAGGAGTCGCTTGAGAGCACGGCTTCAACGTCGCGCGCGCACTGTTTAGCGGTTTCCATATCCCACTGTGGCGTGATACCCGCGTGCGCCATCACCAGCTTTTTCTCTTCATCGACCTGCATCAACGGCTGACGACGCAACCAGTTGAGCAACTCGTCGGCATCCGGCGCTTCCAGCAGCGGGTTCAGGCGATCCTTCGGCTTATTGCGGCTGATGCCGGCAAACACCGCCAGCAGGTGCAGATCGTGGTTACCGAGCACGACTTTTACGCAGTCGCCCAGCGATTTTACGTAGCGCAGCACTTCCAGCGAACCGGGGCCGCGAGCAACCAGGTCACCTGTCAGCCACAGGGTATCGACGTCCGGGGTGAACGCCACCTGCTCGAGCAGAGCAATTAACTCGTCAAAGCAACCGTGAACGTCGCCAATAAGGTATGTAGCCATGTTTTAATGAATCAGCGTGGGAACAAAGAGACGGAAAACGGGAATGTCGATGGAGAACGGCACGCCGTCTACATCGACCATATCGTAGTGACCCTGCATGGTGCCGAGCGGAGTTTCCAGCACGGCGCCGCTGGTATATTGATATTCTTCACCGGGCTCGATGTGCGGCTGCACGCCGATCACACCTTCGCCCTGAACTTCAGTTTCACGACCGTGGCCGTTAGTAATCAGCCAGTAACGGCCGAGAAGCTGCACCGCGCTTCGCCCGAGATTGCGAATGGTCACCGTATAAGCAAAAACGTAACGCTCTTCTTCCGGCTGGGAGTGCGTCTCAATGTAGACGCTCTGTACCTGGACGCAAACTCGCGGCGAATCGATCATGGTTTAGCTCTCCTTCGAGGGCGCATTCTCTGACAGATAGTTGGCCATCCGGCAGTACTGCGCAACAGAGATATTTTCCGCGCGCATGGCCGGGTCTACACCCAGCTCCGTCAACAGCTCAACGCTGAACAGATTGCCCAGGCTGTTGCGGATAGTTTTACGACGCTGGTTGAAGGCTTCGGTCGTAATACGGCTCAGAACGCGGACATCTTTTACCGGGTACGGCTTAGTGCTGTGCGGCACCAGACGAACGACGGCGGAATCCACTTTTGGCGGTGGAGTGAACGCGGTTGGCGGCACTTCAAGTACCGGGATCACGTTGCAGTAGTATTGCGCCATGACGGTCAGACGACCATAGGCTTTACTATTTGGACCGGCAACCAGACGGTTAACCACCTCTTTTTGCAGCATGAAGTGCATGTCCGCAATAGCGTTAGTATAGCTAAACAGGTGGAACATCAGCGGCGTGGAGATGTTGTACGGCAGGTTACCGAACACGCGCAGCGGTTGGCCGAGCTTCTCAGACAGCTCGCCAAAGTTCATGGTCATGGCATCCTGCTGATAAATAGTCAGCTTCGGCCCCAGGAACGGGTGCGTTTGCAGACGCGCGGCTAAGTCGCGGTCCAGTTCGATAACGGTCATTTCGTCAAGACGTTCGCCAACCGGCTCGGTCAGCGCGGCAAGACCCGGCCCGATTTCAACCATGGCCTGGCCTTTTTGCGGGTTAATGGCCGCAACAATACTGTCGATCACGAATTGATCGTTGAGAAAGTTTTGCCCGAAGCGTTTACGGGCTAAGTGGCCCTGATGGACTCGATTATTCATTAGAGTTAACAATCATTTTGATGGCGAGATTAAGCGCCGTAATAAAACTGCCGACATCCGCTTTCCCCTGGCCTGCCAGTTCGAGGGCGGTACCATGGTCAACGGAGGTGCGAATAAAGGGTAGACCGAGCGTAATGTTCACGCCGCGACCAAATCCCTGGTATTTTAGCACGGGTAGGCCCTGATCGTGGTACATTGCGAGCACCGCATCGGCATGGTCCAGATACTTTGGTTGGAAAAGGGTATCGGCAGGCAGCGGCCCGCTTAGATTCATCCCCTTTGCCCGCATCTCTTCCAGCACCGGAATAATGGTGTCTATCTCTTCCGTACCCATATGCCCACCTTCGCCCGCGTGCGGGTTCAGGCCGCAGACCAGAACGTGAGGTTCGGCAAGGCCAAACTTGTTTTTCAGGTCGTCGTGCAGGATGGTAATCACTTCCCGCAGCAGGTCTGGTGTGATGGCATCGCTCACCGCTTTCAGCGGCAGATGGGTAGTCGCCAGCGCGACGCGCAGTTCCTCGGTTGCCAGCATCATCACCACTTTCGGTGCGCCAGCACGTTCTTCGAAGAACTCGGTGTGCCCGGTAAAGGCGACGCCGGCATCGTTAATAATGCCTTTATGCACCGGCCCGGTGACCAGTGCGGCAAACTCACCGCTCAGGCAACCGTCGCAGGCGCGGGCGAGCGTTTCAACAACATAACGACCGTTTTCAACATTGAGCGTTCCCGGCGTAACCTCGGCATGCAGGGCGATAGGTAACAGCGTGAGCGTACCGGCGCGCTGTGGTGCAGCGGGGTTTTCGGGAGAGTAGGGCAATAGCGTGAGAGGAAGGCCGAGAAGCGTGGCCCGCTCGGTGAGCAGGCGGCCATCAGCGCAAACGACCAGTTCAAGCGGCCAGTCGCGCTGGGCCAGTTGGATGACGAGATCCGGACCAATCCCGGCGGGTTCGCCGGGAGTGATAACGACACGAGCGTGTTGCGTCATTAGTTGCTCAGAATTTTAACGTAGGCGCTTGCGCGCTGTTCCTGCATCCAGGTCGCTGCTTCTTCAGAGAACTTACGGTTCATCAGCATGCGGTAAGCACGATCTTTCTGCGCCGCGTCGGTACGGTCAACGTTACGCGTATCGAGCAGCTGAATCAGGTGCCAGCCGAAGGAAGAGTGAACCGGGCCGCTCATCTGGCCTTTGTTCAGCTTCATCAGCGCATCGCGGAATGATGGATCGTAGATATCCGGCGTTGCCCAACCTAAATCACCGCCCTGGTTAGCAGAGCCTGGATCCTGAGACAGCTCTTTAGCCGCTTTCTCAAAGGTGGTTTTGCCGCTGCGGATATCTGCTGCAACCTGCTCCAGCTTCGCACGAGCCTGGTCGTCGGTCATAATTGGCGACGGCTTCAGCAGGATGTGGCGAGCGTGGGTTTCGGTGACATTAATATTCTGCGTCTGGCCGCGCATATCGTTGATTTTCAGAATGTGGAAGCCGACACCGGAACGGATTGGACCGACGACATCGCCTTTTTTCGCCGTGCTCAGCGCCTGGGCGAAGATAGCTGGCAGCTCCTGAATACGGCCCCAGCCCATCTGGCCGCCTTTCAGCGCCTGCTGATCGGCAGAGTAGGTGATCGCAAGCTTACCGAAGTCGGCGCCGTTGCGAGCCTGCTCAACGATAGATTCGGCCTGGCTCTGCGCTTCGTTGACCTGATCGGAGGTTGGGTTTTCCGGCAGTGGAACCAGGATGTGGCTGAGGTTCAGCTCGGTGCTGGCATCGTTCTGGTTGCCAATCTGGCTTGCCAGCGCGTCCACTTCCTGCGGCAGCACGGTGATGCGGCGACGCACTTCGTTGTTACGCACTTCGGAGATCAGCATCTCTTTGCGGATCTGGTTACGATAGGTGTTGTAGTTCATCCCATCGTAGGCCAGACGGCTGCGCATCTGATCCATCGTCATGTTGTTCTGCTTCGCGATGTTGGCGATCGCCTGATCGAGCTGCTCGTCAGAGATCTTCACGCCCATTTTCTGCCCCATCTGCAGGATAATCTGATCCATGATCAGACGTTCCAGGATCTGGTGGCGAAGGGTCGCATCGTCCGGCAGCTGTTGACCCGCCTGGCCGGAGTTCATTTTGACGGACTGCATCAGACCATCAACATCACTTTCAAGGACAACGCCGTTGTTCACGACGGCTGCTACTTTATCGACAACCTGCGGGGCAGCGAAGCTGGTATTCGCAACTAAGGCGATACCGAGAAGCAGCGTTTTCCAGTTCTTCATACTTTTTCCATTTCAATTAACCGCAATGCGGATGATGTGTCTAACCAGTGATATTACAGAGAGCTCTGGTACGGCATGATGTTGGAACGCAGCATCTGCTGGGTACCCAGACCGTAGTTGGAGCTCAGACCACGCAGCTCAATGTTGAAGCCGATGGAGTTGTCATATTTGGCCTGCCCGCCAGTCTTGCTGTTGCTGTCGTAGTCCCAGCCGTTGAGTTTACGCTCGTAGCCTACGCGGATAGCGTAGCAGCAGGAGTTGTACTGCACGCCCAGCATCTGGTCGGCGGCGCTACCGGTGTTGGTGTCATAGTAGTAAGCACCGACAACGGACCAGCGATCGACGATTGGCCAGCTTGCCGTGGCGCCTACCTGCGAAATACCTTCACGATACTGATCGTTGGTGGAATAACTCGTAGGCAGCGTTGCCTGAATATATTCCGGGCTCGCATAACGGTAAGTCAACTGCACTAAACGCTCTTCGTCCCGACGCCATTCAATGGCTGTACTGCTGGTGGAGATGTTGTTCAGACGCGTATCGTACTGAACGCCGCTGCGTAAGCCCCACTGGTTGCTGATGCGCCAGTAGGTATCACCTGCCCAAACCAGCGAGCCCGTTTGGTCGTTTTTCTCCCAGTTAATGTTGTCATCACCGGTACGGGACTCGGTGAAATAGTAGATTTGACCAACAGAAACGTTAAAACGTTCAACGGCAGCGTCATCATAAATACGCGATGTGATGCCGGTCGTTAACTGGTTTGCGGAGGCGATGCGGTCAAGACCGCTGTAGGTACGGTCGCGGAACAGGCTAGAGTAGTCGGACTGCAGGAACGTGGAGTCGTAGTTGTTGATTTTGCTCTGATCGCGGTACGGCACGTACAGATACTGCATACGTGGTTCCAGCGTCTGGGTATAGCCCGGACTCAGCACCATATCGCGCTCAAACACCATTTTACCGTCAATCTTAAACTGCGGCAGGGTGCGGTTGACCGAGCTGGCCAGCGTGTTCGCGTTGCTCGAGTCGTTGTTGTAGTCGTCGATATTGCTCTGGTTATAGTGCGTTGCCAGCAGTTTCGCTTCGGTATTGAGGCTCCCCCAACGGTTGCCCAGCGGCAGGTTGATGGTCGGCTCCAGGTGGAGACGCGTTGCTTCCGGCATGGTGCTGTTGGTGTTGGTGAACTTCACCGCCTGCGCGTAGAGATGGGTATCAAACGGACCGACATCGTTCTGGTAGGCGTTAATATCCAGCTGTGGCTCAGCCGAATAGGAGTTGCTGTTGCTGCGGTCGAAGACCTGGAACTGTTTCGTTGACACGGTGGCATCGAAGTTTTGCACCGCATAACCGACGCTCAGCTTTTGCGTAGCGTAGCCGTCGGTACTCGAGCCGTATTTTGAACTGAAATCGTTAAAGTAGCTTGGATCGCTGACTTTGGTGTAGTCGACGTTGAAGCGCCACACCTGATCCAATACCCCGGAGTGGTTCCAGTAGAATAACCAGCGGCGCGACTCTTTACCCTGGTTACCTGGTTCGCCCGCATACGCATCGTCTGATGGCAGGTAATCCAGTTCAAAGATACCGGCACCTGCTCGCGACAGATAGCGGAATTCGTTCTCCCACATCACGCCGCCGCGCTTGTCCATAAAGTGCGGCGTAATGGTGGCATCCATATTCGGAGCGATGTTCCAGTAGTACGGTAGCGAAAACTCGAAATAGTTTGTGCTGCCATACTTGGCGGTTGGTAACAGGAAGCCAGAGCGTCGCTTATCACCTACCGGAAGCTGTAAGTACGGGCTGTAGAATACAGGTACTGGCCCAAGCTTGAAGCGGGCGTTCCAGATCTCCGCTACCTGCTCTTCGCGGTCGTGGATCACTTCGCTACCCACCACGCTCCAGGTGTTTGAGCCAGGGAGACAGGAGGTAAAGGTACCGTTTTCCAGAATGGTATAGCGGTTTTCGCCGCGCTGTTTCATGACATCTGCGGTACCACGGCCCTGACGGCCGACCATCTGGTAGTCACCTTTCCAGACGTTAGTATCTTTGGTATTCAGGTTTGACCAGGCTTTCGGCCCTTTAAGAATAACCTGATTATCATCGTAGTGAACGTTGCCGAGTGCATCGACGGTACGAACCGGTGTAGGCTGCCCATCAGGCTGCTTTTGATGAAGCTGGACTTCATCGGCCTGCAAACGGCTATTTCCCTGATTAATATCGACGTTGCCGGTAAAGACGGCGTTGTCCGGGTAGTTACCGTTCGCGTGATCGGCGGTGATAGTCACCGGCTGGTCGTTAGGTTTACCACTCACTAACGGGCGATCGTAACTGGGTACGCCAAGCATACATTGAGATGCGAGATCTGCAGCCATTCCCTGCTGGCTGTACAAGGCGCTGGCGATCATAGTCGCGAGGAGAGTGGGAATACGTTTTTTCATACGTTGTATTTGTTGTTCCGTCATCTATAGCATTGCGGCTTGCAAACGGTCAGAGACTAACGTACTCATCGTGATGACGCTAGTGTTAATGCTCGTCGGCTTCTAAGTTGCATTACCGTAGGCCGCAACGTGAAATTGATCGAGTCTATCCTGCCCGTTCGTGCCAGAGGTGTTATGCACGGCATTGAATGACAGGTATGATAATGCATATTTTAGCCGCTGGCATGACGATTTGGGGAGTATATGCAGTATTGGGGAAAAGTGATTGGTGTGGCCGTCGCTCTGATGATGGGCGGAGGGTTCTGGGGCGTTGTCCTCGGGCTGCTCGTGGGCCACATGTTTGATAAGGCGCGCAGCCGTCGCATGAACTGGTTTGCCAATCAGCAGCAGCGTCAGTCGCTGTTTTTTGCCACCACCTTTGAAGTGATGGGCCACCTGACCAAATCGAAAGGTCGTGTCACCGAAGCGGATATTCATGTCGCTAGTCTGTTTATGGACCGGATGAATCTGCACGGTGAATCTCGTACCGCAGCGCAGCAGGCGTTTCGCGTTGGTAAAGCCGATAACTACCCGCTGCGCGAAAAAATGCGTCAGTTCCGTAGCGTCTGCTTTGGTCGTTTTGATCTTATTCGTATGTTCCTGGAGATTCAGATCCAGGCGGCCTTTGCCGACGGCTCTCTGCACCCGAACGAACGCGACGTGCTGTACGTCATTGCTGAAGAGTTGGGGATCTCCCACGCTCAGTTTGACCAGTTCCTGCGTATGATGCAGGGCGGCGCACAGTTTGGCGGCGGCTATCATCAGCAGTCTCAGGGCGGCCAGGGGGGCGGTTGGCAGCAGGCGCAGCGCGGCCCAACGCTTGAAGATGCGTGTAACGTGCTGGGTGTGAAGCCGAGCGACGATGCTACGACCATCAAACGCGCCTATCGTAAGCTGATGAGCGAACATCACCCGGATAAGCTGGTGGCCAAAGGGTTACCGCCGGAGATGATGGAGATGGCCAAGCAGAAGGCACAGGAAATTCAGAAAGCGTACGAGTTAATAAAAGAACAGAAGGGATTTAAGTAAGGTGTGGTGAGTTGCCGGATGGCGGCTGTCACCTTATCCGGCCTACATTTTTTGTTGTAGGCCGGGCAAGCGTAGCGCCCCCGGCAATGTACGCCAGTTAAAAATCGACCGGCGCCTTAAACGTCATGCTGTTGCCAAACTGCGGATGGGTAATGGTTAACGTCTCCGCATGCAGCTGCAGGCGCGGCGCCATCGCTAACGCTTCGTCGTGGGCATAAAAGCGGTCGCCCAGAATCGGGTGGCCCAGCGCCAGCATATGCACGCGCAGCTGGTGTGAACGCCCGGTAATTGGCTTGAGCTTCACCCGCGCGGTGTTATCCGGCGCATACTCCAGCACTTCATACTCCGTCTGCGCGGCCTTCCCGGTTTCATAACACACCTTCTGCTTTGGCCGGTTTGGCCAGTCGCAAATCAGCGGTAAATCCACCAGGCCTTCCTGCGGCTGCGGGTGACCCCACACGCGTGCCACATACTGCTTTTTCGGCTCGCGCTCGCGGAATTGACGCTTCAGTTCTCTTTCTGCCGCTTTGGTCAGGGCGACGACGATAACGCCGCTGGTCGCCATATCGAGGCGGTGTACGGACTCCGCCTGCGGATAGTCGCGCTGTACGCGGGTCATGACGCTGTCTTTATGCTCTTCCTGACGGCCAGGGACGGACAACAGGCCGCTGGGCTTGTTGACCACCATGATGTGCTCGTCCTGGTAGAGGATCACCAGCCACGGATCCCGTGGCGGATGGTAGTTTTCCATGCCCATAGCGGCTCCGATTACTGGTGAGTGACGACGATAAGACGCAGCGCGTCCAGACGCCATCCCGCCTGTGACAGGCTTTCCATCACCTGCTGGCGGTTGCTTTCAATCGCGGACAGTTCGTCGTCGCGGATGTTTGGGTTCACCGCTTTCAACGCTTCCAGACGCGACAGTTCAGCGCTGAGCTTCTCGTCCGCCTCTTCACGGGCCGCGGTAATCAACGCCTGAGCGGCTTGCTCAATCTGCGCTTCGCCTTTTTGCAGAATGGTATGCACATCCTGCTGTACCGCGTTCACCAGCTTACTGCCGGTATGGCGGTTTACCGCGCTGAGCTGACGGTTAAAGGTCTCAAACTCGACCTGGGCGGCGAGGTTGGTGCCATTCTTATCCAGCAGCATACGCACTGGCGTTGGCGGCAGGAAGCGATTGAGCTGCAGCTGTTTCGGCGCCTGCGCTTCAACCACATAAATCAGCTCGACCAGCAGTGTACCCACCGGCAGCGCTTTGTTCTTCAACAGGGAAATAGTGCTGCTGCCGGTATCACCGGAGAGGATCAGATCCAGGCCGTTGTGAATCAGCGGGTGTTCCCAGGTCAGGAACTGCGCATCTTCGCGGGACAGCGCGACGTCACGCTCGAAGGTCACGGTACAACCGTCTTCCGGCAGACCCGGGAAGTCCGGCACCAGCATGTGATCAGATGGGGTCAGTACGATCAGGTGCTCGCCGCGATCGTCCTGGTTGATACCGACGATATCAAACAGGTTCATGGCGAAGGCGATCAGGTTGGTGTCGTCATCCTGCTCTTCGATGCTTTCCGCCAGCGCCTGCGCTTTTTCACCGCCGTTGGAGTGGATCTCCAGCAGACGGTCGCGCCCCTGTTCCAGCTGGGTTTTCAGCGCTTCGTGCTGTTCGCGGCAGCTCTTGATGAGGTCGTCGAAGCCATCGCTGTTCTCCGGCGCCGCCAGGTAGTTAATCAGTTGGTCATGCACGCTGTCGTAAATGGTACGGCCGGTTGGGCAGGTATGCTCAAACGCGTCCAGCCCTTCGTGGAACCAGCGAACCAGTACCGACTGGGCGGTTTTTTCCAGGAACGGCACGTGAATCTGAATGTCGTGCGCTTGACCGATACGGTCCAGACGGCCGATGCGCTGCTCCAGCAGATCCGGGTTGAACGGCAGATCGAACATCACCAGGTTGCTGGCGAACTGGAAGTTACGGCCTTCCGAACCGATTTCCGAGCACAGCAGTACCTGCGCGCCGCTATCTTCTTCGCCGAACCAGGCGGCGGCGCGGTCACGTTCAATAATCGACATGCCTTCGTGGAACACGGCGGCACGGATGCCTTCGCGCTCGCGCAGAACCTGCTCCAGTTGCAGCGCGGTGGCGGCCTTGGCGCAGATAACCAGCACTTTCTGCGAGCGGTGGCTGGTCAGGTAGCCCATCAGCCATTCTACGCGCGGGTCGAAGTTCCACCAGGTGCCGGTATCGCCTTCGAATTCCTGATAAATCTGCTCCGGGTAGAGCATGTCGCGGGCGCGTTCTTCTGCGCTCTTACGGGTACCCATAATGCCGGAGACTTTAATCGCCGTCTGATACTGCATCGGCAACGGCAGCTTGATGGTGTGCAGTTCGCGTTTCGGGAAGCCTTTCACGCCGTTACGGGTGTTACGGAACAGCACGCGGCTGGTGCCGTGGCGGTCCATCAGCATGCTGATCAGTTCCTGACGAGCGGCTTCTGCGCCGTCGCGATCGCTGTTAGCGGTCTGCAGCAGGGCTTCGATATCCTGCTCGCCAATCAGCTCACCCAGCATGTTCAGTTCGCCGTTGCTGAGCTTGTTGCCTGCCAGCAGCAGGGCGACGGCATCGGCTACCGGGCGGTAGTTTTTCTGTTCTTCAACAAACTGCTCAAAATCGTGGAAGCGGTTTGGATCCAGCAGACGCAGACGAGCGAAGTGGCTTTCCATTCCCAGCTGTTCCGGGGTTGCCGTCAGCAGCAGTACGCCAGGCACGCGTTCGGCGAGCTGTTCAATGGCCTGATATTCGCGGCTTGGCGCCTCTTCGCTCCACACCAGGTGGTGCGCTTCGTCGACCACCATGATATCCCACTCGGCTTCGCACAGGTTTTCCAGACGCTGCTTGTTGCGGCGCACGAAATCCAGCGAGCAGATAACCAGCTGTTCGGTTTCAAACGGGTTGTAGGCATCGTGCTGGGCTTCGGCGTAGCGTTCGTCGTCGAACAGCGCAAAGCGCAGGTTGAAGCGGCGCAGCATTTCAACCAGCCACTGATGCTGCAGGGTTTCCGGGACGATGATCAGTACGCGCTGAGCGGCACCGGACAGCAGCTGTTGGTGCAGGATCATCCCGGCTTCGATGGTTTTGCCTAAGCCCACTTCGTCCGCCAGCAGGACGCGCGGCGCATGGCGACGGCCCACGTCATGGGCGATATTGAGCTGGTGCGGGATAAGGCTAGTGCGCTGGCCGCGCAGGCCGCTCCACGGCATGCGGTACTGTTCACTCTGGTATTTACGCGCGCGGTAGCGCAGAGCAAAGCGGTCCATACGGTCGATCTGCCCGGCAAAGAGACGGTCCTGCGGTTTGCTGAACACCAGTTTGCTGTCGAGCAGCACTTCACGCATCATGACGCCGGTCTCTTCGGTGTCCTGGCGGGTGCCAATGTAGGCCAACAGGCCATTTTCTTCGATAACTTCGTCAACGAGCAACTGCCAGCCTTCATGGCTTGTGATCGTGTCGCCGGGATTAAACATTACGCGGGTCACGGGGGAGTCGCTACGGGCATACAGACGATTCTCTCCGGTTGCCGGAAAGAGTAGGGTGACGGTGCGTGCATCCATTGCAACAACGGTACCAAGTCCCAGTTCGCTTTCTGTATCGCTGATCCAGCGTTGACCAAGTGTAAAAGGCATATGCGTTCGGCTCTATCTTTAATAAATTGCAGGCAATATCCATCCACCACCTTTGAAAGCAGGCGGCGAGTGAATTTGGTCCAGGAATGGAAAGGGCGCTATGGTACTGGATGGCGAGACGTTAGTCACCTGTCAAAATAGACCCAGTTGCCCTGTCACTATTGTAGCAAAATCATCGTCGACAAAGGGGAGAATTCCTTCGGCTACCGGGGCTAATTGTTTCGTCAGGTAGTGGTCGTAATCGAGCGGTGATTGCTGGTAGGCCACGGGTTCCGGGCCGTTGGTGGTCCAGACGTAGCGAATGCTGCCGCGCTGCTGATATTGCTGCGGGCGGCCTAACCGCACGTTGTGCTCATCGGCAAGGCGGGCGGCGCGCACGTGCGGCGGAATATTTTTCTGATATTCCGCCAGTGGACGGCGCAGCTGCTTGCGGTAGACCAGCTGTTCATCGAGCTCGCCCGCCATCAGCTTATCAATGGTTTCAAGGATAAAGTCCCGGTACGGCTCATTGCGGAAAATGCGCAGGTAAAGCGCCTGCTGGAACTGCTGCGCCAGCGGCGTCCAGTCGGTACGTACCGTTTCCAGCCCTTTGTACAGCATCCGCTGTTCGCTGCCTTCCTGAATCATCCCCGCATAGCGCTTTTTGCTGCCGGTATCGGCGCCGCGGATGGTCGGCATCAGGAAGCGGCAGAAGTGGGTTTCAAATTCCAGCTCCAGCGCACTGGTCAGCCCTTTTTTCTGCAGCTCGTCGGCCCACCACGTGTTCACAAAATCGACCAGCGAACGGCCAATTGCCCCAGCTTCTTCTTCGCCATGTGCGCGTTTAAGCCAGACGAAGGTGGAGTCGGTGTCGCCGTAGATCACGTCGTAGCCCTGGGACTCAATCAACGCTTTAGTCTGACGCATGATCGCGTGACCGCGCATGGTGATCGACGACGCCAGGCGCGGATCGAAAAAGCGGCAGGCGCTGGTACCCAGCACACCATAGAAGGCATTCATAATGATCTTCAACGCCTGCGACAGGGGTTTGTTTTTATGCAGCTTGGCTTCATCGCGGGCGTGCCAGATCTGGCTGACGATCCCCGGCAGGCAGTGTTTGTCGCGAGAGAACCAGGCGTCGAGAAAGCCTTCGGTGCTGCGCTGCGTATCCGGATGCGCCATGCCTTCAATCAGCCCAACCGGGTCAATCAGAAACGAGCGGATGATCGACGGGTACAGGCTTTTGTAGTCCAGCACCAGCACGGAGTCGTAGAGGCCGGGTCGTGAGTCCATAACATAGCCGCCGGGGCTCGCCTGCGGTGGCACTTCGCCGAGATTGGGCGCGACGTAGCCGAGGCGGTGCATACGGGGGAAATAGAGGTGGCTGAAGGCCGCCACTGAACCGCCGTGCCGGTCAACCGCCAGTCCGTTGACCGTTGCGCGTTCCAGCAAGAATGGCATGATCTCGGTTTTGTGGAAGATGCGCGTGACCAGCTCGCAGTCTTTGAGGTTATAGGTAGCTAATGCGGGTTTATCTTCGGCGAAACGGCGGTCAATTTCGTCCATTCGATCCCATGGGTTATCGATGGCTTTGCCTTCACCCAGCAACTCCCGAGCGACGTTCTCCAGTGAAAACGAGGTAAAGCTCCAGAAAGCGGATTTCAGTGCGTCAATGCCGTCGATAATCAGGCGACCGGCAGCCTGTGCGAAGAACACGCCGTTCTTAAAGCCGTGCTCACGCCACTCCAGCTCGCTGTTGCCGCGCCCTAATAGCAGCGGCACCCGGTAGCGTTCGGCGCTTTTTTGCAGCACGCGCAGGTCGAACTGCACCACGTTCCAGCCAATCAGTACGTCCGGGTCGTGTTCGGCAAACCAGGCATTGAGCTTTTCCAGCAGCAGCGGGCGGCTGGCGACATATTCAAGATGAAAATCCACCTGCGGCGGCTGCTCAGGTTCTGCACCAAGCATATAGACGGTGCGCTGACCGCAGCCTTCAAGGCCAATGCAGTAAAGCTCGCCGTGGCGGCTGGTTTCGATATCCAGCGACACCCACTTCAGCGGCGGGCGGTACTCCGGGTTGGGCTTCATGCGCGCCTGCGTCAGTATCGAACCGCGCGGCGTGCCTTCCACCCATACCGGCGCGGTAATAAAACGCTCCATCAGGTAGCGCTCTGGCGGACGAATATCGGCTTCGTAAACGGTAATGCCGTTTTCACGCAGCAGTTTTTCCAGCCGCATCAGCTGGCGATGGGCGCGGCAGTAGAGGCCGAAAACTGGCTGACGGTGGAAATCTTTGAGCGTGAGCGGAGCCAGTCGCAGGCCGTTTTCGCCCCGCAGCAGGCGTTCAACCTGCGCGCGCTGAGCTTCGGGGATAAAGGCTACCGATTCCTGCGGCGGCAGCGTGACCTGCAGCGGGCCGTTATCGGTCGCTAGCCAGAAAGCCAGTTCAGTACCCTGCGGGGTATCCCGCCAGTGACGGGTAAGGAGAAAACCTGCTTGGGGCTGGGTCACGCGTGAGCTCATCCATAAAAAAACCAGGCTTGATTATAGCCTGGTTTACGGGAGAGTGCTGGTGGTTTATACAGGGGTTGGTGGTGAGTTCCCGGAGTCGGCTGCGCCTCGTCCGGGCTACAGGCTATCTCCTGCTACTGCCCGTAATAGGCTTTTGCCCCATGCTTGCGCAGATAGTGTTTATCCAGCAGCGTCTGCTGCATATCCGGCAACTGCGGTGCGAGTTGGCGGCAGAAGATGCCCATATAGGCAATCTCTTCCAGCACGATGGCGTTATGTACCGCGTCTTCGGCATTCTTGCCCCAGGCAAACGGGCCGTGGGAGTGCACCAGCACGCCGGGCATCTGCGCCGGGTCGATGTCATTCTCGCGGAAGGTTTCAACGATCACCGCGCCGGTTTCCCATTCGTAGTCGCCGTTGATCTCCGCGTCGGTCATCAGGCGCGTGCAGGGCACCGAGCCGTAGAAATAGTCCGCGTGGGTGGTGCCGGTTGCCGGGATGGATTGTCCCGCCTGTGCCCAGATGGTCGCGTGGCGGGAGTGGGTATGGACAATGCCGCCGAGCGTGGGGAATGCCTGATACAGCAGGCGATGAGTCGGGGTGTCCGAGGACGGTTTTTTATTGCCTTCAACCACTTCACCGGTTGCCAGGCTCACTACCACCATATCCTCGGCGGTCATCACGCTGTAATCGACGCCTGAGGGTTTGATAACCAGTACGCCGCGCTCGCGGTCGACGGCGCTGACGTTGCCCCAGGTCAGAGTGACCAGATTGTGTTTTGGCAGCGCCAGGTTGGCTTCCAGCACCTGGCGTTTGAGTTCTTCTAGCATGTTTTGCTCCGAGTCTGAATTTCCCTCACCCCGGCCCTCTCCCGGAGGGAGAGGGGAAAGGCGAATATGTGGGCGATCGGTTCCCTCTCCCCTTGGGGGGAGAGGGTTAGGGTGAGGGGAAAATCGGCTTAACGTTTGAACCCGTAATACACTTCATTCCAGCGCAGCGCGTCTTTGAACGCTGGCAGGTGGGTGTCGTTGTCGATGACGGCAATTTCGATATCGTGCAGTTCAGCGAACTGGCGCATATCGTCCAGCGTCAGCGCGTGGCTGAACACGGTGTGGTGTGCGCCACCGGCCAGGATCCACGCTTCTGAGGCGGTTTCCAGATTCGGATGGGCTTTCCACAGCGCATTGGCTACCGGCAGTTTCGGCAGGTCGTGCGGGGTTTTCACCGTTTCGATGGTGTTAACCAACAGGCGATAGCGGTCGCCGAGGTCGATCAGGCTGGCGACAACGGCCGGGCCGGTCTGGGTGTTGAAGATAAGACGCGCAGGGTCCGCTTTACCGCCAATGCCCAGATGCTGCACATCAAGCAGCGGTTTTTCCGCCACGGCGATGGACGGGCACACTTCCAGCATGTGCGAGCCGAGCACCAGGTCGTTACCGCCGTTGAAGTGGTAGGTATAATCTTCCATAAATGAGGTGCCGCCCTGTAGACCGGTCGACATCACTTTCATAATGCGAAGCAGGGCGGCGGTTTTCCAGTCGCCTTCGCCGGCAAAGCCGTAGCCTTGCTGCATCAGGCGCTGCACGGCGAGGCCTGGGAGCTGCTTCAGGCCGTGCAAATCTTCAAAAGTGGTGGTGAAGGCGTGGAAACCGCCTTCTTCCAGGAAACGTTTCATCCCCAGTTCGATGCGCGCCGCGTCCAGCACGTTCTGGCGTTTGTCGCCATGGACTTGGGTGGCAGCGGTGAAGCGGTAGCTGCTTTCGTATTCGTCGATTAGCGCGCTGATTTCACCGTCGGTCACGGCGTTAACCACCTGCACCAGGTCGCCGACCGCCCAGGTGTTGACGGAGAAACCGAACTTAATCTGTGCCGCCACTTTATCGCCGTCGGTTACCGCCACTTCACGCATATTGTCGCCAAAGCGGCACACTTTCAGTTGACGGGTATCCTGTTTAGACACGGCCTGGCGCATCCAGGAGCCGATACGCTCGTGGGCACGTTTATCCTGCCAGTGGCCGGTGACCACGCTGTGCTGCTGACGCATACGTGCGCCAATAAAGCCGAACTCGCGGCCGCCGTGCGCGGTCTGGTTCAGGTTCATAAAGTCCATATCAATGCTGTCCCATGGCAGAGACGCGTTGAACTGGGTGTGGAACTGCAGCAGCGGTTTGTTAAGGATGGTCAGGCCGTTGATCCACATCTTCGCCGGAGAGAAGGTGTGCAGCCAGACGATCATTCCCGCGCATTTGTCATCGTAGTTCGCATCGCGGCAGATGGCGGTGATCTCATCCGGGCGCGTACCCAGCGGTTTCAGCACCAGTTTGCACGGCAGCTTCGCTTCGGTATTTAAGGCTTTGACGACCTGCTCCGCGTTTTGCGTTACCTGGCGTAGCGTTTCCGGCCCGTACAGGTGCTGGCTACCAATGACAAACCACACTTCATAATTATCAAAAACGGTCATAGTCGTATCCTTAATGAGTCAGGGCTGCCTGAGAAGCCGCGGATTTTTCCGCGGATGCAGCAGGGAGATAGTGTTGTTCGGCGCTCTCGGCCCACTGCAGGTAGCGCTGATAAAGCGCTTCAAAGCGCTGCGCCTGCTGTAGTCGCGGCTGTAAGGTGTGTTCGACGCGGCTGGCCATTTGTTGCTGGGCCGCCGGAATATCGCTATGTACGCGTGCGGCAACGGCGGCGAAAATGGCCGCGCCCAGCGCACAGCATTGGTCAGAGGCGACAATTTGCAACGGACGGTTCAGAACGTCGCAGCAGGCCTGCATGATGACGCGGTTTTTACGGGCGATGCCGCCCAATGCCATCACGTTGTTGACCGGAATACCTTGCTCGGTGAAGCACTCCATAATGGCGCGGGCGCCAAAAGCGGTGGCGGCAATCAGCCCGCCGAACAGCGCCGGGGCGTCGGTGGCGAGGTTAAGATCGGTGATCACCCCTTTCAAACGCTGGTTGGCGTTCGGGGTACGGCGGCCATTAAACCAGTCGAGAACCACCGGCAGATGGTCGAGCGACGGATTGTTGGCCCAGGCTTCTGTCAGGGCTGGCAGCAGCTGTTTCTGGCTGGCTTTGATCTGCTCTTTCAGCTCGGGGTGCTGCGCGGCAAGCTGTTCCAGCGGCCAGCCGAGCACGCGGCCAAACCAGGCGTAGATGTCGCCGAAGGCGGACTGGCCCGCTTCCATGCCGATAAAGTTCGGTACTACGCTGCCGTCAACCTGGCCGCAGATGCCTTTTACCGTGCGGCTGCCGACGCTATTTTTGTCGGCAATTAAGATGTCGCAGGTTGAGGTGCCGATAACTTTGACCAGCGCATTGGGTTGAGCACCTGCGCCAACGGCGCCCATGTGGCAATCGAATGCGCCGCCGGAGATCGCCACTTTGGTGGAAAGCCCCAGACGTTCGGCCCAGTCGGCGGTCAGGTTGCCGACAGGAATATCCGCCGTCCAGGTTTCGCTAAATAACGGGCACGGCAGATGTTGATTCAGAATAGGGTCGAGCTCATCGAAGAACGCCGCAGGCGGCAGGCCGCCCCAGCTGTCGTGCCACAGCGACTTGTGCCCGGCGCTGCAGCGGCCGCGGCGAATATCCTGCGGGCGAGTGGTGCCGGAGAGCAGGGCTGGAATCCAGTCGCACAGCTCAATCCACGAAGCGGCAGCCTGCGCCACCGCGCTGTCTTCGCGGGTAACGTGCAGGATTTTGGCCCAGAACCATTCGCTGGAATAAATGCCACCAATATAGCGGGAGTAGTCTTCTTTGCCCGGCTGGTGGCACAGGCGGGTGATGGCTTCCGCCTCTTCTACTGCGGTATGGTCTTTCCACAGTACGAACATGGCGTTCGGGTTATTGGCGAACTCCTCTTTGAGTGCCAGCACGTTGCCGTCGGCATCAATAGGCGCGGGCGTTGAGCCGGTGCTGTCGACGCCAATGCCGACCACATCAGCACGTTGTGCGCTGGAGAGTTCGGCCATTACGCCCTTTAGCGCGGCTTCCATCGATTCGATATAGTCGCGCGGATGGTGGCGAAAACGGTTATTTGGCGCGTCGCAGAAACGCCCTTCCTGCCAGCGTGGATACCATTCGACGCTGGTCGCGATCTCTTCGCCCGTCGCACAATCTACCGCCAGGGCACGGACTGAGTCACTGCCAAAATCGAGGCCAATTGCGATTGCCATCGTGTTACTCCATCTCAAAGAATACGTGATAGTGAAACAGTAGATATCCCCGCTAAAAACCGTCAGGCTGGAACCGCTAATCTTATGGATAATCTTGCTGTGACCATTCAAAGTGTGACGCCGTGCAAATATTCAATGTGGACTTTTCTGCCGTCTTTATAGACACTTTAGTTGTTACCCTGAAGAGGACAGATTCGCGGATTTGCTCTCTGAATGCCTTGTTCATCAAGGGGTGTCTGAAGCAAGGCCGACATTGCTCCTGGCGCATGCTGGGGATAACGCTAAAAAGCCGAATATGGATAATTGGTTTCTTCTGAGATAAGCGAGAGCGAGCAGCCATGGCTGAAATGCAAAACGATCCCCTGCTACCGGGCTATTCATTTAACGCCCATCTGGTCGCGGGCTTAACGCCGATTGAAGCCGGTGGCTATCTGGATTTCTTTATCGACCGTCCGCTGGGCATGAAGGGGTTTATCCTCAACCTGACAGTGCGTGGTGAAGGGGTGATAGAGAATCAGGGCAAACAGTTCGTCTGCCGGCAGGGTGATATGTTGCTGTTCCCTCCGGGGGAGATTCACCACTATGGCCGCCATCCGGACGCCAGCGAGTGGTATCACCAGTGGGTCTACTTCCGTCCGCGCGCCTATTGGCACGAGTGGCTCAACTGGCCAGCCATCGTCGCGCAGACCGGTTTTTATCGCCCGGATGAAGCGCATCAGGCGGAGGTTTCCGAGCTGTTTGGCAAGATTATCGACGCCGGGCAGGGCATCGGGCGCTACTCTGAGCACCTGGCGATTAACCTGCTGGAGCAGCTGCTGCTGCGCCGCATGGAAGCCATCAATGAATCGCTGCACCCGCCGATGGACAACCGCGTCCGCGATGCCTGCCAGTACATCAGCGACCATCTTGCCGATAGCCATTTCGATATCGCCAGCGTGGCGCAGCACGTGTGCCTGTCGCCGTCGCGCCTGTCGCACCTGTTCCGCCAGCAGCTTGGTGTGAGCGTGCTGAGCTGGCGCGAGGATCAGCGCATCAGCCAGGCCAAGCTACTGCTCAGCACCACGCGTATGCCTATCGCCACGGTAGGGCGCAACGTTGGCTTTGAGGATCAGCTCTATTTCTCCCGCGTATTTAAAAAATGCACCGGCGCGAGCCCCAGCGAATTTCGCGCGGGGTGTGAATAAAAAGTAAAGAAAAGGAAATGCGGTGTGTTGGTTTTTGTCTTTGCCAGTAAACTCTAAAGACAATTGAAGGCTTGACGATGGGGGAGACGGTCTGGAGAATCCCTGCTTCGTTTTCAAACCGGACACACTATGCAAGCACTGCTGGAACACTTTATTACTCAGTCCACGACCTATTCACTGATTGCGGTGGCGCTGGTGGCGTTTCTGGAGTCTCTGGCGCTGGTCGGGTTGATTCTGCCGGGTACCGTAATGATGGCGGGGCTGGGCGCGCTTATCGGCAGCGGTGAGGTGAATTTCTGGCAGGCGTGGATGGTGGGCATTATTGGCTGTCTGCTGGGCGATTGGGTCTCTTTCTGGCTGGGCTGGCGCTTTAAAAAGCCGCTGCACCGCTGGTCATTTATGAAGAAAAACAAATCCCTGCTGGATAAAACCGAGCATGCGCTGCATCAGCACAGCATGTTCACCATTCTGGTGGGGCGCTTTGTCGGGCCGACGCGGCCGCTGGTGCCGATGGTTGCCGGTATGCTTGATCTGCCGGTTTCTAAGTTTATTACCCCCAATATTATTGGCTGCCTGCTGTGGCCGCCGCTCTACTTCCTGCCGGGGATTCTCGCCGGTGCGGCAATCGACATTCCTGCGGATGAGCACAGCGCAAGCTTTAAATGGCTGCTGTTGGCGGCGGCGCTGCTGCTGTGGCTGGCGGCGTGGCTATGCTGGCGCTTATGGCGCAGCGCAAAAGAGAATCACGATCGTCTGAGCGCGCTGTTAACGCGCCAGCGCTTGCTGTTGCTGGCACCGCTGATGCTGGGTGTGGGCGTGGTGGCGCTGGTGAGCGTAATTCGTCACCCACTGATGCCGGTGTATATCGAGATTTTGCGTAAGGTGGTGGGGTTGTGATGTGTGAACATCACGCACGAATGCCGAGCAGCGCGGACGCGCTCGCTTTCCCGCTCAATAATTTCTGCGTATCCCCGTCCCAGGCAATACGTCCTTCCGCAACCACCATCGCGCGCGGCGCAATGCTTGCTGCATCCTCTACGCTGTGTGAAACCATCAGCAGGGTTAAGTTTTGTCGCTGACACACTTCATCAACCAGCTGCAGCATCTCCTGTCGCAGCGCCGGGTCGAGCGCCGAAAACGGTTCGTCCAGCAGTAGAATCGGCTGCTGGCGCACCAGACACCGTGCCAGTGCGGCGCGTTGACGTTGCCCGCCGGAGAGTTCTCCGGGCAGCCTGTCCAGCATCGACTCAATGCCCATCTGCCCGGCAATCACCTGTAACTTTCGCACTTGTTCAGTGGTGAGCGACAGGCGCGGACTCATGCCCAGCCCAATGTTCTGACGCACGGTCAGGTGGCTAAAGAGATTGTTTTCCTGAAACAACATCGATACCGGGCGCTGCGACGGTGGCGTATGGGTATGTATCCTGCCTTCGAGCATCAGCGTACCGCTGGCGGGCGTCAGAAAGCCGGCTATCAGGTTGAGCAGCGTCGATTTTCCCGCGCCGCTGGGGCCGAGAATAGCCACTTTTTCGCCCCGGGCAATCGAGGTGCTAAAGCGCATCGGCAGGTGCTGGTAAAGCCAGGTGACATCATTCAGTTTTAGCATGGCGTCCGGGTAACTTTTCAATAACGGTGAACAGCAGGAAGCAGAGCAGCAGCAAAATCAGCGCGGTGACCGCACCGTCCTGACTGCGGTAGGCGCCGATTTGCTGATAGAGATAAAACGGTAACGTACGGAAATTCTCATTGCCGAACAGCGCGACCACACCGAAATCACCAATCGACAGCACGCAGGCAAAAGCCAGCGCCTGCGCCAGCGGGCGTTTCAGGGCACGCAGCTCAACCACCTTCAGGCGATTAAAGCCAGAAAGCCCCAGTGACTCGCACAGGATGCTGTAGCGGGCGGTAATATCGCGCATTGGCGTTTCCAGCACCTTGAGGGCATAAGGTACCGCCATCAGGGCGTTGGTGAAAATCACAATGCCGTCGGCGGAGTCGGGCAGGCCAATGGTATTGTTGAGTAGCAGGAAGAAGCCGGTCGCCAGTACGATACCCGGCATCGCGAGGATCAGCATGCCGCTTAGCTCCATCGCCTGCCCGGCGAGCGGCTGGTTGCGGGCGCGCAGCTCGCGGCTGCTCCACAACAGCATCATGGTCAGCACCACGCAGATAACCCCAGCGGCAATGGCGATACGTAACGAGGTGCCCAGCGCCTGCCAGAGTACCGGTTGGGTAAAGACCTGCGACATTGACGGATTGACTCCGTCAATCACCACTGCCAGCAGCGGGGGGAGCAGCAGCAGTAAAGTGAGAAGAATCAGCACGGAGTCAGCTATCCGGCTGTGCCAGCGGTCGTCCGGGTCGCGCCAGCCGTGAACGTGGCTGTTGCCGACGGCAATCGCCCGGCTTAATCGTTGGCTTAACAGCACCAGCATCAAACAGCAGCCCATCTGAATCAGCGCCAGCATCGCTGCGCGCGCCGGGTCGTAATCAAAGTTCAGCGACTGGTAGATAGCCAGCTCGATAGTCGTCGCGGAAGGCCCGCCGCCAAGTGAAAGTACGGTGGCAAAGCTGGCGAAGCAGAGCATGAAAATCAGCGTGGCGATGGGCAGAATTTGCCGGCGCATCCACGGCCATTCCACCAGACGGAAGAACGGGTAGCCGCGCATCCCCAACTGGGCAGCAAGCTGGCGCTGCTCGCCGGGAATCTGCTCCAGCGCCTGTAATAGCAGGCGGGTCGCCATTGGCATATTAAAGAAAACGTGCGCTAGCAGAATACCCTGCAGGCCGTAGGGCGAGAAGCGCCACTGCCAGCCAAGCCAGGCAAAAAGCTGGGCCAGCCAACCCTGACGTCCGTAGACGCTCAGGATACCGAAGACGGCGACCAGTACCGGCAGAATCAGCGTCATGGCGCACAGTCGCAGCAGCAGCGTACGGCCAGGAAAACGTCGGCGGTAGAGAGACCGGGCGAGGAAAATGGCGGGTACAACCGAGAGCAGTGCTGACAGGAACGCCTGCCAGAAGGAGAAGCGCACCACGTGCCACAGATAGCTATCGCCGAGTAGCGTTGACCACGACGTTTCCGGCGCGTTCAACCACAGCGCCAGAAACGCCGCCAGTGCGACGGCAACCATCAGCGTGGTTGCCGTCAGCCCAGGATACAGCCAGCGGGGGATTAGCGGCTGGCTGCGCGAAGCCATGCGTTAATCCAGGTTTGACGTTCGGTAGCCACCTGCTGAGGGGTAAACTCCAGCGCGGTTTGCGGTTTCACCAGACCATTAAAGCCTTCTGGCAGGGTGACGTTGGTCACCGGGTACATCCAGTTGCCGGTGGGAATGGTGTTCTGGAAGGCCGGGGAGACCATAAACTTCAGGAACTCATCTGCCAGCTTCTGCTGTTTGCTGGCTGCGGTTTTCGCCGCCACTTCAACCTGCAGGTAGTGGCCTTCGCTAAAGTTCGCCGCCGCGTAGTTGTCTTTCTTCTCGTCGATGATGTGGTACGCCGGAGAGGTAGTGTAGCTCAGCACCAGGTCACTTTCTCCTTTGAGGAACAGACCGTAGGCTTCGCTCCAGCCTTTGGTGACGGTGACCGTTTTCGCCGCTAGCTTCTGCCAGGCCTCCGGCGCTTTGTCGCCGTAGACTTTTTGCATCCACAGCAGCAGGCCGAGACCCGGCGTGCTGGTGCGTGGGTCTTGATAAATTACGCGCCATTTCTGATCGCTCTCGACCAGTTCCTTCAGACTTTTAGGCGGGTTCTTCAGTTTGTTTTTGTCATAGACGAAGGCGAAGTAGCCGTAGTCGAACGGTACGAAGGTGTCGTTGTTCCAGCCGCCCGGGACGGTAACGTCGGTGGTAGACACATTGCTTTTGGCAAACAGTTTGGTGTCGGTTGCCGCCTGCAGCAGGTTGTTATCCAACCCCAGCACCACATCGGCTTTGCTGTTTTTGCCTTCCATGCGCAGGCGGTTGAGCAGCGAAACGCCGTCTTCCAGCGCTACGTACTTCAGCTCGCAGTTGCAGTCGGCTTCAAACGCTTTTTTCACCGCCGGGCCCGGGCCCCAATCAGCGGCAAAAGAGTCATAGGTATAGACGGTCAGTACAGGCTTGGCGAGGGCCGGAGCGGCAACCAACACCAGCAGGGGGAGTAATTTTTTGAGCACTTTGCACCTTTATAAAATGGTGGCAAAGGATTTTGAGTTAGCCTCAAATCCCTTCGCCGGGATTATCCGGATCAGGTTCGACGGGTATCTCTCAGCCCATACACTTCATCCTTCGCGCTGTCTCTGCGTTGGCTACGCTCGCTCGCCCCAGTCACATAGTTATCTATGCTCCTGGGGACTCACTCACTTGCCGCGTTACTCGGCTTCCAGCCTCGCCCCTTTGGGGCCAGCGCTAGCGCTGTTCAAAACGCTAAAGCGTTTTGTGATACAGCACGAATGATTTTGTGTATGTTTATCAGCACCCCGTTGAGAACGGCACATTGTAATGATTACGTGAATAAATCAAAAGCCTTAAGGATCCGGCGGTGCAAACCAGGCGGATTTAAAGTCAAACCAGCCCAGGGTGTTCATGCGAACGCCGCGCATACTGCGCTGGCCCTGTAGCATCAGCCAGTGGTGAATCAGCGGCACAATGGACTGATTTGCCAGCAGACTTTGGCACCAGTCGGGCAGTGAAAGCTCTCCTTCGCGCCAGCGCTGCGCGTCCTGCTCCCAATCGATGGGAATACAGTGGCGGATCAGCGGCACTTCATAAAGGTAGGCAAAGATCGAGAAATCGAGCGGCAGCGTAAAGTTGGCGCTGTTCAGCCAGATATCGCTGACCACTTCACCGCGATGCCACTCGTCGTAATCCACTTCCTGAATAACTAGTCTGACCTGATGGGCCGCCAGCAGCGCCTCCATGATCTGACCGATCGTCCGGTGTTCAACGTGATCGCGGTAGTAGGTGAGGGTGACCGACTCAAGACCTGCCGGTTTTTCACATGCGTGGCTACGGGCATGGTGCCAGCGCGGCAGCAGGCCGTAGGCCGGGAACCAGTGGCTCTGGTGCTGCTCGCCCGCGTGATACAGCAGGTTGTTCGGGTGGAAAATGTGGCTCAGCCACTGGCGTACAGCTGGGTTGTTGCCGCGCGAACTGCGCGCATCAAACAGCAGATAGTAGCAGCCCTCTTCGAGGCGGCTTTCTACCGCCTTCTCGCTCTGGGTGGTGCCCTGAAGCGTCAGGCCGCCGTTCGGCTCATCGCTGATTTCCGGCAGTACCCAGACGTTCACTTCGTCAATCAGCGCCCGAAAACCGAAATAGTCATCAAACGCATGAATCTTCAGCTGGTTTTGATTGTTGCGGGCGACGGCATACGGCCCGGTACCCACCGGCATGCGCGAGAAGTCGCTGAGCGATTGCCATTCGCGCGGCAGGATCATCGCCGATACCTGGCCCAGCAGCCACGGCAGCCAGCGGTCGGGTTCGCTCAGATGGACATCGAGCGTCCAGGCGGTAGGGGAATGAATGCGCGTGATGTTGGAAAAGAGCGGCAGCGTCATGCTGCGATGCAGCGAACTGATAACGTCGTCCATCTCCAGTTCGCGACCGTGATGAAAATGAATGCCGGGACGTAGGTAAAAACGCCAGTGTAATGGGGATAAGGCCTGCCAATGGTGCGCAATATCCGCTTCCAGTTCCCCATTTACCTCATTTACCCGGGTCAGCGCACTGAAGATTTGCCGCGCAATATGGGTTTCCGAGCGCCGGAGCGCCGTTCCCGGCAGCAAATTGCGCATCGGGCGATAGTAAAGCACTCGCAGAATATGCCGCCCCTGACGGAAGCTGCGGCCCAGATGCGATACCAGCATCTGTCGTACCGCGGCCTTGTCACCGACCAGCTGTACCAGTTGATCGATCCTGTCCTGCTCGAGCAGATCTTCTGCGCGCTGCTGTTGAAGGGCTAACCCGGTATAGAGGAAAGTTAGCTTAGAGCGCTTGCCACGCCCGGCTTCCGCCTCCCAGGTCAGCCATCCCCGCGCCTCCATGGTGTTCAAAAGCGTGCGCATATGGCGACGAGAGCAGCTGAGCAGCTCGGCCAGTGAGTTGAGCGTGGTCTCCTGCGATTTTCCCTCGCAGCACTGCCATAAACGGATGAACTGCTGCTGTAATCGACCTGAAGGCATAAAAGGGGAACTCCTGATAAAAACTCAGCAATTTATTAATCCCTATATTAAGCCAATAATTGATTTCGATGAAGCGAAGGGGAAATGAGGAGGTCACCATGTATCAGTTCTACCAGCGTTATTTCTCTGCTACCAAAAATGTTTCCTGGCTGGCCCGTCAGGCGACCGCACAGCGGCTTGAAGTGCTGAACTATCTGATGCAGTGGGAAGTTACGAACCCGACCTCTGATTATTAATTCGCCTAATCATGTGTGACTGAGTATTTGCCAGCAGGTATCATCTGCTGGCTTTTTTTTATTCTTTCGCGAAAGGATCTCTGATGCTCTGGTTAATGACGATGGGACGACGTCTCAACGGTGTGTATGCCGCCTTTATGCTGGTGGCCTTTATGATGGGCATAGCGGGGGCGTTGCAGGCGCCGACGCTGAGCCTGTACCTCAGTCGAGAAGTCGGTGTGCAGCCATTCTGGGTGGGGCTGTTCTATACCGTCAACGCCATCGCCGGGATCGTCGTCAGCCTTGGGCTGGCAAAACGATCCGATAACCGGGGCGATCGGCGCAAGCTGATTATGTTCTGCTGCCTGATGGCGGTGGGCAACGCGCTACTTTTCGCCTTCAACCGCCACTATCTGACGCTGATTACCTGCGGCGTACTGCTGGCCTCGATCGCCAATGCTGCGATGCCGCAGTTGTTCGCGCTGGCGCGTGAATATGCCGATAGCTCGGCGCGTGAAGTAGTGATGTTCAGTTCGGTAATGCGTGCGCAGCTCTCGCTGGCGTGGGTGATTGGCCCACCGTTGGCCTTTATGCTGGCGCTCAACTACGGTTTTACCGCCATGTTTTCTATTGCTGCCGTCATTTTCGTCATTAGCCTGACGCTGATTGCCCTGACGCTACCGTCGGTAGCCAGAGTCGAACAGCCCGCCGATGCGGTGCAGAACCAGATTAGCGGCTGGAAAGACAGCAACGTGCGGATGCTGTTTATCGCGTCGACGCTGATGTGGACCTGTAACACCATGTATATCATCGATATGCCGCTATGGATCAGCAGCGATCTCGGCCTGCCGGATAGTCTAGCGGGGATCCTGATGGGGACGGCAGCGGGGCTGGAAATTCCGGCGATGATCCTGGCGGGTTACTACGTGAAGCACTTCGGCAAGCGGCGAATGATGGTAACGGCGGTGGCCGCCGGAGTGCTGTTCTACGTAGGCCTAATCTTTTTCCATAGCCATACGTCGTTGCTGGTGCTCCAGCTGTTTAACGCGGTGTTTATCGGCATTGTCGCCGGGATTGGTATGCTGTGGTTCCAGGACCTGATGCCGGGTCGTGCGGGAGCGGCGACTACGCTGTTTACCAACAGCATTTCAACCGGGGTGATTCTGGCGGGGATTATTCAGGGGGCGCTGGCGCAGAGCTTTGGCCACTTCTCGGTGTACTGGGTGATTGCCGGGATTTCGCTGGTGGCGCTGGTAATGACCGCGCGGGTGAAGGACGTTTAGTCTGGAGCCGTCCTGGCGTCGCTGCGCTCGGCCGGGCTACGCCGGATGGCGGCGTAAACGCCTTATCCGGCCTACAATTGGCACGCGTTTGTAGCCCGGACAAGGCGCGAAAGCGCCGCCTCCGGGGAGGCAGCGGCGTTACGGATTACTGCATAAACGCTGGTTGCTTGTTTTCGTAAGCAGAAATAGCGTCTTCATGCTGCAGCGTCAGGCCAATGCTATCCAGCCCGTTCAACATGCAATGGCGGCGGAAGTCGTCAATTTTAAAGCTGTAGGATTTCTCCCCCGCCTTCACTACCTGTGCTTCCAGATCCACTTCAAACGTAATGCCCGGGTTGGTTTTCACCAATTCAAACATTTCGTCGACCTGCGCATCGCTCAGGGTCACTGGCAGCAACTGGTTGTTAAAGCTGTTGCCGTAGAAAATATCGGCAAAACTTGGGGCAATCACCACTTTAAAACCGTAATCGGTCAGCGCCCACGGTGCGTGTTCGCGTGACGAACCGCAGCCGAAGTTTTCGCGCGCCAGCAGAATGGAAGCGCCTTTAAACTCAGGGAAGTTCAGTACGAACTCTGGGTTCGGCTGCTCGCCTTTGTCGTCCAGGAAGCGCCAGTCGTTAAACAGGTGTGCGCCAAAGCCGGTGCGGGTCACTTTCTGCAAAAACTGCTTTGGAATGATGGCATCGGTATCGACGTTCGCGGCATCCAGCGGCACCACCAGTCCCGTATGTTGGGTAAATTTCTCAGCCATGATGGTGTTTCCTTATTTCAAGCTACGAATGTCGGCGAAATGGCCGGTTACCGCGGCCGCTGCGGCCATAGCCGGGCTGACCAGGTGAGTACGACCGCCGCGGCCCTGACGGCCTTCAAAGTTACGGTTGCTGGTAGAGGCGCAGCGTTCGCCTGGGTTCAGACGATCGTTGTTCATTGCCAGGCACATGGAGCAGCCCGGCAGACGCCATTCAAAGCCCGCTTCGATAAAGATCTTATCCAGACCTTCGGCTTCCGCCTGCGCTTTCACCGGGCCGGAGCCAGGTACAACCAGCGCCTGTACGCCTGGGGCGACTTTACGGCCTTTGGCGATTTCTGCCGCCGCGCGTAAATCTTCAATACGCGAGTTGGTGCAGGAGCCGATAAACACTTTATCAATCGCGACGTCGGTCAGCGGAATGCCTGGCTTCAGGCCCATATAGGCCAGCGCTTTCTCGGCGCTGGCGCGCTCTACCGGATCGTTAAAGGAGGCAGGGTCCGGAATATTATCATTCACGGAGATAACCTGGCCTGGGTTGGTGCCCCAGGTCACCTGCGGCGCAATGTCTTCCGCTTGCAGGGTGACTACGCTGTCGAAGGTGGCACCATCGTCGGTTTTCAGGGTCTGCCAGTAGGCAACCGCCTCGTCGAAATTTTTGCCTTTTGGCGCATGCAGACGGCCTTCCACGTAATTGAAGGTGGTCTGGTCCGGCGCCACCAGGCCCGCTTTCGCGCCCAGTTCAATCGCCATGTTGCACAGCGTCATGCGGCCTTCCATGCTCAGGTCACGGATAGCCTGACCGCAGAACTCGACCACGTGGCCAGTGCCGCCTGCGCTGCCGGTTTTACCGATAATCGCCAGCACGATGTCTTTGGCTGTGATGCCCGGCGCCGCTTTGCCGTTCACTTCAATCTTCATGGTTTTGGCGCGACCCTGTTTCAGGGTCTGGGTTGCCAGCACGTGTTCCACTTCGGAGGTGCCGATACCGAACGCCAGTGCGCCGAATGCGCCGTGCGTCGCGGTATGGGAGTCGCCGCAGACGATGGTCATGCCTGGCAGGGTCACGCCCTGTTCTGGCCCCATGACGTGCACGATGCCCTGATACGGGTGGTTCAGGTCATACAGCTCAACGCCAAACTCGTTGCAGTTCTTAATCAGCTCCTGCATCTGGATGCGCGCCATCTCGCCGGAGGCGTTGATGTCTTTGGTCTGCGTAGAGACGTTGTGATCCATGGTGGCGAAGGTTTTACCCGGCTGGCGCACCGGACGGTTGTGCGCACGCAGGCCGTCAAACGCCTGCGGTGACGTCACTTCATGCACCAGGTGGCGGTCGATGTACAACAGCGGCGTTTCGTTTGGCGCTTCATAAACCACGTGAGCATCAAACAACTTTTCGTATAAGGTCTTCGCCATGATTACACCCCTTCGGCAACATAGCGGGCGATGATGTCGCCCATTTCATCGGTACTGACTGCCGCGGCACCGCGAGCTAAATCACTGGTCCGTACGCCTTCTTCCAGCGCGCGGTTAATGGCATTTTCAATGGCAGTCGCCGCGTCGTTGGCGTCCAGGCTGTAGCGCAGCAGCAGCGCCAGAGAGAGGATTTGCGCAATCGGGTTGGCGATGTTTTTGCCAGCGATATCCGGCGCGGAGCCACCGGCAGGTTCGTACAGGCCAAAGCCTTCTTCGTTCAGGCTGGCAGACGGCAGCATGCCCATAGAGCCGGTGATCATCGCGCATTCGTCGGAGAGAATGTCGCCGAACAAGTTGGAGCACAGCACCACGTCGAACTGCGACGGGTCTTTAATCAGCTGCATGGTGGCGTTGTCGATGTACATGTGCGCCAGTTCAACGTCGGCATACTCTTTGCTGATTTCGCTGACGATTTCGCGCCACAAAATGGAGGACTGCAGCACGTTGGATTTATCGATTGAGGTCACTTTGTGACGGCGTTTACGTGCAGATTCAAACGCGATACGGGCGATACGTTCGATCTCAAAACGGTGATACACCTCGGTATCAAACGCTTTCTCGTGCTGGCCACTGCCTTCGCGACCCTTCGGTTGACCGAAGTAGATACCGCCGGTCAGTTCACGGACACACAGGATATCGAAGCCGTTAGCGGCGATATCAGCGCGCAGCGGGCAGAATTCTTCCAACCCCTGATACAGCTTCGCTGGACGCAGGTTGCTGAACAGCTTGAAGTGTTTACGCAGCGGCAGCAGCGCGCCGCGCTCTGGCTGCTGGTTCGGCGGCAGGTTTTCCCATTTTGGGCCGCCCACGGAGCCAAACAGAATCGCATCCGCCTGGTCACAGCCGTCAACGGTTGCTTTCGGCAGCGGTTCGCCATGACGATCGATGGCGATGCCGCCCACGTCGTAATGGCTGGTGGTAATGCGCATATCAAAACGTTGACGCACGGCTTCCAGTACTTTCAATGCCTGTGTCATGACTTCCGGGCCAATACCGTCACCTGGTAACACAGCAATATGGTAATTCTTCGACATTACACGGTTTCCTTGTTGTTCTCGTTATTCTTAATTTTGCGTTGCAACTCTTTTTCGACTTCTGCGGCGCGCCAGATGTTGTTCAGCACGTGAACCATCGCTTTGGCGGAGGATTCAACGATATCCGTTGCCAGACCGACGCCGTGGAAGCGACGACCGTTATAGTTAACGACGATATCCACCTGACCCAGCGCGTCTTTGCCCTGGCCTTTGGCGTTCAGGTCGTATTTCACCAGCTCAATGTCGTAGCCGGTAATACGGTTAATCGCCTGATAAATCGCATCAACAGGGCCATTACCGTTAGCGGCTTCGGCTTTGGTTTCTTCACCGCAGGCCAGCTTCACGGATGCGGTGGCGATGTCGCTGGAGCCTGACTGCACGCTGAAGTAATCCAGGCGGAAATGCTCTGGCTCTTCCTGCTGTTTGTTGATGAACGCCAGGGCTTCCAGATCGTAATCGAAGACCTGGCCTTTTTTGTCCGCCAGCTTCAGGAATGCGTCGTACAGGTGGTCCATGTTGTAGTCGGTATCTTTGTAACCCATCTCTTCCATGCGGTGCTTCACGGCGGCACGGCCAGAGCGGGAAGTCAGGTTCAACTGCACCTGGTTCAGACCGATGGATTCCGGCGTCATGATTTCGTAGTTTTCGCGGTTCTTCAGCACGCCATCCTGGTGGATACCGGAAGAGTGGGCGAACGCGCCGGTGCCGACGATAGCTTTGTTGGCCGGGATCGGCATGTTGCAGATCTGGCTGACGGTCTGGCTGGTACGCCAGATTTCGTTGTGGTTGATAGCGGTGTGCACGTTCATAATGTCTTTGCGCACCTTAATCGCCATGATCACTTCTTCCAGCGAGCAGTTACCCGCGCGCTCACCGATACCGTTCATCGCGCCTTCAACCTGACGAGCGCCCGCATGGACCGCAGCCAGAGAGTTACCGACCGCCATGCCCAGGTCGTCATGGGTGTGAACGGAGATAATCGCTTTATCGATGTTTGGCACGCGTTCGTACAGGCCGGTAATAATATTGGAGAATTCAAACGGCAGGGTGTAGCCGACGGTGTCTGGAATGTTGATGGTGGTCGCACCAGCGTTAATCGCGGCTTCTACTACGCGCGCCAGCTGGTCAATTGGGGTACGACCGGCATCTTCACAGGAGAATTCAACGTCGTCAGTGTAATTACGTGCCCGCTTAATCATATAGATTGCGCGTTCGATGACTTCATCCAGCGTACTGCGCAGCTTGGTGGCGATATGCATCGGTGAGGTGGCAATAAAAGTATGAATACGGAACGCTTCGGCTACCTTCAATGACTCGGCGGCAACATCAATATCCGCCTCTACGCAGCGAGCCAGCGCACAGACGCGGCTGTTTTTAATGTTGCGCGCGATGGTCTGTACCGATTCAAAATCGCCCGGAGAAGAGACCGGAAACCCGACTTCCATCACGTCAACGCCCATACGCTCGAGAGCAAAGGCAATCTGCAGTTTCTCTTTCACGCTCAGGCTTGCCTGTAATGCCTGTTCACCATCACGTAAGGTCGTATCAAAAATAATGACTTGCTGGCTCATGGTTTAGGTCCTTGGTTAACTTGGGGCGCCTTGCTACGAGCATAAAAAAACCCGCGCAGCGGCGCGGGTTTTTCGTTTAACTGATGATGACTTAACGTTGAACGTCGCACACCAGCCTACCGCGCACAGAAGAGGCGTTTAGTAGTAGTAGGCCGTTGAAGCGAGTGGTACGGAACATGTCATCATTCTCCAGATGAATTCGATATGCTTTTAGTGGTACTGGATATGGTTTCTGATGTCAACCCTGACGTATGAAATGAAGGGGAATTCGTTATGGAAACGAAACGGCTGAATTAGCTAATTGTGCTGAAGAATGCCGTTATCTATAGATGATAGTTTCTTTTGTTAATTCACGAATTACATACTTTGTCGCATCTGAACATGATTCATCGTAAATGCTCATGAGTTTGACATTTCTTAAGTTTGAAGCTATCTGCATGATAAGTAGATGTTTATATAAAACAGGCTCTTGTTTTGTAAATCGATAAAAGCCATTTTTGATATAAAATGTTAATTTTAAAATCGAGAAAAATAAAACACTTTAATAAAACTTAATTTATTGTTCCGATTTTGGATTGTTGTCTATTCGTCCGATCTATGGGTAAACTACATGTCATTCGCTTGGTGATATAGATGAGGTCGGTTTTTACTCATCAATAATGTCACTTTGCCTCTTTATATATTCCTATTTTTTATTGAATTCTCTTCTTTGGATCTTATATGCATGGTAAATCATATAGCCTCAATATATTTTTGCTATTTTGCAAAGGGAGTTTTGTATGACATTGGAGTCTGATAGCGTAATTAACGTGCCGGAGCAGCAACGCACATCAACTAATGAAGGAAATAAACCTCAGCTCCGGATGGTTGATTTAAATTTGCTGACCGTATTTGATGCGGTAATGCAGGAGCAAAACATTACGCGCGCAGCCCACATGCTAGGCATGTCGCAGCCTGCGGTCAGTAATGCTGTCGCTCGCCTGAAAGTCATGTTCAATGATGAATTGTTTGTGCGCTATGGGCGCGGTATTCAGCCGACGGCGCGTGCATTCCAGCTTTTTGGTTCTGTTCGTCAAGCTTTGCAGCTGGTGCAAAATGAATTACCCGGCTCAGGTTTTGAACCATTGAGCAGCGAACGCGTATTTAATCTTTGTGTGTGCAGCCCTCTCGATAATTACCTGACTTCCGTCATTCTCAATAAAGTGAATGAAGTCGCGCCGCATATTCATATGGTTTTCAAATCATCGTTAAATCAAAATACCGAACATCAGTTGCGTTATCAGGAAATTGAGTTTGTGCTGGGCTATGAAGAGTTCCGCCGCCCGGAGTTTGCCTGCATTCCACTCTTTAATGATGAAATGGTTCTGGTGGCAAGCAACAAGCACCCACGGGTGCATGGTCCGGTAACGGAAACCGATATTTATAACGAAGAGCATGCCGTTGTTTCTCTCGATCGCTATGCATCGTTTAGCCAGCCGTGGTATGACACCATTGATAAGCAAAGTCGCGTAGCCTATCAAGGTATGGCGCTGATTAGCGTTCTGAATGTGGTCTCCCAGACCCAGATGGTCGCCGTGGCGCCACGTCGTCTGGCCGAAGAGTTTGCTGAACAGCTTCACCTGCAGATTTTACCGCTGCCAATGAAGCTAAACAGTCGTACCTGCTATCTTTCCTGGCATGAAGCGGCCGGTCGCGATAAAGGCCATCAATGGATGGAAGAACTGTTGATTAACGCCTGCCGTCAGCAGTAATCGACTTCGAAGGCAAACAGGGTGCATTTGCATTCTGTTTGTTTTGTCTATTTGTGACAAATAAGAATTTTATGCTGTTATTGCCGATTGGTCGTCGGGGCAATAAAGTGAAAAATGCAGGTTTTGCTGTAATGGCTCCATTCGCCCGAGCATCTACGCTATTCTTTTCCGGGCATTGAAGTAATCATCCATCATTTTCCCTTTTCCCTTTATTTTTCCTCTTTTTAGTACCGCATCTACGTCAGACGTGTGAATTGCCTGCCTTGTGGCGAGCGGTTATGTTAGGTCGTTACCGATAATTTAGTGCCGGTGGACGTATCGCGTACCGCTGGTATATGGCCGTAGAGAAATGAATTCTCGGGCCATTAAGCACAGAAGCCGGGAGGCAAACCATGGAGATGTTGTCTGGAGCCGAGATGGTCGTCCGATCGTTAATCGATCAGGGCGTAAAGCAGGTATTTGGCTACCCTGGAGGCGCCGTCCTCGATATTTATGACGCGCTGCATACGGTGGGAGGTATTGACCATGTGCTGGTGCGCCATGAACAGGCGGCGGTGCATATGGCTGATGGCCTGGCGCGTGCGACCGGGGAAGTGGGCGTGGTGCTGGTCACCTCCGGCCCTGGGGCGACAAACGCTATCACCGGCATTGCCACGGCCTATATGGACTCGATTCCACTGGTCGTGCTCTCCGGTCAGGTAGCGACGTCGCTGATTGGCTATGATGCCTTCCAGGAGTGTGACATGGTCGGGATCTCGCGCCCGGTGGTGAAGCACAGCTTCCTGGTGAAGCAGACCGAAGATATTCCCGGCGTGCTCAAGAAGGCCTTCTGGCTGGCAGCCAGCGGCCGTCCTGGCCCGGTGGTGGTTGACCTGCCAAAAGATATTATGAACCCGGCTAAGAAGCTGCCGTACGTCTGGCCCGATGCGGTCAGCATGCGCTCTTACAACCCAACCACGACCGGCCATAAAGGTCAGATCAAACGCGCGCTGCAGACGCTTATCGCGGCGAAAAAGCCGGTGGTATACGTGGGGGGTGGCGTGGTGAACGCCGAATGCCACACGCAGCTGCGTACGCTGATTGAAAAACTGAACCTGCCGGTAGCCTCTTCGCTGATGGGGCTGGGCGGTTTCCCGGCAACGCATCGTCAGTCGTTGGGGATGCTGGGGATGCACGGCACTTATGAAGCCAATATGACGATGCACCACTCCGATGTGATTTTTGCCGTCGGGGTGCGTTTTGACGATCGCACCACCAACAATCTGGCGAAGTACTGCCCGGATGCCACGGTGCTGCATATCGATATCGATCCCACGTCGATCTCTAAGACAGTACCGGCGGATATTCCGATCGTCGGCGATGCGGGGCAAGTGTTGGATCAAATGCTGGAGCTGCTGGATCAGGAAAGCGCCGCGCAGCCGCTGGATGAGATCCGCGACTGGTGGCAGCAAATCGAGCAATGGCGTGCGCGCCAATGCCTGAAATATGACACTCAAAGCGGGCAGATTAAGCCGCAAGCAGTGGTGGAAACTATCTGGAAGCTGACCAACGGTGAAGCGTACGTCACCTCAGATGTGGGTCAGCACCAGATGTTCGCCGCGCTGTATTACCCGTTTGATAAACCGCGTCGTTGGATCAACTCCGGCGGCCTCGGCACCATGGGCTTTGGCTTGCCGGCGGCGCTCGGCGTGAAGATGGCGCTGCCGGAAGAGACCGTGGTCTGCGTGACGGGCGACGGCAGTATTCAGATGAACATTCAGGAGCTCTCAACTGCGCTGCAGTACGAGCTACCGGTGCTGGTGCTAAACCTAAACAACGGCTATCTGGGCATGGTGAAGCAGTGGCAGGATATGATCTATTCTGGCCGTCACTCTCAGTCCTATATGCAGTCGCTGCCGGACTTTGTCCGCCTGGCGGAAGCCTACGGTCATGTGGGTATTCGTATCACCGAGCCCGCTGAGCTTGAGAGTAAGCTTACACAGGCGCTGGAGCAGGTGCGCAATAACCGCCTGGTATTTGTCGACGTCTGCGTCGATGGCAGCGAGCACGTCTACCCGATGCAGATTCGCGGCGGGGCAATGGACGAGATGTGGCTGAGCAAAACGGAGAGAACCTGATTATGCGCCGGATATTATCTGTATTACTGGAAAACGAGTCCGGCGCGCTGTCGCGCGTGATTGGCCTCTTTTCGCAACGCGGGTACAACATTGAAAGTCTGACCGTCGCACCTACCGACGATCCGACGCTATCCCGCATGACTATCCAGACGGTCGGTGATGAAAAGACCATCGAGCAGATCGAAAAGCAGCTGCACAAGCTGGTGGACGTACTGCGAGTGAACGAGCTGGGGCAGGGCGCACACGTTGAACGTGAAATCATGCTGGTGAAGGTCCAGGCCAGCGGCTATGGCCGTGATGAGGTGAAACGCAACACGGAAATCTTCCGCGGGCAGATCATCGACGTCACGCCATCGCTCTATACCGTGCAGCTGGCGGGGACGAGCGACAAGCTGGATGCGTTCCTTGCTTCTTTGCGCGACGTCGCCAGAATTGTTGAGGTAGCGCGCTCCGGCGTGGTCGGTTTGTCGCGTGGCGACAAGATTATGCGCTAATCACCTCTCATCGCTTTATCGTAGCCCGGCCTGAAGTCGGGCTTTTTTTTGCGAAATCAGCAATAAGTGCGAAGAAAAGCTATTGCCGATGAGATCAATCTGCGTTTAGATGTTACGGATTATACTTATAAAGCAAGGGGCAATTGTGAAACTGGATGAAATCGCCCGGCTTGCCGGTGTTTCCCGAACCACCGCCAGCTATGTGATTAACGGCAAAGCTAAGCAGTACCGCGTCAGCGACAAGACTGTCGAAAAAGTGATGGCCGTTGTGCGTGAGCATAACTACCACCCTAACGCGGTAGCCGCCGGTCTGCGTGCAGGACGCACTCGTTCTATTGGGCTGGTTATTCCCGACCTGGAGAACACCAGCTACACGCGCATCGCAAACTATCTTGAGCGCCAGGCCCGTCAGCGCGGCTATCAGTTACTGATTGCCTGTTCTGAAGATCAGCCGGATAACGAAATGCGCTGTATCGAACATCTGCTGCAACGCCAGGTTGATGCGATCATCGTGTCAACGTCGCTGCCGCCGGAGCACCCTTTCTACCAGCGTTGGGCGAACGATTCGTTCCCGATTGTCGCGCTTGACCGTGCGCTCGATCGTGAACACTTCACCAGCGTCGTGGGCGCCGATCAGGACGATGCGGAAATGCTTGCTGCAGAACTGCGTACCTTCCCGGCAGAAACCGTACTTTATCTTGGTGCGTTGCCGGAACTGTCAGTGAGCTTCCTGCGTGAGCAGGGCTTCCGTACCGCCTGGAAAGATGACCCGCGCGACGTGCACTTCCTGTATGCCAATAGCTATGAACGTGAAGCGGCGGCGCAGCTGTTTGAAAAATGGCTGGAAACGCACCCGATGCCGCAGGCGCTATTCACCACCTCATTTGCATTGCTGCAAGGGGTAATGGACGTTACGCTGCGTCGTGAAGGCAAGCTGCCGACCGATCTGGCGATTGCGACCTTTGGTGATAACGAACTGCTCGACTTCCTGCAGTGTCCGGTGCTTGCGGTTGCCCAGCGTCACCGTGATGTTGCCGAACGCGTGCTGGAGATTGTGCTGGCAAGCCTCGACGAACCGCGTAAGCCGAAGCCTGGCTTGAGCCGTATTCGTCGTAACCTTTATCGTCGCGGTAGCCTGAGCCGTCGATAGACTCTTTCAATGAAGGCTGCGAATAGTGGCCTTCATTGAACAAAAAAAGCCTTTCAAATCTTAATTAAGATAATTCTCCATTTTGGTTAGCCCTCTATTTAATTCCCCCGCTAAGATCGCGGAATAGTGCTTAATAATGTGAACGCAAAGTAAAATTAAATTATTTGTGTATTATTTTGTTACATTCTCGCGGCGGATTGCCGAAATAACAAACACTTCTCAGCTTACCTACCAGAATGGGCAATCCCTCTACTCCGAATTCGTTGTAAGGGCGCGCCAGAGGGACTGTTAACGAGCAACAGAATGTCCTAAAATGCCGCTCGCGTCGCAAACTGACACTTTATATATTCTTTCGATGATATTAAGTCGCGTTAACGGCATGTGAATCAGCCTCTATTTTTCTTACGGGTATTCATGGCGTTAATTTGCCTCGTCTGTTGGATAATTATTAATCAGGGCTATTGTCGGCCGCAAATAGTGGTTTTTTGGACTCTGTTGGCATTCATGCTGGCTTGACAAGCTTTTCCTCTGCTCCGTAAACTCCTTAAAGTGGGAATTTGTGGGGCAAAGTGGTAATCGGGGGTGAAGCTGGCATGTTCCGAGGGGCAACGTTAGTCAATCTCGACAGCAAAGGGCGCTTAGCCGTCCCTGTCCGATATCGGGACCAGCTTGTCGAGAGCGCTACCGGTCAAATGGTTTGTACCATTGACATCCATCACCCCTGCCTGCTGCTTTATCCTCTGCCTGAATGGGAAATTATCGAGCAAAAACTCTCGCGTTTGTCGAGCATGAATCCCGTTGAGCGTCGCGTACAGCGATTGCTGTTAGGGCATGCCAGCGAATGCCAGATGGATAATGCCGGGCGATTATTGATTGCGCCGGTTTTACGGCAACACGCCGGATTGACCAAAGAAGTGATGCTGGTCGGGCAGTTCAACAAATTTGAACTGTGGGATGAAACGGCCTGGTATCAACAGGTCAAGGAAGATATCGACGCTGAGCAATCTGCTTCAGGGGCGCTGTCGGAGCGATTGCAGGATTTGTCCTTATAAATATGATGGAAAATTTTAAACACACCACGGTACTGCTGGATGAGGCCGTTAACGGCCTGAATATTCGTCCTGACGGTATCTATATTGATGGTACTTTTGGTCGCGGTGGTCACTCGCGCCTTATCCTGTCGCAGCTTGGCGAACAGGGGCGATTGATTGCGATCGATCGCGATCCAGAAGCGATCGCGGTGGCTAAGACCATCGATGATCCACGCTTTTCCATCGTGCATGGCCCTTTCTCAGCGCTGGCGGACTACGTTGCCGAGCGTGACCTTGTCGGCAAGATCGACGGTATCCTTCTCGATCTTGGCGTTTCTTCACCGCAGCTTGATGACGCTGAACGTGGTTTTTCCTTTATGCGCGATGGCCCGCTGGACATGCGCATGGACCCAACCCGCGGTCAGTCAGCAGCAGAATGGCTGCAAACGGCAGAGGAAGCGGATATTGCCTGGGTGATTAAAACCTTTGGCGAAGAACGCTTCGGTAAACGTATCGCTCGCGCCATCGTTGAGCGTAATCGCGAGCAGCCGATGACCCGCACCAAAGAGCTGGCGGAAGTTATCGCGGCGGCCATGCCGGTGAAAGACAAATTCAAACACCCCGCAACCCGTACCTTCCAGGCGGTGCGCATTTGGGTGAATAGTGAGCTGGAGGAGATAGAGCAAGCGCTAAAAAGCTCGCTTGGCGTGCTGGCCCCGGGTGGGCGGCTGTCGATCATCAGCTTCCATTCGCTGGAAGACCGCATTGTGAAACGCTTTATGCGTGAACAGAGCCGCGGTCCACAAGTTCCAGCGGGGATCCCGATGACTGAAGAGCAACTCAGGAAGCTGGGTGGCCGTCATTTACGAGCGCTAGGCAAGTTGATGCCGGGCGAAGATGAAGTGGCAGAGAATCCGCGTGCCCGTAGTTCAGTACTGCGTATTGCAGAAAGGACGAACGCATGATCGGCAGAGTGACAGAAGCCCTAAGCAAAGTAACCGGGTCGTTAGGAAACGGCGAGCGCCATGCCTTGCCTGGCGTTATTCGCGACGACCTTTTGCAATTCGGGAAGCTGCCACTCTGTCTGTTCATTTGCATCATTGTCACGGCGGTAACGGTGGTGACGACCGCCCACCATACTCGCCTGTTAACGGCCCAACGAGAACAGTTGGTGCTGGAGCGCGATGCGTTAGACATTGAGTGGCGAAATCTGATCCTCGAAGAGAATGCTCTTGGCGATCATAGCCGCGTCGAACGTATCGCTACTGAAAAGTTGCAGATGCAACATGTTGATCCATCAAAAGAAAACATTGTTGTACAGAAATAAGGATTATTGCAACGCATGAAACCAGCGGCAAAAACGCATAAGCCAAAACGTCAGGAAGAACAGGCCAACTTTATCAGTTGGCGTTTTGCGTTGCTTTGCGGCTGTATTTTTCTCGCGCTCGCGTTCCTGCTGGGACGCGCGGCCTGGCTCCAGATTATTGCCCCGGATAAGTTGGTGCGTGAGGGCGACATGCGTTCCCTGCGCGTTCAGCAGGTTTCCACCTCTCGCGGTATGATAACTGACCGCTCCGGCCGCCCGCTGGCGGTGAGCGTGCCGGTAAAAGCGATTTGGGCTGACCCGAAAGAGCTGCATGAAGCGGGCGGCGTGATGCTGAACAACCGCTGGAAAGCGCTGGCTGATGCGCTGAACATCCCGCTGGACCAACTGGCGAACCGTATCAATACCAACCCGCGCATGCGCTTCATCTATCTGGCGCGTCAGGTGAACCCTGACATGGCTGACTACATCAAAAAGCTCAAGTTGCCAGGGATTTATCTGCGCGAAGAGTCGCGCCGTTACTATCCATCCGGAGAAGTAACCGCTCACCTCATCGGCTTCACTAACGTTGACAGCCAGGGGATTGAAGGGGTTGAGAAGAGCTTCGACAAGTGGCTCACCGGCCAACCGGGCGAGCGCATCGTGCGTAAAGACCGCTATGGCCGGGTGATTGAAGATATCTCCTCAACCGACAGCCAGGCCGCGCACAACCTGGCGTTGAGCATTGATGAGCGCCTGCAGGCGCTGGTGTACCGCGAACTGAACAACGCCGTGGCGTTTAACAAAGCGGAATCCGGTAGCGCCGTGCTGGTCGACGTGAGCACCGGTGAAGTGCTGGCGATGGCCAACAGCCCATCCTACAACCCGAACAACTTTACCGGTACGGCCAAAGACACCATGCGTAACCGGGCCATCACCGACGTGTTTGAACCGGGCTCTACGGTGAAACCGATGGTGGTGATGACCGCGCTACAGCGCGGCGTGGTGCGCGAAAACACCGTGCTGAACACCATTCCTTACCGTATTAACGGCCACGAAATCAAAGACGTGGCGCGCTACAGCGAATTGACCCTGACCGGGGTTCTACAGAAGTCGAGTAACGTCGGTGTTTCCAAGCTGGCGTTAGCGATGCCGTCCTCAGCGTTAGTAGATACTTACTCACGTTTTGGGCTGGGAAAAGCGACCAATTTGGGGTTGGTCGGAGAACGCAGTGGCTTATATCCTCAAAAACAACGGTGGTCTGACATAGAGAGGGCCACCTTCTCTTTCGGCTACGGGCTAATGGTAACGCCGTTACAGTTAGCGCGTGTCTACGCAACGATTGGCAGCTACGGGATCTACCGTCCACTGTCGATAACCAAAGTTGACCCGCCGGTTCCCGGCGAGCGTATCTTCCCGGAATCTATTGTCCGCACCGTCGTTCATATGATGGAAAGCGTGGCGCTGCCAGGCGGCGGCGGCGTGAAGGCGGCGATTAAAGGCTACCGTATCGCGATTAAAACCGGTACGGCGAAAAAAGTCGGTCCGGACGGGCGCTATATCAACAAATACATTGCTTACACCGCGGGCGTTGCGCCAGCCAGCCAGCCGCGCTTTGCGCTGGTGGTGGTGATCAACGATCCGCAGGCGGGTAAATACTACGGTGGCGCCGTTTCCGCGCCGGTCTTTGGTGCCATCATGGGCGGCGTACTGCGCACGATGAACATTGAGCCGGATGCGCTGGCGACGGGCGGCGATAAAAGTGAATTAGTAACGAATCAAGGCGAGGGTACAGGTGGCAGATCGTAATTTGCGCGACCTTCTCGCTCCGTGGGTGCCAAATGCGCCGGAGCGATTACTGCGAGAGATGACGCTCGACAGCCGTGTGGCTGCATCGGGCGATCTGTTCGTAGCGGTGGTGGGTCATCAGGCGGACGGGCGTCGTTATATCCCGCAGGCAATTGCGCAAGGTGTCGCTGCTGTTATAGCCGAGGCAAAAGATGAGGCCGCCGACGGTGAAATCCGCGAGATGCACGGCGTGCCGGTTATCTACCTCAGCCAGTTAAACGAGCGCTTATCGGCACTGGCCGGGCGTTTTTACCACGAGCCGTCCGACAGCCTGCGCCTGATTGGCGTGACCGGGACCAACGGTAAAACCACCACCACGCAGCTGATTGCACAATGGTGCCAACTGCTGGGTGAAACCAGTGCGGTGATGGGCACGGTCGGTAACGGCCTGCTGGATAAAGTCATCCCAACGGAAAACACCACCGGCTCGGCGGTCGACGTACAGCACGTGCTGGCCGGTCTGGTTGAGCAGGGTGCGACGGTAGCCGCGATGGAGGTTTCCTCTCACGGCCTGGTGCAGCACCGTGTGGCTGCGCTCAAGTTTGCCGCCTCGGTGTTCACTAACCTGAGCCGCGACCATCTTGATTATCATGGCGATATGGAGCACTACGAAGCGGCGAAATGGCTGTTGTACTCCACTCACCACTGCGGTCAGGCCATCGTCAACGCTGACGATGAAGTGGGCCGTCGCTGGTTAGGCCGCCTGCCGGATGCCGTTGCGGTCTCCATGGACGGTCACATTAATCCAGACTGCCACGGCCGCTGGCTGAACGCCGTGACGGTGAATTACCACGACAGCGGCGCGACCATCCGCTTCGACTCCACCTGGGGCGAAGGCGAAATTGAAAGCCGCCTGATGGGCGCGTTTAACGTTAGCAATCTGCTGCTGGCGCTGGCTACGCTGCTGGCGCTGGGCTATCCGTTGGCTGATTTGCTGAAAACCGCAGCGCGTTTACAGCCGGTTTGTGGGCGCATGGAAGTGTTTAGCGCGCCGGGCAAACCGACGGTGGTGGTCGATTACGCCCACACGCCGGATGCGCTGGAAAAAGCGCTGCAGGCCGCGCGCCTGCACTGCTCCGGCAAGCTGTGGTGCGTCTTTGGCTGCGGCGGTGACCGTGACAAAGGCAAACGTCCACTGATGGGTGCCATTGCCGAAGAGTTTTCCGACGTGGTGGTGGTGACCGACGATAACCCGCGCACCGAAGAGCCGCGTGACATCATTAACGACATTCTCGCGGGCATGGTTGATGCTGGCCACGTGAAGGTGATGGAAGGCCGCGCTGAAGCGGTCACCAACGCCATCATGCAGGCAAAAGCGGATGACGTCGTGCTGGTGGCTGGTAAAGGCCATGAAGATTATCAGATTGTGGGTAACCGTCGTCTCGATTACTCCGACCGTATTACCGCAGCGCGTCTGCTGGGAGTGGTGGCATGATTGGCGTAACGCTTGGCCAGCTTGCCAACGTTCTGAACGGCGAGCTTTGCGGCAGCGATGCCCTTATTGAAGATGTGACCACCGATACCCGGAAATTAACCCCGGGTTGTCTGTTTGTGGCGCTGAAGGGTGAACGTTTTGATGCGCATGATTTTGCGCAGACGGCAAAAGACGGCGGCGCAGGCGCGCTGCTGGTCAGCCGCAAGCTGGACATCGACCTGCCGCAACTGGTGGTGAGTGATACCCGTCTGGCCTTCGGTGAACTGGCGGCCTGGGTTCGTCAGCAGGTACCTGCTCGTGTGGTGGCCCTGACCGGTTCTTCTGGTAAAACCTCGGTGAAAGAGATGACCGCCGCCATTCTGGGGCAGTGCGGCAACACGCTTTATACCGCAGGCAATCTAAACAATGACATTGGCGTGCCGATGACATTACTGCGTCTGACCCCGGTGCACCAGTTTGCGGTTATTGAGCTCGGGGCAAACCACCAGGGCGAAATCGCCTGGACCGTGAGTTTGACCCGCCCGGAAGCCGCGCTGGTGAACAACCTGGCGGCGGCGCATCTGGAAGGTTTTGGCTCGCTGGCGGGCGTCGCGAAAGCGAAGGGTGAGATCTTCACCGGCCTGCCGGACAGCGGCATTGCGATTCTGAACGCCGATAACAATGACTGGGCCAACTGGCAGCAGGTGATTGGCGAGCGTACCGTCTGGCGTTTCTCACCCAACGCGGCGGGGAGTGATTTCTACGCTTCTGACGTGCGCATTACCTCGCAGGGTACGGAATTTACGCTGCATACGCCGAACGGCAACACTGATGTGCTGTTGCCGCTGCCGGGTCGCCACAACATCGCCAATGCGCTGGCCGCAACCGCGCTGGCAACCGCTGTGGGTGCTGACTTAGGCGCGGTGAAAGCCGGTCTGGCGCAGCTGAAAGCGGTGCCGGGGCGCCTGTTCCCGATTCATCTGACGGACAGCCAACTGGTGCTGGACGACTCCTACAACGCTAACGTTGGTTCGATGACGGCGGCGGTACAGGTGCTGTCTGAAATGCCGGGCTACCGCGTACTGGTGGTCGGCGATATGGCCGAGCTTGGCGCTGAGAGCGAAGCTTGCCACATTCAGGTTGGCGAAGCGGCGAAAGCGGCGGGTATTGATCGCGTGCTGAGCGTTGGCAAATTAAGCCAGGCGATTAGCATTGCCAGTGGGGAAGGGGAGCACTTTACCGATAAAGCATCGGCAATTGCTCGTCTTAACACGCTGATTAACGAACACAAATCTATCACCATTCTGGTGAAAGGTTCACGCAGTGCCGCCATGGAAGAGGTTGTACGCGCATTACAGGAGAACGGGACATGTTAGTGTGGCTGGCCGAACATCTGGTCAAATATTATTCCGGCTTTAACGTCTTTTCCTATCTGACGTTTCGCGCCATCGTCAGCCTGCTGACCGCGCTGTTCATCTCTTTGTGGATGGGCCCGCGCATGATCGCCCGTCTGCAAAAAATGTCGTTTGGTCAGGTTGTTCGTAACGATGGTCCTGAATCTCACTTCAGTAAACGCGGTACCCCAACGATGGGCGGGATTATGATCCTGACCGCGATTACGGTCTCCGTGCTGCTGTGGGCCTATCCGTCAAACCCGTACGTCTGGTGCGTACTGACGGTATTGATTGGCTACGGCATTATCGGTTTCGTTGATGACTATCGCAAAGTGGTCCGCAAAGACACTAAAGGGCTTATCGCGCGCTGGAAGTATTTCTGGATGTCGGTCATTGCGCTGGGCGTGGCCTTCGCGCTGTACCTCGCCGGTAAAGATACGCCAGCCACCGAACTGGTGGTGCCGTTCTTCAAGGACATCATGCCGCAGCTCGGTCTGCTCTACATCCTGCTGGCCTATTTCGTCATCGTGGGGACCGGCAACGCCGTTAACCTGACCGATGGCCTCGATGGTCTGGCCATTATGCCGACCGTCTTTGTGGCGGCGGGCTTTGCGCTGGTGGCGTGGGCGACCGGTAACATGAACTTTGCAAGCTATCTGCACATTCCTTACCTGCGTCACGCCGGCGAGCTGGTCATCGTCTGTACGGCGATTGTCGGTGCTGGCTTAGGCTTCCTGTGGTTCAACACCTATCCGGCGCAGGTCTTTATGGGCGACGTTGGTTCGCTGGCGCTGGGCGGCGCGCTGGGCATTATTGCCGTGCTGCTGCGTCAGGAGTTCCTGCTGGTGATCATGGGCGGCGTCTTCGTGGTGGAAACCCTGTCGGTGATTCTGCAGGTGGGCTCCTTCAAGCTGCGCGGTCAGCGCATCTTCCGTATGGCGCCGATTCACCACCACTATGAACTGAAAGGCTGGCCAGAGCCGCGCGTTATCGTGCGTTTCTGGATTATTTCGCTGATGCTGGTGCTGATTGGCCTGGCAACGCTGAAGGTACGTTAATCATGGCAGATTACCAGGGTAAAAACGTCGTTATCATTGGTCTTGGACTGACCGGGCTCTCCTGCGTGGATTTCTTCCTCGCGCAGAACGTTACGCCACGCGTGATGGATACCCGAGCGACGCCACCCGGTCTGGATAAGCTGCCGGAAGCGGTTGAACGCTACGTCGGCGGGCTGAATGAAGATTGGCTGATGGCGGCCGATCTGATTGTTGCCAGCCCCGGTATGGCGCTGGCAAATCCGTCGCTGAGCCGTGCGGCGGATGCCGGTATTGAAATCGTCGGTGACATTGAACTGTTCTGCCGTGAAGCGCAGGCACCGATTGTGGCCATTACCGGCTCCAACGGTAAAAGCACCGTCACCACGCTGATTGGTGAGATGGCTAAAGCCGCAGGCGTGAACGTCGGCGTCGGTGGGAATATCGGCCTGCCCGCGCTGATGCTGCTGGATCCGGCCCGCGAGCTGTACGTGCTTGAGCTTTCCAGCTTCCAGCTGGAAACCACCTCCAGCCTGCATGCCGCGGCCGCTACCATTCTGAACGTCACCGAAGATCATATGGATCGCTATCCGCTTGGGCTGCAGCAGTATCGTGCGGCGAAGCTGCGTATCTATGAAAACGCCAAAGTTTGCGTTGTGAATGCTGACGACGGCCTGACTATGCCGGTCCGCGGTGCGGACGAGCGCTGTGTGAGCTTCGGCGTGGACGTCGGTGACTATCACCTGAACCGCCAGCAAGGGGAGACCTGGCTGCGCGTGAAGGGTGAAAAGGTATTGAACGTTAAAGAGATGCCGCTCACCGGGCAGCATAACTACAGCAACGCCCTGGCGGCGCTGGCGCTGGCGGATGCCGTCGGCCTGCCGCGCGCGACCAGCCTGAAAGCGCTGACCACCTTTACCGGGCTGGCTCACCGTTTCCAGATTGTGCTCGACCACCGCGGTGTGCGCTGGATTAACGACTCAAAAGCGACCAACGTCGGCAGTACCGAAGCGGCCTTAAACGGCCTGCACGTAGCGGGCACGCTGTATCTGCTGCTGGGCGGCGACGGTAAATCTGCCGACTTTGAACCGCTGCGACGCTACCTGACCGGCGATAACATTCGCCTTTACTGCTTTGGCCGCGACGGCGGTGAGCTGGCCGCGCTGCGTCCGGAAATCGCCACCCAAACGGAAACCATGGAAGAGGCAATGCGCCTGATTGCCCCGCAGGTTAAAGCGGGCGATATGGTGCTGCTGTCTCCGGCCTGCGCTAGCCTCGATCAGTTTAAAAGCTTTGAACAGCGCGGCGACGTGTTTGCTCGCCTGGCGAAGGAGTTAGGTTGATGCGTTTATCGCTCCCGCGCCTGAGACTGCCTCGACTGAGGCTGCCGCGTCTGCCGGGCATGCGCGTTTTCGCATGGCTGTTTGGTTGGATGTTTGCCGCGCTTAAGGGCTGGGTGATGGGCTCTCGGGAAAAAGATACCGATAGCCTGATTATGTATGACCGCACGCTGCTGTGGCTGACGCTTGGCCTGGCGGCGATTGGTTTTATTATGGTGACCTCGGCGTCGATGCCGGTGGGTCAGCGTCTGGCGAACGATCCGTTCCTGTTTGCCAAGCGTGACGGTCTCTATATTCTGCTGGCGTTTGTGCTGGCGCTAGTGACGCTGCGACTGCCGATGTCGTTCTGGCAGAAGCACAGTACGTTCATGCTGATTGCTTCTATTGGTATGTTGCTGATTGTACTGGTGGTCGGTAGCTCGGTTAACGGGGCATCGCGCTGGATTGCTTTCGGTCCGCTGCGTATCCAGCCTGCCGAACTGACCAAGCTGTCGCTGTTTTGCTATATCGCCAACTACCTGGTGCGTAAAGCCGACGAGGTGCGCAACAACCTGCGCGGCTTCTTAAAGCCGATGGGCGTGATTTTCGTGCTGGCAATTTTACTGCTGGCGCAGCCGGACCTCGGTACCGTCGTGGTGCTGTTTGTCACCACCCTGGCGATGCTGTTCCTGGCAGGCGCCAAGCTGTGGCAGTTCATCGCGATTATCGGCATGGGTATCTCGGCCGTGGTGCTGCTGATCCTCGCCGAACCGTACCGTATTCGCCGCGTGACCTCGTTCTGGAACCCGTGGGAAGACCCGTTCGGCAGCGGTTACCAGCTGACGCAGTCGCTGATGGCCTTCGGGCGCGGTGAGATGTGGGGCCAGGGTTTAGGCAACTCGGTGCAGAAACTGGAGTATCTGCCGGAGGCACATACCGACTTCATCTTCGCCATCATCGGCGAGGAATTGGGTTATATCGGTGTGGTACTGGCACTTTTAATGGTATTCTTCGTCGCTTTCCGCGCCATGTCTATTGGTCGCAAAGCGCTGGAGATAAACCAACGTTTTTCTGGCTTCCTGGCTTGCGCAATCGGCGTATGGTTCAGCTTCCAGGCGTTGGTCAACGTAGGGGCGGCGGCCGGGATGTTACCGACCAAGGGCCTGACCCTACCGTTGATAAGCTACGGTGGCTCCAGTCTTCTGATTATGTCGACAGCCATCATGTTCTTATTACGTATTGATTATGAAACGCGTCTGGAGAAAGCCCAGGCGTTTACCCGAGGTTCTCGATGAGCGGTCAAACAAAGCGGTTAATGGTGATGGCGGGCGGTACCGGCGGACACGTGTTCCCGGGGCTGGCGGTTGCGCACCATTTAATGGATCAGGGCTGGCAAGTACGCTGGCTGGGAACCGCGGATCGTATGGAAGCCGACCTGGTGCCAAAACATGGCATCGAGATTGATTTTATCCATATTTCCGGCCTGCGTGGCAAAGGCGTGAAGGCGCTGCTGCTGGCGCCGATGCGTATTTTTAACGCCTGGCGTCAGGCGCGCGCGATCATGAAACGCTTTAAGCCGGACGTGGTGCTGGGAATGGGCGGGTATGTTTCCGGGCCGGGCGGTCTGGCAGCGTGGTCACTGGGTATTCCGGTTGTCCTGCACGAGCAGAACGGCATCGCTGGCTTGACTAACAAATGGCTGGCGAAGATTGCCACCAAAGTGATGCAGGCTTTCCCGGGCGCGTTCCCGAATGCGGAAGTGGTCGGCAACCCGGTGCGTGTTGATGTGCTGGCGCTGGCGCTGCCGGAACAGCGTCTGGTCGGCCGCGAAGGCCCGATTCGCGTACTGGTCGTTGGCGGCTCTCAGGGGGCGCGTATTCTCAACCAGACTCTGCCTCAGGTGGCGCAGCGTTTGGGTGATGCGGTAACCATCTGGCATCAGAGCGGTAAAGGCGGTCAACAGACCGTTGAGCAGGCTTACGCCGATGCGGGTCAGCCACAGCATAAAGTGACCGAATTTATTGATGATATGGCCGAAGCGTACGCATGGGCCGATGTCGTCGTCTGTCGCTCTGGCGCGCTGACGGTCAGCGAGATTGCGGCAGCCGGGCTGCCTGCCATCTTCGTGCCGTTCCAGCATAAGGACCGTCAGCAGTACTGGAATGCGCTGCCGCTGGAGAAAGCCGGCGCGGCGAAGATCTTCGAGCAGCCGCAGTTTACGGCGCAAGCGGTCGCTGACACGCTGGCAAGCTGGGATCGCAACACATTATTAGAGATGGCTGAGCGTGCTCGTGCGACGGCCATCCCGGACGCTACCGAGCGGGTAGCAAAAGAAGTAAGCCTGGCTGCAAAGGCTTAATCATCGCGGCGCATTTGCGTCGCCCGAATTTCAGAAGTGATGGCGTTTAGAGAATGAATACACAACAACTGGCGAAACTGCGTTCTATTGTGCCCGAGATGCGTCGCGTCCGGCACATTCACTTTGTTGGCATCGGCGGCGCCGGTATGGGCGGTATTGCTGAAGTACTGGCCAACGAAGGGTATCAGATCAGCGGTTCCGACCTGGCACCGAACCCGGTGACGCAGCAGTTGACGAAATTGGGCGCCACCATCTATTTCAACCACCGCCCGGAAAACGTTCGCGATGCGAGTGTGGTGGTGGTCTCTACGGCTATCTCTGCCGATAACCCGGAAATCGTTGCCGCACATGAAGCGCGTATCCCGGTGATTCGCCGCGCGGAAATGCTGGCAGAGCTGATGCGTTTTCGTCACGGCATCGCCATTGCCGGGACACACGGTAAAACTACGACCACCGCGATGGTCGCAAGCATTTATGCGGAAGCCGGGCTGGACCCGACCTTCGTCAACGGTGGCCTGGTAAAGGCGGCAGGCGTGCATGCGCGTCTGGGCCATAGCCGCTACCTGATTGCGGAAGCCGATGAGAGCGACGCGTCGTTCCTGCATCTGCAGCCGATGGTGGCGATTGTCACCAACATCGAAGCCGACCATATGGATACCTACCAGGGCGACTTCGAGAATTTAAAGCAGACGTTTATCAACTTCCTGCATAACCTGCCGTTTTATGGCCGTGCGGTGATGTGCGTTGATGATCCTGTTATTCGCGAGCTGCTGCCGCGCGTTGGCCGTCAGACCACTACCTACGGCTTCAGCGACGATGCGGACGTTCGTGTGGAAAGCTACCAGCAGATTGGCCCGCAGGGACACTTCACGCTGGTGCGTCAGGATAAAGAAGACTTGCGCGTGACGCTGAATGCGCCGGGCCGTCATAACGCGCTAAATGCCGCTGCGGCAGTTGCAGTGGCGACGGAAGAAGGCATTGAAGATGAGGCGATTCTGCGCGCGCTGGAAAGTTTCCAGGGCACCGGTCGTCGTTTTGACTTCCTGGGGGAATTCCCACTGGAAGAGGTGAACGGTAAAGAAGGCACCGCGCTGCTGGTGGACGACTACGGTCACCATCCAACGGAAGTGGATGCAACGATCAAAGCCGCCCGCGCTGGCTGGCCGGACAAAAAGCTGGTGATGGTATTCCAGCCGCACCGCTACACCCGCACGCGCGACCTGTATGATGACTTTGCCCACGTGCTGACTCAGGTCGATGCGCTGCTGATGCTGGATGTGTACCCGGCGGGCGAAGCGCCAATTCCTGGTGCCGATAGCCGTTCACTGTGCCGTACCATTCGTGGTCGCGGAAAAGTGGACCCGATTCTGGTCTCTGACAGCGCTCAGGTCCCGGAAATGCTGGCATCAGTACTGACGGGTAATGATCTCGTTCTAATTCAGGGCGCGGGAAATATTGGTAAAATCGCGCGTAACTTAGCTGAAATCAAACTGAAGCCGCAAACTCAGGAGGAACCGCGTCATGGCTGATAAGATCGCGGTTCTTTTGGGTGGAACCTCAGCCGAACGCGACGTGTCGTTAAACTCCGGCGCGGCGGTGCTGGCCGGTCTTCGCGAAGCGGGCATTGATGCGCATGCGGTAGACCCAAAAGAAACTGATGTTACCCAACTGAAAAATATGGGTTTTCAGAAAGCGTTTATTGCGCTGCACGGCCGTGGCGGCGAAGATGGCACGCTGCAAGGATTACTGGAGCTCTTAAAACTTCCGTATACCGGCAGCGGCGTGATGGCATCGGCCATTTCAATGGATAAACTGCGCAGTAAATTGCTGTGGCAGGGGGCCGGATTACCGGTTGCTCCTTGGGTCGCCGTTGAGCGCGAAGCCTTTAATGCCGGGCTTTCTAGCGAGGTTCAGACACAGATTGCTGCGCTTGGCCTGCCGCTTATCGTTAAGCCGAGTCGTGAAGGCTCAAGCGTCGGGATGTCGAAAGTCATCGAGAGTGCTGATCTGGCTGAAGCGTTAACGCAAGCGTTTCAACACGATGACGAAGTTCTGGTAGAAAAATGGCTCAGTGGGCCGGAATTTACGGTTGCGGTGCTTGGTGAAGAAATTTTACCGACAGTTCGCATCCAACCTGCCGGAACCTTCTATGATTATGAAGCGAAGTATCTCTCTGATGAGACGAAATATTTCTGCCCTGGCTGTGAAGATTCATCCCAGGAATCGGCAATGCAGTCTTTAGTACTGAAAGCCTGGAAAGTCTTAGGCTGCCGTGGATGGGGTCGCATTGACGTGATGCAGGACAGTGATGGCCAGTATTATCTGCTGGAGGCGAACACCTCTCCGGGGATGACCAGCCACAGTCTGGTGCCGATGGCGGCGCGTCAGGCGGGAATGAGCTTCTCGCAGCTGGTAGTACGAATTCTGGACCTGGCGGGGTGATATGTCGCAGGCTGCGCTGAATACGCGGAACCGTGAAGAAGAGGAAGAGTATGCCGCTTCACGGCGCAATAATGGAACGCATCTGGTGGGAATTGTTTTCCTGCTGGCGGTGTTGTGTACCGTGTTTGTTAGCGGCTGGGTCGTGCTGGGCTGGATGGAAGATGCGCAACGATTGCCCATCTCAAAACTGGTGGTGACTGGCGATCGTCATTACACGCGTAACGATGATATTCGACAGTCCATTCTGGCATTGGGATCGCCGGGAACCTTTATGACTCAGGATGTGAATATCGTCCAGAGTCAGATTGAACGCTTGCCGTGGATTAAACAGGCAAGCGTCAGAAAGCAGTGGCCGGACGAATTGAAGATTCATCTGGTTGAATATGTGCCCATTGCACGTTGGAATGATCAGCACATGGTGGATGCCGAGGGGAATGCCTTTAGCGTTCCCGCCGATCGTACCAGTAAGCAAACTTTACCTATGCTCTATGGCCCTGAGGGCAGCGCAAGCGAAGTATTGCAGGGCTATCACGACATGGGTGCGATGCTCGCGAAAGGGAAGTTCACGTTGAAGGTTGCGGCGATGACCGCGCGCCGTTCGTGGCAGTTGACGCTTGATAACGGTATCAAGCTGAACCTGGGACGGGGCGATACGATGAAGCGGCTGGAACGTTTTTTAGAACTGTACCCGGTGCTACAGCAGCAGGCGCAAACAGACGGTAATCGGATTAGTTATGTTGATTTGCGTTATGACTCGGGGGCGGCAGTAGGCTGGGAACCTGCTCCTGCGGCGGATACTAATCAACAACAGAATCAGGCACAGGCAGAACAACAATGATCAAGGCGACGGACAGAAAACTGGTAGTTGGACTGGAGATTGGCACTGCAAAAGTAGCCGCTTTAGTAGGGGAAGTTCTGCCCGACGGAGTGATTAATATCATTGGGGTCGGCAGTTGTCCGTCCCGTGGTATGGATAAAGGCGGGGTTAACGACCTTGAGTCGGTAGTGAAATGCGCACAGCGCGCTATCGACCAGGCGGAGCTGATGGCGGATTGCCAGATCTCTTCGGTATATCTGGCGCTTTCCGGTAAGCACATTAGCTGTCAAAATGAGATAGGTATGGTGCCTATTTCAGAAGAAGAGGTCACGCAGGAAGACGTGGAGAACGTCGTTCACACGGCGAAATCCGTTCGCGTACGTGATGAACATCGTGTTTTGCACGTCATTCCGCAAGAATACGCAATTGATTATCAGGAAGGGATCAAAAACCCGGTAGGCTTATCCGGTGTGCGTATGCAGGCGAAGGTACATCTGATTACCTGTCACAACGACATGGCGAAAAATATCGTCAAAGCGGTGGAGCGTTGTGGCCTGAAGGTCGATCAGCTGATTTTTGCTGGCCTGGCTTCCAGCTATTCCGTGTTAACGGAAGATGAACGTGAGCTGGGTGTCTGCGTTGTGGACATCGGCGGCGGTACAATGGATATCGCGGTCTATACCGGCGGCGCGCTGCGTCACACCAAAGTGATCCCTTACGCAGGGAATGTGGTGACCAGCGATATCGCCTATGCCTTTGGCACGCCACCGAGCGATGCTGAGGCCATTAAAGTGCGCCACGGCTGCGCGCTGGGCTCCATTGTGGGCAAAGATGAGAGCGTTGAAGTGCCAAGCGTAGGCGGTCGTCCGCCGCGTAGCCTGCAGCGCCAGACATTGGCAGAGGTCATTGAGCCGCGTTATACCGAGCTGCTGAACCTCGTCAATGAAGAGATTTTACAGTTACAGGAACAGCTTCGTCAGCAGGGTGTCAAACACCATCTAGCGGCGGGGATTGTATTGACCGGTGGCGCAGCGCAAATTGAAGGGTTAGCGGCTTGTGCACAGCGAGTGTTCCATACGCAGGTTCGTATTGGTGCGCCGCTGAATATTACTGGTCTGACGGACTATGCCCAGGAGCCGTATTATTCAACGGCGGTGGGCCTGCTGCACTACGGGAAAGAATCCCACTTAAGTGGTGAAGCAGAGGTAGAAAAGCGCGTCACCGCATCGGTCGGATCGTGGATCAAACGACTGAATAGCTGGTTACGCAAAGAGTTTTAATTTTTAAAGAGACCCATGCACAATTCACGGTCTCGGGCGACAGGCACAAAACGGAGAGAAACTATGTTTGAACCTATGGAACTGACCAACGACGCGGTGATTAAAGTCATCGGCGTCGGTGGCGGCGGCGGTAATGCCGTTGAACACATGGTGCGCGAACGCATCGAAGGTGTTGAGTTTTTTGCTGTTAACACCGATGCGCAGGCACTGCGTAAAACGGCGGTTGGCCAGACTATCCAGATCGGTAGCGGTATTACCAAAGGTCTGGGCGCTGGGGCAAACCCAGAAGTCGGTCGCAACGCGGCTGATGAAGACCGTGAAGCACTGCGTGCAGCGTTAGACGGTGCAGACATGGTGTTTATCGCAGCAGGTATGGGCGGCGGTACCGGTACCGGTGCAGCGCCAGTGGTTGCTGAAGTGGCTAAAGATTTAGGTATCCTGACCGTTGCTGTCGTGACTAAGCCTTTCAACTTTGAAGGCAAGAAGCGTATGGCGTTTGCGGAGCAGGGTATTACCGAACTGTCCAAGCACGTGGACTCCCTGATCACCATCCCGAACGACAAGTTACTGAAAGTTCTGGGTCGCGGTATCTCCCTGCTCGACGCGTTTGGCGCGGCGAACGACGTGCTGAAAGGCGCGGTACAGGGTATCGCTGAGCTGATCACCCGTCCTGGCCTGATGAACGTCGACTTCGCGGACGTCCGTACCGTGATGTCCGAGATGGGCTACGCGATGATGGGCTCCGGTGTGGCAAGCGGTGAAGACCGTGCGGAAGAAGCGGCTGAAATGGCTATCTCTTCTCCGCTGCTGGAAGACATCGACCTGTCCGGCGCACGTGGCGTTCTGGTCAACATCACCGCGGGCTTCGACCTGCGCCTGGATGAGTTCGAAACCGTAGGTAATACTATCCGTGCGTTTGCGTCGGACAATGCGACCGTGGTTATCGGTACGTCCCTTGACCCGGATATGAACGACGAACTGCGCGTTACCGTTGTTGCCACCGGTATTGGCATGGACAAGCGTCCAGAGATTACCCTGGTGACCAACAAGCAGACGCAGCAGCCCGCGCTGGATCGCTATCAGCAGCATGGAATGGCGCCGCTGACGCAAGAACAGAAACCGGCAGCTAAAGTGGTCAACGACAATACGCCGCAGACCACCAAAGAACCGGATTACCTGGATATCCCTGCCTTCCTGCGTAAGCAAGCTGACTAAGAATTAGCTGGAAGTTGGGAATCTGCGCTCTTTGTGCTAAACTGGCCCACCGAATGTGTTATACACTTCGGTTGGATAGTTAATTTGGCGAGATTATACGATGATCAAACAAAGGACTCTTAAACGTATCGTTCAGGCGACTGGCGTCGGTTTACACACCGGCAAAAAGGTCACACTGACGTTACGCCCTGCGCCGGCAAATACCGGGGTCATCTATCGTCGCACCGACTTGAATCCTCCGGTAGATTTCCCGGCCGATGCCAAATCTGTGCGTGATACTATGCTCTGTACTTGCCTGGTCAACGAGCATGACGTGCGGATTTCTACCGTAGAGCACCTCAACGCCGCGCTGGCGGGCCTGGGTATCGACAACATCGTTGTTGAAGTCGATGCACCAGAAATCCCGATTATGGACGGTAGTGCTGCGCCATTCGTTTATCTGTTGCTGGATGCCGGCATCGATGAACTGAACTGCGCGAAGAAATTCGTCCGTATTAAAGACACCGTTCGCGTTGAAGATGGCGATAAGTGGGCTGAATTCAAACCGTACAATGGTTTCTCGTTGGATTTTACCATCGACTTTAACCACCCGGCGATTGATTCCAGCACGCAGCGTTATGCGATGAACTTCTCCGCAGATGCGTTCATGCGCCAGATCAGCCGTGCCCGTACTTTCGGTTTCATGCGTGATATCGAATATCTGCAGTCCCGTGGCCTGTGCCTGGGCGGCAGCTTCGATTGTGCCATCGTTGTTGACGATTATCGCGTACTGAACGAAGACGGCCTGCGTTTTGAAGATGAATTCGTTCGTCACAAAATGCTGGATGCTATCGGTGACTTGTTCATGTGTGGTCACAACATTATTGGTGCATTTACCGCGTACAAATCCGGTCATGCGCTCAATAACAAACTTCTGCAAGCGGTCCTGGCAAAACAGGAAGCTTGGGAATTCGTGACCTTCCAGGACGACGCAGAACTGCCGCTGGCGTTCAAAGCACCATCAATGGTTCTGGCGTAAGCCTGACCATCGCGTAAATTCGACTGGCAACCTGGCACTCTCTCCGGTCAGGGAACCAGTCGTTTTTTCTTTTTAGCGCTCGAAACTCCCTTTTCCCGCCGTCAGTGTCTTTGCAAAGATCACACTCCTGTGCAACCGCTGCTTTCTTAACCCGTTTTTCGGTGATGATTTCGTCATTCCTGCTGTCGCAGCGCTGCATTAATGATAATATCTTGGCGCGAAAATAGAATAACGGTACTTAAAACCGAAGGTGGAACATTACGTGAGTGGAATGCTGACGCGTTGGCGACAGTTTGGCAGACGCTACTTCTGGCCGCATCTCCTGTTGGGGATGGTTGCTGCCAGTTTTGGCTTGCCTGCGCTTGCGAGTAATACCGAGCCGGCGTCGCCTGCCCGCGAAACCACCAGTAACCATCATCCGTCGCAGAAAATCGACTTCACGCAGCTGGCGCGCCTTGAGAACAACCGCCGCCCATCCTTTAGCGTGGACTACTGGCATCAGCATGCCATTCGCACGGTTATTCGCCACCTCTCTTTTGCCATGGCGCCTACTGCGTCACCGGTCACCGAGCCCGCGTCGCCGCTTCAGGCTGCACAGCATCTGGCTCTGCTCGATACGCTCAACGCGTTACTCAATGTTGAAAGTCAGCCGCCGGCGGTGATCGCCCAGGCCGTCATTTTACCTGCATTACCCCCTCGCGCTTTTAGTATCCCGACCTGGATAAGCCAGGTGCAGGGCATCCGCGCCGGGCCGCAGCGCCTCGTCTGAAAATAACCGCTTTATATCCTTTATTTTTCTGACTCCGAAATGTCGGGGCGTTTGAGATTTTATTATGTTAATCAAATTATTGACCAAAGTTTTTGGTAGCCGTAACGACCGTACCCTGCGCCGTATGCGCAAAGCTGTAGGCATCATCAATGCGATGGAACCGGAGATGGAAAAACTCTCCGACGACGAGCTGAAAGCGAAAACCAACGAGTTCCGCGCGCGCATTGAGAAAGGCGAATCTGTTGAGAGCCTGATCCCAGAAGCGTTTGCGGTGGTTCGTGAAGCAAGTAAGCGCGTATTCGGTATGCGTCACTTTGACGTGCAGCTGCTCGGCGGTATGGTTCTGAATGACCGCTGCATCGCTGAAATGCGTACTGGTGAAGGTAAAACCCTGACCGCAACGCTGCCGGCTTACCTGAACGCACTGTCCGGGAAGGGCGTGCACGTGGTTACCGTCAACGACTATCTGGCGCAGCGTGACGCCGAAAACAACCGCCCGCTGTTCGAATTCCTCGGCATGACCGTCGGTATCAACATGTCCGGCCTGCCGGCTCCTGCTAAGCGCGAAGCCTACAACGCGGACATCACCTACGGTACCAACAACGAATACGGTTTTGACTACCTGCGCGATAACATGGCATTCAGCCCGGAAGAGCGCGTACAGCGTAAACTGCACTATGCGCTGGTCGATGAAGTTGACTCCATCCTGATCGATGAAGCGCGTACGCCGCTTATCATCTCCGGTCCGGCGGAAGACAGCTCCGAAATGTACAAGAAAGTGAACAAAATCATCCCTCACCTGGTGCGTCAGGAGAAGGAAGATTCCGATACCTTCCAGGGTGAAGGTCACTTCTCTGTAGATGAAAAATCTCGTCAGGTAAACCTGACCGAACGCGGTCTGGTGCTGATTGAAGAACTGCTGGTGAACGAAGGCATTATGGAAGAAGGCGAGTCCCTGTACTCTCCGGCTAACATCATGCTGATGCACCACGTTACCGCTGCGCTGCGTGCCCACGTGCTGTTCACCCGCGACGTCGACTACATCGTCAAAGATGGCGAAGTTATCATCGTCGATGAACACACCGGTCGTACCATGCAGGGCCGTCGCTGGTCCGATGGTCTGCACCAGGCGGTAGAAGCGAAAGAAGGCGTTGAGATCCAGAACGAAAACCAGACCCTGGCATCTATTACCTTCCAGAACTACTTCCGTCTGTACGAAAAGCTGGCCGGTATGACCGGTACGGCGGACACTGAAGCCTTCGAATTCAGCTCCATCTACAAGCTGGATACCGTAGTAGTACCAACTAACCGCCCAATGATCCGTAAAGATATGCCGGATCTGGTCTACATGACCGAAGCGGAAAAAATTCAGGCGATCATCGAAGATATTAAAGAGCGTACTGCCGCAGGCCAACCGGTGCTGGTCGGTACTATCTCTATCGAAAAATCTGAAGTGGTTTCCCATGAGCTGACCAAAGCGGGCATCAAGCACAACGTGCTGAACGCCAAATTCCACGCCAGCGAAGCGGATATCGTTGCTCAGGCGGGTTATCCTTCTGCCGTGACCATCGCCACCAACATGGCGGGTCGTGGTACCGATATTATGCTGGGCGGCAGCTGGCAGGCGGAAGTCGCACAGCTGGAAGATCCAACTCCAGAACAGATTGCCCAGATTAAAGCCGATTGGCAGGTTCGTCACGACGCCGTTCTGGCGGCAGGTGGTCTGCACATCATTGGTACCGAACGTCACGAATCTCGTCGTATCGATAACCAGCTTCGTGGTCGTTCCGGTCGTCAGGGTGACGCGGGTTCTTCCCGTTTCTACCTGTCCATGGAAGATGCCCTGATGCGTATCTTTGCCTCTGACCGCGTGTCCGGCATGATGCGTAAACTGGGGATGAAGCCGGGCGAAGCTATCGAACACCCGTGGGTGACTAAAGCGATTGCCAACGCACAGCGTAAAGTAGAAAGCCGCAACTTCGATATTCGTAAGCAACTGCTGGAATATGATGACGTTGCCAACGACCAGCGTCGCGCTATCTACACCCAGCGTAACGAACTGCTGGACGTGTCTGACGTGAGCGAAACCATCAACAGTATCCGTGAAGATGTTTTCAAAGCGACCATCGATGCGCACATTCCACCGCAGTCTCTGGAAGAGATGTGGGATATCCCTGGCCTGCAGGAACGTCTGAAGAACGATTTCGACCTCGAACTGCCTATCTCTGAGTGGCTGGACAAAGAGCCTGAGCTGCACGAAGAGACGCTGCGTGAGCGTATTCTGGCCAGCGCCGTTGAGGTTTATCAGCGTAAAGAAGAAGTGGTTGGCACCGAAATGATGCGTCACTTCGAGAAAGGCGTGATGCTGCAGACGCTCGATTCCCTGTGGAAAGAGCATCTGGCGGCGATGGACTACCTGCGTCAGGGCATCCATCTGCGTGGCTATGCGCAGAAAGATCCAAAGCAGGAATACAAGCGTGAATCCTTCGCCATGTTTGCTGCGATGCTGGAGTCACTGAAATATGAAGTGATCAGCACCCTGAGCAAGGTTCAGGTTCGCATGCCGGAAGAGGTTGAAGAGATGGAGCAGCAGCGTCGTCTGGAAGCTGAACGTCTGGCGCAGATGCAGCAACTGAGCCATAAGAGCGATGACGAAGCCGTTGCAGAAGATCTGGCTGCACAAACTGGCGATCGTAAAGTGGGTCGTAACGATCCGTGCCCTTGTGGTTCTGGCAAAAAATTCAAACAGTGCCACGGCCGTCTGAGCTAAGGTTACGATAAGAAGATAAAAGGCGCAGATGACTGCGCCTTTTTTATGGATAAGACAAAATGAAAATACTGCAAATATCCGTTGGCATCATTCGCAATACCGCTGGTGAGATCTACATTACCCAGCGTGCTGCCGACGCACATATGGCCCATAAATGGGAGTTTCCCGGCGGGAAAATTGAGGCAGGCGAAACGCCTCAGGATGCGGTTATCCGTGAACTGCAGGAAGAGGTAGGTATCGCTGCCACGTCGCTGCATCAGTTTGATAAGCTGGAGTATCAGTTCCCGGACCGCCACATCACGCTGTGGTTCTGGTTGGTTGACGGTTGGGAAGGCGAGCCGTGGGGTAAAGAAGGGCAGCCGGGACGCTGGGTGGCGCAGCAGAAACTGGTCGCGGAGGAATTTCCGCCTGCGAACGCACCGGTGATTGAAAAGCTGATTGCAGAGTAAGATTTGTCGCCCGGACGAGGTGCGTTAGCGCCGACTCCGGGAAGTCCCCGGCGTCGCTACGCTTGGCCGGGCTACCTGTGGTTTACTGCTGGTCTTCGCTCCAGTCGTCGCTATCGGAGAGGTCGCCGCTGCTTGGAATACGCTTCTCTTCAGCCGCCCATTCGCCGAGATCGATCAGCTGGCAGCGTTTGGAGCAGAACGGACGATAGGGGCTCTGTTCGCCCCAGATAACCGGTTTGTTGCAGGTTGGGCAGTTTACCGTGGTGACGTCAGTCATGGTCTCTCCTTAGCAGCAGGCCAGTTCAAAATCCAGGCGCTCTGGCACCAGGCCATGCTCGCTATCCAGCGGCATAAAGCGGATGGCAAAGCGGCTCTTGTGCCCGGAGATCTGCGGATACAGCTGCGAGGTAATTTCCAGCTTCAGGCGTAGCAGGTCGGCATCTTCACCGTTGTCCTGGTAGAAACCGTTAAGGCTAGTCTGTTTGCGGAACTGGGCGGAGTTGCGTACCAGATCGAGAATCAGCGACAGCGCCTGATTCAGCGGCGCCAGGCTCTCCAGCCAGGTATCAACCTGTACATCGCGTTGATGCTGCTTTGAGTGCAGCCAGATATGCAGCGTTGGCAAATCGAAGCTGCAGCAGCCGCCCGGAATGCTCAGACGCTGGCGAACCAGCGCAATCAACCGGTCTTCACGCAGAAATTGCCCTACGCGCGGCGCGGCCATCAGGATACTGCTGCTGTTCTTTAACTGCTGGCGCAGAGCATCAATACGGGTTAAGTCCACGCCTTCAACTTCGCTCCAGGCGTTCAGTTTGCGCTGCTGGCGTTCCAGTTCTTTGAGCAGTTCGGTGCGGATATCACCGCGCTCGAACACATCCAGTAAATCCCCTACATTGCGAAAAAAATGCAGTGCGCTGGCGTGATCCCTGATGGGTAAATTGGCGTTCAATTGTTCCGTCAGAAATTCAATACGCAGCCAGGTACGCATTTTTTCGTTCAGGGGATGCTCAAAAAGGATGTGGGTGTGCATTACGATTTTTCCTGTGATACAGCCTGTGCCGCGAGCTCAAGATAGAGGGCGTGAAGGCGAGCGACATCCGATGCAATCGCATCTGGTGTGCCGTTGTTATTAATGACGTCATCAGCTACCGCCAGACGCGCTTCGCGAGTGGCCTGGGCAGCAAGGATATTTTCCGCATGCTCTCGTGACACCTGGTCACGCTGCATGGTTCTCAGAATCTGGGTTTCACGTGATACATCGACGACCAGTACGCGATCGGCCCGTTCGTAGAGTCTATTTTCCACCAGCAAAGGAACAACCCAGAGCACATAAGGCGAGGTAGCCTGCTGTAGCTGGCACTGCGTTTCCTGCTGGATGAGGGGATGTAATAGGGCGTTTAGCCAGGCTTTTTCATCAGGATGGGCGAAAATATGTTCGCGCAGCACGCGACGGTTTAGCGTGCCTTCCTCGGTCAGAATAGATGCGCCGAAATGTTCAGCAATAGCCGCTAGCGCCGGTGTACCCGTTTCGACCACCTGACGGGCAATAATATCGGCATCAATAACGTAAATACCCAGGCGAAAAAACGCATCTGCGACTGTACTTTTGCCGCTACCGATGCCGCCCGTTAACGCTACTGTGTAAGTCATACCGCTTAGCCCTGAATTTTTAGTATAAAAATCATTTGGTTAAAAAACTATCAGGCCGGTACGCGTGAATCAATGTTGCACGGTACTATTCGCCAGGTAAATTTATGGGATTGTAGCGTAAAAAAACTGAAATTCGCAGTCTTGCGAAGCCCTGATTAGTGCGTATGATTGCATTACTGGAGTTGTGCTCTCAATTTAATTGCCATTAACCCCAGGAATTCGCACATGCGTATCGAAGAAGATCTGAAGTTAGGTTTCAAAGACGTTCTTATCCGCCCTAAACGCTCTACTCTTAAAAGCCGTTCCGATGTTGAACTGGAACGCGAATTCACCTTTAAACATTCAGGACAACGCTGGTCTGGCGTGCCGATCATTGCTGCGAATATGGACTCCGTGGGCACTTTCGGGATGGCAAAAGCACTGGCCTCTTTCGATATTCTCACCGCCGTACACAAGCACTACACCGTTGAACAGTGGAGCGCGTTTGTTCAGGCTGAGTCTGAAGACATCCTGCGTCACGTGATGGTATCAACTGGCACCTCCGATGCTGACTTCGAAAAAACGCAGCAGATCCTGAAACTGCATCCGTCGCTGAACTTCGTCTGCATTGACGTCGCGAACGGTTACTCCGAACATTTTGTTCAGTTTGTGGCAAAAGCACGTGCGGCCTGGCCGACCAAAACCATCTGCGCAGGCAACGTGGTGACGGGTGAAATGTGTGAAGAGCTGATTCTGTCCGGCGCTGATATCGTGAAAGTGGGTATCGGTCCTGGTTCCGTGTGCACCACCCGTGTGAAAACCGGCGTGGGCTATCCGCAACTGTCTGCGGTTATCGAATGTGCCGACGCGGCGCACGGCCTCGGCGGCCAAATCGTCAGCGATGGCGGTTGCACTATGCCGGGCGATGTCGCTAAGGCATTCGGCGGCGGCGCAGACTTCGTGATGCTTGGCGGTATGCTGGCCGGTCACGACGAGAGCGGCGGCACCGTAGTGGAAGAAAACGGCGAAAAATTCATGCTGTTCTACGGCATGAGCTCTGAGTCAGCGATGAAGCGTCATGTCGGCGGCGTTGCGCAGTACCGTGCGGCCGAAGGCAAAACCGTTAAGCTGCCGCTGCGCGGCCCGGTTGATAATACCGCGCGTGACATCCTGGGCGGCCTGCGCTCTGCCTGCACCTACGTTGGGGCATCGCGCTTAAAAGAGCTGACCAAACGCACCACCTTTATCCGCGTACAGGAACAAGAGAACCGCGTGTTCAACAGCCTGTAATTCGCTCACGCTGGCGCACCCTGCGCCAGCGTTATCCCATCCCGCCGCTGATGGCATCGCCCAGATGAAAAATGGGCAGATACATCGCCACCACCAGCGTCCCGATAATCACCCCGGTCACAATCAATAGCGCAGGCTCCAGCAGCGCGGTTAAATTCTCGGCTACATTTTGCGTGTGTTCATGATGATGGCGCGCCAGATTCTCCAGCATGTCATCCAACGCACCGGACGCCTCGCCGGTTCTCACCAACTGTAAGCACAAGGGCGTAAAAGCACGGCTGTTTTCCATCGCCTGCCAGATAGCGTTGCCCTGCGCTATCTCCTGGCGTAACTTTGTCACGACATCTTGCCACCACGGGCTGTTTAGCGTCTCTTCTACGGTTTCCAGCCCCTGTAAGAACGCGATCCCCGCGCGTTGCGTAAGCGCCAGCACGGTAAATATCTGGCTAAGCCTCTGCCGATGGATAAGTGTTCCTATTACTGGCAGCGCCAATAGTACCCGCTGGCGGAGGCGAAGCCAGGGTGGATGGTGACGTAACGCGACGTTGATTCCAGAGGGTAAAAGCAGGATTCCAATGATGAACACAAACCACCGCTCAACGAATGCCGCCGTGGCCATTACCGCGAGGGTCAGCGCGGGAAGCGGGGTATTAAAGGTGCGGTAAATAGCGGTGAATTCTGGCAACACAAACCCGACCATGGCCATAACCACCAGCACGGCGAGCGACAGAATAATCAGCGGGTAGCGCAGGGCTTTTTTTACTTTGGCTCTTAACAGCAGTTCGGCCTTCTGCTGATGGGCGAGCGCCAGACAGCAGTGCTCTAATTTACCGGTGATTTCGCCGGTGCGAATCATCGATAGATACAGTGGAGGGAATGCCTGCGGCCACTGCTGAAGGCCCTCGGAGAGCGAGACGCCCTGTGACAGTCGTTCAGCAAGCGTACTGAGCAGCGCCTGCCACTGCGGCGCAGGGTGCTGCTCAGCGAGAAGCGTCAGCCCGTCGGAGAGCGTAAGCCCAGCCTGTAGCAGCGTGGCGAGCTGGCTGATAACCGCGCAGCTATGCTGTGCTCGCCATAAGGCACGGTTGACCGCACGGCGCTTCAGTTTGGTCACGGTGATATGCTGGCGCTGCAAATCTAGCAGCGCCGCCGGACGGTGGGCGGCCCATAGGGTGCCGCTTTGTGTCTCTCCGCTGGCCGTTAATCCCTGCCAGTACCATAGCTGCTCACTCATCTTTTGGTATTCCGAGAACGCGGAACAGCTCTTCCTGCGTCGTCAGTCCTTGTTCCACGGCCAGGCAGCCGCTTTCAAAGAGCGTACTCATTCCCGCCAGCCTGGCGTGCTGCATTAGTTCAGCAGGCGTTGCGCCGTTGGCAATGCCCTGGCGTATGGGAGCGGTGACGGGGAGAACCTCAAACAGCGCCAGGCGCCCCTGATAGCCACCGTAGCAGTGACGGCAACCGGGAGCCGCCCAGTGCGGCAGCGGGCGTGGCCATAGGGCGTGTGGGAACGTGTGCTCATCGCTGGTTTTCTGGCGGCAGTGGGGACATAGCTTGCGTACCAGTCGTTGTGCAACAACCATCACCAGCGCCGACGACACCATCCAGCGCGCCACCCCCATTTGCTCTAAACGGATTAAGGTTTCGACCGTTGAGTTGGTATGCAGCGTTGAGAGCACCAGATGCCCGGTTTGCGCCGCTTTGATGGCTATCTCTGCCATTTCCCCGTCGCGGATTTCGCCGACCATCACAATATCCGGGTCCTGACGTAGCAGGGATCGCAGAACGCTTTGAAAGGTCAGCCCGCTTTTCACGCTCACCTGAGTCTGATTAAGACCATCCAGCGGAATTTCGATCGGGTCTTCCACGCTGCAGATATTCACCCCGGTATGGTTAAGGCTTTGCAGTGCGCTATAGAGCGTGACGGTTTTCCCACTGCCGGTAGGTCCGGTCACCAGGATAAGTCCCTGTGGTTGGCTCAGCGAAGTCTGAAATAGCGCTAAGGCTGCAGATGACATGCCGATTCGCTGGAGATCTAACGCCTGTTCGACCTTATGCAGCAGACGCAGCACCACCTTTTCACCGTAGCGGCAGGGCAGCGTCGAGATGCGAAAGGAGAGCGGCTTCCCAGCGATATCCAGCGTAAATTGACCATCCTGCGGCAACCGACGTTCGGCAATATCCAGGTTACCGAGCACCTTGAGGCGGGCAATCAGCGGCGTCATCTGCGGCAGCGGTACCGTGGGTAGCGCGTGTAGCACGCCGTCTACCCGTAACCGGATGCGCAGGTAATGTTCCGAAGGTTCAAAATGGATATCGGATGCCCGCTGCGATAGCGCCTGCTTGAGGAGCCGATCGAGTCTGACTACCACGTTATCACTCTCTTCTGGAGCGGTTGGTGCCGCCTTTTGCGCATTTTGCTCCAGGTATTTGTCCATTCGCAGCTGGTCCCAGCATTCAATATCGACCCGCTTTTGGGTCGCGAAGCGTAGGGCCTCCAGCAGCTCTCCAGGCGGCGCGCCGACGACGGCAATATTCAGCTCCCCTACGTCATTATTCAACAGCACCGCGTGATGGCGCTGGCACAGCGTTAACAGCTGTTCGTGTTTCATGGTGAGAGTCCTGGTTATTGTGCGTCAAAGCGGAAGACATCCTCACAGGCTTGCTGCAAGGCACTGTCGCTTTGAATGGCGCAGGTACGCTGCCAACCGGTAATGCCATTGGCGTTATCCCAACCGGGGACTAGCGTAACGCTCAAGCCATTCAGACTCTCTTGCCCGGTGAGCGTGACCGTGCCTTTGGCAATGCTCATGCCTGAGACGTAGCGCGTGGTGGTCGGTGAAGGAATACCGTTACTGCCCGCATCGCAGTTATCTATGCCGCCACGATCGAGCGCGCAGAGTTCGACTGCCGTACGATAGGGCACAAAGGTTTGTAACATGTCGGTGAGTGCGGCTTTGCGCAGGTAGTTCTGATAGGCCGGTATGCCGATGGCGCTGAGAATGGCGATAATGCCGATAACCACCATCAGTTCGATAAGAGTGAAGCCTTTTTGTTTATCCATGATCTGCTCCTTGCTGAATCTGGAGCCACTGTGTCAGAGCGGTACCGGCATCTCGAGGGACAAAAACGCAGACAGGAAACGGCCTCCCAGACTTTTTACTGCTGTTGCAGCGTTGCAGGGGATACGGGAATCAGGCTCGAAAAAATGCCCTCGCGAAGGAGGGCATTGGGTAACGATTTAGCGGAAACGCATGGAGAGATCGAGGGCGCGGACGTGCTTGGTCAACGCGCCGACGGAGATGTAGTCCACGCCGGTATCAGCAAATTCACGGATGGTATCGAAGGTGACGTTGCCGGAGACTTCCAGCTGTGCCTGGCCTTGGGTGATATTCACCGCTTCACGCATCTGCTCGGTATTGAAGTTATCGAGCATGATGATATCGGCCCCGGCCTTCAGTGCTTCGGTCAGTTCCTGCAGGCTTTCTACTTCGACTTCCACCGGAACGTCCGGGTGCAGCCAGAAGGCTTTTTCTACCGCCTGACGCACGGAGCCGGAGGCAATAATGTGGTTCTCTTTAATCAGGAATGCGTCGGAAAGCCCCAGACGGTGGTTTGCACCGCCGCCGCACAGTACGGCATATTTCAGCGCAGTACGCAGGCCCGGCAGCGTTTTGCGGGTATCCAGCAGTTGGGTGTGGGTGCCTTCCAGCAGTTCGACATATTTGCGGACTTCGCTGGCCACACCGGAGAGCGTTTGCACGAAGTTCAGCGCGGTGCGTTCACCGGTCAGCAGCACGCGGGAAGGGCCATCGATTTCAAACAGCGGCTGGTCGGCTTTTACCGCGTCGCCGTCGGCCACGTGCCAGGTGAGCGTGACGTCATCACCGGCGAGCTGAATAAAGACCTCTTCAACCCAGCGTTTGCCGCAAAATACGCCGTCTTCACGGGTGATGACGACGGCATGTGAATGGCTGTTTTCCGGCAGCAGTTGTGCGGTAATATCATTATGGGCATCAACTTCTCCTCCCAAATCTTCACGCAGCGCTTGGGCAACCGCGTTGGGAATATCGAGGTTGATACGTTCAAGTAGCGCGTCACGTCGATGGTCTGAGTTATAACGGCGAGGCGGCATAATAAAGCTCCAAATTGGTAACGATGCGAAAGTTTGAAACATGCTACTCTGAACCGTCTAGCATAACCATATTTAAGCCGTATATAAGGAGATCCTGAATGCAGTTAGATAAGGGCTGGCTGGTGGGCGTGCGGCACGTGCCGTCTCCGCACCATGATGGTCGCCCGGAGGATGAAGCGCCTTCACTGTTGGTTGTGCATAATATTAGTCTGCCGCCAGGCCAGTTTGGCGGCCCGTGGATTGACGCGCTGTTTACCGGCACGATCGATCCCAATGCCGATCCGTTCTTTGCGGAAATTGCCCATTTACGTGTTTCTGCCCACTGCCTGATTCGCCGGGATGGCGAAATTGTGCAGTACGTTCCTTTTGATAAACGCGCCTGGCATGCTGGAGTCTCTTCCTACCATGGTCGCGAGCGCTGCAATGATTTTTCTATCGGCATTGAGCTTGAAGGCACCGATACGCTGGCTTATACCGATGAGCAGTACCAGCAGTTGGCGGCGTTAACCCAGCTGCTCATTCGCGAGTACCCCGCGATTGCAGATAATATGACCGGCCACTGTGATATCGCGCCCGTGCGTAAAACTGACCCCGGCCCAGCATTTGATTGGGCTCGTTTTCGTGCACTGGTCACCCCCGTCGAATAAGGAGATGACATGACGCTGTTTACCACGCTTCTGGTTCTGTTTGCGGAGCGGCTATTTAAGCTTGGCGAGCACTGGCAGCTCGATCACCGCCTCGAGACGCTGTTCCGGCGAGTGAAGCACTATTCCATGGCGGGCACGCTGGTGATGACCATCGCCGCGATGGTCATCGTGGGTATTATCCAGCGTGCGCTGGATGGGCTGCTGTTTAATGTTCCGGAGCTGCTGTTCTGGATCCTGCTAGGCCTGCTGTGCATCGGCGCGGGCCGCGTGCGCATGCACTACCATGCGTATCTTAAAGCGGCATCCCGCGACGATGCCCATGCGCGTGAGGCGATGGCCAGCGAGCTGACGATGATCCACGGCGTGCCGGCAGGCTGCGATGAGCGCGAATTTCTGCGGGAGCTGCAAAATGCGCTGCTATGGATTAACTACCGCTTCTATCTGGCGCCGCTTTTCTGGTTTGTGGTGGGCGGTTCCTGGGGGCCGGTAGCGCTGATGGGGTATGCGTTTTTACGTGCCTGGCAGTCCTGGCTGGCGCGCTACCAGACGCCGCATCATCGTTTGCAGTCGGGCATTGATGCGATTTTACACGTGGTGGATTGGGTTCCAGTACGTCTGGTCGGCGTGGTGTACGCGCTGGTTGGACACGGTGAGAAAGCGCTTCCGGCGTGGTTTGCGTCACTGGGCGACCGTCACTCTTCGCAGTATCAGGTGCTGACTCATCTGGCGCAATATTCGCTCGCTCGCGAGCCGCACGTGGATAAAGTGGCAACGCCAAAAGCCGCGGTGTCGATGGCGAAGAAGACCTCGTACGCGGTGGTGGTGGTGATGGCGCTGCTGACGATTTACGGAACGTTGGTGTAGTTTGTTGCCGGATGGCGCTGCGCTTATCCGGCCTACGATATTGTAGGACCGGTAAGCGAAGTGCCACCGGGCATAAGGGTTAAAGCGTATCTGCCGGCGGAATACCGAAGTCGGGCATGCCATCCTCTTTCCAGCGCACCGTTTTCAGGCGCGTATGGCGATTCGGGTCATACAGCGGGTCGCCTTCAATTTCCGTGTAGTTCCTCGCGTGATAGACCAGCACATCTTCGCCCTCAGGGGTTTGCGTAAAGCTGTTATGCCCCGGCCCATACTGACGATTTTCATCGCTGGTGGTAAACACCGGCTGCGGTGATTTGTGCCAGTTGGCGGGCTGCGTCATATCGGCGTCTTTATCAATCCACAGCAGCCCTATGCAGTAGTTTTTGTCGGTGGCACTGGCGGAGTAGCTGATAAACAGGCGGTTACCGTGCTTCACCACGGCGGGCCCTTCGTTGACCAGAAAGCCTCGACACTCCCAGTCGAACTCCGGTTTGCTGAGTAATACTGGCTCGCCTTTAATCGTCCATGGGTTTTCCAGTTCGGCCAGATAGAGGTTGGAGTTACCGGCAATATCCGGCGATTTCTGCGCCCAGAGATACCACTGTTTTCCCTGATGATGGAAGGTGGTGGCGTCCAGACAGAAGGTATCGAACGGCGTTTTGACCTGGCCTTTCTCTACCCACGTGCCAGCTAACGGGTCGGCATCGCTACATTCCAGTGCAAACATGCGATGCTGGAACATCCCCAGCGCATCCAGCGCCTGCGTGTGGGCCGCCGCGAAGTAGATGTACCATTTACCGTCGATAGCGTGCAGCTCGGGGGCCCAGATGAGGTTGCTCATCGGGCCGCTTTCCGGCTTGTGCCAGACCACAACCGGCGCTGCGGTTCTCAGTCCGTCGAGGCTATTGGCGCGACGGATCTCCAGCCGGTCATACTCCGGTACCGAGGCGATAAAGTAGTACGCCCCCTGATGATGCAGAATAAACGGGTCGGCGCGTTGCTCAATAAAGGGGTTAGGCCAGTTCTTCATCAGGCTTTCCTTGCGTGTTCAGTGGATTGTAACTCTTGCTGGTATTCATTCAGCTCGCGGTAGTTGGTGCGGCGTTTTTCCAGATCTTCCTGAATCTGTTTCATCAGGCTGCGGTCTACTTTCAGCAGGCGGACGACGCCTGCGGTAATCAGATAGCCTACGCCCGGGATGACGGTGAACAGCAGCATAATGCCGTTGATAGTGGTATCGCTTTGCGCTTTGGCACCAGCGTCGTAGCCGTACCAGGAGAGCAGGAAGCCCACCATCGCGCCTGCTACCGCCAGGCCTACCTTGAGGAAGAACAGGTTGCCGGAGAAGCTGATGCCGGTAATGCGTTTGCCGGTTTTCCATTCGCCGTAGTCGTCCACGTCAGCCATCAGCGACCAGTGCAGCGGGGAAGGGATTTGGTGCAGCACGTTCAGCAGGAAGTAGAGCACCACAATCAGCGTGGTGGCATGTGGGTCGAAGAAGTAGAAGGCCACGGAGAAAATCGCCAGCGCGATGTTGGTCCAGAAGAAGACCTGCAGTTTGCACCAGCGGTCGGTCAGCACTTTTGCCAGCATGCTGCCGATCATCATACCGACCACGCCGAGGCTGATGAATATAGTCGCAAAGTGGGTGCTTTCCCCCATAACCCAGGTGACGTAATACATGGTCGCCGCCATGCGGATAAAGCCGGGGCAGACGTTACACAGCGTCAACAACAGAATGCGTACCCACTGGTCGTTTTTCCAGACGTCTTTTAAATCCTGCTTCAGTTCATCGTTGGTTTGCACCGCCGGGCGTACACGTTCTCGTACGGTGGCAAAGCAGAACAGAAACATGCACATACCGATAAACGCCAGCACGGTCATTGCCATCTGGTAGCCTTTGGCTTTATCCGCGCCGCCGAACCAGTCAGCCATCGGCAGCAGGGTCAGCGACAGCAACAGTGTGGCAATACCGACCAGAACGAAGCGATAGGACTGACAGGCCACGCGCTCTTTCGGATCGTTGGTGATAACGCTTCCCAGCGAGCAGTAAGGAATGTTGATCGCGGTGTAGGTGATGGAGAGCAGGAAGTAGGTGACAAAGGCATAGATAACTTTGCTGCTATAGCTCCATTCCGGCGTGGTGAACATCAGTACGCTGAACAGGGCGTAGGGGAAGGCTATCCACAGTAGCCAGGGACGAAAGCGGCCATATTTACTGCGAGTACGGTCGGCCATTGCGCCCATGATGGGATCGGTGACCGCGTCAATCACGCGAATGGACAGCAGTAACACGCCCACCAGCGCCGGGGCCAAACCAAAAATATCGGTATAAAAGTAGTTAACGAACAACATGATAGCGCCGAAGATGATGTTGCATCCCGCGTCGCCCATACCATAGCCAATCTTCTCTTTTACTGACAGTTTACTTGTGTTCATCGCCAGGTCTCTCATGGGGAGTATAGAGACGATTATTGGCCGCAGAATGGGGGAACGCTTAGCAGGATAACGTTGTTGATATGGATAATATTGCTGCTATGGGGAAAGTGTGAAGCAGGTAACAGGCCGTGGTAGCGGTTTGCAGCCGCTACCACATGTGGATAATCAGCGAAGGTCGGCGGCTGGAACCAGCACGCGGGTTTTGCCGTAGATAATGGTGAGGATCATCGGGACGCTGAAGGCGACGATAATCGCAAACACTTCATAAATGGCTTTCGACTCTGGCCCACTGAACAGCCCCAGCTCGAAGACGTTGAGCACCGGCAGGAAGCTGTAGGTTTTGACCTCCAGCAGCCCGGTGATCGCCCCGCCCAGCGCCGCGCCGATACAACCGAAGATAAACAGCATCCGATACTTCAGGTTCACGCCGTACAGCGCCGGTTCAGTGATACCGAAGAAGGCCGAGATGGAAGCGGAGATAGCCAGCTGCTTGTCCTTCAGGTTGCGGGCGATAAAGATAGCGCCAAACGCTGCGCCGAACTGACCCATCACTGCGGACATAAACATCGCCATCACCGTATCGTAGCCGTTAACCTGCATGTTAATCAGGGCAATCGGGATGATCCCCCAGTGCACGCCGAAGACCACAAACAGCTGACCAATTCCCGCCAGCAGCGCGCCAGACAGCATTGGACTCAGGTTATAAAGCCAGGTGTAGCTATTAGCGATACCGATACCGACATAGTCAGCAATGGGGCCAATCACGGTGAATACCACGAAGCCACTGATAATCAACGACAGGCACGGCACGAACACCAGCGCGGCGATTTCTGGCACCCACTTTTTGCACCAGCGCTCGACATAGCTGAGGAACCAGACAGCGAAAATCGCCGGGATCACCGCACCGCCGTAGATTTTCAGCGGGAAGGCGAGGCTAAAGATCTCAACGTGATCCGGGGTGGCGGCGTCGGTCAGCGGGAAGACCATCGCAGCGGTCAGCGCCAGCGCGGTGAAGCGGTTGGTTTTGAACTTATCCGACGCGGTGACAGCAATAAATAGCGGTAGCATCACGAACACGCCGCTGGAAAGGGCGTTAAAGACCACGAACAGCCAGGATTTGGTCGAAATAAGCTCCAGCGTTTGCAGCAGCACGACCAGACCTTTTACCACCCCAACGCCTGCCAGGACGCCGATATAGGGGGTAAAAATCGCTGAAAGCGTGCTCAGCAGGCGGTTAAATGTGGACGCCTTCTGCTCTTGCTCCTGCTTATGCACCGGTGCGGCACCCTGCGCGCCGGGCATCAGCTCGCTCAACGCCGCAAAGATCTTCTCCACCTTCGGACCGATCACAATCTGGAACTGACTGCCGTTATTGACCAGCTTCACGACCTCGGAAAGCTCATACAGGCTTTTCTCATCGACCTGCGTATCGTCTTTCAGATTCAGACGCAGGCGAGTCGCGCAGTGGTTTGCGTGTTCGATATTCTCCTGACCGCCAACGGCGGTCAGGATGTGTTGTGCAACGGCTAAATATTGAGTCGCCATAACGAGGCACCTTTATCAGTAGGTAGGGTACAGGCTGTTGTTCAGGCGTAGTCGCCTGGTTTGGTTTTACTTTTTACCGCCACGCCGAAGTCGGTGAAGATGCGCTGCGGCAGGTTATTGCCTTTCGCCTCGGCGATGTGATGCGCGAGGATCTGGAAGGGAATCACCATCACCAGCGGCAGCGCGGTTTCCGGCAGCGCGACGTTGAGCGCCAGGGTATGCGGGTCATCGCTTGCCTGTGGGGTGACGGTATAGACGTAGTCGGTATGACGCTGTTCATACTGGCGCAGCAGCACCAGTCGCTCGCGGGCCACGCTCGGCACGTCGAGGAAGAACAGGCGGTGCTGTGGATTAATCTCGAAGTACGGGCCATGCATAAAGACTTCCATCTCAATTCCCTGAGAAGGGACGCGCACCGTTTCGGTAAATTTGGTCGCCATCTCCATGCACACGCCTACCGCCGGGCCGTAGCCAATGCTGGTGAAGCGCGGGGAGGCGGTCAGCTCTGGCTGCCAGCGGGTAAAGAACGTTTCGGTCGCATCAATGATTGAAGGGATAGCGTTGACCGCCTCGCGCAGCATCGCCAGCTCCTGCTGCTCACGCGCATCGTCGATAGCGTCAACGGCACGAGCGTGGCGTAGCCCCAGCAGCATCAGCGTCAGGATGGTGGCAACGTAGCCTTTGGTCACGTAGCCCACGCGCTCTTCACCGATATCGAGCAGGACAAAGCGGTCCGCCGTTTTGGCTAGCTCGCTCTGAGGCTTGCTGGTCAGGCCGACGGTTTGCACGGCGTACTGCTTTTTCAGCGTTTCCAGCGCGTGCAGCGTCGAGGTGCTTTCACCGCTTTGTGAGACGGCGACAACCGTGCCAATCGCCGGATTATGTTTTTCAAAATGCTGATAGTGGAACGGTTCTGCGATGGTCAGGCGAACCGCGGAGAGGCTTTCCACATAGTATTTTGCACTGACCGCCGCGTTCGCGCTGGAGCCGGTTGCCAGCACCAGCCACTCGCGAGCATCGGTAATGGCCGGAACATTGTGCGGATAGTTATCCAGGATATGGGCAAGCGTCGCTTGCTCTTCGTGGATATAGGTCATCATGGTGGGTTTCATTGCGGCCTCTCTTGACTGAAAACTGAAAACGTTTTCAGTAAAATATTATGAGAGAAAATGTATCGTCAATTTTACGTATGTTGATTTGTGATGCGGATCTGAATATTTAGTGTTCGGCTGGCCCGCAGGCCAGCCGGGGAACTACGCGGATTCACCGGCGACCAGCACCGGTGTAATGGTATGAGCTTCTGGCAGCATATCCTGCAGCAAGGTCATCATCTGGCGGATAACCTGTTGACCAATCTCGTCGTTTTTATGGTTAACGGTGGTGATGCGCGGGATAAAATACTCGCTGCCTGGGAAATACTCGCAGCTGGCAATAGCCACGTCGTCGGGAACGGACAGGCCGTTATCTTTCAGCGCCCGCATCGCGCCCATGGCGACGCGATCGTTAATCGCCAGAATCGCCTGAGGCAGGGGACGTTCAGATTTAATCAGCCGTAGCGCGGCCTCATAGCCATGCTCCGGGTAGAAGTTGGTTTCGATAATCACCGCGCTGTCGCTGGCAATACCGGCGGTATTGAGCGTGCTCAGGAAGGCGTTGACGCGCTGTCCGGTCATGTAGACGTTAGACGAGCCGCCGATGAATGCCATCTCGCGATAGCCTTTGTCGATCAGATGACGGGTGATCATCTGCACGCAGTTAGTCTGGTCACGTTCGAGGCAGGTGTAGTCGTAGCGCGCCAGCTTGCGCCCAACCACCAGTACCGGCAGCGAGGCGATAAGCTTCTGCAACCCTTCAAGATAGCTCTCAGGGATTTTCAGGTAGTCGATGTTGCCACCGAGGATAATCACGCCGTCGAGCTGGCTGTCGATGATGGTGCTGAAGATCTGATCTTCGGCAATCACCTGCGAGGAGCTGGAGCGTTTGTTTGCCGATTGGGTATCGAAAAGGATGATTTTGTACCCGGCCTGCAGGCAGGCTTTTTCGATTTGCTCAACCAGGGTAGCGAAGTAGGGGTTGGTGATGTCCGAGACAACAACGGCCAGCGTCATGCTTTTGCGCGATATCATGCTGCGCGCCATCAGGTTAGGGCTGAACTGGTGTTCGTCGATGACCTGCTGCACTTTGGCGCGGGTCTTGTCGGATACCCAACTGTTGTTGTTGAGCACGCGTGACACGGTGGCAATAGAGACGTTTGCCAGCTCGGCAATGTCTTTGATCGTGAGATTTTTTTTCATTAGCCACCCAGGTCCTTTTGTCGACGGTAACGCTGGAATGGTACATCACTTTTGCGCAGGGGAGAACGCTCTGCACCCAATGGGTACAGAGCGTGGACAGGATTAATGTGCTTTCGCGGTTTTGGCGCTTTTCTGTTTAAACATAAAGCCAATACCCAGAATGACGATCCACACTGGAATCAGCCATACCGAGATAGCCATGCCCGGCGTCATCACCATGATGACCAGAACGGCCGCCATGAAGATCAGGCAAATCCAGTTCCCTAACGGGTAGAACAGCGCCGGGAAGCGAGTGGTAACGCCCTGCTGCTGTTTGGCTTTACGGAACTTCATGTGAGCCAGGCTAATCATCGCCCAGTTAATCACCAGCGCGGAGACCACCAGGGCCATCAGCAGGCCGAACGCGGATTCTGGTGCCAGGTAGTTGATCAGCACGCACAGCGCGGTAACGACGGCGGAAACCAGAATGGTGTTCACCGGCACGCCGCGTCTATCAACGCTCAGCAGCGCTTTCGGGGCGTTGCCCTGCTGCGCCAGGCCGAAGAGCATGCGGCTGTTGCAGTAGACGCAGCTGTTGTACACGGAGAGCGCAGCGGTCAGGACCACGATGTTCAGGGCGTTCGCCACGAACGAGTCGCCCAGTTCATGGAAGATAAGCACGAACGGGCTGACGTCTGCAGTGACGCGGGTCCACGGCATCAGAGAGAGCAGTACCGCCAGCGAGCCCACATAGAAAATCAGGATACGGTAGATAACCTGGTTGGTGGCTTTTGGAATGCTCTGCTCTGGGTTATCCGCTTCTGCTGCGGTGATACCTACCAGCTCAAGGCCGCCGAAGGAGAACATGATAATCGCCATCATCATCACCAGCCCCATCCAGCCGTGAGGCAGGAAGCCGCCCTGTTCCCACAGGTTGCGGACGGTAGCCTGCGGGCCAGCGGTGCCGCTAAACAGCAGCCACGCGCCGAACAGAATCATGGCGATAACGGCAACGACTTTAATGATCGCAAACCAGAACTCCATCTCACCGAACACTTTTACGTTAGTCAGGTTGATGGCGTTAATGGCGATAAAGAAGACGGCCGCCGACACCCACGTAGGGATCTCAGGCCACCAGAACTGGATGTATTTACCCACAGCGGTCAGTTCCGCCATGGCAACCAGTACGTACAGCACCCAGTAGTTCCAGCCCGATGCGAAGCCTGCGAAGTTGCCCCAGTATTTATAGGCAAAGTGGCTAAAGGAGCCTGCAACCGGCTCTTCAACCACCATTTCGCCGAGCTGGCGCATGATCATAAAGGCGATAAAGCCCGCGATAGCGTAACCCAGAATGATACCCGGACCGGCAGACTGGATAACGGAGGCGCTGCCGAGAAACAGGCCTGTGCCGATAGCGCCGCCCAGAGCGATCAGCTGTATATGGCGGTTCTTAAGGCCGCGCTTAAGCTGTGCGCCTTGTTGTTGACCTTCCATTGTGAAACCTCGTGTGTGGTTATTATTGTCACGCTGTCTGCGTATGTACTTAGAAAATTCCGTTTTCTGTATTGTTATGTTTACGAATCGCTTTTCTGAAATAGAGGTAAGGCTCTTTCGTCATGTGCAGAATAGTGGTAAGTGCGCCGGAATGCACCTGCTTTATGAAGGGATGATGACGACCTGGGTAAAAAGCCGACAGCTGTCACGAGAGCGTGCAAATATTACATTGACCTATTAATGAGTATTTATATTTTTAAAGTGAATTTATATTCAATTTATTGGTAATTGAAACGGTTCAGTTTGCGTAATATTGTTTTTATTTAGTTAATTGTACCTCTTTATAGGTAAAGTTGTTTTTTGTGCAAAGTTACATTTCTGAAACATCATTTCTGTAATGTTGTTAAAAAGTGCCGGGTTTACTGATTTCAATCAAAACCTGTATGGACATAAGGTGAATACTTTGTTACTTTAGCGCTACGAACTTGAAATTGGTAAGACCAATTGACTCCGGGCTAATGGCAGAGACAGGGAACAATGGCCTACAGCAAAATCCGCCAACCAAAACTATCCGATGTGATTGAGCAGCAGTTGGAGTTTTTGATTCTTGAGGGGACGTTACGCCCCGGCGAAAAACTTCCACCTGAACGCGAACTGGCAAAACAGTTCGACGTTTCTCGCCCTTCGCTGCGTGAGGCTATCCAGCGCCTCGAAGCCAAAGGGCTCCTGCTTCGTCGCCAGGGCGGCGGGACTTTTGTTCAAAGCAGCCTATGGCAGAGCTTCAGCGACCCGCTGGTTGAGCTTCTGTCCGATCACCCTGAATCCCAATTTGATCTGCTTGAGACCCGTCACGCGCTTGAAGGTATCGCGGCTTATTACGCGGCACTGCGCAGCACTGATGAGGATCGCGTACGCATTCGCGAGCTGCATCAGGCCATCGAACGGGCTCAGCAGTCGGGCGACCTCGACGCTGAATCTGACGCCGTCGTCCAGTATCAAATTGCGGTCACCGAAGCCGCCCACAACGTAGTACTGCTTCATCTGCTACGGTGTATGGAGCCTATGCTGGCGCAAAACGTTCGCCAAAACTTTGAGTTGCTGTATGCCCGCCGGGAGATGCTCCCGCAGGTCAGTAACCACCGTACAAGCATCTTTGATGCGATTATGGCCGGCGAGCCCGAGCAGGCGCGTGAAGCGTCGCACCGCCACCTGGCCTTCATCGAAGAGATTTTGCTGGACAGAAGCCGTGAACAGAGCCGCCGTGAGCGCTCGTTACGCCGTCTCCAGCAGCGAAAGGATTAATATTTTTTCCGGCAGTCGTTTGACCGGGAAATGTGGAAAATGCGCCATTAGAGCGCGGCAACTAAACGCAGAACCTGTCTTATTGTGCTTTCCCACGAAAACACAATGGGACAGGTTCCAGACAAATCAACGTACTAGATAGATAAGGAATAACCCATGTCAGAACGTTTACTCAATGACGTGGATCCGATCGAAACTCGCGACTGGCAACAGGCGATCGAATCGGTCATCCGTGAAGAAGGTGTTGAGCGCGCTCAGTATCTTATCGACCAACTGCTTTCTGAAGCCCGCAAAGGCGGCGTTCAGGTAGCTGCGGGTGCAGGTGCTAGCGGTTACGTCAACACTATTGCCGTTGAAGATGAACCGGAATACCCGGGTAATCTGGAGCTGGAGCGTCGTATTCGTTCTGCTATCCGCTGGAACGCCATCATGACCGTGCTGCGTGCGTCTAAAAAAGACCTCGAGCTGGGCGGCCACATGGCTTCCTTCCAGTCTTCAGCGACCTTCTACGAAGTGTGCTTCAACCACTTCTTCCGTGCGCGCAACGAGCAGGATGGCGGCGACCTGGTTTACTTCCAGGGTCACATCTCTCCGGGCGTATACGCACGTGCGTTCCTGGAAGGCCGTCTGACCGAAGAGCAGATGAACAACTTCCGTCAGGAAGTTCACGGTAAAGGTCTGTCTTCTTACCCGCACCCGAAACTGATGCCAACCTTCTGGCAGTTCCCGACCGTATCTATGGGTCTGGGCCCAATCGGTGCTATCTATCAGGCTAAATTCCTGAAATATCTGGAACACCGTGGTCTGAAAGACACCTCCAAGCAAACCGTTTATGCCTTCCTGGGCGACGGCGAGATGGATGAGCCAGAATCTAAAGGTGCGATCACCATCGCTACCCGTGAAAAACTGGACAACCTGGTCTTCGTTATCAACTGTAACCTGCAGCGCCTTGATGGCCCGGTTACCGGTAATGGCAAGATCATTAACGAACTGGAAGGTATCTTCGCGGGTGCTGGCTGGAACGTTATCAAGGTTATCTGGGGCGGTCGTTGGGATGAGCTGCTGCGTAAAGACACCAGCGGTAAACTGATCCAGCTGATGAACGAAACCGTTGACGGCGACTACCAGACCTTCAAATCCAAAGACGGCGCTTACGTACGTGAGCACTTCTTCGGTAAATATCCAGAAACCGCAGCGCTGGTTGCCGACTGGACTGACGAGCAGATCTGGGCCCTGAACCGTGGTGGTCACGATCCGAAGAAAGTCTTTGCTGCACTGAAAAAAGCGCAGGAAACCAAAGGCAAAGCAACCGTAATCCTCGCCCATACCATTAAAGGTTACGGCATGGGTGACACCGCTGAAGGTAAAAACATCGCTCACCAGGTGAAGAAAATGAACATGGACGGCGTGCGCTATATCCGCGACCGTTTCAACGTTCCTGTCACCGACGAGCAGGTTGAAAAACTGTCTTACATTACCTTCCCGGAAGGTTCTGAAGAGCACACCTATCTGCACGCCCAGCGTCAAAAACTGCACGGCTATCTGCCAAGCCGTCAGCCTAACTTCGATGAGAAGCTGGAGCTGCCGACCCTGGAAGATTTCGGCCCGCTGCTGGAAGAGCAGAACAAAGAGATCTCTACCACTATCGCGTTCGTACGTGCCCTGAACGTGATGCTGAAGAACAAATCCATCAAAGACCGCCTCGTGCCGATCATCGCCGATGAAGCGCGTACCTTTGGTATGGAAGGTCTGTTCCGTCAGATTGGTATCTACAGCCCGAACGGTCAGCAGTACACTCCGCAGGACCGCGAGCAGGTTGCCTACTACAAAGAAGACGAGAAAGGCCAGATTCTGCAGGAAGGTATCAACGAACTGGGTGCTGGCGCATCCTGGCTGGCTGCTGCGACCTCTTACAGCACCAACAACCTGCCGATGATTCCGTTCTACATCTACTACTCCATGTTCGGGTTCCAGCGTATCGGTGACCTGTGCTGGCAGGCAGGCGACCAACAGGCTCGCGGCTTCCTGGTAGGGGGTACTTCCGGTCGTACGACGCTGAACGGCGAAGGTCTGCAGCACGAAGATGGTCACAGCCATATTCAGTCTCTGACTATCCCGAACTGTATCTCTTACGATCCATCTTACGCGTACGAAGTTGCAGTCATCATGCACGATGGTCTGGAGCGCATGTACGGTGAGAAACAAGAGAACGTTTACTACTACATCACCACGCTGAACGAAAACTACCACATGCCGGCAATGCCAGCAGGTGCCGAGGAAGGTATCCGTAAAGGTATCTACAAACTCGAAACCATCGAAGGTAGCAAAGGTAAAGTTCAGCTGCTGGGCTCCGGTTCTATCCTGCGTCACGTACGTGAAGCAGCGCAGATCCTGGCGAACGACTACGGCGTTGGCTCCGATGTGTACAGCGTAACCTCCTTCACTGAACTGGCACGTGATGGCCAGGATTGTGAGCGTTGGAACATGCTGCACCCAATGGAAACTCCACGCGTGCCTTACATCGCTCAGGTGATGAACGACGCGCCAGCTGTAGCCTCTACCGACTATATGAAACTGTTTGCTGAGCAGGTTCGTACTTATGTACCGGCTGATGATTACCGCGTACTGGGTACCGACGGCTTTGGCCGCTCTGACAGCCGTGAAAACCTGCGTCACCACTTCGAAGTTGATGCTTCCTACGTGGTAGTAGCGGCACTGGGCGAACTGGCTAAACGTGGCGAAATCGATAAGAAAGTGGTTGCGGAAGCAATTACCAAATTCAACATCGATGCAGAAAAAGTTAACCCGCGTCTGGCGTAAGAGGTAAAAGAACAATGGCTATCGAAATCAATGTACCGGACATCGGGGCTGATGAAGTTGAAATCACCGAGATCCTGGTCAAAGTAGGCGACAAAGTTGAAGTTGAACAGTCGCTGATCACCGTAGAAGGCGACAAAGCCTCTATGGAAGTTCCGTCTCCTCAGGCTGGTATCGTTAAAGAGATCAAAGTCTCTGTTGGCGATAAAACTGAGACCGGCAAACTGATCATGATTTTCGATTCCGCCGACGGTGCAGCAGCTACTGCACCTGCTAAGGCAGAAGAGAAGAAAGAAGCAGCGCCAGCGGCAGCACCTGCTGCTGCAGCAGCAAAAGACGTACACGTTCCAGATATCGGCGGTGACGAAGTTGAAGTCACTGAGATTCTGGTCAAAGTGGGCGACACCGTGACCGCTGAGCAGTCTCTGATCACCGTAGAAGGCGACAAAGCTTCTATGGAAGTTCCGGCACCGTTCGCGGGCACCGTGAAAGAGATCAAAGTGAATACCGGCGACAAAGTGTCTACCGGCTCCCTGATCATGGTCTTCGAAGTGGCGGGCGCCGCTCCAGCAGCCGCTCCGGCACAGGCTGCAGCTCCAGCAGCGGCGGCTCCGGCAGCAGCAGCGGGCGCGAAAGACGTTCACGTTCCGGATATCGGCGGTGACGAAGTTGAAGTGACCGAAGTGATGGTGAAAGTGGGCGACAAAGTTGCCGCTGAGCAGTCACTGATCACCGTAGAAGGCGACAAAGCCTCTATGGAAGTTCCGGCTCCGTTCGCGGGTACCGTGAAAGAAATCAAAATCAGCACCGGTGACAAAGTGTCTACTGGTTCCCTGATTATGGTCTTCGAAGTGGAAGGCGCAGCACCAGCTGCCGCTCCAGCAGCTGCGGCTCCAGCCCCTGCTGCTGCACCGGCTCAGGCTGCTAAACCAGCTGCGGCACCGGCTGCGAAGGCTGAAGGTAAAGCCGAGTTCGCTGAGAATGACGCTTACGTTCACGCGACTCCGCTGATTCGTCGCCTGGCGCGCGAATTCGGCGTTAACCTGGCGAAAGTGAAGGGCACGGGTCGTAAAGGCCGTATCCTGCGCGAAGACGTTCAGGCTTACGTGAAAGAAGCCGTTAAACGCGCTGAAGCGGCTCCGGCTGCAGCAGCGGCTGGCGGCGGTATCCCGGGCATGCTGCCTTGGCCGAAAGTCGACTTCAGCAAGTTTGGTGAAATCGAAGAAGTGGAACTGGGTCGTATCCAGAAAATCTCTGGTGCTAACCTGAGCCGTAACTGGGTGATGATCCCGCACGTTACTCACTTCGATAAGACCGATATCACCGATCTGGAAGCGTTCCGTAAACAGCAGAACGCCGAAGCTGAAAAACGTAAACTGGACGTGAAATTCACCCCAGTGGTCTTCATCATGAAAGCCGTTGCTGCCGCTCTGGAACAGATGCCGCGCTTCAACAGCTCTCTGTCTGAAGATGGTCAGCGCCTGACCCTGAAGAAATACATCAACATCGGTGTTGCGGTTGATACGCCAAATGGTCTGGTTGTTCCAGTCTTCAAAGACGTGAACAAGAAGAGCATTACCGAGCTGTCCCGTGAACTGACTGTGATCTCTAAGAAAGCGCGTGACGGTAAGCTGACTGCTGGCGAAATGCAGGGCGGTTGCTTCACCATCTCCAGCATCGGCGGCCTGGGTACTACCCACTTCGCGCCGATTGTTAACGCGCCGGAAGTGGCGATCCTCGGTGTCTCCAAGTCCTCTATGGAGCCAGTGTGGAACGGTAAAGAGTTTATGCCGCGTCTGATGATGCCAATTTCTCTTTCCTTCGACCACCGCGTGATCGACGGTGCGGATGGTGCGCGCTTTATCACCATCATTAACAATATGCTGTCCGACATTCGCCGTCTGGTGATGTAATAAAAAAGCCGGCCTGACGGCCGGCTTTTTTCTGGTAACCTCAGAGTGATTTGGGGCTATCAGCAACAAAGGACAAAATCGTTTGCCGTTTGTTGTTTAAAAATTGTTAACAATTTTGTAAAATACACGCGGATAGAACGTCCCGGTGGATGATGGGCGTAATAACTATAACGTCAGACCGCCGGATACAAATGATAGAGGTCATGATGAGTACTGAAATTAAAACTCAGGTCGTGGTACTTGGGGCGGGCCCTGCGGGCTACTCTGCTGCATTCCGTTGCGCTGATTTAGGTCTGGAAACCGTAATCGTAGAACGTTACAGCACCCTCGGTGGTGTTTGTCTGAACGTTGGCTGTATCCCTTCTAAAGCACTGCTGCACGTTGCAAAAGTTATCGAAGAAGCCAAATCACTGGCTGAACACGGTATCGTCTTCGGCGAGCCGAAAACCGATATCGACAAAATTCGTACCTGGAAAGAGAAAGTTATCACTCAACTGACCGGTGGTCTGGCTGGTATGGCCAAAGGCCGTAAAGTTAAAGTGGTAAACGGTCTGGGTAAATTCACCGGGGCAAACACCCTGGAAGTGGAAGGCGAGAACGGCAAAACCGTGATCAACTTCGACAACGCTATCATCGCGGCGGGTTCCCGTCCGATCGAACTGCCATTCATTCCACATGAAGATCCACGCGTTTGGGACTCCACAGATGCACTGGAACTGAAAGAAGTGCCAAAACGCCTGCTGGTTATGGGCGGTGGTATCATCGGTCTGGAAATGGGTACCGTGTACCATGCGCTGGGTTCAGAGATTGACGTGGTTGAAATGTTCGACCAGGTTATCCCGGCTGCAGACAAAGACATCGTTAAAGTCTTCACCAAACGCATCAGCAAGAAATTCAACCTGATGCTGGAAACCAAAGTGACCGCCGTTGAAGCAAAAGAAGACGGTATCTACGTTTCCATGGAAGGCAAAAAAGCACCTGCAGAAGCACAGCGTTATGACGCCGTGCTGGTGGCTATCGGCCGCGTACCGAACGGTAAAAACCTCGACGCGGGCAAAGCTGGCGTAGAAGTTGACGAGCGTGGCTTCATCCACGTCGACAAACAGCTGCGCACCAACGTGCCGCACATCTTTGCTATCGGCGATATCGTCGGTCAGCCAATGCTGGCGCACAAAGGTGTTCACGAAGGCCACGTTGCTGCAGAAGTTATCGCAGGCCAGAAACACTACTTCGATCCGAAAGTGATTCCATCCATCGCGTATACCGATCCGGAAGTTGCCTGGGTTGGTCTGACCGAGAAAGAAGCGAAAGAGAAAGGCATCAGCTATGAAACCGCCACCTTCCCGTGGGCTGCTTCTGGCCGTGCTATCGCTTCCGACTGCGCAGACGGTATGACCAAGCTGATCTTCGACAAAGAATCCCACCGTGTTATCGGTGGCGCGATTGTCGGCACCAACGGCGGCGAGCTGCTGGGTGAAATCGGTCTGGCTATCGAAATGGGCTGTGATGCTGAAGATATCGCGCTGACCATCCACGCGCACCCGACTCTGCATGAGTCCGTGGGCCTGGCGGCAGAAATCTTTGAAGGTAGCATTACCGACCTGCCGAACGCGAAAGCGAAGAAGAAGTAATCTTCTGACCCGTAGCCCCTCGTCCGGGCTACCATAGAATAAGCGGCTTAACGGCCGCTTTTTTTATGCTTTCTGTCAACGACTTATGTCAAACCGTAGCAAAGATTACGAAGCGGGTTACAGTTTCCCAGCACCACTGCCGCGTTTTTGGCGCTTTCCTCCGTTTTTCCTCCCTAAGACGTGAAACGTTCTGTTATAGCTTGCTGCACTTTGAACAATAATCACGAGCTAAACTGATAGCAGACTAACAAATTGGAGTGCAAAAAATGAAAACGCTTCTGACGACGGCGGCCCTGGCGGCCACGCTGGTTTCCGGTATGGCGATGGCGAGTGATGCGACAATCCCGTGGGCGGATAATAGCGGCGGTACGGAAAGCACGCACATTGCCGCGATGGGGCAGGATCTGAATGCACAGCATCAGCAGATTACGAAGACGCAGGAAGGGGTATGGGCCGATAACTCCGGTAGCATCAGCGCTGATGAAGCCGCGTTGACCAGCAGCAAACCGTTGGTGCAGGGCCACCCGGAACTGATGCCGCATCAGGGCTAAGTTAACGGTGTGAAGGGTGCCCGGCAGCGTGCAGACGCCGCCGGGCATTTTTTTACTCTGCGACCGCCTGCCAGCCTGTGCTGGCATCGGGATCAAAGTGGGCAATCGCCTGCGCTTTTTGTTCAGACTCGGCGCCCAGATTCGCCTCATAGACACGATCGTTTTGGTCGATCATAAAGCTCATCACGCCGGTCTGCCCCCACTCAACCGGCCAGGCCAGCAGGGCAACGTCACCTTTATCGCCTTCCGGCAGAATGCGGAAGCGGTAGCCGTGATAGCCTTCCCCCGGCGCATTCGGGCTGAAGTTTGGCCCTAATGGGCTTGGTGCTTCGCCTGGGGCTACAGGCCAGTAGAGGCCATCTTTTTTCCCGTCGCTGCTGATGATTTTCTGCGCCCAGGCGTGGTTCAACTGGTAGTAGTCCTGCTGAGCATCGACGTAAGCATGCATCGCCTGAATAGCCGACAGCTCGTTACGCCCAATAGCGCGAGTCAGAATCTCATCTTTCCCAGCGGCCATGTTAAATTCCCAGCCTTTGGCGCTTTTCTCCATCGGAATCGGCAGCCGCCAGCCGTCGTTGCCAACGTCCAGCCAGGCGGTGTTGGCCTGAGTGACAATGCGGTGACTGACCTGCCAGTCTCGCAGGAAGCGGTCAACGGCATCCTGGTCGACGCCGTCCGGCGGCAGGAACTGCTGCCAGTTATCGCCGAGTAGCTTATCCAGCTCAGCATCATCTTTCTGGGTCACCGCATTGACCAACGCGCTAGCGGCCTGGTCTGGGGTAGGGAAGGTTTGCTGCGCCAGCGCCATCAGTGGTGACATTGCCAGCGCTAGCAGCGCTATCTGTATCTGCTTTTTCATCACGTTATCCTTTAGCGTCGACGGAACTCATGGTGCCCGGCAGGGCTACCGCTGTGCTGCTCGCCGCTTAGCCCGGAGGCATGGCGGCTCTGCAGCCCACGAGATTGCTGTGCCTGCCATGATGGTGCGCGGCTTTCGTTACCGCTGAGCGCCGTGTTATGCAGACCGCCGCCGTTGGCGCGTAGCGCGCTGTTCTGGCCCATCATTCCGGCGTTCAGATGCGGCGCCTGGCCGTTCAAGCGCTCGTGCGTTTGCAGATTTTGACGCTGAGTCGCGTTGAGCTGCGGACGCTGCTGGGTATGCTGAGTCGCCGCCGCGCGTTGCTGTACAGGGTGCGTCTGCGTACGGTTTGTCGGCGCGTCATAGCCGCGGAAGTTATTGCGCTGCGCCGCCTGATTCCACTGCTGTGTTGCCGCATTACGCTGGGCATCACGCGAACCCAGCGCTGCTGGGCTGGCGTTGCCGCTACCCGTATGTGTACGCTGCTGCAGCTGCGACATCGCCGCCTGACGCTGGCTGTCGCGGTTAGGCTGCGCGTGCTGAGTCGCGCTCAGCCCGCCGGCCACATCGGTTTGATGTGGAGCAACCACGCCCGGCGTCTGGTGTGTGGCGCTCAGCCCCCCGGCGACGTTGGTCTGGTGGAACTGCTGAGCCACGCTGTTGTTTGGGTACGGCGTGTTGCCACGATACGCCGGGTTATGCTGCCAGCCCATCGTCTGGCCGCTGATGTTCTGACCGCTTATCTTGTTGAAGTTATTCACGTTAATGTTGATGTTATCGCCATTATGCTGATAGCCGCCGTGATCATAATGATCGTCATGGTGATCGTCATGATGGTCATCGTCGTGATGATGATGGTCGTCATCATCCCAATCGATATTGCTGAAAATAGCGTAAGTAGTGGCAACCCCAAGGCTATAGCCGAAGCCGCGTACAAAGCTGTCGGCAAACTGTTCTCCCGGAGGCGGCGGCAGATAGACCGGCGGTGCGGAGGTATAAGGCCAACTGCTGCCGTAAACCACCGTTGGGTTGTAGTTCGGCACGTAGACCACCTGAGGATTGCTCGGCTCAATCTTGATAACCGTTGGCGTGCTGCTGGCGGTATGCGTCGAGGTAGATGAGGCCACGCGTTTGGTGGTAGTGACCGTCTGCTGCGGCGTCGACTTCAGCGAGCCGGTTTGCTGGGCGAGCTGGCGCAGTTTCTGCACGGCGTCCATCACGTCCTGCGGCTGCGCCAGAAACGCGTTGCCGAGGTTAGTCACCCACTGCGGATCTTCCCCCATCATGCCCGTCAACTGCGGGAAAGCGACCAGCGATTTTACGCTGGCGTCCCACGGCTGATTCGCCACGGCTTTCACCGCCGCATCACCCTGCTGACCGGGGTGATCTTTCGACCACTGCACCGCCTGTGTCACGCTATCCGGATAGGTTGAGGCCATCAGCACTTGCGACAGCAGCGGGTCTGGGTAGAGTGCGATAGGCGCTACCCACTGCGTGATTTGCGCGGTGGTGTAGGTGACCGGGGCAGGGGCAGCTTCAGGTGCCGTCGCCGTGACCGCAGGAGGAGTGTCAGGGGCGACGGGCTCCCGGCTTTTGACGTACAACGTACCGGCGGCCGCGAGCAGCCCGGCGCTGCAGATAAGCGCAATATAGTGAGGCTTAAAGGGCAAAGTCATGGTGGTTCTCCAGGGAACTACACAGTCCGTAACAGAGGAGTCGGATATGCCGCGAGTATAATGAGGCTATTGTTTATTTTTTGATTAAAGCAGGGATTTTTGCAGTTAGCAGGGAAATCGGACACAAGTTTACTCTGGCAGAGAGAGGGAAAAACAATCGGGTTTCGACGCCGGCATCGCCCGTTTTTCATCCTCTTAGATGTCATACTTTCATAACAAAATGTTTAATACCCCGGCCAATCGATGGTTTTTTTTCATCGTAAAAAGGCTTTTTTTAATCTGTTATATCAACATTAACGATTCAGCAAATATTTAATGTTGCTTTTTTGTAAACAGATTAACACCCTCCAGAAATCCTGCTATGCTGGCCTCGCGGTACCGGGCTTTTACCCTACAAACTGCTGTCTCACAGGAGCGTGAAGAGATCGCCGACCGCATATGACAATGAGAGCGAGGAGATACCGTCGTGCTAAAAGAATACCGTGAGCACGTAGCTGAGCGTGCCGCCGAAGGGATTGTTGCCAAACCCTTAGATGCTACCCAAATGGCCGCGCTGGTTGAGCTGCTGAAGAACCCGCCTGCTGGCGAAGAAGAATTCCTGTTAGACCTGTTAACCAACCGTGTGCCGCCGGGCGTTGATGAAGCCGCCTACGTTAAAGCGGGTTTCCTCGCTGCCGTCGCAAAAGGCGAAGCCACCTCCCCACTGGTTACCCCAGAAAAAGCCATCGAACTGTTAGGCACCATGCAGGGTGGTTACAACATCCATCCGCTGATTGATGCCCTGGACGATGCAAAACTGGCCCCGATTGCTGCCAAAGCGCTGTCCCATACCCTGCTGATGTTCGATAACTTCTACGACGTAGAAGAGAAAGCCAAAGCGGGCAACGCCTATGCTAAGCAGGTTGTTCAGTCCTGGGCTGATGCCGAATGGTTCCTGAACCGCCCTGCGCTGGCAGACAAAATCACCGTTACCGTCTTCAAAGTAACGGGTGAAACTAACACCGATGACCTGTCTCCGGCGCCGGATGCCTGGTCTCGCCCGGACATCCCTCTGCACGCCCTGGCGATGCTGAAAAACGCCCGTGAAGGCATTGACCCGGATCAGCCGGGCGCCGTTGGCCCGATTAAACAGATCGAAGCCCTGCAGCAGAAAGGTTTCCCGCTGGCCTACGTGGGCGACGTTGTGGGTACCGGTTCTTCCCGTAAATCAGCGACCAACTCCGTACTGTGGTTCATGGGTGACGATATCCCTCATGTGCCGAACAAACGCGGTGGTGGCCTGTGCCTCGGCGGCAAAATTGCACCTATCTTCTTCAACACCATGGAAGATGCGGGCGCACTGCCAATTGAAGTCGACGTTTCCAACCTGAACATGGGTGACGTGATTGACGTGTACCCGTTCAAAGGCGAAGTGCGTAACCACGAAACCGACGAACTGCTGGCAACCTTTGAGCTAAAAACCGACGTACTGATCGACGAAGTCCGCGCCGGTGGCCGTATCCCGCTGATTATCGGCCGTGGCCTGACTACCAAAGCGCGTGAAGCGCTGGGTCTGCCGCACAGTGACGTATTCCGTCAGGCAAAAGACGTGGCGGAAAGCAGCCGCGGCTTCTCTCTGGCCCAGAAAATGGTCGGCCGCGCCTGTGGCGTGAAAGGGATTCGTCCGGGCGCATACTGCGAACCGAAGATGACCTCCGTAGGTTCTCAGGATACTACCGGCCCAATGACCCGTGATGAACTGAAAGACCTGGCGTGCCTGGGCTTCTCTTCTGACCTGGTGATGCAGTCCTTCTGTCACACTGCCGCGTATCCTAAGCCGGTAGACGTGACCACGCACCACACGCTGCCAGACTTCATTATGAACCGTGGCGGTGTCTCCCTGCGTCCGGGCGACGGCGTTATCCACTCCTGGCTGAACCGTATGCTGCTGCCAGATACCGTGGGTACCGGCGGTGACTCCCATACCCGTTTCCCAATCGGTATCTCCTTCCCGGCGGGCTCTGGTCTGGTGGCGTTTGCCGCAGCGACCGGCGTGATGCCGCTGGATATGCCTGAATCTGTACTGGTGCGCTTCAAAGGCAAAATGCAGCCGGGTATCACCCTGCGTGACCTGGTTCATGCGATCCCACTGTACGCGATTCGCCAGGGCCTGCTGACCGTTGAGAAGAAAGGTAAGAAAAACATCTTCTCTGGCCGCATCCTGGAAATCGAAGGCCTGCCGGATCTGAAAGTTGAGCAGGCGTTCGAGCTGACCGATGCTTCCGCAGAGCGTTCCGCTGCGGGCTGTACCATCAAGCTGAACAAAGAGCCAATTGTTGAGTACCTGACCTCCAACATCGTTCTGCTGAAGTGGATGATCGCGGAAGGCTACGGCGACCGTCGTACGCTGGAACGTCGTGTACAGGGCATGGAAAAATGGCTGGCGGATCCGCAACTGCTGGAAGCTGATGCTGACGCAGAATACGCGGCGGTGATCGACATCGATCTGGCTGACATTAAAGAGCCAATTCTGTGTGCGCCAAACGATCCGGATGACGCGCGTCTGCTGTCTGACGTTCAGGGCGAGAAGATCGACGAAGTGTTCATCGGCTCCTGCATGACCAACATCGGCCACTTCCGTGCTGCTGGTAAGCTGCTGGATAACCATAAAGGCCAGTTGCCAACCCGCCTGTGGGTGGCGCCGCCAACCCGTATGGACGCGGCTCAGCTGACCGAAGAAGGTTACTACAGCGTGTTCGGTAAGAGCGGTGCGCGTATCGAAATCCCTGGCTGCTCCCTGTGCATGGGTAACCAGGCGCGTGTAGCAGACGGTGCGACAGTGGTGTCGACCTCTACCCGTAACTTCCCGAACCGTTTAGGGACCGGCGCGAACGTCTTCCTGGCGTCTGCAGAGCTGGCGGCAGTTTCCGCGCTTATCGGTAAGCTGCCAACCCCGGAAGAGTATCAGACCTTCGTGGCTCAGGTGGATAAGACGGCGGTAGATACCTACCGTTACCTGAACTTCGACCAGCTCTCTCAGTACACCGAGAAAGCGGACGGCGTCATCTTCCAGACCGCAGTATAAAAAGTAGCCCGGACGAGGTGCGTTAGCGCCGACTCCGGGAGCTCCCCGGCGGCGCTACGCTTGGCCGGGGAACTCATAAAGGCGAGAGTTTGAACTCTCGCCTTTTTTATTTTCTATTCCTCCCGCCGCTACGCTTTTTTTATTCCTTAGGACTGCGATAATTACCTATAGGTACAATGCAGCGGTGACGCATTGCCTTTGTAGAGGAACAGATTATGGATTATGAATTTCTGCGTGACGTTACCGGAGGGGTAAAAGTACGTATGTCGATGGGCCACGAAGTGGTCGGTCACTGGTTTAATGAAGAGGTCAAAGATAACCTCTCGCTACTGGACGAAGTCGAACAGGCTGCACGTACCGTCAAAGGCAGCGAACGCTCATGGCAGCGCGCGGGGCATGAATACACCCTGTGGCTGGACGGCGAAGAAGTGATGGTTCGCGCTAATCAGCTGGAGATTTCCGGCGATGAGATGGAAGAGGGGATGAGCTACTACGATGAAGAGAGCTTGTCACTGTGCGGCGTTGAGGACTTTTTGCAGGTCGTTGCCGCCTACCGTGAGTTTATGAAGCAGCGCTAACGGATGCGGAGCCTGCGGGCTCCGCGACGCGCATTATTTGACGTAGGCCAGTAGGCTCAACGAGTCGCGAGCCAGCGCTTTACACTTCTTCGAGGTAGGAATGCCGATGCCGCTGAGATCGCGGTAGCTGTCTTCACCCAGCGCTTTCATGTTAAAGGTATCGTAGTTGCTGAGATCCCACTGATTTTGCTGGGCAAAAAAGACCAATGCGCGACGAATTTGCGTGTTCGGCAGATTCTGGTAACCACAGTCGTTTTTCAGGAAGACAAATACCGCCGTGAGATCGGCCATATCTTCTGCTTCAGACTCGCTTAAAGCATAACTGGAACTGGACATCGCCAGCAGCGATCCAAGCAGTACCGTTCGGAAAAACGTCTTCATTTCTTCTACCTTACATCGTCGATATTCAACGTTAACATACTTCCAGAAGCGGCGGGAGGCTTTCTTAAAGCTTTCTGCTTGACCTTCCCGCAGGGGTAGGGTTTAAGCTCAATTAATCACCAGAAGCCGAAAAGGATGTAACGATGCATCGTCGTGATTTTATCAAACTCAGCGCCGCTATCGGCGTTGCCAGCGCCTTGCCTCTGTGGAGCCGTGCGGTATTCGCCGCTGAGCGCACCATGCTTCCCATTCCTCCCTTGCTTGCCGCCGACGCCAATAATCAGATCTTGCTGACCGTTCAGGCCGGAAAGACGTCGTTTGCTGGAAAATCAGCGACAACCTGGGGCTACAACGGCAGCCTGTTAGGGCCAGCTATTCAGCTGCAGCAGGGCAAACCTATTACGGTAAAAATTAACAATACCCTGCCGGAAGCGACCACCGTGCACTGGCACGGTCTGGAAGTGCCGGGTGAGGTTGACGGCGGCCCTCAGGGGGTTATCCAACCGGGCGGCAGTCGAACCGTGACCTTCACGCCAACCCAGCGCGCGGCGACCTGCTGGTTCCATCCACATCAGCACGGCAAAACCGGCCGACAGGTGGCGATGGGGCTGGCCGGCCTCGTGCTTATCGAAGACGAAGATAGCCAGAAGCTGATGCTGCCTAAGCAGTGGGGCATCGACGATGTGCCGGTGATTATGCAGGACAAAAGATTTACCGCCGCCGGTGAGATTGACTACCAGCTGGACGTGATGAGTGCCGCGGTGGGCTGGTTTGGCGATACGCTACTGACTAACGGTGTGACCTACCCGCAGCATACGCCGCCAAGAGGCTGGCTGCGCCTGCGTCTGTTGAACGGCTGTAACGCACGTTCGCTGACTATCGCGACCAGCGATAAGCGCCCGATGTATGTCGTTGCCAGCGACGGCGGGTTGTTGGCCGAGCCGGTGAAAGTGAGTGAACTGCCGATGCTGATGGGCGAACGCTTTGAAGTGCTGGTGGATGCTCGCGACGGTAAACCATTCGATCTCCTGACTCTCCCGGTGACGCAGATGGGCATGGCCGTCGCGCCGTTCGATAAGGCGGTGCCGGTACTGCACGTGCAGCCTATCGGGATTCCGGGATCGGCAACGCTGCCGGATACTCTCGTAGCAATGCCTGCACTACCGTCGCTTGATGGGCTGACCGAGCGTAAGCTCCAGCTCTCAATGGACCCGATGCTGGACATGATGGGCATGCAGGCGTTGATGCAGAAGTATGGCAATCAGGCGATGGGCGGCATGGATCACGGCAGCATGATGGGCCACGGCGGTATGAAAATGGATCACGGCGGAATGGGCAATATGCACCACGGCGACGGCGGGTTTGATTTCCACAACGCTAACCGCATCAACGGCAAAGCGTTCGATATGAACGTGCCGATGTTTGCCGCGGCCAAAGGGCAGTATGAGCGCTGGATCATTTCCGGCGAGGGCGACATGATGCTGCACCCGTTCCACATTCACGGCACCCAGTTCCGCATACTGCGTGAGAACGGTCAGGCCCCGGCGGCGCACCGTGCAGGTTGGAAGGATACGGTTCGCGTTGAAGGCGGCGTCAGCGAGGTGCTGGTGAAGTTTGACCATAGCGCCCCGAAAGAGCAGGCCTACATGGCGCACTGCCACCTGCTGGAACATGAAGATACCGGCATGATGCTTGGCTTTACCGTTTAACCTGCCACCGGATAGCGTCCCCGCTATCCGGTAACTCTCTGGCGTAGATACAGATTTCCGCCATATCATTCAGCCAACTTCTCGCTATACTCCTGTGGTTAACGATTAATCATGAGGTAAGAATGGCTATCTTTGGTAAGGCTCTGGCAGCCTCTTTTGTCATGCTGGTGGCGGTATCGGCGCACGCTGACATAAAGATGGAACGTAAAGACATTCCTGCATTAAAGCTGAGCATCGAGATCCCGCAGACGCTTACGCCAATGTCTGATGACATGGCGAAAATCAAATACCCTTCTGAAAACCGCCCGCAGGTGATCTATGGCGACGAACGCGGTAAAGCGTCCTTAGGTATCAGCAACGGCCGCCATGCGCTGCCCGCAGACAAGCTCGACGTGGCAAAGGATGCGACGCTGAAAATGCTGAATAACTTCAAGCCGAAAGCGGAAGCCGTTACGGTGGATGGGCACAAGGCGTGGTTGATTACCTTCCGCTCTCAGGCACCGGATACTGACATTCTGAATATGCTGCTGGTGACGTCAGAAAACGATAAGGCCGTGCAGGCTGCGTTTAACATGACAAAGGATTTGGAAGGGCAGTATAAGGATGTGGCCAGGGCTTCGCTGTTGTCGATTAAGTTTGATAAGTGACTGAAATGTAGGCCGGATGGCGGCATAAATGCCTTATCCGGCCTACATTCCTGTAGGCCGGATATGGCGCTAACGCTTACTTCGTGTCGTCAGGTAACGCATAGGCGACGATATAATCACCCATCTTCGTGCCAAACGATCCGTGACCGCCTGCGGAAATGACCACGTACTGCTTGCCATTCACCTCATAGGTCATCGGCGTCGCCTGACCGCCTGCTGGCAGACGACCCTGCCACAGTTTCTCACCGTTGCTCATGTTGTAAGCACGCAGGTAGTTATCGGCAGTTGCCGCGATAAACAGCACGTTACCGGCCGTGGAGATTGGGCCACCCAGCATCGGCATACCCATATTGAACGGCAGCGGAACCGGCAATGGGAACGGCAGGCTATCCTGCGGCGTACCCAGACGTTTTTTCCACACTACTTCGTTAGTTTTCAGATCCAGCGCCGAGATATAACCCCAGGCTGGCTGTTTGCACGGCAGGCCAAACGGTGACAGGAACGCGTTCAGCGTCACGCCAAACGGCACGCCGTACTGTGGCTGAATACCAGACTCGGTACCGCTCGACTTCGCGTCTTTCGGCGGCTCCATCGGGTTGCCAGGACCGCGTGGGATCAGCTTCGACACGAACGGCAGCGCCATCGGGTTAGCAATCGCCACCTGGCGGTTAGGGTCAACGGAGATACCACCCCATTCGAACATCCCCAGGTTACCTGGGAACACCAGCGTGCCCTGCTCGGACGGCGGGGTGAAGATGCCTTCATAGCGCAGTTTGTGGAACATCACGCGGCACACCAGTTGGTCGAACATGGTGGCGCCCCACATGTCCGCACCGGTCAGATCTTTCTTCGGACGGAAGCTCAGATCGGAGAACGGCTGGGTTTTGGTGACGTAGTCGCCTTTGGCTGCACCCTGAGGAACCGGTTTTTCCGGGGCCGGTACAACCAGCTCACCGTTACGGCGGTCGAGCACGAAGATGTTACCGGTTTTCGCAGGCGCGTAGATGACCGGCACCGTCTTACCGTCAACGCTGATATCTGCCAGCGTCGGCTGGGACGGCATATCCATATCCCACAGATCGTGGTGAACGGTCTGGTAGCTCCAGGCAAGCTTACCGGTGGTGGCATTCAGCGCCACAATTGAGCTCGCGTAGCGTTCCTGCTCTGGCGTACGGTTGCCACCCCAGATATCCGGTGTGGTTACGCCCATCGGCAGATAGACCAGATCCAACTTCGCATCATAGGCCGCTGGCGCCCAGGAGTTTGGCGAGTTGAAGGTATAGTGCGAACCCGCTGGCGGGATAGCATTTGGATCTTTCGCACCCGGGTCAAACGCCCACAGCAGTTTGCCGCTGTTAACGTCAAAGCCGCGAATCACGCCAGACGGCTCACGGGTAGAGAAGTTATCGGTGACCGCACCGGCAATCACGATCACTTTGTCAGTGATAATCGGTGGTGAAGTTGGTTCGTACATGCCCGGCGTGGTGACTGGCATGTCGGTTTGCAGATTGAGAATACCTTTGTTGGCAAAGCTCTCGCACAGCTTACCGGTGTCGGCGTTGAGGGCGAAGATACGGCCATCGTTTACCGGCAGGATAATGCGGCGCGGACAGTCGGCAACCACGTCAGGTGACGCGTTTGCGGCGGTCGCTTCATGGTAAGAGACGCCACGGCAGGTCACGTGCTGGAAGCTAGGGTCAGTGCCGAGCTGTGGGTCAAAGTGCCATTTCTCTTTACCGGTCGCTGCATCCAGGGCAAACACGCGCTGGTGAGCGGTACAGAGGTAGAGCATATTGCCAATCTTGATCGGCGTGACTTCGTTGGTGATTTCACCCGGATCGTTTGGCTGCTTCAGGTCGCCGGTGCGGAATACCCAGGCTTCCTTCAGGTTATGCACGTTGTCGGCATTAATCTGCTTCAACGGCGAGAAGCGCTGGCCTTCCTGGTTGCGTCCATAGGCTGGCCAGTCTTGATCTGCAACCTGAGAGATTGGTTCCGCCGGTGTAGCGTCTGTGCTCAGCGTGCCGTTAACCTCCTGCGGGTCGTGGAAACCGGCCCAGGTGAGGATGCCGGCGCTGATAATCAGCGCGACGAGCAGCGCCGCAACGGCTCCGCTTGATGGCACCACCAGACGGCGCCAGACAAACGGCAAAATCAACCAGACACCGAAGATAACCAGCACGTCGCTGCGCGGCGTCAGTGCCCAGAAGTCGAAGCCGACTTCCCACACGCCCCATACCATGGTTGCCAGCAGCAGCACGGCGTAAAGCCACAGCGCTGAACGCTTCGCGCGCCAGAGTTGTGCCGTAATGCCCAGCATCACCAGGCCAGCGATAGGGTAGTACCAGGAACCCCCAATCGCGACCAGCCATACGCCGCCAATCAGTAGATACAAGCCGCAGAACGCCGCAAAGAGGGCGGTTAGCCTCCCGAGCAGCCCTGGACGTTGATGATTTGTTTCAGCCATAGAAAAGTGTCCGTTTGTTTGTTAATTATTGCTTTCATTTCATTATAGGATTTAACAAGTGTGATCGAAATCACAAATTGAGCTTTATTATCGAATTAGCCGCGTCAATCGTTTTGCTGGTATACTTTCACGCTTGCTGATCAACCTCGCGGCTCTGGGTTAACGGGTTGAGTGATTTACATTTAAAATCATGTGGTTAGTTAAATGAAACATACTGTTGAAGCAAAAAACTTCATGTTTTCATGCTTTTATATGATTTCGTGAATTCTCTATTTTGAGTTTTATTATCAGTAAGATACGCTTGTTTTTGTTTGTGTGTTTATGCGGTTTTTTCGACTGTAGCAACGAACGGTGTATCAATCGGTGTATCAATCTCAATCACGAATTCAGGCGGGGCGGGCTATGGCGGGCACTAACAAGCTAAGTGATAAAAAGCTCAAGGCACTCCAGGGGGCCAGCCGTGATGCGCCAGAAATGTATGCTGATGGTGAAGGTTTAAGCGTCAGGGCATCAAAACAGGGTCAACTAAGTTGGGTATTCTCGTACCGGTTGGGTGGAAGGGGGAGCAAACTCGAACGTCTAACGCTTGGCCGTTACCCTGATTTGTCGCTAAAAGCTGCGAGAGAAAAGCGGGAAAAGTGTCGCCAGTGGCTGGCTGGTGGACTTGATCCAAAAACAGAGCTTGAACTGAGCACAGAAGAAACGCTTAAACCTGTGACAGTACAGGATGCTCTTGAATACTGGCTGGTGAATTATGCTAGGAGAAAGCGTAGCGATGAAGAACTGGTAAGGGCACAGCTACGCAAGCATATTTACCCGCGCCTTGGTCGTTATCCACTCTCCAGATGTGAAACCCGCCATTGGGTGGCCTGTTTTGATGAAATAAACCAGACTAAGCCCATGACCGCCGGTCGCATGTTTCAGATTTCCAAACAGGCGTTACGTTTCTGCAAAGTTCGCCGCTATGCTGCCAGTGATGCCTTGGTCTTTCTCACCATTCAGGATGTAGGCCAGCCATCCGGCCAACGTGACCGCGTTTTGTCAGATAGCGAACTGGCTGATGTATGGCGCTGCACTGACAGCGAGGATCAGCAGCCGTATTATTCACGGCTTCTCAAAATGTTGGTGCTCTTTGGTGCGCGAACGATGGAGGTTCGCCTTTCCCGATGGTCAGAATGGGATTTTACCTCGTGGATTTGGACAGTACCGAAAGAGCACAGCAAAACTCGCGAGAAAATCGTGAGATCGATACCAGAAGCTATACGGCCGTGGCTGGAAGAGTTAAAGCGCGAGACAGGGAAAACAGGCTTGTTACTGGGAGAAGATCGTACCCGTCAGGCTGTATCATTGAAAGGACGCAGGCTTTTTAAAGATTTTCACCATAACGAGCCGTGGACATTGCATGATTTACGCCGCACGTTCTCCACAGGGCTGAACAATATGGGTATAGCACCGCATATAGTCGAGCTGTTGCTGGGTCATGCCTTGCCAGGCGTTATGGCGATTTATAACCGTAGTCTGTACTTGCCTGAGAAGCTGGACGCTTTGAATAAGTGGTATGACCGATTAGAACTTCTTGCGGGTAATCATCAAAATGTGGTTCTGTTACCTGTAATGAATAGAGATTAAACTGATATTGCGGGTCTAGGTCGGCCAACCGAAAAGCGGGAAACCCTACCCGTCTGGCTCGCAAGTTATTTAGGGGCGTTGAGGGTGGCGTCATGAATATTCCAATACCAGAATATTGTACTTTAGAGCGAGCATCAAAGTTAATTGGCTGTGAGATTGGCGACTTACTACATTTTGGTGAGATTGGTACGGTAACTATTTGTATTAAAGTACCTTCATCAACAAAGGCAATGGTTCATGTCTTCAAAAAAGATGAAGAAACCGTTTATGATATTGAAGCAGAATGGTCTTCTCGCGGAAAATACTCTGAGTTTGTGACTGTTGATGAACCAATGGAACATGCAGAGGATTATGAATATGAGTTTAGAATTCCTGCTTTTATCAGTGGCCTGTGGGGTATGTTGCGTTGTTCTGATTTTGGTCAACCATTTACACAAATTCCCTGTGAAGGTATGGTGGTCTTGACTGGTACTGACAGACCATTTCTTGCAATTCTAGATTTTCCCGGTTCGGAGTGGGGTGTTGAACAATTATTAAACATACAACCGGAAGATATGTATATATTAGGTGCTGACATCGAAAAAATTATAAATTATGCAGGGAAGAGATTGCCTGATAGATCGGATGAACATATCGATAATATCAATGTTAAGCCCAATGGTGAATTATTGGTGAGACATGAAGATAAATTATCGACCAAAACAATAAATAGCCGTGCGCAATTTATCAAGTCACTTTTATACACAATGTACGATTCTGATGTTGCTGAAAATCCAAGAAAATACTTTGATAATCCTGATAGTGAAATAAGTGAGCTTTTTAAAGCAAAAGGAATAAAGGCTCCCAATGGCAGGACTGTGCAAGCTTGGTTAAGTATGGTTGATATTCCCTTCATTGAAGGAAAATCATAACTGGAAAATCCAGTAATTTTCCGGAAAATTCCAGCAGAGCATTTTTCTAGACGTAACAATAGCCTCCACAAAACGCAGAAACAGTGGAGGCAACATGCCAAATATCATCTTTACCCCGCCAAATCCTGAGCAACGCCGCAGCCTTCTGGAAGAGTACGGATTCAAGTTCGATCGCCGTATTCGTGAAGATGAGTGCAGTGAAATGACCAGTCTTTCCCGTTCCAGCCGTTGGAAGATGGAGCAAGAGGGCCGCTTTCCTCCCCGCTGCCACTTTGGCCGCAATAGCTGCGCTTGGCTTCTTTCGGATGTGCTCTGGTGGGTTCGGAACCCTCCTGCCGTGGAAAACGTCAATAATCCGTACAGCCGCAAATCAGCATAATTAACTACAGGTAATCAACGATGAAAAAATTAAATGCCCGCGTGGGGCAGGGATTCGATCACTCTGAAAACAGCCTGATTGATAATTCAGTACCAACGATGAGCAGCTTGCAAATGGTTGAATACATCAATGCTGATCGGAAAGCAAAGTCCGAAGCGGAGGGGTTGGCTTTCCCGTGTAAAGAATACCGGGTACTGCAACACAAGGATTTTCTCAAGAAAACTCCGAAGGTTTTAGGTGGGGAGCACTCAGCGAAATTTTTCGCTCAGTACAAAGACAGTACAGGAAGATATCTGCCTTGCTATCAGTTCCCTAAGCGCGAAGCCTGCCTAATGGCTATGAGCTACAGCTATGAACTTCAGGCGGCAGTATATGACTACATGGAAGAGCTGGATCGCCAGAAGGGCGGTTATCTGGCCCATACCATCAATGAACTTCAGCATATTGTTGCTTCCGCTCGTCAGTTCTCCGATGAGGATTCGAGTGATGCAGGTCTTCGACTGAGAAAACGTCAGGATGATTTAGTGCTACTGGAGAGAGCGGAATATCTGGTTAAAAACCTGAGTCAGTTACCGCTTAACTTCGGGGGAGGTACTTCTGGTGAGAAATAAAACAAAGGCAGCTTTGCAGAGCTGCCAATGTCACTACCAAAAACTTAAGCAGAAACAGCATACCAGGCCAGTTGCTGGTGGTCAAAGGTCGGGCAATGCAATTTTTAGTGCATCGGGAACCGCGCCAACGGCGCAGTTAAATCACAACATACTGATATCCAAGCAAAGCTCAAATTTGAGTCTGGTTAGCTCAAAGATAGTCGGTTGTATTCTCAGTGTTGGGGGTACTGCATTGCAGCATACCCAATACTTCCCCCAATGGGGGGAGTGTGAGCCGGTAGCGGGTACATTGATTTTGCGCACCTCATTTAGAGTTGCACAAATGCAACTCGGTACATCTCCCCAACCCTGGGGAAACTCAAATATTTGGTATCAGCCTTTTGGTTCGATGCCGCGTGATTGTAGCTCTTTCCGCAAAACTCGCTTTATCCAAGTGGCAAGAGAAGAGTCTCCGTCTTTTTTCATTTCAGCTTCAAGTTGTGCGCGTAACTCATGCTGGAGACGGATCTGGTACTGGTCAGTTTTGGTTTTAGTGCTTGACATTGTAATTACAAAATCCATATTATCGGCTGGTGGTTGTAATTACAACGTAACCAAAATGGTTTTGCAACTGCTAAATATGACGAAGCCCTGTAGTGCTCGAACACTGACAGGGCCTCTTACCAAACCGTTAATTGGAGTAACAGTTATGGCTGATAAACAGCATACCCAAACTCGCCCTGAATTTACATGGAGATTTCTCTCCGCTTCTGAGCGCTACCCTACCGCCAAACCATTGGTGATCTACGTCAACGCATCCAGTGAGCAGGAGGCCCGCGACACTATGCCGGGGGTAAACCTCATTTTTGCAGCTCGCCTCCCATTACATGCCTTTCAGCTCATGGAGGTACGTCATGCGTGAGTTAGCAAATAAAAGCGCTTCAATGGCTTGCGAACTGGCTGTTTTGCTAATGGTTGTTGAAGAGTGCGAAATTGATTCCGTTGGGCGTGAAAATCTTATCAGCCTGGCTAGACGAGTATCGGATCAACTGGCGGCAAGCATGGTCGAGCAGAATTCAACGGGGGGGCTCAATGGATAACTTTTACACCTACCGCAGCAAAAAAGATTTGCTGTTACTGCCGCAAGAGGTTGCCGCGCTTCTGTCATGTGCTGCTTACCTTTCAACTATCAAGGGGGAGGCGGAGCGTATCCATGTAATGAGTTTAACGCACCTGGCTCAGCGCCTTTCTGACGAACTGGCAAACTCACTGGATATTTCTACTTTTTCAGACCCTGAAACTCTGGAGGCAAAACCATGATCAGCAATGTGAAGTTTAACGAGCTGGCTAACCGCGTTGATCTGCTGGTTGAAAAGGTTTTGCACCTTGAGGCACAGGTTAAGTCACTCACCGATAGTCAGGGTGGAGAAATCCCTCCGGGTATGACGCCAGTAGCAACGCTGGCCGCTGAATACGGAATCTCAACCAAAAAGGCTGAGGAGCTGGCGAAAAACACAGGGGTGATGCTGGTTAAGCTGAAATCTGGCGGGTTCGTTGCGCCTGATGAAAAGTTCAGGGAAGCGGCACGGTTGGTGCTGCGCAGTGCTAAGCGTAAATATGGCTCTGCGTACTGGTTCCATCCCCTGATCGGTAAATTCCAGATGAGCGGAGGTATCCCACAATGACCGATATTTTTGAAGTGCTGGGATCATTGTTCAGTAAGCTCACTGAAACCGTTATTGCTCACCAGATAGCGGAAACCGGTTCGGCAACCTTGCTGGTGGAGAGCGATAAGTATATGGCCCGTTATCGCTTCACGCTTGAACCAGTAGCCACTTATAACGTGTTGGCGAAAACAATGGTTTTCGGTTGTGCTAAAGAGTTTGGCCGTGATCAGGGATTAACAAGGCTGCGCGATATTCTGCTGACCTGCTTTACCGACGATGGCGATATTAGCGAAATGGGGTTGCAGATAGTGAAAAGCTGCCACCTTGAATACCTGCATGAAGATTTGGAAGCGGATCTTTCCAATAAGGTGCTGCACTGATGAAGATGAAAAACGCTCCAAACATTAAGTGTCTGCCAAAGGACAAGTTTACTGAGGCGATTATTTTTGCGGGTGATGATGCTTATTCACACGCGCAGCACTGGATCGAGAGCGAGGGGAAAAGGGCGGGGGATGATGTGCCGCCAGTATATCTGGGTAAAAAACAGCTGGAGGAGCTTGAAAGGCTGAATATCATCGATCAGGGGCGTCGTTGCGTCCGCGTGATTAGAGCTGGTGAGCTTTCAGAAACTCAGGTGAGTATCATTGCTACCAAACTGGCACTGTCTGATGTGAAAGAGGCACGTTTGTTTAACGGTATGTTTGAGCCCCAGCCAAAAGAGAACTGGACGGATGTACTTCCACGGCTAAGGGAAGAGGCCGAGCGTGGGGAAAGTATTGTGGTAAATCTGCCTGTGAAAAAAAGGGAGCCAAAGCCTGAACCGGGTGATGAACTGAAACCCCGCGTAGAGAGCCGTAACGATGGCCTGTACTGGATCACGCCAAAGGTGGATAAGGACAGCGGAGAAATAATCAATAACGAAACGTGGTTGTGCTCGCCTCTCGAGGTGGTCGGCTCCGGTAGTGACGGTGCCGATCGCTATCTTGTTTTGCGCTGGCGTTCGCCGCGTGGCCACGAAGATATTACTAGGGCGATCCCCTGTGCTGATATCGGTGAGCGTGACGGCTGGCGCTCACTTAAAGCTGGTGGAGTGAATGTGACCACTAAAAGCACCTTCAGGGCGATTCTGGCCGACTGGTTGCAGCAATGTGGTTCAGGGCGCGAATGGATCATAAGCCATACCACTGGCTGGCATCATGGGGCATATATCATGCCTGATGGTGAAGTGATTGGTGATCCAGAGACACCCATTCTCTTTAACGGTCGCAGCGCTGCATCTTCCGGGTATGCCATTGCTGGTACTGCTGCCACCTGGCGGGATTCCGTCGCCCGTCTGGCCGGGGGCAATCCTTCTATGATGCTGGGCGTGGCCGCGGCATTATCCGCGCCGCTTATCGGCCTTGTGGGTGCTGATGGTTTCGGTGTCCATTTGTTCGAACAGTCGAGTGCCGGTAAGACCACCACCGCCAATATTGCTAGCAGTCTCTGGGGTGAGCCTGATGCGTTGCGGCTTACCTGGTACGGTACTGCGCTTGGCATAGCAAATGAAGCGGAGGCGCATAACGATAGCCTATTACCGCTTGATGAGGTAGGACAGGGCAGTAGTGCCAAAGATGTTGCCACCTCTGCTTACACCCTGTTTAACGGTGCCGGAAAATTGCAGGGAGCCAAAGAGGGCGGCAATCGGGAGCTTAAACGCTGGCGCACTGTGGCGATCAGCACCGGGGAAATGGATATTGAAACCTTCCTGGCTGCTGGTGGGCTGAAAGTTAAAGCGGGCCAACTGGTGCGCTTGCTCAACATCCCTATGGAGAAATCGACGGCCTTTAACGGCCTGCCAAACGGCAAGGCTCATGCTGACGCACTGAAAGAAGCCTGGATTGATAACCATGGCGCAGCGGGGCGTGAGTGGGTTAAATGGCTGGCAAACCACCAGCAGGAGGCTAAACAGGCGGTACGTGACGCGCAAACGCGCTGGCGCGGCCTCATCCCGGCGGATTACGGTGAGCAGGTACACCGCGTGGCCGAACGCTTTGCAATCCTCGAAGCCGCGCTGGTAACTGGTGCATCAATCACCGGATGGAGTGAACAGGCCAGCCGTGACGCTATCCAGCATAGCTTTAACGCCTGGGTGAAAGAGTTCGGCACGGGTAACAAGGAGCACCAGCAGATCATCGAGCAGTGCGAGGCGTTCCTGAATGCCTACGGTTTAAGCCGCTTTGCACCGTTGCCCTATGATCCGTCCAGTATGCCGATTCGCGATCTGGCAGGGTATCGAAAGCGCAAAAGCAGCCATGATGATGCGCCGCTGGTGTTCTATACGTTCCCCGCAACGTTTGAGAAGGAGATAGCTCAGGGCTTTAACGCCAGGCAGTTTGCCCGCGTGCTTGCCGCTGCTGGCTTGCTTTCTGAGCCGTCCAGCGGGCGTGGATACCAGCAGAAATCCCCGCGTATTGATGGGCGTCAAATCAACGTTTATGTGCTTCACCAGGTTGCGGAAGATGGAGAAGAATAAATTACACATGTGAGGGTTATTAAAGTTGGTTCAGTTGGTTCAGTGTCTATTGGTTATGTTCATATGGCTGTTTTATATGGGTTTAATGTCAAAAAAATGAACCAACACTGAACCAACAAATAGCAGTTTTGAACCAACAAACGGGCAGTTTGAACCAACATTTTAGAACCTCATGGACTGAACCAACATGAAAATATCCAATGTTGGTTCAAATCGGGGCATTGTTGGTTCAATTAACGGAAAATAATCCTTATAAAACAATCATCTTTACAAATTGAACCAACTGAACTAACTGAACCAACATAGTTTTGTATATATACGTGAAAAATAAAGAGGTCATTAATGAAACTGATTGGCAAAGATAACGGGCATATGAGCGATCTTAAGTTTCTCTACAGCGCCGTTGATGAGCTTTCAAATAAAGATGAGATTACGGTGACGGATTTTCTGGCACTGAGCGCTTTTGTCACTTCTGAAAAGCTTGATCTGGAAGCGTACCAGTCTGGGCTGGAAGAAGGGGGGCAAGAGTTGTCGAAAGACGCCAGCGCTTACCTCGATCTTCTACAGAGGATGGCGGCTGATTTGTCGTACCCAACCTCTGGCCTTGAGAACGCTATCCATAGCGCACAATCAACAGCAAGCTGGGCTTTCTATCAGTGGGGGCTGGATAAAGAATAATCATCCTGCTTAGCAAAAAAAGGCCTGGTTTCTCCAGGCCGTCAAGACTACATGAAATAAATATCTTCTCCCCGTTCGAATACATCAATAATGCCGTGGGCTTCTGAGGGGCATTCTCCGTTAGTAATCAGCGTCTCCCAGAACTTCTGATCGAAACGACGGTCGAGGTAAAAATATCGGCAAATTCCTAAGAGATCACCTCGTTCCCATTCAGGCTTGTATCGAACCTGAAGTTCATCCTCTAGCGCGTAGAAGGTGAGCCTTTCTTTTTTTATCCATGCATCATCAAGTCGCTTGGCAAGAAAAAGTGTTTTTTCCTTTGAGGTAGTGAAAAAATCAGCAAAGGGTTCATGGGGTTTTTGCGGGATGCTACCGTCCGTATCATGGAGAGCTGGATAAACTCCAGACTCCCAAGCATACAGGTAAGCATTGCTGAACTCATCGTGATGCTTTCCGATATGCATTATCTGAATGCGCTGCTGGTTAAAAAGAGCCTGCATGATGTTGTGGTCAGACATGTTAATCCCTCGTCCAGAGTAAAAAGTAAACCTCAAAACAATATGGTTTATTCCTGCTTTTGTAAATTATTTGTTCTCCTGTTTTCGCTGCTGTTTGCGACAACATAGAGGTGTTTACTCATTGATTATTATGTATATCTTGAAGAGTGGCACTCAGACGTGAGCCGCCACTGGCCGTTAAATCAAGCTGTAGCGAGTACAGTCTGTGGGATGCAGAAAAAGATTTAACGGCCTTCCCTCCAAGCGCTGGTTTCACGTCTCAACGTTAATTGTTACGGAAACCACTCCATGAAGAAATTACTCGAATTACGCCAGCAGAAAGCCGCACTCAAAACCCAGATGCGTTCCTTGCTGGACAAAGCTGACACCGAAAAGCGCAGCCTGAACGAAGAAGAGGGCAAAAAGTTCGACGAACTACGCGCCCAGGCTGATGCGCTCGAAGTTGAAATCACCCGTCTAGAAGCCGTCGCCGACGATCAGCGCAATCTGCCTGGTACTTCCGTTGAAGGTGAGCCAGTAAGCAACGACGAGCTGCGCCACTACATCATGACAGGTGATACCCGTTCTCTCTCCACGCTGGTGCAGGCTGATGGCGGCTATACCGTTATCCCTGAGCTGGACAAAGAGATTATGCGCCAGTTGCAGGATGATAGCGTGATGCGCTCCATCGCAACGGTGAAGACCACTAAAACCAACGAATACCAGAAGCTGGTATCTGTGGGCGGCACTACCGTTAATCGCGGTACAGAAGGTGAAGCACGTACCGAAACCAGCACGCCGAAGATGGAGCGTGTTGATATCAAACTCAACCCGATCTACGCCTACCCGAAAACCACCCAGGAGATTCTCGACTTCTCCGAGGTGGATATTCTGGGCTGGCTGTCTTCTGAAATCGCTGACACCTTCACCGCTACCGAAGAAAGCGACTTTGTGAACGGCGACGGTGATAAAAAATCCAAAGGCTTCCTGTCTTACCCTCGCGCGGCCACTGCCGATAAAACCCGTCCGTTCGGCACGCTGGAGAAGATGGAAGCCGCTGACGTTTCTTCTGATGGTCTGATTGACCTGCTGTATAAGCTGAAAGCCAAATACCGCAAAAACGCCGTATGGGTGATGAACTCCAACACCGCCGCCAAACTGCAAAAGCTGAAAAACGGCAACGGGGATTACATCTGGCGCGATCGGCTGGTTGCCGGTTCTCCCGATACGCTGCTGGGCCGTCCTGTTCAGTATCTGGAAACCATGCCGGATGCGGAGGCGGGTAAAGCGTTCCTCGCGGTTGGCGACTTCAAGCGCGGCTATTTCATCGTGGATCACACCACTGGCGTGCGTACCCGTCCTGACAACATCACCGAACCGGGTTTCTACAAGGTGCATACCGATAAATACCTGGGTGGCGGCGTGGTGGACTCCAACGCCATCAAGGTGCTTGAGCTTTCCGGCTCCGGTTCCTGATTTGACGTTTAAGGGGCTTCGGCCCCTTTTTGCCCTCTGTGGAGTCCAGTAATGAAAACTATCGATTTTGAAATCCGTACTTCCGAAGTGAGCGCCAGCAACAAAAAGCTGGTGGGCTATGCCGTGCGCTGGAACAGTCTCTCAGAAATTATCTGGGACGAGTTCCGCGAGCAGTTTGCGCCGGGAGCGTTTAAAGACAGCCTGGCATCCGGTAGCGATGTGCGTGCGCTGTACGAGCATAACTATACCCAACTGCTGGGCCGCACCAAATCCGGCACGCTGGTGCTGTCCGAAGACGATACCGGGCTGCGCTTCGAGCTGACCCCGCCGAATACCCAGCTTGGCAACGATGTGCTGGAGCTGGTGGAGCGCGGGGATATCTCCGGCATGAGCTTTGGTTTCCGGGCGCTGAAAGAGGCGTGGGATATCGGCCAGTCTCCATACCTACGCACCGTGACCGCTGCCGAACTACGGGAAATCACAGTTACTTCTATGCCTGCTTATCCTGAGTCTGGCGTGGAAATCGCGCATCGTTCGCTTTTCTCCCAACATCCTGAACTGCGCCGCGCTGGCGATAACCGCCGCCGCTGGGCTGAATTAGCGGGGCTCTGATATGTGGAATATCTGGCCGTTTGGCCGTAAGTCTGAATCCTCTGAGCAGCGCAGCATGACCATTGATGAGTTTCTGGCGATGGCAGGGATTCCAAATACCGGATCAGGCGAGTACGTGTCTGCGGGTACTGCGGAATCTCTGCCGGCGGTCATGAACGCCGTGTCAGTTATCAGTGAGGCGGTGGCAACAATGCCCTGCTACCTCTACCGCGTGCGCAACGATAACGGGCGCGAGGCGCGGGAATGGCTGAGCAATCATCCGGTAGATTTTCTCCTGAACGAGCAGCCGAACGACTGCCAGACCCCTTACCAGTTTAAACGCACAATGATGCGCCATTGTCTGCTGAACGGTAACGCCTATGCGGTGATCCAGTGGGGCCGCGACGGCCAGCCGCAATCCTTGCATCCATATGCACCCGGGGCGGTTGTACCTGAGCGTATCGGCCAGCATAAGTACAAATATACCGTTACCGAGCCGTTTACCGGGGCTGTGCGCACCTACCTGCAGGAAGAGATTCTGCACCTGCGTTACTCCACCGATGATGGCTTTCTGGGGCGCTCCCCGATATCCATCTGCCGTGAGGCGCTGGGGTTAGGTCTGGCCCAACAGCGCCACGGTGCCAGCATTATGAAAGATGGCATGATGGCGGCGGGAGTCATAACCACATCAGAGTATCTCGACAGCGTGAAGGGCAAGCAGGCTATGGATGCGCTGGATCGCTACAAAGGCGCTAAAAATGCAGGGAAAGTGCCGATCCTTGAAGGTGGGATGGACTATAAGCAGCTTGGCATGAGTAATCAGGATGCCGAGTGGCTGGCCTCCCGTCGCTTCACTATTGAAGATATTGCCCGCATGTTCAACGTGTCGCCTATTTTCCTCCAGGAATACAGCAACAGCACCTACAGCAACTTCAGCGAAGCGAGCCGCGCATTTCTCACCATGACGATGCGTCCGTGGCTGGCGAACTTCGAACAACAAATCAAATCTGCGCTGCTGGTGGCCTCTCCGGTTCCGGGAACCCGCTATCAGGTGGAGTTTGACTCCGCTGACCTTCTCCGCGCCACGCCAACCGAACGCTACGCCACTTATGAGCGCGGCATTAAGAACGGGATCATGAACCCGAACGAAGCCCGTGAACGTGAGGGGATGCCGCCGCGTGAAGGTGGTGACGAATTTAGCCAGGCATGGAAGCAGGAAGTGAAGATCAGCAAGGACAACAAGGAAGGTGATGAATGAGAGCCGGAAAGATGAAGCGCCGCATCACCTTCCAGAAGTCCGAATCTCATCGGGATCAGATGGGGCAGGTTATCTACGTATGGTCTGACCTTGCCACCGTCTGGGCTGAAATTCGTGCTATCAGTGGGCGTGAGCGCATGTCTTCCGGGGCGCTTTACTCCGAAGCCACTGTGCGAATCTGGACGCGCTACCGCGACGATATCACCACCGCAAACCGCATTCTGTATCGCTCGCCAAACGTCCGGGGGCAGGTTTACGGCATCGTGGCCGTCATTCCTGATGTGGATCACACCCGGCTTGAGTTGCTGTGCAAGGGAGGCATTTTCAATGAGTGAGTTAATCGGTCTGGAAGAAGCAAAGCTGCATTGCCGTATTGATGGTGATTACGAAGATACGCTGATACAGGCGTACATCGAAGCTGCGCTGGAGGTCTGCCAGAAGCATATCGGCAAGCGATTTGATAACGGTCTGGAGTTCACCCCTGCTATCAAGATCGGCTGTCTGATGTACGTTTCTCAGTTGTACGAGTACCGCACGATGATCGGTGACACCGACGCCAAAGAGATACCGATGGCTGTCTCTGCGTTGTGGTCTGTCTACCGAGATGTGGGGGTGTACTGATGCCGTGGCAACCACTACGCCGGTGCACAGAGCCGGGATGCAATAAACGGGTGAAGTCTGGCAAGTGTGACGAGCATAAGCGGGAAGCGTGGCGGGCAGAGGATGCCAGACGCGGCCACCGACGCGCCCGTGGTTATTCAGCCTCATGGGAGAAGTACCGCGCTCAGTACCTTAAGCGCTATCCGCTGTGCGTTGAGTGTCAGAAGCTGGGCCTCTACGTTCCTGCAAAGATTGTCGATCACATCATCCCTATCAACGGCGGTGATGATGTTCTGTTCTGGCCTGAGTGGAATCATCAGCCGTTATGCCAGGCGCATCATAACCAGAAGACCACACAGCAAGACCCAACCACCAAAGCGAAGCGAAAAGCAGGGCTGTATCGTGAGCAGGAAGATCGTGCAGCCCATCGCAATGACTGGATGCATGAGGCTGACAATGACTGAGCAGGAACAGCAGCGGCTGATTAGTGGGCTGATAAAGCAGCGCGAGGCATGGCAACCAGCCAGACAGAGAGCGCACACGAAGCCCGTAGCAAAGCGCATGAGCCAGCGTGACCGGGAGCTTATGGAATGCTTCCGCAACCGATGACAGGCGGCATGGGCGGGGTGGGGGAGGTTTTAAAGACAAACCCCCTGCTGCAAGGCACCGCCTGCCCCCTCAAATTTTTACGCACGGTGATTTTTTTGAAAATAAAACGCGATGGAAACGAAAAATTTTTATGGCAAGACCACCAAAACCGCCCGCTTACCTTGATGAGTTAGCCGCGCAGCAGTGGAAGGCGAAGGCAAAGCAACTGGCCGAACGCGGGGATCTGACTCCCGCCGACTGGAACAACCTTGAGCTTTTTTGCGTTAACTATTCGATGTACCGCAAAGCCGTAGAAGACCTTGCCAGCCGCGGATTCAGCATTGTTAACAGCCAGGGCGGCGAGAGCCGTAATCCGGCGCTTAGCGCAAAGGCCGACGCTGAAAAAATCATGATTAAAATGTCGTCGCTGCTGGGCTTTGATCCTGTAAGCCGCCGCCGTAATCCGGTAGAAACGGAAGAGGAGGACGAGCTTGACCGTCTGGAATGATTACGCAAACGCCATTAAATCCGGTGAAATTCCGGCCTGTAAGCGCGTAAAACAGGCCGTTGAAAGGTACTTTTCAGACCTGAATGACCCCCGTTATGAGTTCGATACGGCGACCGTGGAGCGGTTTATTGCTTTCTCCCGGCTCTGTCCACACGTCAAAGGCCCGCTGCGCGGCCAGCCTATAGAGCTGGAGCCGTGGCAACAGTTCGCCTTTGCTAACCTGCTGGGCTTTAAGAACAGGGAGTCAGACCGCCGGAAGTACAGCAGCGCATTTATTGAGGTGCCGCGTAAGAACGCCAAATCCACCGTGGCTGCCATGCTGGCTAACTGGTTTCTGGTGATGGAGAAGGGCCAGCAGGATATCTACACGGCGGCGGTTAGTCGGGATCAGGCCCGAATCGTGTTCGACGATGCCCGCCAGATGTGCCTGCTGTCAAAACCGCTGAAAAAGCGCGTCAATATCCAGGCGCATAAGGTAATTTTCCCGAAGAGCAATAGCCTGTTAAAGCCGCTGGCGGCGAAAGCGGCCACCATTGAGGGGACTAACCCCAGCCTGGCGATTGTCGATGAATACCACCTTCACCCGGATAACGGTGTTTATTCCGCGCTTGAGTTGGGTATGGGCGCACGTCCGGAGGCGATTTTATTCGCCATCACGACCGCCGGGAGTAACGTTGTCTCAGCATGTAAGCAGCATTATGACTACTGCTGTCAGATTCTGGCCGGGGAAGAGAGCAACGATTCACTGTTTGTCCTGATCTACGAGCTGGACGACGAAAGCGAGGTTGAACAGCCGGAAATGTGGATCAAGGCTAACCCTAATCTGCATGTGTCCGTGGATGCGGCGAAACTGGAGTCCACCATCCAGAAAGCGCGGGGCATACCGTCGCAGTGGGTCGAAATGCTGACCAAACGTTTCAATATCTGGTGTCAGGGCTCCACGCCGTGGATGGGCGCCGGTGCATGGGATGCCTGTGCGCTCGACTATACCGAAGTCGATCTGGCCGGAATGGAGTGTTATGCCGGGTTTGACCTGTCCTCTACCAGCGACATCACCAGCGTAAGCTATGCGTTCCCGTTCGACAGGGAGATCAGACTCCTTACCCGTCATTATCTGCCGGAAGCGCAGCTGCTTAACGTCGCCAACAAAAACCGCGCCATCTACCGCCAGTGGGTAAAAGCGGGATGGATACGCACCACACCCGGCGACTGCATCGACTATGACCGCATCCGTGACGATATTCTGCGCGACGCTGAAACCTTCAATATCCGGCTGGTGGGCTTTGATACGTGGAACGCCACGCACCTGCGCACCCAGCTACAGGGGGCGGGCCTCGATGTGGAGCCGTTCCCGCAAACCTATCTCAAATTCAGTCCGGTAGCGAAATCCTTTGAGGTGTTCGTTAACCGCAGAGTGGTGCGCCACCGTGGCGATCCAGTTCTGGCCTGGGCGATTGGTAACGTGGTGATGGAGTCCGACGCTAACGCCAACATTAAGCCCAACAAGAAGAAATCCTCCAACAAGATAGACCCGGCTGTATCTGCGCTGATGGCGTTCGGTACCTTCCAGGCTGAGCATGAGGATTTTGCTTTCGATATGAGCGACAGCCACAAGCAACGGCTGGCGACATTTAACGGTATCTGACAGGAGTAGAATGATGAATACAGCTAATAATGAAACACTTGCGACTATCCGTATGTTTGGCCCGCTCGGCAAAACCTTCGGTAGAACTCACCAGCGCCTTGTAAGGACTACGCATGAGGCTTTTCGGGCTCTGGCCGTAACAATTCCCGGATTCGAAAAATACATGAATACAAGCAGGGCTCGCGGTTTAACATATGCGATTTATGTCGGAAAAAAGAACATTGGGGCAGATGACCTGGAATTTCCGAACAATGGACGCGAGATTCATATCGTGCCGGTGGTAATTGGAAGTAAAAAGGCAGGGTTGCTACAAACTATTTTAGGTGCTGTTATTGTGGCTGCCTCGATCTGGATGCCTGGTATTGGAATTGCCGCAAGTAATATGATGTTTGCTGCTGGTACTGCGATGACTGTAGGAGGGGTAGCTCAACTTCTTTCCCCTCAGGCTACGGGGCTTGCAAGTAAACAAAGCGCTGATAATAAAGCCTCATACGCATTTGGCGGCGTTACGAATACAACCGCCCAGGGGAATCCCGTACCGTTGGGTTACGGTAAGCGCCGTATCGGCGGTGCAATTATCTCAGCTGGTATCTATGTGGAGGATCAACTTTGACAACTCATGCACAACTCTGGCCGGAAGGTGAGGTATTTACCCGAGAGGTATTGATACCGACGAAGTACGAGCCATTACCAGTTGAAGTCACTTACACCGTTCCTCCTTTCGAGATCGTTGTCGAAACGTGGCAGAACAGAGACCCAGCTAAGGCTTACGCTCTGTTTAGACAATTCATTGTTGACTGGGATCAGCAGGACAAACTCACCGACGAAATACTTATGTGCTTTCTGACAGCTTACCCCGGTACAGATGAAGCTATTTTTGCCGGATGGTATGAGCATATGAAAGAAGTTATGACGGTAAATGAGCAGCTTTTCACAGGTTGCAGCCAGTCAATCAACTGAGGGGGGCGTATGCTGGATCGGGCAGTAATAGAGAAAGCAATAATGGTCGCGGCCGAACTACAGGGCCATAAACTTAACGGGCAAGATAGGCTATTAATCCGCACAAAAACAGCTATGGTGTTGGGGGCTAAACAGCGGCACCGCCAACGCATGAAGTCTCCACCTTATCAGTGGCGTAAACCGGAAAACCCCAGACGATAAACAACCATTAAAGCACCGACATCATGCGGTGCTTTTTTTATTATTTTGCTCGATGCTGTATACTCGCCGCCTTTCCTCGGTACTCATGCTTTCGCATTTTTTCTGGTTTGTGCGATAATCCGTATATCAATCGGTGTATCAATATTTACTGAATTGCATAGTGTGAGATTGAATTTAACTGATTAAAATCAGTGAGATATATAGATTATGAAACATATTGTTGAAGTGATGATCCCGGAAGCGGAGATCAAGGCGCGTATCGCTGAACTGGGTCGTCTGATTAACGAGCGTTATAAGGACAGCGGTAGCGAAATGGTGTTAGTCGGTCTGCTGCGCGGCTCGTTCATGTTCATGGCTGACCTGTGCCGTGAAGTACAGGTTCCGCACGAAGTCGATTTTATGACGGCATCCAGCTATGGCAGCGGTATGTCCACCACCCGCGACGTGAAAATCCTCAAAGATCTCGATGAAGATATCCGCGGTAAAGACGTGCTGATCGTTGAAGACATCATCGACTCTGGCAACACCCTGTCGAAAGTGCGTGAGATTCTGGGCCTGCGTGAGCCTAAGTCGCTGGCGATTTGTACGCTGCTGGATAAACCAACCCGTCGCGAAGTTGAAGTGCCGGTTGAGTTTGTCGGCTTCTCCATCCCGGACGAATTCGTGGTGGGTTACGGTATTGACTATGCTCAGCGCTATCGCCATCTGCCATACGTTGGCAAAGTGGTGCTGTTAGACGAGTAAGTTTGCAGGTAGCCCGGACGAGGCGGAACGCCGACTCCGGGACACGCCCGGCGTCACTGCGTTCGGCCGGGCTATAAGGGATGATTTCCCTTACTTATGATTGATATGCTTTAACTTGAGGTTGGAAATTCCGTGGCGGTAACGCTGCTCGAGGGTTTCGCGACTGACAGCGGTTACATCAAGATCGCGCAGCAGGCCGTCGTGAATACCGTACGCCCAACCGTGAATCATCACCTTCTGCCCACGTTTCCATGCCGATTGCATAATCGTTGAGTGGCCCAGGTTATAAACCTGCTCCATGACGTTCAGCTCGCATAGCGTATCCATGCGGCGTTCCGGCGGCATCTCGCCCAGCAATGAACTATGTTTGAACCAGATATCGCGAATGTGCAGCAGCCAGTTGTCGATTAACCCCAGTTCAGGATTTTCCACCGCCGCCTGTACGCCACCGCAGCCGTAGTGCCCGCAAATAATAATGTGTTCAACTTCCAGCACATCAACGGCATACTGCACCACGGAAAGGCAGTTGAGATCGGTGTGGATAACCAGGTTTGCGACGTTACGGTGGACAAACAGTTCGCCAGGCTCAAGCCCGGTCAGACGTTCGGCGGGGACGCGGCTGTCAGAACATCCAATCCATAAAAAACGGGGTTTTTGCGCCTGCGACAGTGTCGCAAAAAAGCCGGGATCCTCTTCTCTCAGCATTTTTGACCATAGTGCGTTATTGCTGATGAGTGTATCAATGTCTTTCATGGAGGCTTGTAACCAAGTGAAGTGCGTTGGGCTAATATAGGGCAACTCCTGAATTATTAAAACTAAATATCAAGTATCAGAATGTAAGGTAAGCGAGAATCTATGACCATTGCACTGGAATTAGAGCAACTGACAAAGACCTATCCCGGTGGCGTACAGGCGCTGCGTGGGATCGATCTGCAAGTCGAAGCCGGTGATTTCTACGCGCTTCTGGGGCCGAACGGGGCGGGTAAATCGACCACCATCGGGATTATCAGTTCGCTGGTGAACAAAACCTCCGGGCGGGTGAGCGTATTTGGTTATGACCTGCAAAAAGATGTGGTCAATGCCAAACGTCAGCTCGGGCTGGTGCCGCAGGAGTTCAACTTCAACCCGTTTGAAACCGTGCAGCAAATCGTGGTGAACCAGGCGGGTTACTACGGCGTTGAGCATAAAGAAGCGGTCATCCGCAGCGAAAAATACCTGAAGCAGCTCGATTTGTGGGAAAAACGCAACGAACGTGCGCGGATGCTCTCCGGCGGGATGAAGCGTCGCCTGATGATTGCCCGCGCGCTGATGCATGAACCGAAACTGCTGATCCTCGACGAACCGACTGCGGGTGTAGACATCGAGCTGCGCCGTTCCATGTGGGGCTTCCTCAAAGATCTTAACGATAAAGGCACCACCATCATTCTGACGACCCACTATCTGGAAGAGGCAGAAATGCTGTGCCGCAATATCGGCATCATCCAGCGTGGTGAACTGGTAGAGAACACCTCGATGAAAGCGCTGCTCTCCAAGCTGAAGTCTGAAACCTTTATTCTCGACCTGGCGCCGAAAAGCCCGCTGCCGAAGCTCGAAGGTTACAAGCACACGCTGGTGGATACCTCGACGCTGGAAGTGGAAGTGCTGCGTGAGCAGGGGATTAACAGCGTTTTTGCGCAGTTGAGTGCGCAGGGAATACAGGTACTGAGTATGCGTAACAAAGCGAACCGCCTTGAAGAGCTGTTTGTGTCGCTGGTTCATGAAAAACAAGGAGATCGCGCATGATGCAGCTTTACTGGGTTGCGCTGAAAAGCATCTGGGCGAAAGAGATCCACCGCTTTATGCGTATCTGGATCCAGACGCTGGTGCCGCCCGTCATCACCATGACGCTGTACTTTATTATTTTCGGCAATCTGATCGGCTCCCGTATCGGGGAAATGCACGGCTTTACCTATATGCAGTTTATCGTGCCGGGCCTGATCATGATGGCGGTGATCACCAACGCTTATGCCAACGTGGCCTCGTCGTTCTTTAGCGCTAAGTTCCAGCGCAATATTGAAGAGTTGCTGGTGGCTCCGGTGCCAACGCACGTCATCATCGCCGGGTTTGTCGGCGGCGGCGTGGCGCGCGGTCTGTGCGTGGGGGTTCTGGTGACGGCGATTTCGCTGTTCTTCGTACCGTTCCAGGTTCATTCGTGGGTGTTCGTGGCGCTGACGCTGATCCTGACCGCGGTGCTGTTCTCGCTTGCCGGCCTGCTTAACGCGGTTTTCGCCAAGACCTTCGATGACATCAGCCTGATCCCTACCTTCGTGCTGACGCCGCTGACCTACCTTGGCGGGGTGTTCTATTCGCTAACGCTGCTGCCGCCGTTCTGGCAGGGGCTGTCGCACCTGAACCCGATCGTCTACATGATCAGCGGCTTCCGCTACGGCTTCCTCGGCATTAACGATGTCCCGCTGGTCACGACGTTTGGCGTGCTGGTGGTATTCATCGCGGCGTTTTACCTGCTGTGCTGGTATCTCATTCAGCGCGGCCGCGGCCTGCGCAGCTAATCATGCTGCATTTCCCGGCGGGTTTTATCTGCCGGGAACCGTTCTTTGACAGCCATCACCCCTATTTATTGATTGCTCGGCTAAACTGCTTGCCTGCTAAGGAGGTAAGCAATGTTAGGTTGGGTCATTTCCTGCCATGACGACAAAGCACAGGAACTGCTGGATCGTCTGGAAAAAAAATATGGGCCGCTGCCGCAGTGTCGGGCAGTTAATTATTGGCGAGGCCAGAGCTCAAATATGCTCAGCCGCATGATGTGTGACGCGCTGCATCAGACCGATTCCGGCGAGGGCGTTATCTTTCTCACTGATAACGCGGGCGCCGCTCCCTATCGCGTGGCCGCACTGATGAGCCATAAGCACAGCGGTTGCGAAGTGATCGCGGGCATCCACTATTCATTAATCGAACAAATGATTCCTCTGCGGGATTCCCTCAGCAGCAGCGACTTTCGCGAACGCATTGTGACGCTGGGTTCGCCCGGAGTGACCAGCCTGTGGCATCAGCAGCAGAAAAATCCGCCGTTTGTTCTGCTACATGACCTGTATGAGTCTTAAACATTGGTATTGATGTAGCTTTTGTTACAATAGTAGAGTCGTTTCCCGCTTCGGTTACTGCTCATGGCTATACGTTCGGTTGTTTTCCTGCTGTTTTTCCTCACCGGTAGCGTCGCTGCCGCGTTGCCCACGCGCTATATGCAGACGACGGAAGACGCCGCTATCTGGGCACGTATCGGCAATAAAACCATGACCGTCGGCAACCTGCGTGCCGGACAAATTATCGCCATTGAGCCGGACGTGGAAGATTACTACACCTTTAGCTTCGGCTTCGGTAAGGGCTTTATCGATAAGGAGCACCTTGAGCCGGTACAGGGGAAGCAGCGCATTGAGGATGGGCTGGGAGATTTAAACAAGCCGCTGAGCAATCAGAATCTGGTCACCTGGAAAGATACTCCCGTCTACAACGCGCCGGATATCGGCAGCGCGCCGTTCGGTACGCTGGCGGAGAACCTGCGCTATCCGGTTATCAACAAGCTGAAAGACCGCCTCAATCAGACCTGGTATCAGATTCGCATCGGTGAACGCCTGGCCTATATCAGTGCGCTGGATGCCCAGGTGGATAACGGCATTCCGGTCATCACCTATCACCATATTCTGCGCGATGAAGAGAACACCCGTTTTCGTCATACCTCTACCACGACTTCGGTGCGCGCCTTTAGCAACCAGATGACCTGGCTGCGCGATATGGGCTATACCACGCTGACCATGTATCAGCTTGAGGATTACGTCCATAACCGTACCAATTTACCTGCCCGCGCGGTGGTGATCACCTTTGACGATGGGTTGAAATCAGTCAGTCGCTACGCTTACCCGATACTCAGGCAGTACGGTTTTAAAGCCACGGCGTTTATTATCACCTCGCGTATTAAGCGCCACCCGCAGAAGTGGGCGCCGAAGTCGCTGCAGTTTATGAGCATTTCCGAGCTGGAAGAGATTAAAGACGTCTTTGATTTCCAGTCACACACCCACTTCCTGCACCGGGTGGATGCGCAGCGTCGGCCGATTTTACTGAGCCGTAGCTATCACAATATCCTGTTTGATTTTGCGCACTCGCGACGGGCGCTCTCGCAGTTCAATCCGCACGTGCTGTACCTGTCATACCCGTTTGGTGGCTATAACGCGACGGCGATACAGGCAGCGGGTGATGCCGGTTTTCATCTGGCAGTGACGACGGTGAAAGGGAAGGTGAAGCCGGGGGATAATCCGATGCTGTTGAAGCGTCTGTATATTCTGCGGACGGATTCGCTGGAGACGATGTCGCGGTTAATCAGCAACCAACCGCAGGGGTAAACAAGCGCTCCGCCGTGACGGAGCGCTCGGCATTACGCAACCTGAACCGGGATCGCTTTCGCGGTGCGTTTCATCTCGTTGTCGCCTTCGAAGTAAGCTACGTTCGGGCGCCAGGTACGGGCTTCTTCATCACTCATGGTGACGAAGCTCGCGATGATCACGATGTCGCCGACGTCAGCGTTGTGCGCCGCAGCGCCGTTGACGGAGATGATTTTAGAACCGCGTTCAGCCGCGATGGCGTAGGTGGAGAAACGCTTGCCGTTGTTCACGTTCCAGATATCAATGGCTTCGTTTTCCAGAATACCGGCGGCGTCGAGGAAGTCCTGGTCAATCGCGCAGGAGCCTTCATAGTGCAGGTCGGCATGCGTGACTTTCACGCGGTGGAGTTTGCCCTGCAGCATTGTGCGAATCATAGCGTCTACCTTTAATTCTTAACGGAAACAAAGCAGTTCACGACTGCTTTGAGAAATTTCGCAGGCAGTATTGCCCGATTTATACCAGGTGTCCATATGCGAATAACCTTGCTTACGATTAATTGCGTATCGTCACGCATAACCTGCTGCAAACGATGTCGTCATTGCAGAATGACACCCCGGAGTCGGTGCTAACGCACCTCGTCCGGGCTACCTGATTGTCGCCGGCCAAGCGGAGCGCCGCCGGGAATGGCGCGAAAACTACAGCTCTACGCTCTGATTATCAATCAGACGCGCCTGGCCCAGCCATGCCGCCATCAGGATCACCGCACGTTTGCTGCTGTCGGTCAGGTCGAGCAGGGTATCCGCGTCGCGAATCTGGATGTCGTCGGCGCGGAAGCCTTTCTCGTTCAGCTCCTGTTCGGCGATAGCAATCATCTCTCCCTGGTCGCGCTCACCGGCCTTCAGTTTTTCCGCCACGCGGCTCATCACCTTGTACAGACCCGGCGCGATTTTGCGCTGCTCTGCGGTGAGGTAACCGTTACGGGAACTGAGTGCCAGACCGTCTTTGGCGCGGATAATCGGCACGCCGACGATCTCAATGTCGTAGCCAAGATCGGCCACCATCTTGCGGATCAACGCTAGCTGCTGGAAGTCTTTCTCACCGAAACAGGCGATATCCGGCTGGATCAGGTTGAACAGCTTGCTGACGATGGTTGATACGCCGCGGAAGTGTCCCGGACGGCTCGCGCCTTCCAGCATGGTTGAGAGGCCCGGTACGTCGACGAAGGTCTGGCTTTCGGTACCCTGCGGATAGATTTCCGCTTCCGACGGCGCAAAAACGAAATCGACTTTACGTTTGTTCAGCTTCTCGCAATCTTCCTGCAGCGTACGCGGGTAGCGCGCCAGGTCTTCGACACGGTCGAACTGCATCGGGTTAACGAAGATGCTGACTACCACTACGTCCGCACGGGTTTTGGCTTCTTCAACCAGCGTCATATGGCCGTCGTGCAGGTTGCCCATGGTGGGAACCAGCGCAACGCGCTTACCTTCCTGACGCAGACGACGGATATGCTGGCGCAGCAGCGGCAGGGTTTCAATAATCAGCACAACATGACTCCTTAATGGAAACTATGTTCTTCGCCCGGATACGCCCCGGACTCGACTTCCGCCATATACTGCCGTACCGCGGCGCGCATGTCGCCCGCTTCGGCGAGGAAGTTTTTGGCAAATTTAGGAATATGGCCGCCGGTGATACCGAACGCATCGTGCATCACGAGGATTTGCCCATCGGTGACGTTGCCTGCACCGATGCCGATAACCGGAATCGACAGCGCTTCGGTGACGCGTTTTGCCAGCTCAACCGGTACGCACTCCAGCACCAGCAGCTGCGCGCCTGCGGCTTCCAGCGCCAGCGCATCGTCGAGCAGAACCTGACCGGCGTCGCCGCGGCCCTGCACTTTATAGCCGCCGAAGATGTTGACCGACTGTGGCGTCAGCCCCAGGTGACCGCATACCGGTACGGCGCGGTCGGTCAGCATTTTCACGGTATCAACCAGCCAGGCGCCGCCTTCAATCTTGACCATATTGGCACCAGCACGCATGACCGCTGCCGCGTTTTCAAACGCCTGTTCCGGCGTGGCGTAGGCCATAAACGGCAGATCGGATAACAGCAGGCAGTGTGGCGCACCGCGACGAACGGCACGGGTGTGGTAGGCGATATCTTCAACGGTCACCGGCAGCGTGGAATCGTGGCCCTGCACGGTCATGCCAAGAGAGTCGCCAACCAGCATCACGTTGATGCCTTCGTCTGCGAACAGTTTGGCAAAGCTGTAGTCGTATGCCGTGATGGTCGCGAAGCGTTTTTTCTCTTGTTTGCATTTCTGCAATAAAGCGATGGTGGTCGGTTTCATAATAATCCCTGATGGTAAGATCGTATTACCCGGCATTCTAACAGCCGAAATCAGGGGGGCAATGACTTTAGGCAAACGATACCAGGTAGCGCAGGGATCGCTAAAAAAGGAGGGCGCGCTACCAGCGCGCAGGGCAGTTTTCCGCCAGTGCATCAAGGCGCTGACGCAGGCTGATGCCATCCGGGAAGATAAGCGTTGGGGCAATTTCGAACAGCGGCCACAGCATAAAGCCACGGTTGTACATGTCGTAGTGCGGGACGGTCAGATTATCGGTATGAATAATATCCTGACCAAACAGCATGATGTCTAAATCGAGAGTACGCGGCCCCCAGCGTTCGGCTTTGCGCTGACGCCCCTGCTGCAGTTCGATACGCTGGGTATGGCTAAGCAGCACATCGGCGGCGAGCGCGGTTTCTAGCGCCACGGCGGCGTTCAGGTAATCGGGCTGATCCTGTGGGCCGAGCGGCGGGGTGCGGTAGAACGCAGAGACGGCAGCGACCCGGCTTTCCGGGATCGCATTGAGCGCCTCAACGGCAGCGTTCACCTGCTCCAGCGGAGAGGCGAGATTGCTGCCGATGGCGATATAGGCAACGGTCACGCACTGCCCTCACGGCGCGGTGCGCGTTTGCGCGGACGGCGATGACGACGACGGGTGTCTGGCTCATCACCCAGCTCGTTGAGCATATCTTTCTGTGCCGGTGGCGCAACTACCTGGAACTCGCCCCACCATTGAGTCAGACGCTGCAGTTCACCGTTGTGTTCGGCTTCGGCACGCAGAGCCAGCAGATCGTAAGCGGCGCGGAATTTTGGATGCTCCATCAGCTTCCAGGCGCGTTTACCCTGACGACGGGACATCCGCAGCTGCAACTGCCAGATATCACGCACCAGCGTGGTAATGCGTTTTGGAATCGCCAGCGAACGGCAGGCTTCATCCAACACCTCGTTCATCGCCAGTGCGAAGGCATCGTAATAGGCCAGCCCGCTCTCCTGAGCGATTTTCTGTGCCATCTCCAGCAGCGGATACCAGAACATCGCGGCGAACAGGAACGCCGGGTTAACGCGCATATCGTTATGAATGCGGGTGTCGGTGTTCTTCAGCACCTGAGAGATGATGCGTTCCATCGGGCTATCACCGTCTTCAGTGAAGTAACGGGTGATGGTCGGGAACAGCGGCTGGAACAGATTGTATTCGCGCAGCAGCTTGTAGGTTTCTAAGCCGTAGCCTGCCTGCAGCAGTTTAAGCGCTTCTTCAAACAGGCGCGCCGGCGGCACGTCGTTCATCAAGGTTGCCAGACGTGGAATAGGTTCAGCGGTTTCCGGGCTGATACGCATATCCAGCTTCGCGGCAAAGCGCACGGCACGCAGCATACGCACCGGGTCTTCACGGTAGCGGGTTTCCGGGTCGCCAATCAGGCGGATCACGCCGTCAATCAGATCCTGCATACCGCCGACGTAGTCACGAACGGTGAAGTCCGCCACGCTGTAATAGAGGCTATTGATGGTGAAGTCGCGGCGCTGGGCATCTTCTTCGATGGAGCCGAAGATGTTATCGCGCAGCAGCATACCGTTTTGCCCACGCTGTGAGGTGGTGCGATCGGACTGGCCGTCTTCGTGGTGACCACGGAAGGTAGCAACTTCGATAATTTCAGGGCCGAACATGACGTGCGCCAGACGGAAGCGGCGACCCACCAGACGGCAGTTGCGGAACAACTTGCGAACCTGGTCAGGCGTGGCGCTGGTGGTCACGTCGAAATCTTTGGGTTTTTTGCCCAGCAGCAGGTCGCGAACGCCGCCGCCAACGAGGTAAGCCTCGTAGCCTGCTTTGTTCAGACGATAAAGAACCTTGAGGGCATTCTCGCTGATATCTTTGCGTGAAATAGCGTGCTGCTCGCGCGGAATAACGGTCATAGCAGGTTTAGCGACGGCGTTTTCAGCCTCGCTCTCCTCACGGCTCAGCACCTTGCGGCAAAAATTAGCGACTCGGGTAAAAATGGTGCACCTCGGTAATATCTGACTTTGGGACAAAAAAATAGCGGCTAATCATAGCTCAGCATAACGCATTTGAGAATGGCGGATTGATCTTCACCATTTCAGGCACCTGATTGAGCGACCATAGCGCGACCGCATTGTGCAGTAATTCTGCCGTGCTGAAATCCTGCCATTGCGCCGGAATATCCTGGCCTAAAAAGCGCAGCGCCTCGATAAGTACAGGGCGCGGGTCACCAGTTGGTAGGGCAGGTGCATGATTTTGCTTCGAAAGTTTAGCACCTTCTTCATTCAATGCCAGCGGCAGATGAATATAGTCCGGTGCCTGCCAGCCAAACTGCTGGTAGAGCGAAATCTGTCGCACGGTGGGTTCAATCAAATCGGCACCGCGAACAATCTCCGTCACCCCCTGAAACTGATCATCGACCACCACCGCGAGATTATAGGCAAACAAACCATCACGACGATGAATAATGAAATCTTCACGCGCGAGACGTTCGTCGGCCTTGATCGTGCCGCGCAGCAGGTCGGTGAATTCGGTTACCGGGTGCGTCTGACGCAGACGCAGGGCCGCGTTCTCGGGGCCGTAGTTGAGGTCACGGCAGTGGCCATCGTAGGTGCCGCCGATGCTCTGGATGCGCGCGCGGGTGCAGGTGCAGTAGTAGCATAGGTTCTGGCTTTTCAGCCACGCCAGCGCTTCACAATAGGCCTCGTGACGCTGTGATTGCCAAAGAACGTCGCCGTCCCAGTGCAGGCCGTAATGTTCCAGCTGATGCAAAATGGTGGTTGCAGCACCGGGAACTTCACGAGGGGGATCGATATCTTCGATGCGAACGCGCCAGATGCCCTGCTGAGCACGAGCTTGTAGATAGCTTCCCAGCGCGGCAATCAGCGAACCAAAATGCAGCTCACCGGAAGGGGAAGGGGCAAAGCGCCCAATGTATGGTTGTGTTGACATATTTATGGCAATAAAAAAACAACAAGGCGGGAGAGATTCCCGCCTTGAAGTGAGAGCGTTAGCGTTCTATTAACCTGCCATCTGCTTTTCGCGGATTTCTGCCAGCGTTTTGCAGTCAATGCACAGGTCGGCCGTTGGACGTGCTTCCAGACGACGAATACCAATTTCTACACCGCAGGATTCGCAGTAGCCGAAATCTTCATCTTCCACTTTCTTCAACGTCTTCTCGATCTTTTTGATCAGCTTACGTTCACGATCGCGGTTACGCAGTTCGAGGCTGAACTCTTCTTCCTGCGCGGCACGGTCTACCGGGTCAGGGAAGTTTGCTGCTTCGTCCTGCATGTGAGTAACGGTGCGATCGACTTCATCCCTAAGTTGATTACGCCATGCTTCAAGAATACGTCGGAAGTGCGCCAGCTGGGCTTCGTTCATATACTCTTCGCCCGGTTTCACCTGGTACGGCTCCACCCCTGCGATGGACAGAATACTCAGGGACGATGTTTTACGGTTTTGCCCTTCTTGCATGTTGCTTCTCCTTAACACGCACTATCGATCCCCGTGTTCGGGGGAAAAATCAGGCCGCTATAAATAACAGATGCTTTTCCACATGGCAATTATCTAAACGTAACACTTGACAATGCTGTGAAGAAAAGCGTATTTGCGCCGCAGCCCGAACACTTTCTATGCAGATACCCCCGGTGATAACGCAATGGGTAACGGCGATATCAGAGTCATATTATCGGCAGAAAGTTCCGCTTTATAAGCCAAAATCTCTACCCCCTTTCTCTTTGCTTCAATGAGTAACTCTGCGTATTTAGCATCAATATGGTGTGCAGGAGAGAAATATTCAATGGCTGAGTGCAAGATAGTAAACAGTAAAACGGCGCGTTCGCCCCTGGCGACAACGCCCATCAGCTCGCGTAAATGCTTCTGTCCGCGCACGGTCACGGCATCCGGAAAGTAACCAAATTCATTTTCCGCAAGTGTGACTGACTTCACTTCAATATAGCAGTCGGGACGATCATCTGCCTGTAACATGATGTCAATTCTGCTGCTTTCTTCACCGTATTTCACTTCGGTTTTCAGGGTGTTGTAGCTGGTAAGTTCGGGAAGGCGCTGGGCCAGAATTGCCTCCTTTGCCAGGGTGTTTGCCCGCAGCGTATTGACGCAGATAAATGCCCCTTGCTGGGTTTGAGTTAATTCCCACGTATGTGGATATTTTCGTTTAGTATTTTCTGATGTCGAATACCAAACGGTGTCACCTGGGGTTGCACAACCGGTCATTGCGCCGGTGTTGGGGCAGTGCAGCGTGAAGGTTTCACCTTCGGGGGTGACAACATCCGCGAGAAAGCGTTTGTAGCGTTGGATCAGCGTGGCGTGCTTGAGCGGTGGCGTAAACTTCATACGTTTTCCTTATTATGATTCGCTGAGCGTCCAGCGCTGTAACGGCGTATATTTTGTGCGTCCCCGAACAAAGCGTGATTCGTATAGCGCGAACTCGGTCACCGGAAACGTCCAGAGAAAGCCGGGAGCGGGAATAGGCACCGCCTGCGCGGCGTTACGCAGCAGCGTCAGGTGCGGGTGAAACGGCTGCGGGCTTTGATAACAGCCGCTGCGGGCAGCCTGAGCGCGAAGCATATTGGCGAGCTGCAGCAGCCCGCGCGGCGGCTGGCGCGTGCCGAGCCACACCACGCGCGAGCGCAACCACTGCCCGGCATCATCAAGGTTCAGCGTAAAACCCGGCTGGCGGATTCGTCCTGCCATGGCGGCCAGCGCCCGCTGTTTCTCCTCACTTACCTCGCCCAAAAACGCCAGCGTGATGTGCAAATTAGCTGCGACGACGGGAATACCGGCATCGTCAGCAAAATTATCGGCACGCCACTGCACCAGCTGCTTCTGGATGGGCTTTGGGATCTCAACGGCGAAAAACAGCCTTTTTGACTCTGACATGGTGGGGACTCGGTTATGAATTGAGGCGATGCTACAATGTCCGCCGTTTAATGTTAACCCTCTGGAGCCATTCGTGTCCCTGTTGCCGGTCGCAAGCATCCTTCCTGAACTCCTTCATGCCTTACAGCAATCGCCGCAGGTGCTGCTGAACGCACCAACGGGGGCGGGTAAATCTACCTGGCTGCCGCTGCAAATTTTACGCGAAGGCAGCATCAACGGGCGTATTTTGCTGCTGGAGCCGCGCCGTCTGGCGGCGCGCAACGTGGCGCAGCGCCTGGCGGAACTGCTGGGTGAGAAGCCGGGAGAAACGGTCGGCTACCGCATGCGTGCGGAAACCTGCGTGGGGCCAACTACCCAGTTAGAGGTCGTGACCGAAGGGATCCTGACGCGTATGATCCAGCACGATCCCGAACTGTCGGGCGTGGGGCTGGTGATCCTCGATGAATTTCACGAGCGTAGTCTACAGGCAGACCTCGCGCTGGCGCTGCTGCTGGACGTTCAGCAGGGGCTTCGCGATGACCTCAAGTTGCTGATCATGTCGGCCACCCTTGATAACGACAAGCTGCAGCGTCTGCTTCCGGATGCGCCGGTGGTTATCTCTGAAGGGAGGGCGTTTCCGGTGGATCGTCGCTATCAGTCGCTGCCTGCGCACCAGCGCTTTGATGAGGCGGTGGCTATTGCGACGGCAGAGCTGCTGCGTCAAGAAAGCGGTTCGCTGCTGCTGTTTTTACCTGGGGTTGGCGAAATTCAGCGAGTGCAGAATTATCTGGCGGAGCGCGTAGCCGACGATGTCCTGCTCTGTCCTCTCTATGGCGCGCTGCCGCTGAGCGAACAGCGTCAGGCGATTCTTCCCGCGCCATCGGGCAAGCGGAAGGTGGTGCTGGCAACCAATATTGCCGAAACCAGTCTGACCATTGAAGGTATTCGCCTGGTGGTGGACAGCGCCCAGGAGCGTGTGGCGCGTTTTGACGTACGTAGCGGGCTGACACGGCTGATAACCCAGCGCGTCAGCCAGGCCTCGATGACCCAGCGTGCGGGGCGCGCGGGACGTCTGGAGCCGGGCGTGTGCGTGCACCTGTTAGCAAAAGATCAGGCCGAACGTGCGGCGGCGCAGAGCGAAGCGGAAATATTGCAAAGCGATCTCTCGTCGCTGTTGCTCGAACTCTTGCAGTGGGGCTGTAACGACCCATCGCAGCTCTGCTGGCTGGATACGCCTCCCGCGGTGAACCTGGCGGCGGCGCGACGCCTGCTGACGCAGCTTGGCGCGTTGGCCGATGAGCGATTAACGGCGAAAGGGCAGAAAATGGCGGCGCTGGGGAACGACCCGCGTCTTGCCGCGATGCTGGTGGCGGCGGATAGCGACGACGAAGTGGCTACGGCGGCGCGGCTGGCAGCCATTCTGGAAGAGCCTCCGCGCGGCGGCAGCGGCGATTTGATGCAGGCCTTCACCCGTTCGCAGGGGCAGTGGCAGCAGCGTAGCCAGCAGCTTTGTAAGCGGCTTAATCGCCGTGCAGGGCAGCCTGACAGCGACGCGATTCCCGCGCTGCTGGCGCAGGGCTTCCCCGACCGCATCGCGCGCCGACGCGGGCAGGAAGGACGCTATCAGCTCGCTAACGGTATGGGGGCGATGTTAGACGCCGACGATGCGCTGAATCGCCACGAATGGCTGATTGCACCGCTGCTGTTACAGGGCAATGCTTCGCCGGATGCGCGAATCTTGCAGGCCTGTGCGCTGGATATTGATGCGCTGGTGGCGCGCTGCCCGCAGCTGCTTCAACAATCTGACACTATCGAGTGGGATGATAACCAGGGCACGCTTAAAGCGCTGCGCCGAAGCCAGATTGGCCAGTTGACGCTGAGCGTGCGCCCGCTGGCGAAACCGTCGGAAGAGGAACTGCATCGGGCGATGCTCACCGGCATTCGCGAGAAAGGGTTAAGCGTACTCAACTGGACGAACGAAGCGGAACAGCTACGCTTGCGTTTACAGTGCGCCGCGCGCTGGCTGCCGGAAGATGAGTGGCCTGCGGTGGATGACGCCTCGCTGCTGGCGGCGCTGGAGAGCTGGTTGCTGCCGCACATGAGCGGCGTCCACTCGTTGCGCGGATTGAAATCGCTGGATGTTCATCAGGCGCTGCTGGAGTGGTTGCCCTGGTCATTACGACAACGTCTGGTGAGTTTGCTGCCAACTCATTACACTGTGCCCACAGGAAGTCGGATAGCTATTCGCTATGATGATGAAAACCCACCGGCTTTGGCGGTGCGTATGCAGGAGATGTTTGGCGAAGCCAGCACGCCGACTATCGCCGAAGGGCGAGTCGCGCTGGTGCTCGAGCTGCTTTCACCGGCACAGCGCCCGCTGCAGATCACGCGCGATTTAAGCGCGTTCTGGCAGGGGGCGTACCGGGAAGTGCAAAAAGAGATGAAAGGGCGTTATCCGAAGCACGTCTGGCCGGACGATCCGGCAAACACCGCGCCAACGCGGCGGACGAAAAAGTATTCGTGATTGTCTCCCTCTCCCAGTGGGATAGGGAACGTGTTGCATAAAATTGAGAGATATCTTCTTCTGTCCCGTGGCAGAAGAATTGAGAATCAGGCCTTTATGCCTGAATGTTGCGGAGAGAAAGCATGGCGGGGAATGACCGCGAGCCGATTGGACGTAAAGGCAAGCCTGCACGTCCGGCAAAGCAAAAGGTAAGCCGTCGACAGCTCAGAGACGATGAGTATGACGACGATTATGATGATGATGGCTACGACGATGAAAAACCGCGCTCGCGTAAAGGCGGCGGAAAAGGGAAAAAACCTCGCGGTAAACACCGCTGGTTCTGGTTCCTGGTAAAACTCGGCATCGTTTTTGCCGTGCTGATGGCCATTTATGGCGTGTATCTGGATCAAAAAATCCGTAGCCGCATCGACGGTAAGGTCTGGCAGCTGCCAGCGGCAGTCTATGGCCGCATGGTGAGCCTTGAGCCGGACATGCCGATCAGCAAAAAAGAGATGGTTCAGCTGCTGACGGCAACCCAGTATCGCCAGGTGTCGGCGATGACGCGGCCCGGTGAATTTACCGTGCAGGCCAACAGCATTGAGATGATCCGTCGCCCGTTCGATTTCCCGGACAGCAAAGAGGGGCAGGTGCGCGCGCGTCTGACCTTTGATGGCGATCACCTGGAAACCATCGAGAACCTGGACAGCAACCGCCAGTTCGGTTTCTTCCGCCTCGACCCGCGCCTTATCACTATGATGTCCTCGCCAAACGGTGAGCAGCGTCTGTTTGTGCCGCGCAGTGGTTTCCCGGATCTGCTGATCGATACGCTGATTGCCACCGAAGACCGTCATTTCTACGAGCATGATGGTATCAGTTTCTACTCGATGGGCCGTGCGGTGCTGGCGAACCTGACCGCCGGGAGAACGGTGCAGGGGGCGAGTACGCTGACCCAGCAGCTGGTGAAGAACCTGTTCCTTTCCAGCGAACGTTCCTACTGGCGTAAGGCGAACGAAGCCTACATGGCGCTGATTATGGACGCCCGCTACAGCAAAGACCGTATTCTTGAACTGTATATGAACGAGGTATACCTCGGTCAGAGCGGCGACAATGAAATCCGCGGCTTCCCGCTGGCGAGCCTCTATTACTTTGGCCGCCCGGTGGAAGAGCTGAGCCTTGACCAGCAGGCTCTGCTGGTGGGGATGGTGAAAGGGGCCTCGGTCTACAACCCGTGGCGTAACCCAAAACTGGCGCTGGAGCGTCGTAATCTGGTCCTGCGCCTGCTGCAGCAGCAGAAGGTTATCGATCAGGAACTGTACGACATGCTGAGCGCGCGTCCGTTGGGCGTACAGCCGCGCGGCGGGGTGATTTCACCGCAGCCTGCGTTTATGCAGATGGTGCGTCAGGAGCTGCAGGCGAAGCTGGGTGATAAGGTGAAAGATCTCTCCGGCGTGAAGATCTTTACTACCTTCGACTCGGTCGCGCAGGATGCCGCAGAAAAAGCGGCGACCGATGGCATTCCGGTGCTGAAGAAACAGCGTAAGCTGAGCGACCTTGAAACCGCGATGGTGGTGGTCGACCGTTTCAGCGGCGAAGTGCGTGCGATGGTTGGCGGCGCTGAACCGCAGTTTGCGGGCTACAACCGAGCCATGCAGGCACGTCGTTCGATTGGTTCTCTGGCAAAACCGGCGACCTATCTGACGGCCTTAAGCCAGCCGAACCAGTACCGCCTGAATACCTGGATTGCCGATGCGCCAATTGCGTTGCGTCAGCCGAATGGCCAGGTGTGGTCACCGCAGAACGATGACCGTCGCTACAGCGGTCAGGTGATGCTGGTGGACGCGCTGACGCGTTCCATGAACGTGCCGACCGTTAACCTCGGTATGGCGCTGGGTCTGCCAGCGGTCACTGACACCTGGCTGAAGCTGGGTGCGCCGAAAGATCAGCTCAACGCCGTGCCGGCGATGCTGCTGGGGGCGCTGAACCTGACGCCGATTGAAGTGGCCCAGGCGTTCCAGACCATCGCCAGCGGCGGTAACCGTGCACCGTTGTCGGCGCTGCGTTCGGTAATTGCGGAAGATGGTACCGTGCTGTACCAGAGCTATCCGCAGGCTGAGCGTGCCGTTCCAGCGCAGGCGGCTTATCTGACGTTGTGGACCATGCAGCAGGTTGTGCAGCGTGGTACCGGCCGTCAGCTGGGCGCGAAATACCCGAACCTGCATCTGGCAGGGAAAACCGGGACTACCAACAACAACGTCGATACCTGGTTTGCCGGGATTGACGGTCGTGAAGTGGTGATCACTTGGGTAGGCCGCGATAATAACCAGCCGACCAAGCTGTACGGCGCCAGCGGTGCGATGTCTATCTACCAGCGTTATCTGGAGACCCAGTCGCCTATCGCGCTGGATCTGACGCCGCCGGAAGATGTGGTGAACATGGGCGTGGACGATGGCGGTAACTTTGTCTGCGGCGGCGGTGGCACCCGTATGCTGCCGGTCTGGACTACCGACCCGGATTCACTCTGCCAGCAGAGCCAGCAGGCTATCGAGCAGCAGCAGTCAGCGAACCCGTTTGACTCATCTTCTTCACAGCCTCAGCAGCAACAGCAGCAGCCGGCGCAGGAGAAGAAAGACAGCGACGGCGTGGCTGGCTGGATTAAGGATATGTTCGGCGGGAATTAATACCGCCCCGGCGTCACTTCGTTCGGCCGGGCTACACCCTATCTTGTAGCCCGGACGAGGCGTTCACGCCGACTCCGGGATGGTTCGGTACCGTATTAGTACTAAGCCTCTGCGTCGTGCAGGGGCTTTTTTTATCTCTAAGTTTTTTCTTTTTATTAACGCCACTTTTTCATCTGTCTAATTCTTAACCCCTTAATTCTGGTAGGGACTTATATCGCTTGCTATGCGTCCAATGCATGACCTATTATTCCCATCGTTATAATAATAATTCTCGTTTACGTTATCATTCACTTCATCAGAGATATACCAATGGCGCGTCTAAAAACTGCTCAGCCAACCCACTCACTGCGTAAACTCGCAGTTGTAGTAGCCACGGCGGTTAGCGGCATGTCTGTATACGCACAGGCAGCAGAACAACCTAAAGAAGAAACCATCACCGTCACCGCAGCTCCGGCGGCTCAGGAAAGTGCCTGGGGCCCGGCTCCGACCATTGCGGCGAAGCGTTCAGCAACGGCAACCAAGACTGATACTCCGATTGAGAAGACTCCACAGTCTGTTTCGGTGATTACCCGTCAGGAGATGGATATCCATCAGCCGACGACCGTTAAAGAAGCGATGGCATACACGCCTAGCGTATTTGCGACTCGCGGTAGCTCTACAACCTATGACGTTGTGACTATCCGTGGTTTCACCACCTCCAGTACCGTGAACACGAACCAGTACCTGGATGGTATGAAACTGCAGGGCAACAACTACTCTGAAGTCTCAGTAGACCCGTATTTCCTTGAACGCGTAGAAGTGATGCGCGGACCAACCTCCGTGCTGTACGGCAACAGCAACCCTGGTGGTATCGTCAGCATGGTCAGCAAGCGCCCGACCACTGAACCGCTGCGTGAAATTCAATTCAAAATGGGCACAGACAACCTCTGGCAGACCGGTTTTGACTTTAGTGATGCGATTGATGACGCAGGCGTGTGGTCATATCGCCTGACCGGTTTAGGCCGTAGCCAGGATGCGCAGCAGGATATGGCGAAGTCGAGCCGTTATGCCGTTGCACCGTCCTTTAGCTGGCGACCAGATGATAAAACTGACTTCACCTTCCTGAGCAATTTCCAGAGCGATCCGGATGCGGGTTACTACGGCTGGCTGCCGCGTGAAGGTACAGTGGTTCCTTACGTTGATGCGAACGGCAATTCTCACAAGTTGCCGACCGACTTCAACGAAGGTGAGAGAGATAACAAAATGCAGCGTCGCCAGCAGATGGTGGGCTACAGCTTCTCTCACGAATTTAACGACACCTTCACCGTGCGTCAGAACCTGCGCTACGACCAGGTAAAAACTCTGTACCGTTCAGTCTATGGTTATGGCTACGATGGTGCGGGTAAAATTAACCGTCAGTACGTTCGTTCTGATGAAGATATGAACTCCTTCTCCGTCGATACGCAGTTGCAGTCCAACTTTGCGACCGGTGATGTTGACCATACTCTTCTGACTGGCGTGGACTACTCACGCATGCGTAATGACGTTGATGCACTTTATGGCTCTGCCGATCCAATCGATATGCTGAATCCGCAATACGGCAGCCCGAATATCAATGTGAGCGGTCCTTATGCGAAGTATCAAGTACTGAATCGCATGGAGCAGACGGGCCTGTATGCTCAAGATCAGATGGAATGGGACAAATGGGTTCTGACGTTAGGCGGTCGTTATGACTATGCGAAAACGTCTACTCTGACCCGTACCACTGGTTCTGAAGCAATGAATCATGACCAGCAGTTTACCTGGCGTGGTGGTGTTAACTACCTGTTTGATAATGGTATTTCACCATATTTTAGCTACAGCGAATCCTTTGAACCAACATCCGGTTCAACCAAAGCGGGGCAGCCTTTTGATCCGTCCCGTGGTAAGCAATATGAAACGGGTGTGAAGTATGTACCGAAAGATATGCCGGTCGTCATTACGGGGGCGGTTTATCAGTTGACCAAAAATAAAAACCTGACAGCAGATCCGAATAACGCAGGGTTCAGCATTCAGGCAGGTGAAATTCGTTCTCGCGGTTTTGAACTCGAAGCCAAAGCGGCGGTGAATGAAAACGTCAACGTGACGGCTGCATACAGTTATACAGATGCTGAATACACGAATGACACAACCTTCAATGGCCAACGCCCGGCGGAAGTACCGCGTAATCAGGCCTCTCTGTGGACGGATTATACCTTCTACGATACCGCTCTGAGTGGCCTGACCTTTGGTGCTGGCGTTCGTTATACGGGCTCTACCGTCAGCTACTACAAAAGCGATACCACGACTGGCAAGAAAAACGAGCAGTTTAGCGTAGGCGGTTATACCGTTGCTGATGCGATGGTGAAATACGATCTGGCGCGCGTAGGCCTGCCGGGTTCATCCATTGCCGTTAACGTCAATAACCTGTTCAACCGTGAATACGTCTCCAGCTGTTACAGCGAATATGCGTGCTACTGGGGCGCTGAGCGCCAGGTTGTTGCTACCGCAACGTTCCGTTTCTAACCACCTCCAGGGCGCGGATTTTCCGCGCCCTTTAACATGTTGACGGTTATGCAGGACAAGACAACTCATTCTGATACGACCTTTTCTCTGGAACAGGTCGTTTTTCGCGTTCCAGGCCGTACGCTTCTTCATCCTCTCTCCCTGACTTTTCCTGCGGGCAAAGTGACCGGCCTTATCGGTCATAACGGCTCGGGTAAGTCCACGCTGTTGAAAATGCTTGGCCGCCATCAGCCGCCGTCGGAAGGCGAGATCCTGCTGGATGGTCAGCCGCTGGCGAGCTGGAACAGCAAAGCCTTTGCTCGTAAGGTTGCCTATCTGCCGCAGCAGCTGCCGCCCGCAGAAGGGATGACCGTCCGTGAACTGGTGGCGATTGGTCGCTACCCGTGGCACGGCGCGCTGGGCCGCTTTGGCGTGGCCGATCGTGAAAAGGTCGAGGAAGCGATTTCCCTCGTGGGGCTGAAACCGCTGGCGCATCGCCTGGTGGACAGTCTCTCCGGCGGTGAACGCCAGCGTGCGTGGATTGCCATGCTGGTGGCGCAGGATAGCCGCTGTCTGCTGCTTGATGAGCCAACCTCGGCGCTCGATATTGCCCATCAGGTTGACGTGCTGGCGCTGGTGCACCGCTTAAGCCAGCAGCGCGGTCTGACGGTGGTTGCGGTTCTGCACGATATCAACATGGCGGCGCGCTACTGCGACTATCTGGTGGCGCTACGTGGCGGTGAAATGATTGCTCAGGGCACGCCGGATGAGCTGATGCGCAGCGACACTCTGGAGCAGATTTACGGCATCCCGATGGGCATTCTCCCGCATCCAGCCGGTGCTGCACCGGTAAGTTTTGTCTATTGATGACTGATTCGAATTTGATAAACCGTCGCCGTTTTCTGGCGGCGATGGCGCTCTCGCCGCTGCTCTGGCAGATGCAAAAAGCCCAGGCCGCACCGGTGAACGCTGAACGTATCGTGGCGCTGGAGTGGCTGCCGGTCGAGCTGATGCTGGCGCTGGGCGTCACCCCATACGGCGTGGCGGATATCCCCAACTATCGCATGTGGGTCAACGAGCCGGTGCTGCCGGACTCGGTGATTGACGTGGGACTGCGTACCGAACCCAATCTTGAACTGCTAACCCAGATGAAGCCATCGATGCTGGTCTGGTCTGCAGGATATGGTCCTTCACCAAAGATCCTCGCGCGTATTGCGCCTGGGCGCAGCTTTGCTTTCAGCGACGGCAAGCAGCCGCTGGAGCAGGCGCGGCGATCGCTACTGGAGATGGCGGAACTGCTCAATAAGCAGGACGTCGCTCATCGCCATCTGGCGGAATTTGATGCCTACATCGACAGCCTCAAGCCGCGCTTTGCCTCGCGTGGCGAACGTCCCGTGCTGATCATGTCGCTGCTCGATCCGCGCCATATGCTGGTGTTTGGCCCGAACTGCCTCTTCCAGGAGATCCTCGATCGTCTGGGCGTGAAGAACGCCTGGCAGGGGGAGACAAACTTCTGGGGCAGCACGGTGGTCGGGATCGACCGGTTGGCGGCCTACAAAGACGTTGATGTGCTCTGCTTTGACCACGGCAATGCCGCCGATATGCGCCAGTTGGCCGCTACGCCGTTATGGCAGGCGATGCCGTTTGTTCGCGCGAACCGGGTGCAGAACGTTCCGGCGGTCTGGTTCTATGGTGCGACGCTGTCGGCGATGAACTTCGCTCACATTCTTGATAACGCACTGGGAGGCAAAGCGTGAAAACGACCCGCTCTCCTTTTGCCACGCTGTTGCTGCTGACGCTGTTTATTGTCGGGCTGGCGCTGACCTGGTTTAACTTCAACCTCGCGCTGCCTCATGCGCTCTGGTTCCAGGCGATGCGCCAGCCGGATATTAACGCCATCGATCAAATGCTGTTTCACTACAGCCTGCTGCCTCGCCTGACTATCTCACTGCTGGTCGGTGCCGGGTTGGGGCTGGTGGGCGTGCTGTTCCAGCAGGTGCTGCGTAACCCATTGGCTGAGCCAACCACGCTTGGCGTGGCTACCGGCGCGCAGTTGGGGATGACCATTACCGCGCTGTGGGCCATTCCAGGCGTGCTGGCCTCGCAGTTTGCAGCGCTGGCAGGGGCCTGCATCGTCGGCGCGCTGGTCTTCGGCGTAGCGTGGGGTAAACGCCTCTCGCCGGTGACGCTGATTCTGGCCGGGCTGGTGGTGAGTTTGTACTGCGGTGCGATAAACCAGCTGATGGTGATTTTCCATCACGACCAGTTGCAAAGTATGTTCCTGTGGAGCACCGGGACGCTGACCCAGACCGACTGGAGCATCGTGCAACGTCTGTGGCCGCAGCTGCTGGGCGGCGTGATGCTCACGCTGTTGCTGCTGCGCCCGTTAACGCTGATGGGGCTGGATGACGGCGTGGCGCGCAACCTGGGGCTGGCGCTATCGCTGGCGCGTCTGGGGGCGCTAACGCTGGCGATCGTTATCAGCGCCTTTCTCGTCAACGCGGTGGGGATTATCGGCTTTATTGGCCTGTTTGCCCCGCTGCTGGCGAAGATGCTGGGTGCACGACGCTTGCTCTCCCGCCTGATGCTGGCACCGCTGATTGGCGCGCTGATCCTGTGGCTCTCCGATCAGATAATCCTCTGGCTTACCCGGGTGTGGATGGAAGTCTCCACCGGCTCGGTGACCGCGCTGATTGGTGCACCGCTGCTGCTCTGGCTGCTGCCGCGACTGCGTAGCATGAGCGCGCCGTCGATGAATGCCAGTGATAGCGTGGCAAATGAACGTCAGCACGTGCAGTGGTTTGCGCTGGGCGGGCTGGTGATTCTGCTGGTGGCGGTGTTCGTTGCACTGTCGCTGGGCCGCGATGCGCACAGCTGGCACTGGGCGAGCGGTACGCTGCTCGACGAGTTGATTCAGTGGCGCTGGCCGCGTATTGCTTCGGCGCTGATTGCCGGGGTGATGCTGGCGGTGGCGGGTTGTATTATTCAGCGCTTAACCGGCAACCCGATGGCGAGTCCGGAAGTGCTGGGGATCAGCTCCGGCGCGGCGTTTGGCGTGGTGCTGATGCTGTTTGTGGTGCCGGGTAACGCGTTTGTCTGGCTGCTGCCAGCGGGCAGCCTGGGCGCGGCGGTCACGCTGCTGGTTATCCTGATTGCCGCCGGGCGCGGCGGGTTTTCGCCGCATCGTATGCTGCTGGCGGGGATGGCGCTGAGCACCGCGTTCACCATGCTGCTGATGATGCTGCAGGCGAGCGGTGACCCGCGCATGGCGCAGATCCTGACGTGGATTGCCGGTTCAACCTATAACGCGACCGGTAAGCAGGTGGCGCAGTCGGCCACCGCCATGGTGATTTTCCTGCTGCTGGTACCGCTTTGCCGCCGCTGGTTAACCATCCTGCCGCTGGGCGGCGAAACGGCGCGCTCTATCGGTATGGCGCTGTCGCCAGCGCGTATTAGCCTGCTGCTGCTCGCGGCGTGTCTGACGGCGGCGGCCACGCTGACCATCGGGCCGTTAAGCTTTGTTGGGCTGATGGCACCGCATATTGCGCGCATGATGGGCTTCCGTCGGACGATGCCGCATATCGTGATGTCGGCGCTGATTGGTGGGCTGATACTGGTGTTTGCTGACTGGTGTGGGCGTATGCTGATGTTCCCGTATCAGGTGCCAGCAGGGCTGCTGTCGACCTTTATCGGTGCGCCGTATTTTATCTATTTGCTGAGAAAGCAGAGCCGATAAAAAAGCCGGATGGCGCATGCGCTTATCCGGCCTACAGATTGTGCGATTCACGTAGGCCGGGTAAGGCGAAGCCGCCACCCGGCATGTGTCGCTGACTTACAGCTTCGCAAACACCCGACGCGCTGCGTCAACGGTGTTGTTGATATCGTCTTCGCTATGGGCGATAGACATAAAGCCTGCCTCAAACGCCGACGGCGCCAGATACACACCTTCATCCAGCATCATATGGAAGAAACGCTTAAAGCGCTCAACGTCGCACTTCAGTACGTCCTGATAGCAGGTCACTTCTTTGGCATCGGTGAAGAAGATCCCGAACATGCCGCCCACATTGTTCACCACCAGTGGAATACCGGTTTCCTGCGCGGCATCCAGCAGACCCTGCGCCAGCTGATTGGTCAGGTCGGTCAGGGTTTCGTGAACGCCTGGCTGCGCCACTTCGGTCAGACAGGCGAAGCCAGCCGCCATGGCAATTGGGTTACCGGAGAGGGTACCCGCCTGGTAAACCGGGCCGGTTGGTGCCAGCGCGTCCATCACGTCTCGACGACCGCCGAAGGCGCCGACCGGCATACCGCCGCCGATGATTTTGCCAAGGCAGGTCAGATCCGGCACCACGTCGTAGTAGGACTGTGCCCCAGCCAACGCCACGCGGAAGCCGGTCATCACTTCATCGATAATCAACAGTGCGCCGAACTCGTCACACAGCGCGCGCAGGCCCGGCAGGAAATCAGCCTGCGGTGGGATGCAGTTCATGTTACCGGCAACCGGTTCAACGATGATGCAGGCGATATCCTGCGGGAACTGCTCGAACGCCGCGCGTACGGACGCCAGATCGTTATAGGTGCAGGTAAGAGTATGCTTGGCGAAATCTGCTGGCACGCCCGGTGAGTTTGGCTGGCCGAGGGTCAGCGCACCGGAGCCTGCTTTAACCAGCAGGCAGTCGGCGTGGCCGTGGTAGCAGCCTTCGAATTTGATGATTTTGTCACGGCCAGTAAAGCCGCGCGCCAGGCGGATGGCGCTCATGGTCGCTTCAGTACCGGAGTTCACCATACGGACCATGTCCATGGTCGGCACCAGTTCGGTGACCAGTTTCGCCATGGTGACTTCCATCTCGGTCGGCGCACCGAAGCTCAGACCACGCTCGGCGGCTTCAATCACCGCATTACGGATGGCTGGGTGGTTGTGACCCAGCACCATCGGCCCCCAGGAACCGACATAGTCGATATAGGCTTTGCCATCCACGTCGTACAGATACGCGCCGTCCGCACGCTCGATAAACAGCGGCGTACCGCCCACGCCGGTGAAGGCACGTACCGGCGAGTTCACCCCGCCTGGGATGAGTTCACGCGCAGCGCTATACAGGTTTTCAGATTTGCTCATTGCCAGGTTCCTGGTTCGTGGAAAATGTTTTGCTCGCTATTCTAAATTATTCCATAGAGGTTATGAAATTTTTGACCATTGTGGCATGAATGTTGGGCAACAGAAATGATAGTGGCTGCCTTGTTATCAGCAGCGGCGAGGTCGGTCTGAAAATAGCCCGCCTTATGAGCGGGTTGAGTTTTGTCTCAGGGGGAAAATACGCGTGTTAATGATGGCAATATTGACTTCGCAGGGCGTGCCGTCATCGAGATAAACGGTTTCATCAAGTTCGAGAACGGAGTCATTCTCTTTAAGGTTCAATAGATTAAGGATATCTTCATCGACCAGGTTTATCGCGGTTAAATTCTGATCGCGGCGCTGGACCTTTTTGCCGGTGATGCTTTCGATATAGCTGTATTTTGATATTTCGAGCTGGCTTAATTCCATGCTGGTAAACATATTGACCGGCAGATGGATGTGCTCAAGGGCGACGGGAATATCGTCAAAACACATCAGACGTAAAATTTTATAGATCTGATCGCTATTTTTTATCCGTAACGACTGAGCGATTTCCGGCGATGGCACTTTCATTATACTGAATTTAATGACTTTTCTGACGCCTTTATGGCCACTCTTCTGCGCCTGAAAATCAAAAGGCGACAGGGCGTGGAATCTGCCGGAATGGTTGCTTTTACCGATGGCGCCAACGAACAAACCGGAGCCTTTCACGCGATAAATACGCTGCTGCTCGATCAACAAGCGCGTGGCCTCGCGCACCGTGGCTCGCGTGATGCCGATATTTTTGGCAATGGCAATCTCTGTGTCCAGTTTATCCCCTGGCAAAAGGCCATCGGTCTTTATCTTCCTGAGAATGTAATCGACCACCTCTTTTTGCTTCTCTGTAATGCCATCAACCATCGACTTTCTTCCTAACCAATGTGGGCGATAACGCCGCTGGATCCTGTTTACATGTATGCCTGACTTTGTTTTCTGTCGACCAGACAGTTAACGTCATATTGTGAGCAAGTTAACGAATTTGAGTGAACAAACGCCGCATCGCGATAAAATGCATTTTTGCATATTGTATCTGGACACGTCTATGTGCATCATCAAGATGACTAGACAAGTGAAACATGTATAGACTTATATTGAAAGGCGTAAGGATGCAGTAATAGCGCGAGGATATAAAGTAATTCATTGTATTTTAATGTTTATTTTATTTCTGGTTGCCGAAAGAGAATGCAAGCCGCGTTGAACCGTATGGCGGGGCAATACAATGATAAAAACTAAGGTTTCTTTCGACATGTCTATTCATTCTGGCGTGGGGAAAACCCCGAAAACGTTATTGTTAAACGTAAAATCCAGGTAAAAAGAGAGACGTATGAGCAACAGAAAATTAGCGAATGCCATTCGAATTCTGAGCGTCGACGCGATTCAGAAAGCCAACTCCGGCCACCCGGGCGCGCCGATGGGTATGGCTGATATTGCCGAGGTCGTCTGGCGTCATCACCTTCGCCATAACCCAAAAAATCCGCAGTGGTTTAACCGCGATCGCTACGTGCAGTCGAATGGTCATGGCTCGATGCTGATTTATTCTCTGTTGCACCTCACGGGTTATGACCTGAGCATGAATGACATCCGTGAATTCCGTCAGCTTCACTCGCGTACGCCTGGCCACCCGGAGTATGGCTATACACCGGGCGTTGAGACCACCACTGGCCCGTTGGGGCAAGGGGTAGCGAACGCCGTCGGTATGGCCATTGCCGAGAAAGCGCTGGCCGCTGAATTCAATAAGCCTGGGTTTGATATTGTCGATCACCACACCTGGCTGTTCCTGGGCGATGGCTGCCTGATGGAAGGTATCTCCCATGAGGCATGCAGCCTGGCTGGAACCTTAGGGTTGGGGAATCTGATTGCCGTCTGGGACGATAATGGCATCTCTATCGACGGGCACGTTGAAGGCTGGTTCGCTGAAGATACCGCAGCCCGCTTCCGCGCCTATGGCTGGCACGTGATTGAAGGTATTGATGGTCACGACCCGCAGGCGATTGACGCTGCCGTTCGCGAAGCCAAACAGGTCAGCGATAAACCGAGCCTGCTGTGCTGTAAAACCATTATCGGTTTCGGCTCGCCGAATAAAGCGGACAGCCATGAGTGTCACGGCTCCGCGCTGGGGGCCGATGAAGTCGCGCTGGTGCGTGAACGCCTTGAGTGGCCGTATCCGCCGTTTGAAATTCCTGACGATATTTACGCTGCCTGGGATGCGACCGAAAAAGGGGCGCAGGACGAGCAGGCATGGGAGGCGCTGTTTGCCGATTATGCGCTGCAATGGCCTGAACTGGCCGCCGAGTTTGTGCGTCGTATGAAGGGCGAACTGCCTGTGCAGTGGGCGGAAAATATCCAGCGCTATATTGACGATTTGCAGGCCAATCCTGTATCGCTGGCCACGCGCCAGGTGAGCCAGAACTGCTTAAATTTTTTCGCCGATATGATGCCTGAGTTGATGGGCGGGTCTGCGGATCTTTCGCCGTCTAACCTGACCAGGCATCAGAAGTCCGTCGATTTTACCGCCGAGCATGGGGCGGGGAACTACCTCTCTTATGGCGTTCGTGAGTTTGGTATGTCAGCCATCATGAATGGCCTGGCGCTGCACGGCGGGTTTATCCCTTACGGCGGCACCTTCCTGATGTTTATGGAATATGCCCGTAATGCGTTGCGCATGGCGGCACTGATGAAAATTCGCTCCATCTTTGTCTATACCCACGACACCATTGGTCTGGGCGAAGATGGTCCGACGCACCAGCCGGTTGAGCAGTTGGCTTCGCTGCGCCTGACGCCGAATATGGAAACCTGGCGCGGATGCGATCAGGTGGAAGTAGCGGTCTCCTGGCAGCAGGCAATTGAACGGCAGGATGGGCCTTCGGCCTTAGTGCTGACTCGCCAGCCGCTTGAACAGCAGGCTCGCAGTGCGGAACAACTTAACAATATTGCGCGTGGCGGCTATGTGCTGGTCGACTGTGACGCTGAACCTGAGCTGATCCTGATATCCGCAGGTTCAGAGGTGGCGTTGGCGGTTGCCGCAGCGCGTACGCTGCAGCAGGAAGGCCACCAGATTCGCGTGGTTTCCATGCCGTGCACCGAGCGTTTTGATAAGCAGGATGACGCCTACAAAGAGTCCGTTTTGCCGAAGCGCGTGCGTAACCGTCTGGCGATAGAAGCCAGTATCGAAGGGTTCTGGCAGCGTTATACCGGGCTGGATGGGAAGGTTATCGGCATGGACTCCTTTGGGGAATCTGCGCCAGCGAGCGTCCTGTTTAAATACTTTGGTTTTACGAAAGAGAATGTGACGGAAACGGCCCGTCGCATGCTGTAGTCACCCATTTTTATCATTAAGAACGATAGGTAATATCCATGCCAACATTATCCAACTGGCTGAATAAAAACAAAGTTCAGTATGTTCCATCAGTAAGTGACTGGAAAGAGGCGATCCAGATTGCTGGTCGCCCACTGCTGGATGAAGGGGCGATTTCACCGGCCTATATCGATTCGATTATCAAACAGAAAGAAGAGATCGGTCCCTACTTCGTGATTGCTCCGCGCATCGCGATGCCGCATACGCGACCCGAGCAGGGCGCAATGGCGCTGGGGCTCTCTATCGTCAAACTGGGTCAGGCGGTTGAGTTCAATTCGGAAGAGAACGATCCGGTGGACGCGATTTTTATGTTCTCCGCCCCGGACAGCAATAGCCACATTGAAATGATTTCGCAGCTCGCTGAAGTGTTGTCAGATGATGAGGTGATGCAGCAGATTTTTAACACGCAAAGTACTGAAGAATTGCAGGCGATTTTACTCGGTGAAACGTCGGCTTCTTGTTAATGACACCCCAATCGTAAAAATATGAGGTCTACTATGAAAATTATGGCGGTATGTGGTTCAGGTCTGGGTAGCAGCTTTATGATGGAAATGAACATCAAAAAGGTGCTCAAAAAAATCAATATCACCGCGGACGTTGAACACTCTGATTTGGGTTCCGTCACGCCCGACGTGGCTGATGTTTTCGTGATGGCGAAAGATATCGCCTTCAGCGCTAACTTACCGGCAGATAAAGTTATTGTGATTAATAACATTATCGACCTGAACGAAGTTGAACAAAAAATAAAAGACTACTTTGACCAGCAATAATTAAGTCGGGCAAGAAAAATACCCTGCGACAGAGGTTAATATGTTTGTTCAAAACGTTTTACAGCTTATTGTTGATATCCTGAAGGTGCCATCAATCCTTGTCGGGCTGGTGGCGCTATTCGGCCTGGTTGCACAAAAAAAATCCTTCCCTGATGTCATTAAAGGGACCGTTAAAACGATACTGGGCTTCCTGGTGTTATCCGGAGGGGCTTTAGTTCTGGTCGGCTCGCTATCGCCGTTAGGTGATATCTTCAAGCAGGCCTTTGATGTGCAGGGTATTATTCCGAACAATGAGGCGATGGTCTCTATTGCGCTGGAAAAATATGGCGCGCCAACCACGCTTATCATGGCGTTCGGCATGGTCGCGAATATCGTGGTCGCCAGATTCACCCGTTTAAAATATATCTACCTGTCCGGGCATGTGACCTTCTACATGGCCTGTATGGTGGCCATTATTCTGTCGGTAGCCGGCTTCGAAGGCGTTCAGCTTATTTATACCGGTTCGCTGGCGCTCGGCATGTTAATGGGCTTCTTCCCGGCCATTGCCCAACCTTATATGCGTAAAATTATCGGTAATGACCAGGTGGCTCTGGCACATACCGGTACGGTTGGCTACGTGCTTTCTGGGTGGATCGGTTCTGTCGTCGGTAAAGGTTCTAAATCTACCGAAGAGATGAACATGCCTAAGAACCTGAGCTTCCTGCGCGATAGCACGATCTCTATCTCTCTGACGATGATGATCATTTATCTGGTCCTGTCGATTTCCGCAGGTAAAGAGTACGTCGAGAGCAACTTTAGCCATGGTCAGAACTACCTGGTCTACTCCTTTATCCAGGCCATCACCTTTGCTGCTGGGGTATTTATTATCCTGCAGGGTGTGCGTTTAATTCTGGCGGAGATCGTTCCGGCATTTACCGGTTTCTCCGAGCGCCTGGTGCCTAACGCACGTCCGGCGCTGGACTGCCCAATCGTCTTCCCGTATGCGCCGAACGCGGTGTTAGTTGGCTTTATCTCAAGCTTTGTCGGTGGTCTGGTGGGTCTGTTCATCCTTGGGCAGCTCAAGTGGGTACTGATTCTGCCGGGCGTCGTACCTCACTTCTTCTGTGGGGCAACGGCTGGGGTATTCGGTAATGCGACCGGCGGTAAACGCGGTGCGATTCTCGGTGCCTTCGCTCACGGTATTCTGATTACCTTCTTACCGGTGGCGCTGATTCCAGTACTGGGTGCGCTGGGCTTAACCAACACCACCTTCTCTGATACCGACTTCGGCGTAGTGGGGATTATTCTTGGCAACATGGCGCGCTTTATGACGCCAGGCACCATCACCATGACGATTACCGGTATTTTCGCTCTGCTGGTGGCTTACAACCTGTTGGCGAAAAAGAAGCCTGAGCCAGTAGAAGAGTAAGGTATTACACAACATAAAACATGCCTCCGCCTGGAGGCATGTTGACGATAGCCCTTTCTTATCAGGCGCAGAGATCTCAACACCAGGGACGTCAACCGGTCAGGTCCGTTCAAACGATCTTCTGCGCCACTTTCTCTCTAATCTTACTAACCTGTGATGAACTACGTTTTTACTCTGTAGCAACAAAGCATTCGCCGCGCAATTTTTTCGCGACGTCGCGCGCATGAGTAGGTAAAATGCCCTCCCTTCGTATTTGTATTACCAATTAGTGATGACGGTATGAGAGCAGAGATACCCCCTTTAGAGGCACAACGGATGGTGCGTTTACGCCGCCGCGACGTTGTGCGTAAATTATTGAACCGCGATAAAACCCCGTTGATGGTGCTGCTGATGTCCGCCATCGTAGGCTCGCTCGTGGGGCTGGTCGGCGTGGCGTTTGAACATGCGGTGAACTGGGTGCTGAACGTGCGTATTGGCACGCTGGCGCAGGTTGCCGACCGCTGGTATCTGGTCTGGCCGCTGGCGTTTGTGCTATCGGCGCTGCTGGCGATGTTTGGTTATTGGCTGATGCGGCGCTTTGCGCCGGAAGCGGGCGGTTCGGGGATCCCGGAAATTGAAGGTGCGCTGGAAGACCTCCGCCCGGTACGCTGGTGGCGCGTGCTGCCGGTGAAATTCTTCGGTGGGATGGGTACGCTGGGTTCGGGCATGGTGCTTGGACGTGAAGGGCCGACGGTGCAGATTGGCGGCAATATCGGGCGCATGGTCGGCGATATTTTCCGTCAGCGTGACGAAGAGTCGCGCCACACGCTGCTGGCAACCGGCGCGGCGGCGGGTCTGTCGGCGGCGTTCAATGCGCCGCTGGCGGGTATTCTGTTTATCATCGAAGAGATGCGCCCGCAGTTCCGCTACAGTCTGATCTCGATTAAAGCGGTATTCACCGGCGTTATCATGTCGAGCATCATGTTCCGCATCTTCAACGGTGAAACACCGGTGATTGAAGTGGGTAAACTGACCAACGCGCCGGTCAACACGCTGTGGCTGTATCTGGTGCTGGGCGTGATTTTTGGCGTAGTAGGCCCGCTGTTTAATACCCTGGTGCTGAAAACCCAGGATATGTTTTTCCGTATCCACGGCGGTAACACGACAAAATGGGTGCTGATTGGCGGCCTGATTGGCGGCGGTTGCGGCGTGCTGGGGCTGTTTCAATCGGCAGCGGCGGGTGGCGGGTTTAACCTGATCCCGATTGCGGCGGCGGGGAACTTTACCGTCGGTTCGCTGCTGTTCCTGTTTGTCGCCCGCGTTATCACCACGCTGCTGTGCTTCTCCTCCGGTGCGCCGGGCGGGATTTTTGCGCCAATGCTGGCGCTGGGCACGCTGCTGGGAACGGCCTTCGGTATGGCGGCGATGCATCTGTTCCCGGCCTACAATCTGGAGGCGGGGACCTTCGCGATTGCCGGAATGGGCGCGCTGCTGGCGGCTTCCGTTCGCGCACCGCTCACCGGCATTGTGCTGGTGCTGGAGATGACCGACAATTATCAGCTCATTTTGCCAATGATTATTACCGGCCTTGGTGCCACGCTATTAGCACAGTTCCTTGGCGGGCAGCCGCTCTACGCCACGATTCTGGCGCGCACCCTGGCGAAGCAGGAGGCCGAGCAAGAGGCTAAGGCCAGGCAGTCGGCCCCGGAGAATACTTGAACGATTTACCAGGGTATTAGATAATGACCAAAAGAGTCGGGTTATTATTTGCCCAGACCCGCTGTATTAATGGGAGCAAAAAATGAGTGATGACGTAGTGCTGCCGCTGGAGTTTACCGACGCCGCAGCCAAAAAAGTAAAAGTCCTGATTGCGGATGAAGAGAATCCAAACCTGAAGCTGCGCGTGTATATCACAGGCGGCGGCTGCAGCGGCTTCCAGTATGGCTTTACCTTTGATGACCAGATCAACGAAGGCGACATGACCATCGAAAAACAGGGCGTAGGCCTGGTGGTTGACCCGATGAGCCTGCAGTATCTGGTAGGCGGTTCGGTGGACTATACCGAAGGTCTGGAAGGTTCACGCTTTATCGTGACCAACCCGAACGCAACCAGCACCTGCGGCTGCGGTTCTTCCTTCAGCATCTAAGCCTGCTGACCAGATGAAATTAAAAAGCCCACCTTTTGGTGGGCTTTTTATTTTCATCTCTTGTCGCTCGAGCGAGGTGCATTAGCGCCGACTCCGGGGATCTCCCGGCGGCGCTGCGCTTGGCCGGGCTACACAGGTTTAACGCCCGTTATCGTCCAGCGCAAAAGTCGGCAGCTTCAGGTGCCAGCGAATCGCCGCCAGGCGAATGGCCAGCGTTACCACCATCCCCATCATACTGGCGTTCTCCAGCGGTATCTGGAAAGTGTAATAGGCCGTGGCGTGCACAATCCCGCCGATAATACAGGCCGTGGCGTAGATTTCGGTTCGCAGGATCATCGGCACTTCGCGCGCCAGCACGTCGCGGATAATCCCGCCGCCGACGCCAGTGACAACGCCCATACAGACGGCGACCAGCGGACCGGAGTGGGCGATAAACGCCTTGTTCACGCCAATCCCCACGAACACCGCCAGTCCCACGGCATCCAGCACCGGCAGCACCCATTTGGGCAGACGACGCGGTTGACGAACCAGCACGATAGTTAGCATTGAGGTGACCATCGCCACCACCAGGTCCGTCGGATCTTTCACCCAGAAGACCGGGCCGTTGGCGAGCGCCATATCACGAATGGTTCCGCCGCCCACGGCGGTCACCACGCCAAGTACCAGAACGCCAAAGGGGTCCATACGTAGTTTCCCTGCCAGCAAGACGCCGGAGACAGCGAAAACGATGGTACCAACAATATCCAGCCAGTAGACAAGCATGACCCATTACCTGATTAATTAACCTGCGATAGTGCAGTACAGAGTTGTTTTGCGGCGAGGATAATACGTGGGCTTGCGCGTTCAAACCAGTCACTATTGAGTGGAATGATAGGGATTGTGAGCTGACTAGCCCAGTAGTGCTGAATTTTCGGAATCTGACTCGCATCGCCCGCGGCAACAATCACCTGCGGTTGGCGCATCAGCACCTGTTCACGGCTGACCTGAGGCCAGGCCACGCGGCTGTCTGCAAAGATATTTTGACCACCGCACACTTCCAGTATCTGGTTCTGGATGGCGCTTTTGTTGCTGGTGAAAATGGGGTTAAAGCCGAACTGCATAAACACCCGTTTTTTCGGTGATTTTGCATACTGCGCCTTTAGCTGCGAATAGTCATGCAACAGCGTGGCGGCGGCCTGTTCGGCTTTTTCAGGCTGCGGACTCCATTTCGCCAACTGGCGAAGCGTTGCGGCTATCTCTTCAATGCTGTGCGAATCGACCCACAGCACGGTGATACCCAGTGAACGCAACTGGTTCACCTGACGTTCGGCGTTGCCTTCTTTCCACGCCAGCACGACGTCTGGGTGCAGAGCGACAATACGCTCAAGGTTAATACCCTGCCAGGAGGCAACCTGTTCGATCTCTTTTGCCGCGGCGGGGTAATCAGACCACGCGCTGACGCCAACGGGGGTGATGCCGGCGGCAAAGGCCAGTTCGGTATTGGCGGGGGAGAGGGTAATAACCCGCGGCGCGGCAACAAGCCACGCCGGGGTGCTAAGCAGCAGGGCGAGCAGCCCTGTCAGGAGTCGCTTAGCCACGCGCCAGTTTCTGCACCAGCGTTTCGACCATCAGGGTCGACTGCTTGGCGGCAACCGCCAGGAACTCTTCGAAGCTCAGGTGAGACTGCTGATCGGCCACGTCCGAAATCGCGCGGACGACGACGAACGGCACGGCAAAGCTGTGGCAAACGTGGGCAATCGCCGTCGCTTCCATCTCTACCGCAATCGCCTGCGGGAAGTTGGTGCGGATTTTTGCCAGCGCTTCGGAACCGTTAATAAAGGCATCGCCGCTGACAATCAGGCCGCGCACGGCGTTCAGGTCGAGGGATTTGATGCAGTCTTCAGCGGCGGCAACCAGTTTGTCGTCGGCTTTGAACGCTGCCGGGCAGCCTGCCATCTGGCCCATTTCATAACCAAATGCGGTGACGTCGGCATCGTGGTAGCGCGCTTCGTCAGAAACCACGATATCGCCCACTTTCAGCGTTGGCGCCAGGCCACCCGCGGAACCGGTGTTGATAATCACGTCCGGCTGGCAGCGCTCCAGCAGCAGCGTTGCGCCCATTGCGGCGGCCACTTTGCCAATCCCGGATTTCAGTAACGCCACATCCACGCCGTTCAGCTGGCCGGTGTAGATTTCGCTACCGCCGATGGTGATAGTCTGACGATTTTCGATTTTGTCACGCAGCAGCGTAACTTCTTCTTCCATTGCGCCAATAATGCCGATTTTCATAGATTTACTCGCGATGTGCCAGGTTTAAAGGCATAGTTTATCATGTGGTTCAGGGGAAGCGCATTTCTTGTAATAGGAAGCTCGCGACGGAGAGGCTATGGCTAAGATTGATTTTCGCAACAAAATTAACTGGCGTCGGCGCTATCGCTCGCCGCAGGGTGTCAGCTCCGAGCATGAGATTCTGCGTATTTTTGAAAGCGATCGCGGGCGCATTATCAACTCACCGGCCATCCGTCGCCTGCAGCAAAAAACGCAGGTATTCCCGCTGGAGCGTAACGCCGCGGTGCGAACCCGCCTGACGCACTCGATGGAAGTACAGCAGGTAGGGCGTTATATCGCCAAAGAGGTGCTGAGTCGCTTAAAGGAAAGACATCTGCTGGCGGCCTACGGTCTGGACGAACTGACCGGGCCGTTTGAAAGCATCGTTGAGATGGCCTGTCTGATGCACGATATCGGCAACCCGCCGTTTGGTCATTTTGGCGAGGCGGCAATCAACGACTGGTTCAGCCAGCGCCTGGCGCCAAAAGACGCGCTGCGTCAACCGCTGAGCCACGACCGCTGCGAGGTTATCGACCTTCGACTCCGTGAAGGCGAAGACACGCTCAATACGCTGCGCAGCAAAGTGCGTCAGGATCTTTGTCATTTTGAAGGTAATGCGCAAGGGATCCGCCTGGTGCATACCCTGATGCGTATGAACCTGACCTGGGCGCAGGTTGGCTGTATTTTAAAATATACTCGCCCGGCGTGGTGGTCGACGGAGACCCCGGCGACGCACAGCTATTTAATGAAAAAACCGGGCTACTACCTGGCGGAAGAGCACTATATTGAACGCTTACGTAAAGAACTGGATTTAGCGCCTTACAATCGATTCCCATTAACGTGGATTATGGAAGCCGCTGATGATATTTCTTATTGCGTCGCTGACCTCGAGGATGCGGTAGAAAAAAGGATCTTCAGCGTTGAGCAGCTGTACCAGCATTTATATGATGCCTGGCCTGAACATACCAAAGGCTCGCTGTTCGCCCAGGTGGTGGAAAATGCCTGGGATAAATCTCGGGCGAATTCATTAAGCCGCAGTACGGAAGATCAGTTCTTTATGTATTTGCGGGTGAATACTTTAAATAAGCTGGTGCCCTATGCGGCGCAGCGTTTTATTGAAAATCTGCCGCAGATCTACCCGGGTGATTTTAATCATGCACTGCTGGAAGATGACAGTAGCTATAGCCAGTTGTTGAAACTATATAAAAATGTAGCTAGAAAACATGTCTTTAGCCATCCGGAAGTCGAACAGTTAGAATTGCAGGGATATCGGGTGATTGGCGGGTTATTAGATATTTATGCGCCTTTGCTTAAATTATCCTTAAGCGACTTCAGCGAATTGGTTGAGCATGAACGCGTCCGTCACTTGCCTATCGAATCACGGTTGTTTTGCAAACTCTCAACGCGTCATCGTTTAGCTTACGTTGAGGCAGTGAATAAACTCTCCCGTGATTCCGTTGAGTTTCCGGTGATGGAATATTATTATCGTTGCCGCCTGCTGCAGGATTATATCAGCGGGATGACCGACCTCTACGCCTGGGATGAATATCGGCGGTTGATGGCGGTAGAATAATCAGAAGTTTTGTAAAGACGCTCAATAAATTTTTACTTTTAGCAGATGCAGTTGTACGGAACTTAGTGCCATAAAGTGAATCTGATAGTCACGAACACAGCAATTTTGCGTAATCTGATATTGAGATTGAAACACATGAAAAAAACCACGTTAGCAATGAGTGCACTGGCTCTTAGTTTAAGTCTGGCTCTGTCTCCGTTGTCCGCTAGCGCGGCCGAGACGGCATCTTCTTCCGCATCCGCCGCACAGCCAATGCCAAGTCTGGCACCGATGCTGGAAAAGGTTATGCCGTCTGTCGTCAGCATTAATGTTGAGGGCAGCACAACGGTAAACACGCCGCGTATGGGACGTAACTTCCAGCAGTTCTTTGGCGACAACTCGCCGTTCTGCCAGGACGGTTCTCCGTTCCAGAGCTCTCCGTTCTGCCAGGGCGGTGCAGGCCCGGATGGCGGTAACGGTGGCAATCAGCCACAGCAGCAGCAGAAATTTATGGCCCTCGGCTCCGGGGTGGTGATTGACGCGGCGAAAGGTTACGTCGTGACTAACAACCACGTGGTGGATAATGCCAACACCATTAAGGTTCAGCTGAGCGACGGCCGTAAGTTTGACGCGAAAGTGGTCGGTAAAGACCCGCGTTCTGACATCGCGTTGATTCAGATTCAGGATCCGAAAAACCTGACGGCGATTAAGCTGGCGGACTCTGACGCTCTGCGTGTCGGCGACTACACCGTGGCTATCGGTAACCCGTTCGGCCTGGGTGAAACCGTGACCTCTGGTATCGTCTCCGCGCTGGGTCGTAGCGGCCTGAACGTTGAAAACTACGAAAACTTTATCCAGACCGATGCGGCAATTAACCGCGGTAACTCCGGCGGCGCGCTGGTGAACCTGAACGGCGAGCTTATCGGTATTAATACCGCGATCCTCGCACCGGACGGCGGTAACATCGGTATCGGCTTCGCTATCCCGAGCAACATGGTGAAAAACCTGACTGATCAGATGGTGAAATTCGGCCAGGTGAAACGCGGTGAGCTGGGCATCATGGGGACCGAACTGAACTCCGAACTGGCGAAAGCGATGAAAGTCGACGCCCAGCGCGGTGCCTTCGTGAGTCAGGTGATGCCGAACTCTTCGGCGGCGAAAGCCGGGATTAAAGCCGGTGACGTGATTACCTCACTGAACGGCAAGGCGATCAGCAGCTTCGCTGCACTGCGTGCGCAGGTTGGCACCATGCCGGTAGGCAGCAAAATCAGCCTCGGTCTGCTGCGTGACGGTAAGCCGGTAACGGTGGATCTGGAACTGCAGCAGAGCAGCCAGACTCAGGTTGACTCCAGCTCAATCTTCAGCGGTATTGAAGGGGCTGAAATGAGCAACAAAGGTCAGGACAAAGGCGTAGTGGTGAATACCGTGAAAGCGGGTTCTCCGGCGGCGCAGATTGGCCTGAAGAAAGGGGACATTATCGTCGGTGCCAACCAGCAGGCGGTGAAAAACATCGCTGAGCTGCGTAAAATCCTCGATAGCAAACCTTCGGTACTGGCGCTGAATATCCAGCGTGGCGATAGCTCCATCTATCTGCTGATGCAGTAATCGTGACCTCAACCCTTTCCCCGCCCGGGGAAAGGGTTTTTCCCTTCGTAATGTGAAGCACCCCACAACTCCATAGATCTCAACCGTGCTTTGTGCATTTGCACAGTGCGGCGCTTTTGCATCTTTCCTATCATGTAACCTGCTCACAGGAGGGGTTCATGGCTAGCTGGCATCTTGATACTAAAATGGCGCAGGATATCGTGGCGCGCACGATGCGTATTATCGATACCAATATCAACGTAATGGATGCCCGCGGGCGCATTATCGGCAGCGGCGATCGTGAACGTATTGGTGAATTGCACGAAGGTGCGCTGCTGGTGCTCTCTCAGGGGCGCGTGGTGGATATCGACGATGCCGTAGCCCGTCATCTGCACGGGGTACGTCAGGGGATCAACCTGCCGCTGCGCCTGGAAGGCGAGATTGTTGGCGTTATCGGCCTGACCGGTGAACCGGAAACGCTGCGCAAATATGGCGAACTGGTATGCATGACCGCAGAGATGATGCTCGAGCAATCGCGCCTGATGCACCTGCTGGCCCAGGATAGCCGACTGCGTGAAGAGCTGGTCATGAACCTGATTCAGGCCGAGGAGAACACGCCGGCGCTGACCGAATGGGCGCAGCGGCTGGGCATTGACCTTAATCAGCCGCGTGTCGCGGCGGTGGTGGAGGTCGACAGTGGGCAACTGGGCGTTGATAGCGCGATGGCGGAGCTTCAGCAGCTGCAAAATGCGCTGACGACGCCGGAGCGCAATAACCTGATTGCCATAGTCTCACTGACCGAGATGGTGGTGCTGAAACCGGCGCTCAATCAGTTTGGCCGCTGGGACGCGGAAGACCACCAGAAGCGCGTGGAACAGCTGATCTCCCGCATGAAAGAGAACGGGCATCTGCGTTTTCGCGTGGCGCTGGGCAACTATTTTACCGGGCCGGGCAGCATCGCCCGTTCCTACCGTACGGCGCGCACCACCATGATGGTGGGTAAACAGCGTATGCCGGAGAGCCGCAGCTATTTTTACCAGGATTTGATGCTGCCGGTGCTGCTCGACAGCCTGCGCGGTGGCTGGCAGGCCAATGAGCTGTCGCGCCCGTTGATGCGTTTGAAGGCGATGGATAACAACGGCCTGCTGCGTCGTACGTTGACGGCGTGGTTTCGCAACAACGTTCAGCCGCTGGCGACCTCAAAGGCGCTGTTTATTCACCGTAATACGCTGGAGTATCGACTGAACCGAATTTCGGAGCTGACCGGGCTGGATTTGGGGAATTTCGACGATCGTTTACTGCTGTATATTGCGTTGCAGTTGGATGAACAGAGATGATAAATCTGCATAATGTGTGGTCTGTGTAGGCCTGATAAGCGCAGCGCCATCAGGCAAAAATAAGCCGGGTGGCGGCTTCGCCTTACCCGGCCTACGAATACACCTACATGCCGCTATTTACGCGTCAACTTCTCCAGATCGGCTTCAATTTCGCTGATCTTGTTGGTTACGACGCTTTCGAGATGGCGCAGATCGTCAAGGATCTTACGCTTAAGATCGACTTCTGTGCGATCGCGCTGGCAAATCTGATCCAGCTCATCAATCACGTAGCGCAGGTTCGGGCTGATCTCCTGCACTTCTTTAAAGCCCTGACCATCGCCGGCAATGGTTTTACGCTGGCGTGGGTATTTGAACTTCACGCTCTTGGCGAAAAACTCGCCCTTATCCTTCTGGAAATAGATTTTCAGGATATCGTTGTTGGCTTCCTGCCGGAGGCTGTAACGATCGATTTCATCGGGATTGGTGATCCCCAGGCTTTTCAAATTATCGTACATAGCGGTACCCCTGATCTAAATTAACTATTGAATAATTAACGAAATAATCTATTTCCGCCAGCTTGCGAATAAAAAAAAGCGGGGTTGCCCCCGCTTTTTCGCATCTTATTAATCGATAGTACGCAGTAGCTCGTTGATGCCCACTTTACCGCGGGTTTTGGCGTCTACTTTCTTCACAATCACCGCACAGTACAGGCTGTACTTGCCGTCTTTGGATGGCAGGTTGCCGGAAACAACAACGGAGCCTGCCGGTACGCGGCCGTAGAAGACTTCGCCGGTTTCGCGGTCGTAGATTTTGGTGCTCTGGCCCAGGTACACGCCCATGGAGATAACAGAACCTTCTTCCACAATAACGCCTTCAACGACTTCTGAGCGTGCGCCGATGAAGCAGTTGTCTTCGATGATGGTTGGGTTCGCCTGCAGTGGCTCCAGTACGCCACCGATGCCGACGCCGCCGGACAGGTGAACGTTTTTACCAATCTGCGCGCAAGAACCCACGGTTGCCCAGGTGTCTACCATGGAGCCTTCGTCCACGTAAGCACCGATGTTCACGTAGGATGGCATCAGCACGGTGTTGCGAGCGATGAATGCGCCCTGACGAACGGCTGCCGGTGGCACTACGCGGAAACCTTCTTTCTGGAAACGCGCTTCGTCGTAGTCAGCGAATTTCATTGGTACTTTATCGAAGTAGCGGCTTTCCGCACCGTCGATAACCTGGTTATCGTTAATACGGAAAGAGAGCAGAACCGCTTTCTTCAGCCATTGGTGAGTCACCCACTGACCGTCAATCTTTTCAGCGACACGCAGCGCGCCGGAATCCAGCAGGGAAATCACCTGGTTAACCGCTTCGCGGGTTACGGTATCCACATTTGCCGGCGTGATGTCGGCGCGACGCTCAAAAGCGGACTCAATAACGTTCTGTAATTGCTGCATTGTTTACTCTTTCCATTTACTTAAAAAAAATACGTCACCCTTTATCGTTTGGATTGAGGGCTGCTGTCAACCGTTGTTGCACTTCTTGCTGGAGCACATTATTAAGCGCACGCCGGTCGGCGGTGGCGATTATAAATAAATCTTCTACTCGTTCACCAATTGTTGTAATTCTCGCCCCGTGGAGCGAGATCCCGAGGTCGGCAAACACCTGGCCGACGCGAGCGAGCAGGCCGGGTTGGTCGAGCGCGATAAGCTCGAGGAACGATTTCCGGTCGGTATGGGTCGGCAGGAAATTGACCTCGGTATCGACCGAGAAGTGGCGCAATTTTGCTGCCTGACGACGTGGCTGCGGTGGCTGCCAGCTGCGCTGGGTGATCGCCTGCTCCAGCCCAAAGCGGATGGCTTCGTGGCGGTCGCCGGAGAGTGGGCTGCCGTCTGGCTCAAGGACGATAAAGGAGTCCATCGCCATGCCGTCGCGGGTGGTGAAAATCTGTGCGTCATGGACGCTGAGGTTACGGCGGTCAAGCTCGGCGCATACGGCGGCAAACAGATAGGGACGGTCCGGGCTCCAGATAAAGATCTCTGTACCGCCGCGGGTGGCCTGCGGGCTGAGCAGGATCATCGGCTGCGTCAGGTCGTGCTTGAGCAAATGACGGGCATGCCACGCGAGTTGGTTTGGCGTATGGCGCACAAAGTAGTTGGCGCGGCAGCGGTTCCAGATTTGGTGCAGCGCCTCTTCGTTGATGTTGTCCATACGCAGCAGCGCCAGCGCCTGCATCTGATGGTGACGAACGCGTTCGCGCATATCCGGCGTGTTTTGCATCCCACGACGCAGCTGTTTTTCGGTGGCGAAGTAAAGTTCGCGCAGCAGGCTCTGCTTCCAGCTGTTCCACAGGGTTTCGTTGGTGGCGCAGATATCGGCAACCGTCAGGCACACCAGGAAGCGCAGGCGATGCTCGGTCTGCACCTCTTCGGCAAACTGCTTGATCACTTCCGGGTCCTGAATATCGCGGCGCTGGGCGGTGACCGACATCAACAGATGCTGACGTACCAGCCAGGCGACCAGTTGGGTTTCCCGTGAGTTCAGGCCGTGTAGCTCGGCAAACTTCAGGACATCCTGTGCGCCGAGAATGGAGTGATCGCCGCCGCGCCCTTTGGCGATATCGTGGAACAGGGCGGCAATCAGGATAAGTTCCGGATGATTCAGCCGTGGCCAGAGGTCAACGCACAGCGGGTGGCGCGAACGCGTCTCTTCCTTTGCGAAGCTCTCGAGCTTCAGTAGAACGCGAATAGTGTGTTCGTCCACGGTGTAGGCGTGGAACAGGTCGAACTGCATCTGGCCGACGATATATGACCACTGCGGCATATAGGCCCACAGCACGCTGTGGCGGTGCATCGGCAGCAGGCCGCGGCTGACGGCGCCCTGATGGCGAAGCATGCTCAGGAACAGCTCACGCGCTTCCGGGATATAGCACAATGGCTGACTGAGGTGGCGACGCGCATGACGTAGATGGCGTAGCGTAGTCGAGTAAATACCGGTAATGCTGCTGTTACGCACCATGATGTGGAACATGCGCAGAATAGCCTGCGGCTCGCGGATGAATAGGGTGTCATCGCGCAGATCGATAAGCGTGCCGCGCAGCTGGAAGTCGTCGTCAATCGCCCGCGGCTTTTCGTCTTCGGTGAGGGCGAGGATCGCTTCATCGAACAGCTGCAGCAGCATGTGATTCAACTCGCCGACGCGGCGAGTGACGCGATAGAAATCCTTCATCATGTGTTCGATCGGCTGATTGCCTTCGCCTTCGTACTTCAGACGGTGGGCCACGCTAAGCTGGCGGTCGAACAGGAGACGGTTGTCATAGCGGTTGAGTTCAAGGTGCAGGGCGAAACGGATGCGCCATAGCAGGTGCAAACATTCGTTCAGCTCGTTACGCTCTGCCTCGGTCAGGAACCCAAAGCTCACCATCTCGTCGAGCGAGGTCGCACCAAAGTGACGGCGGGCGACCCACTGAATGGTGTGGATGTCGCGCAGGCCGCCGGGGCTGCTTTTAATGTCCGGTTCGAGGTTGTAACTGGTGCCGTGATAGCGCTGGTGGCGCGCTTCCTGTTCGGCGACTTTGGCCGGGAAGAAGTTCGCTGACGGCCAGAAGCCCTCGCTGAAGATATGTTTCTGCAGTTCAAGGAACAACGCCACGTCACCAATGAGCAGGCGAGACTCAATCAGGTTGGTGGCGACGGTTAAGTCTGATAGACCTTCCAGCAGGCACTCTTCCAGCGTGCGTACGCTGTGGCCCACTTCCAGCTTGATGTCCCACAGCAGCGTCAGCAGTTCGCCAATTTTTTGCGCCTGCTCATCGGGCAGCTTTTTGCGGCTCAGAATCAGCAGGTCAACGTCGGAAAGCGGGTGCAGCTCGCCGCGACCGTAGCCGCCAACGGCAACCAGCGCAGCGTCATCCACTTCGCCAAAACCGTACAGCAGCCAAAGTCTCTGCAGCAGTTGGTCGATAAACTCGGTGCGCGCTTCAATCAACACCTCGGCAGAGATACCTTCATCAAAAGCGACCCCCAGCCAGCGCTGGAATTCATCGAGACGCGTTTTGATATCGGCGCAGTTCAGGTTGCTTTCGGGCCAACTGACGGGGTTCTCTGGCTGACCGGGCAGAGCAGGGAGGATTGTACAAGCCAGTTCTGGTATGGAGTTACTCATCGCGCGCCGCCCATAAGAAAAAACTATCACCCATTAAAAAAGCCGGCATTCGCCGGCTCTTCGTTATTCGTTGTGCGAGATTATCGCCGGGATGGTGTCATCCTTGCGTAACGTCAGTATTTCGCAGCCGTTGTCTGTCACCACAATAGTATGCTCGTACTGCGCAGACAAGCTTCGGTCTTTGGTTTTTACCGTCCAGCCGTCTTTCATGGTGCGGATCTCTTTCTTACCGGCGTTAACCATCGGCTCGATAGTGAAGGTCATGCCCTGTTTCAGCACCACGTCAGTTTCGCGAGAGTCGTAGTGCAGTACCTGCGGCTCTTCATGGAAGCCGCGGCCAATGCCGTGACCGCAGTATTCACGCACGACGGAGAACCCTTCCGCTTCCACAAACTTCTGGATAGCCGCGCCGATTTCGCGCAGGTTCACGCCCGGTTTAACCATTTTCAGCGCGACGTACAGGCTTTCCTGAGTTACGCGGCACAGACGCTCGCCCAGAATGGTGGGTTTACCGACGATAAACATTTTGGAGGTGTCGCCGTGGAACTCGTCTTTGATGACCGTGACGTCGATGTTGACGATGTCGCCGTCTTTCAGGTGTTTTTCGTCATCCGGGATACCGTGGCATACCACTTCATTAATAGAGATGCAGACGGATTTCGGGAAACCGTGGTAGTTCAGGCAGGCGGAGATCGCTTTCTGCTCGTTGACGATATAGTCATTGCAGATACGGTCCAGCTCGCCGGTGGTCACGCCAGGCTTCACGTATGGTTCGATCATTTCCAGCACTTCAGCGGCCAGGCGGCCGGCAACGCGCATTTTTTCAATATCTTCAGGGGTCTTAATAGAAATCGCCATGGAATATGTCCATCAGTGTCGATTTTTTCGACAATAATTGAGTATTAGTGATGTCAATGTTAACAGCCAGAAGCGTCCTGTGCCAAATTGAGAATCATTCTGAAGTTCGCCTTTCGTGCCCCGCGTGATGATAACAACTGTTGGTGTCGGCATCGATTTTATGGTATAAAGCGCGCCGAACTTCCGTTCATTGTTTTGTCCGGAAGCGACAAATCTCACTTTGTGTAAATAACACACACGTATCGACACATATTCCGGGGTGCCCTTTGGGGTCGGTAATATGGGATACGTGGAGGCATAACCCCAACTTTATCTATAGAGGTTTTAACCATGGCAACTGTTTCCATGCGCGACATGCTCAAGGCTGGTGTTCACTTCGGTCACCAGACCCGTTACTGGAACCCGAAAATGAAGCCTTTCATCTTCGGCGCTCGTAACAAAGTTCACATCATCAACCTTGAGAAAACTGTACCAATGTTCAACGAAGCTCTGGCTGAACTGAACAAGATCTCCGCTCGTAAAGGTAAAATCCTTTTCGTTGGTACTAAGCGCGCTGCAAGCGAAGCTGTGAAAGAAGCTGCTAACAGCTGCGACCAGTTCTTCGTGAACCATCGCTGGCTGGGCGGTATGCTGACTAACTGGAAAACCGTTCGTCAGTCCATCAAACGTCTGAAAGATCTGGAAACTCAGTCTCAGGACGGTACTTTCGACAAGCTGACCAAGAAAGAAGCGCTGATGCGTACTCGTGAGCTGGCGAAACTGGAAAACAGCCTGGGCGGTATCAAAGACATGGGCGGCCTGCCGGACGCACTGTTCGTTATCGATGCTGACCATGAACACATTGCTATCAAAGAAGCGAACAACCTGGGTATCCCAGTATTCTCTATCGTTGATACCAACTCTGATCCAGATGGCGTTGACTTCGTTATCCCTGGTAACGACGATGCAATCCGTGCTGTGACCCTGTACCTGAGCGCAGTTGCTGCTACCGTTCGTGAAGGCCGTTCTTCTGATCTGGCTTCCCAGGCGGAAGAAAGCTTCGTAGAAGCTGAGTAATAAGGCACGCTCGAAAGAGCCCTTATAAACCAGGTAGTAACACGTTTGGTTAGGGGGCCTGTTTATGGCCCCCTTTTTCACTTTTAAATCTGTGCGGTTTGACGCCGGGCAGATCAAATCTTCCGAGGATTTTAGAATGGCTGAAATTACCGCTTCCCTGGTAAAAGAGCTGCGTGAGCGTACTGGCGCAGGCATGATGGATTGCAAAAAAGCCCTGACTGAAGCTAATGGCGACATCGAGCTGGCAATCGAAAACATGCGTAAATCCGGTGCTATCAAAGCAGCGAAAAAAGCAGGCAACGTTGCTGCTGACGGCGTGATCAAAACCAAAATCAACGGCAACATCGCCTTCATTCTGGAAGTTAACTGCCAGACTGACTTCGTTGCTAAAGACTCCGGTTTCCAGGCATTTGCTGACAAAGTTCTGGACGCAGCTGTTGCTGGTAACATCACCGACGTTGACGTTCTGAAAGCACAGTTCGAAGAAGAACGCGTTGCGCTGGTTGCTAAAATCGGTGAGAACATCAACATCCGTCGCGTGGCTTCCCTGGAAGGCGAAGTACTGGGTAACTACCAGCACGGCGCACGTATCGGTGTTCTGGTTGCTGCTAAAGGCGCTGACGAAGAGCTGGTTAAACAGCTGGCAATGCACGTTGCTGCAAGCAAGCCAGAATTCGTTAAACCAGAAGACGTATCCGCTGAAGTGGTAGAGAAAGAATACCAGGTACAGCTGGACATCGCGATGCAGTCTGGTAAGCCAAAAGAAATCGCAGAGAAAATGGTTGAAGGCCGCATGAAGAAATTCACCGGCGAAGTTTCTCTGACTGGCCAGCCATTCGTTATGGATCCAAGCAAGTCTGTTGGTCAGCTGCTGAAAGAGCACAACGCTGACGTAACTGGCTTCATCCGCTTCGAAGTGGGCGAAGGCATCGAGAAAGTTGAGACTGACTTCGCAGCAGAAGTTGCTGCAATGTCCAAGCAGTCTTAATTGCTGTAAAGGAGCCGCCTGAGGGCGGCTCTCTTTTGTGCGCTAAAGGTTAACGCACAAAATCGTCATGTGAGAATCAGCCAGCTCCTATAGGGACGCTCTGGCAAGGAACGCATGATGTCACCAGAATTTTTACCATCCCAATCGTGACACTCCAGGAAAGAAAATGGCTACCAACGCAAAACCTGTCTACAAACGTATTCTGCTCAAGCTTAGCGGTGAAGCATTGCAGGGGACTGAAGGCTTCGGTATTGACGCAAGTATTCTTGACCGCATGGCGCAAGAGATTAAAGAACTTGTTGAGCTGGGCATCCAGGTGGGTGTCGTCATTGGTGGTGGCAACCTGTTCCGTGGTGCGGGTCTGGCGAAAGCGGGTATGAACCGCGTTGTGGGCGACCACATGGGCATGCTGGCAACGGTAATGAACGGCCTGGCAATGCGTGACGCACTGCATCGCGCCTATGTGAACGCCCGCCTGATGTCAGCGATTCCGCTGAATGGCGTTTGCGACAACTACAGCTGGGCAGAGGCTATCAGCCTGCTGCGTAACAACCGCGTCGTGATTCTGTCCGCCGGTACCGGCAACCCGTTCTTTACCACTGACTCTGCAGCCTGCCTGCGCGGCATCGAAATTGAAGCCGACGTGGTTCTGAAAGCCACCAAAGTTGACGGTGTGTTCACCGCTGACCCAGCAAAAGATCCGTCTGCCACCATGTATGAGCAGCTGACCTACACCGAAGTGCTGGATAAAGAACTGAAAGTCATGGATCTGGCGGCCTTTACGCTGGCTCGTGACCACAAATTGCCAATTCGCGTCTTCAACATGAATAAACCAGGCGCACTGCGTCGCGTGGTGATGGGCGAAAAAGAAGGCACTTTAATTACGGAATAATTTCCGTTGCGGCCATTTCCGGGTAAGATTCGCGTTTATCCGGCAGAATTGAGATATTCTGTGGCATGATTTAAACGAGACTATACTTAGCGCATTCATAGCAATGTGTCATTGTCTGGTCGACTGAGACTAGTTTTCAAGGATTCGTAACGTGATTAGCGATATCAGAAAAGATGCTGAAGTACGCATGGACAAATGCGTAGAAGCATTCAAAAACCAAATCAGCAAAATTCGCACGGGTCGTGCTTCTCCTAGCCTGCTGGACGGCATCGTCGTTGAGTATTACGGCACCGCTACGCCACTGCGTCAGCTGGCAAGCGTCACCGTTGAAGATACCCGTACCCTGAAAATCAACGTATTCGACCGCTCTATGGGTCCTGCCGTTGAGAAAGCGATTATGGCGTCTGACCTCGGTCTGAACCCAAGCTCCGCGGGCACCGACATTCGCGTTCCGCTGCCTCCGCTGACCGAAGAGCGTCGTAAAGACCTGACTAAAATCGTCCGTGGCGAAGCTGAACAGGCGCGCGTTTCCGTGCGTAACGTTCGTCGTGATGCGAACGATAAAGTGAAGGCGCTGCTGAAAGACAAAGAGATCAGCGAAGATGACGATCGCCGTTCTCAGGAAGACGTACAAAAACTGACTGACGTTGCTATCAAGAAAATTGAAGCGGCGCTGGCTGAGAAAGAAGCGGAACTGATGCAGTTCTAAGCTGTGTAAGTTGTGCGATGAACGCCGTACAGGAAGCATTATTGCTTTGCTGGCGGCGTTTTGCTTTTACTCGTCGTCTTTCAAGCCGCAGGTGCGTTGGCTGCGCTCATTCACCCGAATCACTTACTAGAGTAAGCTCATCGGGCTCGTTCACTTGCCGCCTTCCTGCTGCTTGAAATCCATAGAGTAAATCAATCTATCCGGAATATCTCATGAAGCAATTAACTGTCCTGGGCTCAACGGGCTCTATTGGTTGCAACACGCTGGACGTGGTGCGTCACAACCGTGAACATTTTGCGGTAACGGCGCTGGTGGCAGGTAAAAACGTCGAGCGGATGGTTGAGCAGTGCCTGGAGTTTGCCCCTCGCTATGCGGTAATGGATGACGCGAAGAGCGCCGATGCGGTGAAGCTGGCGCTGCGTGAGCATGGCAGCCGTACGGAAGTGCTTTGTGGGCAACAGGCAGCGTGTGATGTTGCGGCTCTGGATGAGGTCGATCAGGTGATGGCGGCTATCGTTGGTGCTGCGGGGCTGCTGCCGACGCTCTCGGCAATTCGTGCAGGCAAAACTATCCTGCTGGCGAACAAAGAGTCGCTGGTGACCTGCGGACGTCTATTCCTGGAGGCGGTGAAAGCGCATCGCGCGCAGCTCCTGCCGGTTGATAGCGAACATAACGCCATCTTTCAGAGTTTACCGCAAAGTTTTCAGTCCAACTTAGGGTACGCTGACCTGGAGCAGCATGGGGTATCATCCATTCTGCTTACCGGGTCAGGTGGCCCGTTCCGTGAGACGCCCATCAGCGATCTCGGCGCAATGACGCCGGATCAGGCTTGTCGTCATCCGAACTGGTCGATGGGACGTAAAATCTCCGTCGACTCGGCCACTATGATGAATAAAGGTCTGGAATACATCGAAGCCCGCTGGCTGTTCAATGCTTCAGCTAAGCAGATGGAAGTACTGATTCATCCTCAGTCGGTGATTCACTCAATGGTGCGGTACCAGGACGGCAGCGTACTGGCGCAACTGGGTGAGCCTGATATGCGGACGCCGATCGCCAATACTATGGCGTGGCCTCATCGCGTCGTTTCCGGCGCGAAGCCGTTAGATTTCTGCAAGATGGGTGCATTGAGCTTCTCCGAACCGGATTATGCTCGCTACCCTTGTCTGAAGCTGGCGATGGAGGCCTTCGAGCAGGGGCAGGCGGCAACAACGGCGCTGAACGCGGCGAACGAAGTCTCAGTGGCGGCGTTCCTTGACGGTCAAATCCGCTTTACCGATATCGCCAACGTCAATCTGGCGGTGCTCAATCATCTTAACCATCGGGAACCACAGAGCGTGGAAGAGGTGCTGATGATTGATGCCGGGGCGCGCGAAGAGGCGGCGGTACAGACGAAACATTTCGTCAGGTAATGAGAGCCGAATCAGCATACAACCCGTCACGGCATTTGTTAGCATCTGGCTTCAGTGATATAGTCTGCGCCACCCAATTACCGTGCGTTTTCGCCGGGGGGTTGGGAGAGCCGTGATTTAGCACGGCTTTTTTGCGAGACAAAAATACGTAAAATCATCCGGGTTTGCCTGGAGGATGAAGTGTATAGCTGTATTCCGGGGTACCGCTCATCCCTTTTCATGGATTAAAAACGCGTTATGTTGTCTGCTAATCAACCAACCAGCGAGAATCAGCCAGCCCACGGTTGCCGTCATGTGGCGATCATTATGGATGGCAATGGTCGCTGGGCGAAAAAGCAAGGTAAGATTCGCGCCTTTGGCCACAAAGCCGGGGCGAAATCCGTGCGCCGTGCCGTATCCTACGCGGCTAGCAACGGTATAGAAGCATTAACGCTATACGCATTCAGCAGTGAAAACTGGAATCGCCCTGAGCAAGAGGTGAGTGCGTTGATGGAGCTGTTCGTCTGGGCGCTGGACAGCGAAGTGAAAAGTCTGCACCGTCATAACGTTCGGTTGCGGATCATTGGCGATACCCGTCGGTTTAATTCGCGCCTGCAGGAACGGATCCGCAAAGCCGAAGCGCTGACGGAAAATAATACGGGGTTAACATTGAACATCGCGGCTAACTATGGCGGTCGATGGGATATTGTTCAGGGAGTTCAGCGCTTAGCCGAACAGGTTCAGGAAGGGGAGCTCCGCCCCGATCAAATTAGTGAAGAACTGCTGTCTCAGCAGATCTGCATGCATGAACTGGCTCCCGTTGATTTAGTGATTAGGACCGGGGGAGAGCATCGAATCAGTAATTTTCTTATCTGGCAAATCGCCTATGCTGAACTTTACTTTACTGATGTTCTTTGGCCCGATTTCGATGAACAAGACTTTGAAGGTGCGCTGCATGCTTTCGCCAATCGCGAACGACGTTTCGGTGGCACCGAGCCTGGTGGCGACAAGGCCTGATGGGGGTAGCTTTTGCTGAAGTATCGCCTGATTTCTGCATTAATCTTAATACCGGTTGTTATTGCAGCCCTATTTTTGCTGCCGCCCGGCGGCTTCGCTATTGTCACGCTGGTGGTTTGTATGCTGGCGGCATGGGAATGGGGGCAATTAAGCGGTTTCACCTCGCGAACACAACGCGTGTGGCTGGCGGTACTCTGTGGCCTGTTGCTGGCGGTGATGCTCTTCTTAATTCCGGAATATCACCATAATATCCATCAACCGGTGGTAGAAACCTCGCTGTGGGCCTCCCTGATTTGGTGGGTGGTGGCCTTACTGCTGGTGCTTTCTTATCCTGGCTCCGCCGCTATCTGGCGCCAATCCAAAGCGCTGCGCCTGATTTTCGGCATCGTCACTATCGTTCCTTTCTTCTGGGGCATGCTGGCACTGCGTTCCTGGCATTATGATGAAAACCACTACAGCGGCGCGCTGTGGCTGCTCTACGTCATGATTCTGGTTTGGGGCGCGGACTCCGGCGCCTATATGTTTGGCAAACTGTTTGGCAAACATAAGCTGGCACCGAAGGTTTCTCCGGGGAAAACCTGGCAAGGATTCTTCGGCGGCCTGGTAACGGCGGCAATTATTTCCTGGGCCTATGGTCTGTGGGCAAATCTGGACGTTGCCCCATCCACACTGTTAACCTGTTCCATCGTGGCAGCGCTGGCCTCCGTTTTGGGCGATCTCACTGAGAGCATGTTCAAACGTGAAGCCGGTATCAAAGACAGCGGTCATCTGATCCCCGGTCACGGTGGCATCCTTGATCGCATTGACAGCCTGACGGCGGCGGTTCCGGTCTTCGCCTGCTTGCTGCTGCTAGTTTTCAGGACGATTTAACGGATGGACTTATGCTGAGCATTCTCTGGAACCTTGCCGCGTTTATTATCGCGCTAGGGATATTGATCACCGTACATGAATTTGGTCATTTCTGGGTCGCTCGGCGCTGTGGTATCCGTGTAGAGCGCTTTTCCATAGGATTTGGTAAAGCGCTCTGGCGCCGCGTGGACAAACGCGGCACCGAATTTGTTATCGCCCTTATCCCGCTGGGCGGCTACGTCAAAATGCTTGATGAGCGCGTTGACGCGGTGGCGCCTGAGATGCGCCATATGGCGTTTAATCACAAAACGGTCGGCCAGCGTGCTGCCGTTATTGCTGCCGGGCCTATCGCCAACTTCCTCTTTGCTATTTTCGCCTACTGGCTGGTGTTTATCATCGGCGTCCCGGCTGTTCGTCCGGTAGTTGGCGAAATAACCGCCAACTCCATCGCTGCAGAAGCACAAATTGCACCAGGCACGGAACTAAAAGCCGTCGACGGTATCGAAACGCCTGACTGGGATGCTGTGCGCATGGCGTTAGTGGCGAAAATTGGTGATGACAGTACCACCCTCACCGTTGCCCCTTTCGGCAGCGACCAGAGGCAGGATAAAATCCTTAATCTGCGTCATTGGGCGTTCGAACCGGATAAGCAAGACCCGGTCACGACGCTCGGTATTCATCCTCGTGGTGCGCAAATTGAACCGGTGCTGGCGGAAGTGCAATCTGACTCTGCGGCGCGTAAAGCCGGTTTACAAGCAGGGGATCGGATCGTTACAGTCAACGGTCAACCGCTGACGCAGTGGATGACCTTTGTCACGCTGGTGCGCGACAATCCAGGCAAGGCATTACCGCTAGAGATCGAAAGGCAGGGGAGTCTCTTGTCTTTAACTCTGATACCGGATACAAAACACGGTAGCGGAAAAACAGAAGGGTTTGCAGGGGTAGTACCAAAGGTTATCCCGCTGCCTGAGGAATATAAAACAGTGCGCCAGTATGGGCCGTTCAGCGCTATCGTCGAAGCCACGGAAAAAACCGGGCAGTTGATGAAGCTGACCGTCAGTATGCTGGGAAAATTGATCACCGGTGACGTCAAACTGAACAACCTCAGTGGGCCGATTTCGATCGCCCAGGGGGCTGGGATGTCTGCGGAGTATGGGCTGATTTACTACCTGATGTTTCTTGCACTCATCAGCGTGAATTTAGGCATAATCAACCTGTTCCCGCTCCCTGTATTAGATGGGGGACACTTGCTGTTTTTAGCGATTGAGAAGCTGAAAGGCGGCCCGGTATCCGAGCGAGTTCAAGACTTTAGTTATCGCATCGGCTCGATCCTGCTGATGATGTTAATGGGGCTTGCACTTTTCAATGATTTCTCTCGGTTGTAAGAGAGTTAGTTAGGAAGAACGCATAATAACGATGGCGATGAAAAAGTTGCTTATAGCGTCGCTGCTGTTTAGCAGCGCAACCGTATACGGTGCTGACGGGTTCGTAGTGAAGGACATTCATTTCGAAGGCTTGCAGCGTGTCGCTGTTGGTGCGGCCCTTCTCAGTATGCCAGTACGTCCTGGCGATACCGTCTCTGATGATGATATCAGTAACACCATTCGCGCCCTGTTTGCCACGGGTAACTTTGAGGACGTTCGCGTTCTGAGAGACGGCGATGTGCTACTGGTGCAGGTCAAAGAACGCCCAACGATCGCCAGCATCACCTTCTCCGGCAATAAGTCGGTGAAAGATGACATGCTGAAGCAGAACCTTGAGGCTTCAGGTGTCCGTGTTGGTGAATCTCTCGACCGTACAACCCTGTCCGATATCGAAAAAGGACTGGAAGATTTCTACTACAGCGTCGGTAAGTACAGCGCGAGCGTGAAGGCGGTTGTTACGCCACTGCCGCGTAACCGTGTCGACCTGAAGCTGGTCTTCCAGGAAGGGGTTTCCGCCCAGATTCAACAGATCAACATCGTCGGTAACCATGCGTTCAGTACCGAAGATCTGATCTCAACCTTCCAGCTGCGTGACGAAGTGCCGTGGTGGAACGTGGTCGGCGATCGTAAATACCAGAAACAGAAGCTGGCGGGTGACCTTGAAACCCTGCGCAGCTACTACCTGGATCGCGGTTATGCCCGTTTCAACATTGATTCCACGCAGGTGAGCCTGACGCCGGATAAAAAAGGCATCTACATCACCGTTAACATCACTGAAGGCGACCAGTACAAACTGTCTGGCGTGCAGGTGACGGGTAACCTGGCGGGGCATTCGGCTGAAATTGAAGGCCTGACCAAGATTGAACCAGGCGAGCTCTATAACGGCGCGAAAGTGACCAAAATGGAAGATAACATTAAGAAACTTCTTGGTCGCTACGGCTACGCGTATCCACGCGTACAGTCTCAGCCTGAAATCAACGACACGGATAAAACCGTTAAGCTGCATATCAACGTTGATGCGGGTAACCGTTTCTACGTGCGTAACATTCGCTTTGAAGGCAACGACACCTCGAAAGATTCCGTTCTGCGTCGCGAAATGCGTCAGATGGAAGGGGCGTGGCTGGGCGGTGATTTAGTTGACCAGGGTAAAGATCGTCTGAACCGTCTGGGCTACTTTGAAACCGTCGACACCGAAACCCAACGCGTGCCGGGCAGCCCGGATCAGGTGGATGTGGTTTACAAGGTGAAAGAGCGTAACACCGGTAGCTTTAACTTCGGTGTGGGCTACGGTACGGAAAGCGGCGTGAGCTTCCAGGCGGGCGTTCAGCAGGATAACTGGTTAGGTACCGGTTATTCCGTTGGTATCAACGGTACCAAGAACGACTACCAGACCTATACCGAGCTTTCTGTGACCAACCCGTACTTTACGGTGGATGGTGTTAGCCTTGGTGGCCGTGTCTTCTACAATGACTTTAAAGCCGATGACGCTGACCTGTCGTCCTATACCAATAAAAGTTATGGTGTAGACGGTACGCTGGGCTTCCCGATTAACGAATACAACTCACTGCGTGCCGGTCTGGGCTATGTCCACAACGACCTGTCCAATATGGAACCGCAGGTGGCGATGTGGCGTTATCTGGACTCTATCGGCCAGAGTGCGAGCAAGACGAGCGATGATAACGGCTTCTCAGCGAACGACTTCACCTTTAACTATGGTTGGACTTATAACCGACTCGACCGCGGCTACTTCCCGACGGATGGTTCACGCGTCAACCTGAATGGTAAAGTGACTATCCCGGGCTCCGATAACGAGTTCTATAAGGTTACGGTGGATACGGCATCCTACTTCCCGCTGGATGAAGATCACAAGTGGGTGGTTCTGGGTCGTACCAAGTGGGGCTACGGTGACGGTTTAGGCGGTAAAGAACTGCCGTTCTATGAGAACTTCTATGCCGGTGGCTCCAGCACCGTGCGTGGTTTCCAGTCCAACACAATCGGTCCGAAGGCTGTTTATTACCGTGGTAACGGGCTGGATAACTGTGATGAGAATTCAAGCAATTCAGTTTGTAAGTCTGACGATGCTGTCGGTGGTAACGCCATGGCAGTGGCTAGCCTGGAACTGATTGTCCCGACGCCGTTTATAAGCGATAAGTATGCTAACTCAGTCCGTACATCATTCTTCTGGGATGCTGGTACTGTGTGGGATACCAACTGGGATTCTTCATCTGTTCCTGCAAACGCGAATGTGCCTGACTATGGCGATCCGGGTAATATCCGTATGTCCGCGGGTATCGCATTACAATGGATGTCACCGCTGGGGCCGTTGGTCTTCTCCTACGCCCAGCCGTATAAAAAATACGATGGAGACAAATCTGAGCAGTTCCAGTTTAACATTGGTAAAACCTGGTAATTGCTCTTTGCAAAGGAATGCAAGTTCAGTGTAGTTTTGCTGGCATTAGGCGATAGCGTCAAGGTGGCTTCGGCCACCAAAAGAACAGTACCCTCGGGTACATATGGGATGGTAAGGAGTATTATTGTGAAAAAGTGGTTAGTCGCTGCAGGTCTGGGTTTAGCAATGGCCGCATCTGCTCAAGCAGCAGACAAAATTGCAATTGTTAATATGGGTAGCCTGTTCCAGCAAGTTGCACAGAAAACTGGCGTTTCCAGCACCCTGGAAAACGAATTCAAAGGCCGTGCTGGCGAACTTCAGCGCATGGAAGGTGACCTGCAGTCTAAAATGCAGCGTCTGCAGTCTATGAAAGCAGGTGCCGATCGCACCAAGCTGGAAAAAGACATCTCTTCCCAGCGTCAGACTTTCTCCCAGAAAGCACAGTCCTTTGAACAGGACCGTCAGCGTCGCACCAACGAAGAACGTGGCAAACTGGTTACTCGTATCCAGACTGCTGTGAAATCCGTTGCTGCAAGCCAGAGCATTGACCTGGTTGTTGATGCTAACGCCGTTGCATTCAACAGCAGCGATGTAAAAGACATCACCGCTGATGTACTGAAACAGGTTAAATAAGTAATGCCTTCAATTCGACTGGCTGACTTAGCTCAGCAGTTGGATGCGGAATTACACGGTGATGGCGATATCGTCATCACCGCTGTCGCGTCCATGCAATCCGCTAAAGCGGGCCACATCACGTTCCTGGTTAATCCTAAGTACCGTGATCACCTGTCTGCGTGCGAAGCGTCGGCGATTGTCCTGACGCAAGATTTACTGCCTTTTGCCAAAGGCGCTGCGCTGGTAGTGAAGAATCCCTACCTGACTTACGCACGTATGGCTCAAATTTTAGATACCACGCCACAGCCGGCGCAGGATATCGCCCCGAGCGCGGTCATTGATCCGTCTGCGGTACTCGGTAACAACGTCTCCATTGGCGCGAATGCGGTGATTGAGTCTGACGTTGTGCTGGGCGATAACGTTGTGATTGGGGCGGGGTGTTTCGTTGGTAAAAAAACGAAAATTGGCGCGGGTTCACGTCTGTGGGCTAACGTCACCATTTACCACGAAGTCGAGATCGGTGAGAATTGCCTGATCCAATCCAGCACCGTGATCGGCGCGGATGGTTTCGGTTATGCCAACGATCGTGGCAACTGGGTGAAGATCCCTCAACTTGGTCGCGTCATTATTGGCGATCGCGTAGAGATCGGTGCCTGTACGACGATCGACCGCGGTGCGCTTGATGACACCCAGATCGGCAACGGTGTTATCATTGATAACCAGTGCCAGATTGCGCACAACGTGGTGATTGGCGACAATACCGCGGTTGCAGGCGGTGTTATCATGGCCGGTAGCCTGAAAATTGGTCGTTATTGCATGATTGGCGGTGCCAGCGTCATCAACGGCCATATGGAAATTTGCGACAAAGTGACAGTAACCGGTATGGGCATGGTCATGCGTCCTATTACCGAACCAGGCGTTTACTCGTCTGGTATTCCGCTCCAGCCTAATAAGGCATGGCGCAAAACTGCCGCACTGGTGATGAATATTGATGAAATGAGCAAGCGTCTCAAAGCAGTAGAACGCAAGCTTGATAATCAAGACTAATTTTCATCTGTATCGCATGATACTTTCCGGCCTGTCGGCATTCTTGTAATCCGGCAGGCCGTGTTATTATTGCCCCTTAGTATATTTTGACAGGAAGAGTATTTTGACAACTGACACTCATACTCTGCACATTGAAGAGATTTTAGAACTTCTGCCGCACCGCTACCCGTTCTTACTGGTAGACCGCGTGCTGGATTTTGAAGAAGGTCGTTTTCTGCGCGCAGTGAAAAATGTTTCCGTAAATGAGCCGTTTTTCCAGGGCCACTTCCCTGGCAAGCCGATTTTACCGGGCGTGCTGATTCTGGAAGCAATGGCGCAGGCAACAGGTATTCTGGCGTTTAAAAGCGTTGGTAAACTGGAGCCGGGCGAGCTGTACTACTTTGCTGGCATCGACGAAGCGCGCTTCAAGCGCCCTGTTGTGCCTGGCGATCAGATGATTATGGAAGTCACCTTCGAGAAAACTCGCCGTGGCCTGACTCGCTTTAAAGGCGTTGCGCTGGTAGACGGTAAAGTGGTTTGCGAAGCGACGATGATGTGTGCGCGTAGCCGGGAGGCCTGATCCGTGATTGATAAAACCGCCTTTATCCATCCTACCGCCATTGTGGAAGAGGGTGCCGTTATCGGCGCTAACGCCCACATTGGTCCGTTTTGTATTGTGGGGCCAAACGTCGTTATCGGCGAAGGCACCGTACTGAAGTCTCACGTTGTTGTTAACGGCCATACTACTATTGGACGTGATAACGAGATCTATCAGTTCGCCTCTATCGGGGAAGTTAACCAGGATCTGAAATATGCTGGTGAACCAACTCGCGTGGAAATTGGCGATCGCAACCGCATTCGCGAAAGCGTCACCATTCACCGTGGCACGGTACAGGGCGGTGGATTGACGAAGGTGGGCAGCGATAACCTGCTGATGATCAACGCCCACGTGGCGCACGATTGTACCGTAGGTAACCGCTGCATCCTGGCCAATAACGCGACCCTCGCGGGTCACGTTTCGCTGGATGATTTCGTTATCATCGGCGGCATGACCGCCGTGCACCAGTTCTGCATTATCGGTGCGCACGTGATGGTCGGTGGCTGTTCTGGCGTTGCTCAGGACGTTCCACCGTACGTTATTGCTCAGGGCAACCACGCGACGCCATTTGGCGTCAACATCGAAGGCCTGAAGCGTCGCGGCTTTAGCCGTGAAGCGATCACCGCGATCCGCAACGCCTATAAAGCGTTGTACCGCAGTGGCAAAACGTTGGACGAAGCTAAACCGGAAATCGCCGAACTGGCGAAGCAGTATCCGGAAGTTCAGCCATTTAGCGATTTCTTCGCCCGCTCTACGCGTGGCCTGATTCGTTAATGACTGAGCAGCGTCCGCTAACGATTGCCCTGGTCGCCGGAGAAACCTCCGGCGATATTCTTGGTGCAGGTCTGATTCGCGCCCTCAAGGCGCGAGTTCCCAATGCCCGTTTTGTTGGCGTTGCGGGCCCACGTATGCAGGCTGAAGGTTGCGAAGCCTGGTACGAAATGGAAGAGCTGGCGGTGATGGGGATCGTTGAAGTGCTGGGGCGACTGCGTCGTCTGCTGCACATCCGCGCTGACCTGACCAAACGCTTTACCGATCTCAAGCCCGACGTCTTTGTCGGCATTGATGCCCCCGATTTCAATATCACCCTTGAGGGCAACCTTAAGAAGCAGGGGATCAAAACCATTCACTATGTCAGCCCGTCTGTCTGGGCCTGGCGACAGAAACGCGTCTTCAAAATTGGCAGAGCCACCGACCTGGTGCTCGCTTTTCTGCCTTTTGAAAAAGCGTTTTATGACAAATTTAACGTCCCGTGCCGCTTTATCGGTCATACCATGGCGGATGCCATGCCGCTCGATCCGGATAAAAATGCCGCGCGGGATACGCTGGGTATCGCCCACGATGTGCACTGTCTGGCGCTGTTACCCGGCAGCCGCGGTGCTGAAGTGGAAATGCTCAGCGCTGACTTTTTAAAAACCGCGCAGCTTTTACGTCAGCAGTATCCTGACCTTGAGGTCGTGGTCCCGCTGGTGAATGCGAAGCGTCGCGAACAGTTTGAACGTATCAAGGCCGAAGTGGCACCGGATCTCTCCATTCATATGCTGGACGGCATGGCGCGTGAAGCGATGATCGCCAGCGATGCTGCGCTGCTGGCCTCCGGGACGGCGGCGCTGGAATGTATGCTGGCGAAATGCCCGATGGTCGTCGGCTATCGTATGAAGCCGTTTACCTTCTGGCTGGCGCAGCGTCTGGTGAAAACCGACTACGTCTCTCTACCAAACCTGCTCGCCGGCCGCGAGCTGGTGAAAGAGCTGTTGCAGGACGATTGCCAGCCACAGGCGTTAGCCGACGCGCTGCAACCACTGCTGGCAAACGGTAAGACCAGCCACGCGATGCACGATACGTTCCGCGACCTGCACCTGCAGATTCGCTGCAATGCGGATGAACAGGCGGCAGATGCGGTGCTGGAGCTTGCACAATGATTGAATTTGAATATCCCCATACCCATTTAGTCGCGGGTGTGGATGAAGTGGGCCGCGGCCCGCTGATTGGCGCGGTGGTGACTGCAGCGGTCATACTCGACCCTGCACGTCCGATTGTCGGCCTGAACGACTCCAAAAAGCTGAGCGAAAAACGCCGCCTGGCGCTGTTTGATGAAATCAAAGAGAAAGCGCTGTGCTGGAGTCTTGGTCGCGCGGAGCCGCATGAAATCGACGAACTGAATATCCTGCATGCCACCATGCTGGCAATGCAGCGCGCCGTTGCGGGGCTCTCTATCCCGCCGGAATATGTGCTGATCGACGGCAACCGCTGCCCGGCGCTGCCAATGCCGTCTATGGCGGTAGTGAAAGGCGATAGCCGAGTGGCGGAAATCAGCGCCGCGTCTATTCTCGCTAAAGTCACGCGAGACGCCGAAATGACCGAGCTGGATAAAGTGTTCCCACAGTACGGTTTTGCCCAGCATAAGGGCTATCCAACCGCCTTCCATCTGGAAGCGCTGGCGCAATATGGCGCTACCGAGCATCACCGACGCAGCTTCGCTCCCGTCAAACGTGCACTGGGACTTGTGTCCTGATTCGTGTGTCGTGAATAAGTAAACCGGAATCTAAAGATGGCTGAACCACGTTTCGTGCACCTGCGGGTGCATAGCGACTACTCCATGATCGATGGGCTGGCAAAAACCGGACCGCTGGTGAAAAAGGCGGCCGCGCTTGGCATGCCTGCGCTGGCGATCACCGATTTTACTAACCTGTGCGGCCTGGTGAAGTTCTACGGAGCGGGCCACGGTGCCGGGATCAAGCCGATCGTCGGTGCTGACTTTAACGTTCAGAGCGAGCTTTTCGGCGACGAACTGACCCATTTAACGGTGCTGGCGGCTAATAATACCGGCTACCAGAACCTGACGCTGTTGATTTCCAAAGCCTACCAGCGTGGCTACGGCGCGGCTGGCCCGATCATCGATCGTGACTGGCTGGTTGAGCTGAAAGAGGGGCTGATTTTGCTCTCCGGTGGCCGTATGGGCGATGTCGGGCGCGGCCTGCTGCGTGGTAATATGGCGTTGGTGGATCAGTGCGTTGATTTTTATGAAGAACATTTTCCCAACTGCTATTTCCTCGAGCTGATTCGTACCGGCCGCCAGGATGAAGAGTCCTACCTGCATGCGGCGGTAGAGCTGGCGGAAACGCGCGGCCTGCCGGTAGTGGCGACCAACGATGTGCGCTTCCTCGAGCCGGGCGACTTCGATGCGCACGAAATCCGCGTCGCCATCCACGATGGTTTCACTCTCGACGATCCAAAACGCCCGCGTAACTACTCCGCGCAGCAATATATGCGCAGCGAAGACGAGATGTGCGAGCTGTTCTCAGACATCCCTGAAGCGCTGGAAAACACCGTTGAGATAGCCAAGCGCTGTAACGTCACGGTACGTCTGGGTGAGTACTTCCTGCCGCAGTTCCCGACCGGCGACATGACCACTGAGGACTTCCTCGTCGTCAAATCACGCGAGGGCCTGGAAGAGCGTCTGGAATTTCTGTTCCCCGATCCGCAGGTGCGCGCGGAAAAGCGCCCGCCATACGACGAACGTCTGGAGATAGAACTTAAAGTTATCAACCAGATGGGCTTCCCCGGCTACTTCCTGATCGTGATGGAATTTATCCAGTGGTCGAAAGATAACGGCGTGCCGGTTGGGCCGGGCCGTGGTTCCGGTGCGGGTTCTTTAGTGGCCTATGCGCTGAAAATTACTGACCTCGATCCGCTGGAGTTTGACCTGCTGTTCGAACGCTTCCTTAACCCGGAACGTGTCTCGATGCCCGACTTTGACGTCGACTTCTGCATGGAGAAACGCGACCAGGTTATTGAACACGTGGCGGAAATGTACGGCCGTGATGCGGTATCGCAGATCATTACCTTCGGTACGATGGCGGCGAAAGCGGTTATCCGCGACGTAGGCCGCGTTCTGGGCCACCCGTACGGCTTCGTTGACCGTATCTCGAAGCTGGTGCCGCCCGATCCGGGAATGACGCTGGCGAAAGCCTTTGAAGCCGAACCGCAGCTGCCGGAAATTTACGAGGCGGATGAAGAGGTTCGCGCGCTGATTGATATGGCGCGTAAGCTTGAAGGTGTTACCCGAAACGCCGGTAAACACGCCGGTGGTGTGGTTATCGCACCGACCAAAATTACCGACTTTGCGCCGCTGTACTGCGATGAGCAGGGTCTGCACCCGGTTACTCAGTTCGATAAGAACGACGTCGAATATGCCGGTCTGGTGAAGTTCGACTTCCTCGGTCTGCGTACGCTCACCATCATCAACTGGGCGCTGGAGATGATCAATGCCCGACGTGAGCGTAACGGAGAGCCGCCGCTGGATATCGCGGCCATTCCGCTCGACGATAAGAAAAGCTTTGATATGCTGCAGCGCTCGGAGACCACCGCGGTCTTCCAGCTTGAATCCCGCGGCATGAAAGACCTGATTAAACGTCTGCAGCCTGACTGCTTCGAAGATATGATCGCACTGGTGGCCCTGTTCCGTCCGGGCCCGCTGCAGTCGGGGATGGTAGATAACTTTATTGACCGTAAGCACGGGCGTGAAGAGATCTCTTACCCGGACGTGCAGTGGCAGCATGAATGCCTGAAGCCGGTACTGGAACCAACGTATGGCATCATCCTGTATCAGGAACAGGTCATGCAGATTGCCCAGGAGCTTTCCGGCTATACCCTCGGCGGCGCGGATATGCTGCGTCGTGCAATGGGTAAGAAAAAGCCGGAAGAGATGGCCAAGCAGCGCGGCACCTTTGAAGAAGGGGCGAAAAGTCGCGGCGTTGACGGCGAACTGGCGATGAAAATCTTTGACCTGGTAGAGAAATTCGCCGGTTACGGGTTTAACAAATCGCACTCTGCTGCTTATGCTTTAGTGTCCTATCAGACGCTGTGGCTGAAGGCGCACTATCCGGCCGAGTTTATGGCTGCGGTAATGACCGCCGATATGGATAACACCGAGAAAGTGGTCGGCCTGGTGGATGAATGCTGGCGAATGGGGCTAAAAATCCTGCCGCCAGATATCAATTCCGGTTTATATCATTTCCACGTTAATCATGACGGGGAAATCGTGTATGGTATCGGCGCGATTAAGGGCGTGGGTGAAGGTCCGATTGAAGCGATCATCGAAGCGCGTAATAACGGCGGCTACTTCCGCGAGCTGTTTGACCTTTGTGCGCGCACTGATACCAAAAAGCTCAACCGCCGGGTGCTGGAAAAATTGATCATGTCCGGGGCGTTCGACCGCCTTGGTCCACACCGCGCCGCGCTGATGAACTCGTTGGGCGATGCGTTAAAAGCAGCTGACCAGCACGCGAAAGCGGAAGCTATTGGTCAGGCGGATATGTTCGGCGTGTTGGCCGAGGAGCCGGAGCAAATTGAGCAGTCCTATGCGAACTGCCAGCCCTGGCCTGAACACACGGTACTGGAAGGTGAGCGGGAAACGTTAGGCTTATACTTAACGGGTCATCCGATTAACCAGTACCTCAAAGAAATTGAGCGCTATGTCGGCGGCTATCGCCTGAAAGACATGCATCCGACAGAACGTGGTAAAGTGACCACGGCTGCGGGGCTCGTGATTGCCTCAAGGGTTATGGTCACCAAGAGAGGCAATCGTATCGGTATCTGCACCCTGGATGACCGATCCGGACGGCTAGAAGTGATGTTATTCACCGAAGCCCTGGAGAAATACCAGCATCTGCTGGAAAACGACCGCATACTTATCGTCAGCGGACAGGTCAGCTTTGATGACTTCAGCGGCGGCCTTAAAATGATGGCCCGCGAAGTGATGGACATTGACGAAGCCCGGGAAAAATACGCTCGCGGGCTTGCTATCTCGCTGACGGACAGGCAAATTGATGACCAGCTTTTAAACCGACTCCGTCAGTCTCTGGAACCCCATCGTTCGGGAACCATTCCAGTACATCTCTACTATCAGAGGGCGGATGCACGTGCGCGGTTGCGTTTCGGTGCAACCTGGCGTGTCTCTCCGAGCGATCGTTTACTCAACGATCTGCGTGGCCTCATCGGTTCGGAGCAGGTGGAACTGGAGTTTGACTAATACAGGAATACTATGAGTCTGAATTTCCTTGATTTTGAACAGCCGATTGCAGAGCTGGAAGCGAAAATCGATTCTCTGACTGCGGTTAGCCGTCAGGATGAGAAACTGGATATTAATATCGACGAAGAAGTGCATCGTCTGCGTGAAAAAAGCGTAGAGCTGACGCGCAAAATCTTTGCCGATCTCGGCGCATGGCAGGTAGCCCAACTGGCGCGCCATCCGCAGCGCCCGTACACCCTGGATTATGTCCGCCTGGCGTTTGATGAATTTGACGAACTGGCGGGCGATCGCGCCTATGCTGACGATAAAGCTATCGTCGGTGGTATCGCACGTCTGGACGGTCGCCCGGTGATGATCATTGGTCATCAGAAAGGTCGCGAAACCAAAGAGAAAATCCGTCGTAACTTCGGCATGCCGGCACCGGAAGGCTACCGTAAAGCGCTGCGTCTGATGGAGATGGCAGAGCGCTTCAACATGCCTATCATCACCTTCATCGACACCCCGGGGGCTTATCCTGGCGTGGGCGCGGAAGAGCGCGGTCAGTCCGAAGCTATCGCACGTAACCTGCGTGAGATGTCTCGTCTGAGCGTACCGGTTATCTGTACCGTTATCGGCGAAGGCGGCTCCGGCGGCGCGCTGGCTATCGGTGTGGGTGATAAAGTGAATATGCTGCAGTACAGCACCTATTCCGTTATCTCTCCAGAAGGCTGTGCTTCCATTCTGTGGAAGAGCGCCGACAAAGCACCGCTGGCAGCAGAAGCCATGGGCATCGTCGCTCCGCGTCTGAAAGAGCTGAAGCTTATCGACTCTATCGTTCCAGAACCGCTGGGCGGCGCACACCGTAACCCAGAGGTAATGGCGGCATCCCTGAAGGCACAGCTGCTGGCTGACCTCGCGGATCTCGACGTGCTGAGCAAAGAAGATCTGCTGAACCGTCGCTATCAGCGCCTGATGAGCTACGGCTACGCCTAACGATTTCGTTAAGACCTTGCTGAAAAGGGCCACAGTTTGTGGCCCTTTTTTATTGTCTGCGTTCTACCTGCGCTATGATAGGTAAAGGATTTCCAGGAGGAACGCATGAATATTATCGCCATTATGGGCCCGCACGGCGTCTACTACAAAGACGAACCGATTAAGGAGCTGGAAGGCGCACTGCTGGCGCAAGGCTTCAAAATTATCTGGCCACAGAACAGTGCCGACCTGCTGAAGTTTATCGAACACAACCCGCGTATCTGCGGGGTGATTTTTGACTGGGACGAATACAGCGTCGATCTCTGCGGTGAGATCAATCAGCTTAATGAATATCTGCCGCTCTACGCTTTTATCAATAACCACTCGACAATGGACGTTAGCGCACACGATATGCGCATGGCGCTGTGGTTCTTTGAGTATGCACTGGGCCAGGCCGACGATATCGCCACGCGCATCCGGCAGTACACCGATGAGTATCTCGATAACATCACGCCGCCGTTCACCAAAGCGCTGTTTACCTATGTCACAGAAGGTAAGTACACCTTCTGCACGCCGGGGCATATGGGCGGTACGGCCTACCAGAAAAGCCCGGTAGGCTGCCTGTTCTATGATTTCTTCGGTGCCAACACCCTGAAGGCCGACGTGTCGATTTCGGTCACCGAACTGGGCTCACTGTTGGATCATACCGGGCCGCACCTTGAAGCCGAAGAGTATATCGCCCGCACTTTTGGCGCCGAGCAGAGCTATATGGTGACCAACGGTACCTCAACCTCGAATAAAATTGTCGGCATGTACGCCGCACCGAGCGGCAGTACGCTGTTGATTGACCGAAACTGCCACAAGTCGCTGGCACACTTGCTGATGATGAACGACGTGGTGCCGCTCTGGCTGAAGCCAACGCGTAATGCGCTGGGGATACTCGGCGGCATTCCGAAGCGCGAGTTTACCCGCGACAGCCTGCAGCAGAAGGTGAACAGTACCGATGGCGCCGAGTGGCCGGTGCACGCGGTGATCACCAACTCCACCTACGACGGCCTGCTGTATAACACCAACTGGATTAAACAGACGCTGGACGTGCCGTCGATTCACTTCGACTCGGCCTGGGTGCCTTATACCCATTTCCACCCGATCTATCAGGGCAAAAGCGGCATGAGCGGCGAGCGGGTGCCGGGAAAGGTCTTCTTCGAAACCCAGTCCACGCACAAGATGCTGGCGGCGCTGTCGCAGGCTTCTTTAATTCACATTAAGGGCGACTACGACGAAGACACTTTCAACGAAGCTTTTATGATGCACACCTCCACCTCGCCAAGCTACCCGATCGTCGCTTCCATAGAGACGGCGGCGGCCATGCTGCGTGGTAACCCCGGAAAAAGGCTGATCAACCGCTCTGTGGAACGCGCGCTGCATTTCCGTAAAGAGGTTCAGCGTCTGCGCGAAGAGTCGGACAGCTGGTTCTTTGATATCTGGCAGCCGGAAGCCATCGACGAAGCGGAGTGCTGGCCAGTGTCACCGGGTGAGGCGTGGCACGGCTTTAGCGATGCCGATGCCGATCATATGTTCCTCGACCCGGTGAAGGTGACGATCCTGACGCCGGGAATGGATGAACAGGGCAACATGAGCGATGACGGCATTCCGGCGGCGCTGGTGGCGAAATACCTCGATGAGCACGGCGTGGTGGTGGAAAAAACCGGGCCGTACAATCTGCTGTTCCTGTTCAGTATTGGGATCGATAAAACCCGTGCGATGGGGCTGCTGCGTGGGCTCACTGAGTTTAAGCGCGCCTACGATCTTAACCTGCGGGTCAAAAACATGCTGCCGGATCTCTATGCCGAAGATCCTGACTTCTATCGCAATATGCGTATTCAGGATCTGGCGCAGGGGATCCATCGCTTGATTCGCCAGCACGATCTGCCGCGCTTGATGCTGCGTGCTTTCGATGTGCTGCCGGAGATGAGGCTCACGCCGCATCGGGCGTGGCAGAAACAGATCAAAGGCGAGGTGGAAACGGTCGCGCTGGAGGATCTGGTTGGGCGCGTTTCGGCCAATATGATCCTGCCGTACCCGCCGGGGGTTCCACTGTTGATGCCGGGTGAGATGATCACCGAAGAGAGCCGTTCGGTGCTCGATTTCCTGCTGATGCTCTGCTCCGTTGGGCGACATTATCCGGGCTTTGAAACCGATATCCACGGTGCAAAACGCGATGAAAATGGCGTCTACCGTGTGAGAGTCCTAAAAAACCATTGAGGGGTTGCGTGATAACGGCCTGCACGAGTAACGTGCTGATAAACGGTTAACGGAGACAAACGATGCTGGGATTAAAACAGATTCATCACATTGCCATTATTGCGGCCGATTACGCTAAGAGTAAGTCCTTCTACTGCGACATTCTCGGCTTTACGCTGCAAAGCGAAGCGTATCGGGAAGCGCGTGATTCATGGAAAGGCGACCTGGCGCTAAACGGGCAGTATGTGATTGAGCTGTTCTCCTTCCCGTTCCCGCCGGCACGTCCAAGCCGCCCGGAAGCCTGCGGCCTGCGTCATCTGGCGTTCAGCGTGGATGACATTGATGCGGCTGTGGCGCACCTTGAGGCGCATGGCGTGGCTTGTGAAGCGATCCGTATCGACCCGTTTACCGATAAGCGTTTTACCTTTTTCAATGATCCAGACGGTCTGCCGCTGGAGCTATACCAGCAGTAAGGCTTGCCACTGAGCGCTCGGCCCGGTAACGTGCCGGGCTATATCTCCCATTACGACACCGCCATGACATCATCTTCGCTCGCGCAACGACTCTCACCGCACCGCCAGTTTCTGGTGGCGTTCAGCGGTGGCCTCGATTCAACGGTGCTGTTGCATCAGTTGGTCTGCTGGCGACAGCAGGAGCCAACGCTATCGCTGCGCGCAATCCACATTCACCACGGTATTAGCCAGAACGCCGATAGCTGGGTAGAACACTGTCAGCAGGTCTGCGCGCAATGGCAGGTGCCGCTGGTGGTGGAGCGGGTGACACTGGCGCAGAGTGGCATTGGGCTGGAGGCTGAAGCCAGAACCGCGCGCTATCAGGCGTTTCACGAGGTGATCATGCCCGGTGAAGTGCTGGTCACAGCGCAGCATCTGGACGACCAAAGTGAAACCCTACTGTTAGCGCTTAAACGCGGCAGCGGACCGGCCGGTCTTTCGGCAATGCCAACGCATGCGGCGTTTGGTGACACGCAGCTCATTCGCCCGTTGCTCCAGGAAACCCGTGCGGCGTTGCTGCAGTGGGCACAGACGCATGCGCTGACGTGGATTGAGGATGAGAGCAATCAGGACGATGCCTACGACCGCAATTTCCTGCGTTTGCGCATCCTACCGTTACTCAACGCCCGCTGGCCCCACTTTGCCGAAGCGGCGGCCAGAAGCGCGGCGCTCTGCGGTGAGCAGGAACAACTACTGGATGAGCTGCTGGCCGATGAGCTTGCACGGCTGCGTACGGATGCCGGGACGTTGACCATCGAACCAATGATGGTGATGAGCGCGCCAAAACGGGCGGCGATTTTGCGCCGCTGGCTGGCGTGGCACGGTGCGCCGATGCCTTCGCGTGAGATGCTCGCGCGGGTATGGCAGGAGGTAGCGCTGGCGCGGGAAGACGCGACGCCTTGCCTGCGTCTGGGCAACTTCGAGGTTCGCCGCTATCAGCAGCAGCTTTGGTGGGTGAAGACGCTGGAGGGGCAAACGGAATCGGTGCTGGAGTGGACTGACCGCACGATGCCGCTGGTGCTGCCGGGGCAACTCGGTGAGCTGCACTGCATCACCGGAGGCGATATTCGTCCGCCGCAGGCAGATGAACCGGTTTCCGTACGGTTTAAAGCGCCTGGAATGCTGCATATTGTCGGGCGCCATGGTGGCCGTAAGCTAAAGAAAATCTGGCAGGAACTGGGCGTGCCACCCTGGCTGCGCGATACCACGCCGCTGCTGTTTTATGGTGAAACGCTTATTGCGGCTGCCGGTGTCTTTGTTACGGTCGACGGGTTGTGTGAAGCAGGTGAGGGCATTGCGCTGAGGTGGGATAAAACGGGCAGCGACGCCGCCCGTGATTGAATCATGATTCGCTAACGACCACGGTCCCGATTTCGGGGTGGCTGAAGCTGGTAATACGGTCGAGGCGCAGTTCGCGCAGTTCACCCGCGCTATCGACGACCAGATATTCCACGTTCTTACGCGATAACAGATCATGAGCCTTGGCTTGCAGCACTTCGCCGTCTTTCAGCTCCAGTGACAGGACGAGGTGGTGCTGGCAGGCGAGCTCAAGATTGTCATAGTCATCACAATTGATGGGTTGATAAGTATCATTCATCGACATAATCGCTCACCAGTAAGTTTGCCGCCGCATACGCGGCTTTTTCCCTGATTGATTCGGAAATGGCATTATCCGCCGCAACATCGTTCAACACTTTCAGTACACAACCTAGCGCATCCGGGATATACCCCAAATCACCGCTCGCAATCTCTGCGTAGCGTTGACGAATCAACTCACAATAGTTGCCCACGTGCCCTCCTGTCTGCGCTTCAATAAGCCTATGAAGATAATCTCTGTTTAGCAAGGTGACTATATCATACTCATTTAAGCATTATCAGCGGGATGAGTGACGGCGGATGCAATTCAGGACAGCCTTTTGGCCCTGATTTCGCTACAATGACCCCCATTTTTCGCAGGAGTGAAGTCATGGCGCTGAAAGCAACAATTTATAAAGCGGTGGTGAATGTCGCGGATCTCGACCGCAACCAGTTTCTGGACGCGTCGTTAACGCTGGCTCGCCACCCTTCCGAAACTCAGGAGCGCATGATGCTGCGCCTGCTGGCGTGGATTAAGTACGCGAATGAACGTCTGCAGTTTACCCGCGGACTCTCGTCTGAAGACGAGCCGGAAGTATGGCTACGCAACGATCACCTGGGCATCGATCTGTGGATTGAACTGGGTCTGCCGGACGACCGTCGAATTAAAAAAGCCTGCAGTTTGTCTCAGGAGGTGGCGTTGTTCACCTACAATAGTCGTGCTGCGGAAATCTGGTGGCAGCAGAACCAGAACAAGATGGCGGGCTTTAAAAACCTGACGGTCTGGTACCTCGATGACGAACAGCTGGCGAAGCTGAGCGCCTTTGCCGAGCGCACTATGACGCTACAGGCGACGATTCAGGAAGGTGCGATCTGGCTTTCTGACGCTCAGAATAATCTGGAAATTCATCTGACGCCGTGGCAGCTGCCGGCATGATTGTTATCTCCCGGCAGGTAAGTATTCCTGACACGGAGTTGACGATTACCGCCATCCGGGCGCAGGGGGCGGGCGGTCAGCACGTGAATAAGACCTCAACGGCAATTCACCTGCGTTTTGACATCCGGGCCTCCAGCCTGCCAGAGTATTATAAAGAGCGCCTGCTCGAAGCCAGCCACCACTTAATTTCTGCCGATGGTGTGATTATTATTAAGGCGCAGGAGTACCGCAGTCAGGAAATGAACCGTGAGGCGGCGATAGCTCGCCTGGTTTCGGTTATCCAGATGCTGACCGCAGAACAAAAAAGCCGACGACCAACGCGCCCAACCCGGGCATCGAAGGAGCGGCGGCTAACGTCGAAAGCGCAAAAATCTTCAGTGAAAAACTTGCGCGGTAAAGTTCGCTATTAAGCCGGACGTGGATGTAATAAGAATAAGGAATTGAGGGTGAAAAAAGCGATATTGGCCATTGCGGCTACGGGGATGCTGTTTGGGCTTTTCGGATGCAACCATTCGGAAGTGAAAACCCTGAAGCCGACTCAGGCGGCTGAGTTGACGCCGATGCAGCAAAGCTGGCGTGGGGTGATCCCTTGCGCCGATTGCGAAGGTATTGAAACCTCGCTGTTCCTTGAGAAAGACGGTACCTGGGTGATGAACGAACGCTATCAGGGCGTGAGCCGTGACCCGTCGTCGTTTGGTTCCTACGGCACCTGGGCGCGTACCGCCGACAAGCTGGTGCTGACCGACAGCGAAGGCGAGAAGTCTTACTATCGCGCGAAGGGCGAAAAGCTGGAGATGCTTGACCGCGAAGGTAATCCGATCGAGTCAAAGCTTAACTACACGCTGGAACCGGTGAAAGCTAGCCTGCCAACCACGCCGATGGCGATGCGCGGAATGTACTTCTATATGGCTGATGCGGCCACCTTCACCGATTGTGCTACCGGACAGCGCGTGGCGGTAGCCAATAACGCGCAGCTGGAGCGCGACTACGCCGCCGCGCAGGGCAGTGACAGCAAGCCGATTCTGCTGGTGGTCGAAGGGCACTTTACCGTGGAACCGAATCCGGATACCGGCGCGATGGTGAAAACGCTGGCGACTGATAAAGCCGGGACGTTTGCACCGGGTAAAGACTGTACTAGCGCGAAGTAACGACATTTGTAGGCCTGATAAGCGCAGCGCCATCAGGCAATTTGGAACCGATTGCCGGATGGCGGCGTAAACGCTTTATCCGGCCTGTAACGATAAAAAAAGCCTCGCAAATGCGAGGCTTTTTTGTAGCCCGGACGAGGCGGTAACGCCGACTCCGGGAAGGCACCGAGCGGATCAGCCTTTAATGGCTTTCACCAGGTAATCCACGATATCGCCGGTTTTAATCAGCTGCTTCTCGCCGTTACGACGGTATTTGTATTCGATATCGTCGTTGTCGAGGTTACGGTCGCCCAGCACGATGGTGTGAGGAATACCGATAAGCTCCATATCGGCGAACATCACGCCTGGACGCTCTTTACGGTCGTCCATCAGCACTTCGATACCCTGCGCACGCAGTTCAGCGTACAGCTTCTCAGCCAGCTCCTGAACGCGGTAGGACTTGTGCATGTTCATTGGCAGAATCGCAACCTGGAACGGTGCAATAGCGTCTGGCCATACGATGCCGCGGTCGTCAAAGTTCTGCTCGATGGCAGCAGCAACCACGCGAGTCACACCGATACCGTAGCAGCCCATAGTCAGGGTCTGGTTACGGCCGTCTTCGCCCTGTACGGAGGCTTTCATCGCTTCGGAGTACTTGGTACCCAGCTGGAAGATGTGGCCCACTTCGATACCGCGTTTAATCAGCAGCGTACCTTTGCCGTCTGGGCTTGGGTCACCGGCAACCACGTTACGAATATCAGCCACTTCTGGCGTCGCCACGTCGCGATCCCAGTTGATACCGAAGTAGTGTTTACCGTCGATGTTAGCGCCAGCCGCAAAATCGCTCATCACGGCAACGGTACGGTCGATAATGACCGGAACCGGCATGTTGATTGGGCCGAGAGAGCCTGGACCGGCTTTCACCAGCGCACGAATCTCTTCTTCCGTGGCGAAGGTCAGCGGGCTGGCAACTTGTGGCAGTTTTTCCGCTTTCACTTCGTTCAGTTCATGATCGCCGCGAACCAGCAGGGCAACCAGCGGAGACTTGCTGCCTTCAACTGCTTTCACCAGCAAGGTTTTCACGGTTTTCTCGATTGGCAGATTGAACTGCTCAACCAGCTCGGCGATGGTTTTCGCGTTCGGCGTATCGATCAGGGTCATTTCCTGGGTAGCTGCTGCGCGAGGCTCTTTTGGTGCCACGGCTTCAGCGAACTCGATGTTTGCCGCGAAGTCGGAAGAGTCAGAGAAGATCACATCGTCTTCGCCGCTCTGCGCCAGTACCTGGAATTCGTGAGAAGCACTGCCGCCGATAGAACCGGTATCAGCCTGTACTGCGCGGAAATCCAGACCCATACGGCTGAAGATTTTGCTGTAGGCTGCATACATCGCGTCGTAGGTTTCCTGCAGGGATTCCTGAGAAGTATGGAAAGAGTAGGCATCTTTCATCAGGAACTCGCGGGAACGCATCACGCCGAAGCGTGGACGCACTTCGTCACGGAATTTGGTCTGGATCTGATAGAAGTTCAGCGGCAGCTGTTTGTAAGAGCTCAGCTCGTTACGAATCAGGTCGGTGATTACTTCTTCGTGGGTTGGACCCAGTACGAATGAACGATCGCCACGGTCTGCAATACGCAGAAGTTCCGGGCCGTACTGTTCCCAACGGCCGCTCTCTTCCCACAGTTCAGAGGGCTGAACTACCGGCATTAACACCTCGATCGCACCGGCGTTGTTCATTTCTTCACGCACGATGTTTTCGACTTTTTTCAGGACGCGCACGCCGGTCGGCAGCCAGGTGTATAACCCGGAGGCCAGCTTGCGGATCATCCCGGCGCGCAGCATCAGCTGGTGGCTGATAACCTCGGCGTCGGCAGGTGTCTCCTTCAGAGTGGAGAGCAGGTATTGGCTAGTACGCATGTTGTTACGGTTCCAGTTGAACGATCGAACAGGCTCAAGTTGAGCCTGGCACAAAAACAAAAGTGATTTAGTTTACCAGCGAGAAAGGGATGTCAAAAGAGAGCGCGGAGAAATTACCGGGCTTCCAGGGCAAAGACCTCAAATCCTGAGGGCGTTACGCGCCAGCGGACGTTAAAGTCCAGCAGCCAGACGGCGTAGGTTTTCCCCTCTTCCTCGTTCTTACGATAGGCCGGACGCGGGTCCTGGGCCAGCACTTCGGCAATAAAACGACGTAAATGTGGATAGCGTTTTTCCAGGCCGATAAGCTGCTGGGCAATCTCATCGCTGAAGGTGACCTCAACATCGGCCTGCGGCGCGTCCTGGGCGTAACTGGCGCGCGCGTCAGGAAGCGACTCAGCGAACGGCAGGTAGGGCTTAATATCGACGACTGGCGTACCGTCCACTAAATCAAGCCCGCCGAGTTCCAGAATGACGTGCTCTTTCTGGCAGCGAACGCCGCGCAGCTCAACCAGCGACATCCCGATAGGGTTCGGACGGAAGGTTGAACGGGTGGCAAAGACGCCCATCCGTGCATTTCCGCCGAGGCGGGGCGGCCGCACCGTGGGACGCCAGCCGCCTTCCATCGTCTGATGGAAAACGAACAGTACCCACAGATGGCTGAACGCTTCCAGGCCGCGTACGGCATCGGCCTGGTTGTAGGGGGGCAGCAGGTGCAGCTCACCGCTGCAGCTTTTGACCAGCCCCGGCTGACGAGGTACGGCAAACTTCTCTTTATAAGGAGAACGGATAACGCCTATTTGTTCAAAAACGAATGGGCTCATTGCGCGCTGACGTTAAGGGCTGATCCGACGCATACTGCCTGACGGTAGCAGCCTGGCGCGCCGCTGGTGACTTCGCAGCTGTGCAGCAGCACCGCATTGGCTTTCATTTTAGAGGCGTTAATCTGCATGCGTTTGCGTGCAGTTGGAATATTGGGTGGTGAATCCTGATTAGTGGCCTGGCATGAATCACCGGAGACTTCGCCCAGATCGCGGAACGGTTTACCGACCAGATCTTCGGCGTTGGTGATAATTCTCACCGGCGTAGCGCGTGGCGCTTTAGGTTTCGCGGTCTCCGTTTTCGCGGGGGTCGCAGTGCTTTGAATAGGTTCAACAGGAGATCTGTTTAGCATGGAACAGCCACCTAACAGGAGCGCTAATAAACAGACCGGTAAAGCACGCATAGTAATTCCTCTATAAAGGGTAGACCAGAGGGGCTATTGAATCAGGTGCTTGCATAAATGACAAGACGGGCATGCGCCCGTCTTGAAAGATACTGCTTAGCGGTAATACGATTACCAGCCTTTAACAGCGCCGCCGTTAAAGATTTTGTTCGCTGCTTCGTACACTTCGTCAGACTGGTAAGCCTGAACGAATTTCTTCACGTTTTCAGCGTCTTTGTTATCTTCGCGGGTCACGATCAGGTTCACGTACGGAGAGTCTTTCCCTTCAACGAAGATACCGTCTTTCGCCGGAGTCAGGTTGATCTGGCTGGCGTAAGTGGTGTTGATAACGGCCAGCGCAATCTGCGCATCGTCCAGGGAACGTGGCAGCTGTGGTGCTTCCAGCTCAACAATCTTCAGGTTTTTCGGGTTCTCGGTGATGTCCAGCGCGGTTGGCAGCAGGCCCACGTCATCTTTCAGTTTGATCAGGCCCACTTGCTGCAGCAGCAGCAGGGAGCGACCGAGGTTAGTCGGGTCGTTTGGAACCGCAATCTGGGAGCCCGGCTGCAGTTCGTCCAGAGATTTGATTTTCTTGGAGTAGCCTGCGATTGGGTAAACGAAGGTATTACCGACGGAAACCAGTTTGTAGCCACGGTCTTTGATCTGCTGATCCAGGTATGGTTTGTGCTGGAAGGCGTTGGCGTCGATGTCGCCTTTGCTCAGCGCTTCGTTTGGCAGAACGTAATCGTTGAAGGTAACCAGCTCAACGTCCAGGCCATATTTTTCTTTCGCGACTTTCTGCGCAACTTCAGCAACCTGCTGTTCTGCACCGACGATCACGCCGACTTTAATGTGGTTTGGATCTTTCTCGTCCTGGCCGCAACCAACAAGTGCCAGAGAACCAATCAGGGCTCCAACTGCCGCAAAGGTTTTAAAATTGAACGCCATGCTTATATCCTTAAACTTTTGAGTTGTGTTGTGTGTAACGCTATTTATGAGTGACTGCCCGAACGATACGATCGCCAGATACTTGAATTAAATAAACCAGAACGACCAGCAATACCAGTACTGTATTCATCACTACCGCATTATATCCAATGTAGCCATACTGATAGCCAATCTGGCCCAGACCGCCGGCACCGACGGCACCGCCCATCGCGGAGTAACCAACCAGCGTAATCAGCGTGATGGTTGCCGCGTTCACCAGGCCTGGCAGCGCTTCTGGCAGCAGGACTTTACGTACGATCTGCATCGGCGTGGCGCCCATTGCGCGGGAAGCTTCAATCAGCCCGGTAGGGATTTCCAGCAGGGCGTTTTCCACCATACGTGCAATGAACGGTGCGGCACCGACCGTCAACGGAACGATCGCGGCCTGCAGGCCGATAGAGGTACCGACAATAATGCGGGTAAATGGAATCATCCATACCAGCAGGATAATGAACGGGATGGAACGGAAGATATTCACCAGCGCAGAGAGAATACGGTAGAGCTTGCCGTTCTCAATGATTTGCCCCGGGCGCGTGGTATATAAAAGCACACCGACCGGCAGACCAATCACGAAGCCGAAAAAGCCCGACACGAATGTCATCGCCAGCGTTTCCCAGACGCCACGCGCCAGTAACCACATCATGGCCTCAGACATAACCCAGTACCTCTACTTTTACATGGTGTTGCTGCAGCCAGGCGATGGCTGCTTGCGTATCTTCAGGCGTACCGTGCATTTCCGTCAGCATAATGCCGAACTTCACGCCGCCTGCGTAATCCATCTGCGCGCTAATAATGTTGTTGTTCACGTTAAAGCGACGTGCGGTTTCCGACAGCAGCGGAGCATCAACCGAATGGCCGGTAAACTCCATGCGCAGCATCGGTACGCTATCAGCAGTTTGTGCATCTTTCAGACGCGCCTGGTAATCTTCTGGAATATCCAGATGCAGCGTGGACTGAATAAACTGCTGTGCCAGCGGGGTCTTCGGATGAGAGAAGACTTCGCTCACCGTATCCTGCTCGATAAGCTCGCCGTTGCTGATAACCGCCACACAGTCACAGATACGCTTTACCACATCCATTTCGTGGGTGATGAGCAGAATCGTCAGACCCAGGCGACGGTTAATGTCTTTCAGCAGTTCGAGGATGGAGCGAGTGGTTGCCGGATCCAGCGCGCTGGTGGCCTCATCACACAGCAGAACCTTCGGGTTGCTGGCCAGCGCACGGGCAATCGCCACACGCTGTTTTTGCCCACCGGACAGATTTGCCGGGTAGCTATCATGCTTGTCGCCCAGACCTACGAGGTCCAGCAGCTCAGTGACGCGACGTTTTACTTCATCTTTAGGCGTGTTATCGAGCTCCAGCGGCAGCGCAACGTTGCCAAACACCGTGCGTGAAGAGAGCAGGTTAAAGTGCTGGAAGATCATGCCAATCTGGCGACGCGCTTTGGTCAACGCCGCTTCGGACAGTGCGGTAAGTTCCTGGCCGCCAACCTGAACGCTGCCTTCTGTTGGGCGTTCAAGCAGGTTGACGCAGCGAATCAGCGTACTTTTACCTGCACCGGATGCGCCAATGACGCCATAAATTTGTCCCGCAGGCACGTGCAGGCTAACGTTGTTCAGCGCCTGAATAGTGCGGTGGCCCTGCTGGAACACCTTGGTGATATTCGAAAGTTTAATCATTAGATTATTTATTATCGGTTAGGAGTTATCCGTGGCATTTTCTTCTGCCAGAGACGGGCGATGACCGTCAACAAAACGGATGTTAAGGCATCTAGACGGCTAAATCAATCTGATTTATGCGATCGACGCTTTCTTGCCTGTCGAAACATGCGATACTAAGAATACATGCCTTATTCAGGAGCAACACGGTGGCAAAGTCTGTACCCGCTATTTTTCTCGATCGTGACGGCACGATTAATGTCGATCATGGCTACGTTCATGAAATCGATGAATTTGAGTTTATTGATGGCGTTATCGACGCCATGCGCGAATTAAAAGAGATGGGCTATGCGCTGGTGCTGGTCACTAACCAGTCTGGTATTGCTCGCGGGAAGTTTACCGAAGCGCAGTTTGAAACGCTGACGGAATGGATGGACTGGTCTCTCGCAGACCGCGGTGTCGATCTGGACGGCATCTACTATTGCCCGCATCACCCGCAGGGTACGGTAGAAGAGTACCGCCAGGTGTGTGATTGCCGTAAACCGCATCCGGGAATGTTCAAATCAGCGCAGGAGTTCCTGCACATTGATATGGCTTCTTCTTATATGGTCGGTGACAAAGTAGAAGACATGCAGGCAGCTGCGGCAGCGAACGTGGGTACTAAAGTGCTGGTGCGTACGGGCAAACCGGTTACCGAAGAAGCGGAAAAAGCCGCGGATTGGGTGATTAATAGCCTTGCAGACCTGCCAGCTGCTATCAAAAAGCAGAAATAAGCGGCAAAGAGGCGAAAAGGTGAGCGGTTGAAAGAAAAATGCATTTTTCCTCTTGTCAGCCTGAATTAACGCCCTATAATGCGGCCCCACTGAGACGGAACAACGGCAAACAAGCCGCCGGGTCAG